>DASVVC010000050.1:0-33261 GCA_036386755.1 Telluria sp.
CTCCGCGATATTACGTACCTGGCCGGTGAGGTTACCGGCCATCGAGTTGACCGAGTCGGTCAAGTCCTTCCAGGTGCCGGCCACGCCGGGCACGTTGGCCTGCCCGCCGAGTTTACCTTCGGTACCGACGTCGCGCGCCACCCGCGTCACCTCGGATGCGAACGAACTCAACTGGTCGACCATCACGTTGATCGTGTCTTTCAACTGCAAAATTTCGCCCTGGGCGTCGGCCGCGATTTTCTTCGACAGGTCGCCGTTGGCCACCGCCGTCGTCACCTCCGCGATATTACGTACCTGGCCGGTGAGGTTACCGGCCATCGAGTTGACCGAGTCGGTCAAGTCCTTCCAGGTGCCGGCCACGCCCGGAACGTTGGCCTGGCCGCCGAGTTTACCTTCGGTGCCGACCTCGCGCGCCACCCGGGTCACTTCCGAGGCGAACGAGCTCAACTGGTCGACCATCACGTTGATGGTGTCTTTCAGCTCAAGAATTTCGCCCTTGGCGTCGGCCGTGATTTTCTTCGACAGGTTGCCGTTCGCCACCGCCGTCGTCACCTCCGCGATATTGCGCACCTGGCGCGTCAGGTTGCCCGCCATCGAGTTGACGTTTTCGGTCAAGTCCTTCCAGGTGCCGCCGACGCCCTTGACCTGCGCCTGGCCGCCGAGTTTGCCTTCCGTGCCGACCTCGCGCGCCACCCGCGTCACCTCGGACGCGAAGGAACTCAACTGGTCGACCATGACGTTGATCGTATTCTTCAGTTCCAGGATTTCGCCCTTGGCGTCCGCCGTGATCTTCTTCGACAGGTTGCCGTTCGCCACCGCTGTCGTCACCTCGGCGATATTGCGTACCTGCCCGGTCAGGTTGCCGGCCATCGAGTTGACCGAATCGGTCAAGTCTTTCCAGGTGCCGCCCACGCCCTTGACCTGCGCCTGGCCGCCGAGCTTGCCCTCGGTGCCGACTTCACGGGCCACCCGCGTCACTTCCGATGCAAAAGAACTCAACTGGTCGACCATCACGTTGATGGTGTCCTTCAGCTGCAGGATCTCGCCCTTGGCGTCGGCCGCGATTTTCTTCGACAGGTCGCCGTTGGCCACCGCAGTCGTCACCTCGGCAATGTTGCGCACCTGACCGGTCAGGTTGGACGCCATGAAGTTGACGTTGTCGGTCAAGTCCTTCCAGGTGCCGCCCACGCCAGGCACGTAGGCCTGGCCGCCGAGCTTGCCTTCGGTGCCCACCTCGCGCGCCACCCGCGTCACCTCCGAGGCGAAGGAGCGCAACTGGTCGACCATCGTATTGATGGTGTCCTTGAGCTGCAGGATTTCTCCGCGCACGTCCACCGTGATTTTCTTGGACAGGTCGCCGTTGGCCACCGCCGTCGTCACCTCCGCGATATTGCGCACCTGCGATGTCAGGTTGCCCGCCATCGAGTTCACCGAATCGGTCAAGTCTTTCCAGGTGCCGGCCACGCCGGGCACGTTGGCCTGGCCGCCGAGTTTGCCCTCGGTGCCGACTTCGCGCGCCACCCGGGTCACCTCCGACGCAAACGAGCTGAGCTGGTCAACCATGGTGTTGGCGGTCGTCGCCGAGCGCAGGAACTGGCCGCGCAGCGGGCGGCCGTCGACTTCGAGCGCCATGTTTTGCGACAGGTCGCCCTTGGCCACCGCGCCGATCACGCGCGCCATCTCGGTCGTCGGGCGCACCAGGTCGTCGATCAGGGCGTTGACCGAGTTGATGATGGTCGCCCAGCCGCCGCCCACCGTCGGCGAGGCGGCGCGCTGGAGCAGGCGCCCTTCGTGCCCGACCACGCGGCTGACGCTGACGATCTCTTGCGCGATACTGTTGCTGTTGTCGATGATGTCATTGACCGTGTCGGCAATCTTGCCATTCATGCCAGTCAAGTCCGACGGCAAGCGCACCGAAAAGTCGCCGCGGCGCAGCGCCACGAGTGCGGCGACGAGCTGCTTGCCGTCGAGCGCCTCGGCCGCCTCGCGTTCGCGGGCGGCGGCCTGGTTTTTAATGATGGCGTTCAGTGCGCTCACGACGCGCGCATCGATGCACGTGAGATGAGATGGAATGCGCACCGAGAAGTCGCCAAGGCGGACCGCTTCCAGGGCCGACAACAAGGCATCGTTGTCGAGCACGTCAACTGTGTTTTCGAGGGTATTCATGCGGCACCGCCTTTAGGTGAATGAGCTGTTATTTTGATGGGACATCGGCGCCGTTGCAAGCAGTCAATTCTCCGAGGATAGAGATTTTACCGAGACTGCGCGCACTTCGCCGGGACCAGGCATGACGTGGCGCGGCGGTGTGAGCAAATTGCCACGCGTACCGTGCCGTGCACTGCGGGCGACATGAAATACAATCCTGCGCTGAGCAATATCAGCTCTGCTGTTCCGCGAGCTCGGCGCAACCGGGCGTCACCATTCCTTGCATGGATAACGATGACAATGTATGTTCGCCATTTTCTCACCCAGCACTTCGGACGCGGCACCGGTACGGTGGAAGACACCGCAAGCGACCGCTACCAGGTCAGCGTTCATTTTGCCAACGCGCAATTGCCGCGCCTTTGCTATGCGCACGCGCGCGCTCACGCCGGTGATGCAGCCGCCGCCGATGGCTGGCCGCACGAGCGCCTGCTGCGCCTTGCGATCGCACAGGCTTGCCGCGACCTGCGTAAAGCTGCCGCACCGGGCGCCGCGGGTGCCGCAGCGCCCGACCTGGACGCGTCGGTCCCGCCATGGATCGGGGACCTGACGCCTGAGCCCTACGGTGGCAGCACGCTCGGTTTCACCCGCCACCGGCCACATGAGGACAAGCGCATCGCGGCCAACGGTGTGCTGTCCCGGATGATCGACCTGGGTGTGCAAAAACGCAGCACGGAGGGCAGTGCAGCGGCGCGGCGATTCCTGGAAAACGCCGCAATACCGGGAGCGATCATCCGGCGCGTGCTCTCGCACGCCAGGCGGCACCGCCATCAGGCCATGCCGGCCGGACCCGTTGGTCAGGACGGCGGCGCCGGAGAAAAGCGCGAGCAGTAATGCAGAGCTTGCAGCTTTTTGTATTGCAACGCACATACGCATTGCGATTTTTGCATCATGCTGGCGGCTCACTTAAGGAGAGACCGATGACATCCCAGCCCAACGATGCAATAGCCATGCTGATCGCCGATCACAAAAAAGTAAAGTCGCTGTTCGAACAATTCGAGGCGCTGAGCGACCGATCCAAAGTCAGCAAGAAAAAGATCGCCGATCAAATCTGCACCGAACTGACCATCCACGCCGAGGTGGAGGAACAGGTGTTTTACCCGGCAGTGCGCGCACCGATCAAGGATGGCGACCTGATGGACGAGGCAATCGTCGAACATGCCAGTGCCAAGACCTTGATTGCCGAAATCATGGACATGGACCCGGGCGACGACCTCTACGACGCGAAGCTCAAGGTGCTCTCCGAGCAGATCGAGCATCACGTGGGCGAAGAAGAAGGCGAGATGTTTCCGAAGGTACGTAAATCAAAGGTCGACCTGGTCGCCTTGGGTGCCGACATGGCCGCGTTCAAAGCAAGCGTGGCGCTGGCGGCGGCGTAAAACGGACAGCGCCGGGAGCGACGGCGGCGGGCGTTCCGCGCCGCGCCCGGCAGCACCTGCAACCACGCCGATAGCCGCCGGCGCCACTGAAGTGCTCCGCCCCCGGCGCATGGCATGTCCGGCACACCCAAGGTCGGGGCGAAAAACCGGACCGGAAAAGCCCCCGCGCCGTGAAAAACATGCCACATCGGGGGCCGGTCGAGCTGCGACGTTCAGTCGTCTGCGTCATCCCCATGTTACGATACAGGCCATCGCACCAGCGACGAATGCGCCCGGGACCGACCGCCATCGCACCGCCTCCACCTCCACCTCCCGCGCATGTCGCGCGAGCGCTGTGCCGGTTGGCGCTGCGCAGTGAGCGCTTCGGCGTGGAAGGTACGTTCCGATTCATTGCGTCACAGAGAACGAAAGATACCGTGGAAAAAATCAGTGAGTGCGGCATGGCCGGCCGCCAACCCAGCTTGATGCCCGGTGCCCGCGCATGACCACCAGCATGCCTCCAGAGACCGGCGCCGTGACACTGCAAAATTGCGCGGATGAACCGATACACGTGCCCGGCACCGTTCAGTCGCATGGCGCGATGCTGGTGTTCGATGCCGACGCCCTTCTGGAAGCGTGGAGCGCCAATGTCGGCCAGTTGCTCCTGATCGAGCTCAGCATGGGCATGCCGCTGGACTCCGTGGCCTTGCCTGCACCGATCGTGCACATGGTTCAGGAATGCATGTCGCTGTCCGCAGGCGAGACGATCCCGTGGACGCTGGCGGTGAACATTGGCGGGCGCGAGTTCGATTGCGTGGCGCACGCCCACCTGGGCCGTGTCATCGTCGAGTTCGAGCTGCGCGACGTCTCGCTTGCCGAGGTAGGCGTCTTCGCACTCAAGGCGCACAGCGCGCTGGACCGGTTGAAGCGCCAGACCACGGTGACGTCCTTGCTGCAGATGGCAACCGATCAGGTGCGGGAGATTACCGGTTTCGACCGCGTGATGGGCTACCGCTTCGCGCCGGACGGCAGCGGCGACGTCATTGCCGAGTCGCGCAGCGCCAGCCTGTCGCCCTTGCTGGGCATGCGCTATCCGGCCAGCGACATTCCGGCGCAGGCACGGCGCCTGTATGTGATCAATACCTTGCGCCTGATTCCAGACGTGAAAGCGGCCGTCGTGCCGATGCTGGGACGCGACGGCAGCGCGCCGGTCGACATGAGCCATTGCGTGCTGCGTAGCGTCTCGCCCGTGCATATCGAATACCTGAACAATATGGGCGTGGGCGCGTCGATGAGCGTGTCGGTCATCGTCGACGGCGCTTTCTGGGGCCTGATCGCCTGTCATCACATGAGCGCACGCCGCGTTCCCTACGCCATCCGCATGACGGCCGACGTGATCGCGCAAGTGCTGGCGGCAACCGTCCAGACCCTGGAAGCGCAGCGGCGTACCGAAACCATCGCGCGCGCGGCCGCCATGCGCTCGAACCTGATGCAGTCGCTGTTGATGGGGGAAGACGCGCTTGGCGACGTCGCCTCGCACGCGGGCGCCCTGTGCGACGCGCTCGCCTGTCCGGCATTGATCGTCACGCAGTCCGGACGTCACGTGGTGCATGGCGATATCGATGCGCCGACCGCGGCGGCGATCGTACGAGCCCGTCCAGTGGCCGGCGACCTGCTGCTCGAGCGGCTGCAGGTCGACGACTGGCCCGAGTCCGCGCGAGCCCACATCCGGCAGTGGCCCGGGATGCTGGCAATCTGTTTCGATCCCCCGAGCGACGGCTGGATCATTGCCATGCGCCCGGAACAGGTTGCGTCGATCCGCTGGGCCGGCAAACCGGAAAAAATTCTCCAGGTCGGGCCCCTGGGCGCGCGCCTGACGCCACGCGGATCGTTCGACGAGTGGCTCGAAACGGTGTGCGGCCGGGCCGAGGGCTGGTCCCCCACCCATCTGACGATCGCCCGGCAAATGCAGGACGAACTGCACCGCGCAAGCATCGCCAGGCAGGCCGAGACCGACCTGGCGCGCGCGCAACTGATGGCCATGCTGGGGCATGACTTGCGCCAGCCTCTGCATGCGATTCAGATGGCGGCGGCCGTGCTGCAAAAAGGTGGCGCCGCCGCGCCGCTGGGGCTGCGCATTCAGGCCTCGAGCAGCCGCATGAACCGGCTGATCAGCCAGGTTCTCGACATCAGCAAAATCCAGATGGGCATCGGGCTGGGTGCACAGATGCGCAGGCTCGACCTGGCAACGGTGATCGGCGACGCGGTCGATGAAGCGATGACCGGCTATCCCGAGGTCTGCTATCGCATCGTTGGCGAGGCCGGCGCGATGGTCGACGGGGACGCCGATCGTCTGGCACAGCTGGCCTCCAACCTGCTGAGCAATGCACGCAGTCATGGCGACCGCACGCAGCCGATCGATATCGTCGTCACCGCAGGCAGGAACGAGGCGACGTTCTCGGTCAGTAATGTCGCCGATGCGCTCGATCAAGCCACGGTCCGCAGCCTGTACGAGCCACTCAAGGCGGCGTCGCTACACAATGCCCGTAACCGCGGGGGCATGGGGCTGGGCCTGTATATCGCCGAACGCATCGTCAGCGAACACAAAGGCACCCTGACCTATTCGCATGGGCAAGGCAGGGTCACCTTTACTGTCGCCATGCCGCTATCGGCCGGCTAAAGGGAGATCAACGGGGCCGGCGTGGATCAGCACACCGGCGACAAGGGCGAAGCCGCAGCGCAGCAGACTGAGCGACTGAATTCGCATTGTATGGGGCATTTTGACATGTATCCCGGCTGCCCCCCGTTGACGATGGCGCTCCACTTCCACGTCAGTTGCGGTTAGACGCAGTCTTGTCGCGGATCGCACGGAACTCCGAATCCATGCTCCAGTTGGGCCAACGCCGCGAGTTCGCCAGTTCACGGCCGAATTGATGCAGGATCTGCAGATCGCGCGCCATGCCGGTGAACGGCCACGATGCTTGCCATTCATCGCTACGCTGGTGGTAGCGGTTGGTATTGTAATCGGCCGCCTCGGCGTCGCCTGCGGCGGTGCCGCCGTCGTACCAATCGTTACCGGACTCGAACCATAGCGCCGGAACCCCGCGCTTGGCGAATGAGAAATGGTCGGAGCGGAAGAAACGGCCCGCCGCCAGACGCGCATCGGGCGTGAAGCGCACATTCCAGCGCCGCGCGGTCGCTTTCAGATCGTCAAGCAGTTCCAGCTTGGGGTTGCCGGCGGAGGTGAAATTACGCGCCGGGCCGTGCGGGTCGAGGATGTCGAGATTGATCACGCCGGCGGTCTTGGCCAGCGGATACAAAGGATTGGCGACGTAATACTCCGAACCGAGCAGTCCGCGTTCCTCTGCGGTCACCACCAGGAATACCACCGAGCGCTCCGGCGCCGGTCCGTGGGAGAACTGGCGGGCCAGTTCGATCAGGCTGGCGGTGCCGCTGGCATTGTCGAGCGCACCGTTGAAAATGTGATCGCCTTCGGCATCGGGCGTGCTGGGGCCCAGATGGTCCCAGTGCGCGACGTACACCACCGATTCGTCCGGATAGACGCGCCCCTTGATCCGGCCCACCACGTTTTGCGACGTGATCGTGGAAAGGTTGACTGCATATTGCGTCGAGAACCGCGCATCGCCGAGTTCGATCGGCTGGAAGGCGCGGGTCTGTGCCGTACGCTTGAGCGCTTCGAAATTGAGGCCGGCACGCTGGAACAGGGCCACGGCAGTGTCGCGGTGAATCCAACCCTCCAGCAAGGGATGCGTCGCCGTCGGATCGGGGCGGACGATGTCGAAGCGCGGCAAGGTATCGGTATTGCGTACCGACTCCCAGCCGTAGGACGCCGGCGCGGTCTCGTGCACGATCAGCATGCCTTTGGCGCCGCGGCGCGCGGCTTCCTCGAACTTGTAGCTCCAGCGGCCGTAGTAAGTCATCTCGCGGCCACCGAAATCGCCGCTACCGGTCTCGAAGTCCGGGTCATTGATCAGCACCAGGGCGATCTTGCCGCGCAGATCGACTCCCTTGAAATCGTCCCATTGGCGCTCGGGCGCGTTGACGCCATAGCCGATGAAGACGATCGGCGCATTGTCGATGGCCACCGTGCCGGAACCGTTCAACGTCGCGCGCATCACGATTTCCTGCCCCTGGGTCAGGGTTTGCTGCGTGCCGGCCAAACTGATGGTCGCCTGCGGCGTCCCCAGGTTTTCGCTGCGCAGCAGCGGCACCCCCTGAGTCCAGCCTCGCATGCTGTTTTGCACGCCGCCACCCGGCTGCAAGCCGGCGCGGCCCATCTGCGTGATCAGGTAATCGACACTGCGGTTTTCTCCGCCGGTGGCCGGGGCACGGCCTTCGTAATTGTCGGATGCGAGGATTCGGACATCCTCGGACAGCCGCTTCGGCGAAACCGCCGGTGTGAAAGGCAGCGCGAGCGTTGCCGAAGGCGGTAGCGGCGGCGCCGCGCTCGCCGCGCTCGCCACACCGGCCATGCCGATCAGAGCGTACAACATCAGATGCTTCATCTATTTCTCTCCTGCGTAAAAGAGGTTGACCAAAGGGGCATGCGTTGAAGCGCCGATCAGGCGCGACGCAGCCAGAACTGTTCCAGGTTGTCGAGGATTTCCTTGCCGTACATGCATTGCGCCTGCTCGCGGCAGAACGTCGCCATGTACAGGCGGAATTGCTCGATCGGTTCGACGGCCTGGCGGAAGGCCTTGCGGTTACTGATGATGCCATGCGTGCCCATGGCCATCATCTCGTCGGCGGCGCGGTCGATCGCGGCGTCCATGTCGTCGCGCGCGACCACCTCGTCGATCAGCAAGCGGCCTTCGGGGCTGTCCACGTCCAGGCGCGCGTTGCGGTAGATCAGCCGGTTCGCCAGCCGCCGTCCCACATATTGCGGCAAGCGCAAGTTGGCCAAGCCGGGGATGAAGCCTTCGGCGCGCGCCGGAATCGACACGAAAGCGCCACGTTCGGCGATCGCATGATCACAGACCAACAGCAGCTGGCAACCGCCGCCGATGGCATGGCCTTCCACCGCGGCGATCCACGGCTTCTCCACACCGCGATCGGGCACGTCGTTGAATGGATCGCCTCCCCCCCACAGCCCACGCCAGAGTTTGCTGACCATACCCAGCTCGCGCTCGACATAGAACCGGTACGGCAATTGCCCGCGATAGAGCTTGGTCAGATTGACCCCGGAGCAGAACACCCGCCGCCCGCGATATTTAGGATGCTGCATCACCCCGCCGCGCAATACACCGACCTGTACTTGAGGATCGAGCAGCGCCACATCGACCGCGATTTCCATCGCATCGACCAGCACCTCATCCTCGGCGTTGAGGCAATCGGGGTTGTTGAGCAGCAGATGTGCCTGATGGCCGTGCCGATGCAGCGCGACCAGGCCGAGATCGAGCTCGCCCGTGCTCTGGAACCGTGCCAGCGCCGCGGCCGATTCGGGCCGCGGTTGACGCATCGATGCCATCAGATGGCGGCCCACCGACGGGATCGCCAACCATTGCGTCAGCACCAGGCCGAGGCTCAGCTCGAATCCGTATTTGTCCTTCAGTGCCAGTTTCGCGTCGGCTGCCAGTTGCTCGGGTCGTGGCAGCAACCCGGGCACGATGTCCGGCACGGCGGCCAGCAATGCGTCGAGTCGGGGCATGCGCCGGAAGTCATCGGTCAGTTCGCGATAAACGCGCTCGCCGTGGGCGGCGACGAAATCGGCGCGCGCCTGCGCATCGGTAGTACGCCAGGCGCGCCGCTGTTCCGGTGTCGACCGCGCCACCTCCGATTCGGACCTGGCCAGGTCGTGCTCGAACCGGCGCGCTAACCGTTGCCTGTCTTGCGCGTAACCCTCTGCGCACGGCGATGGCGGGGCGGCCGCCCGTTCCTGCAAAGTTGCTGTATCCATGATGTCTCGTTTACTCGCTGACGGTGGCAGGGCGGGACCGGGTTATCGGCATTCAGTAGTCGATCAGGTCCTCGACCGCGTGGCCGCGCATCGGCACCAGCACGGTGCGCTTGTATTCGCACACCACGGTGCCGTGCTGGTTCTTGCCGCTAGTCTTGACCTCGACGATGCCGGCGTTCTTGCGTGAGTTCGACAGCCGCTTGGACAACACTTCGGATTCAGCATACAAGGTGTCGCCGACGAACAAGGGCGCGGGCAGCTTGATGTCGGTCCAGCCGAGATTGGCGATGGCCTTCTGACTGACGTCAGCGACGCTCATGCCGCCGAGCACCGAGACGGTGAAGCCGCTGGCGACCAGGGTGCGGCCGAACTCGGTGCCCTTGCCGTACTCATTGTCGAAATGCAGCGGATGGGTATTCATCGTCAGCAGGCTGAACCAGGTGTTGTCGGTCTCGGTGATCGAACGGCCGGGACGATGCTGGTAGAGATGACCGACTTCGAACTCTTCGTAGTAGCGGCCGTAGCTGGCACGGAATACGTTTGGAGCGACTTCCTTGATGCTTCGCGTCATTGGGGTTTCCTCAGGCAATCAAACTAATGGTGCGCGCCGACATGACGGCACGCGGCGGCAATCAGGTTTCGGCGTACAGGCGCAGCATGGCGCGGGCATGGGCGACGAACGGCGGCGCGATCACGCGCCCGTCCACCACCGAGAAGCCGGATTTGGCGCTCCCGTAATCGGCGATGGTGTCGCGCCAGGCGTCCAGTTGCGCGTCGTCGACAGTGAAAACACGGTTGGTCACGGCGATCTGCGCCGGATGCACCATCGCCTTGGCGGTGAAGCCCTCGGCACGCCCGGCCAGGCATTCCTGCTCGAACCGGTCCAGGTCCATGATGTCGGCGCCAGTGCGGAAACCGGCGGTATCGATCGCAGGGATGCCACGGCCGGCACAGGCCACGCAAAAGCGCGCCCGCGCGTAATCGATGTAGGCCGGATTGGGCCGATACATCGCCGCTTCCATGTCAACCCGGCCGAACATCATTGCATCGCTGGCCTCGGCGATCTCTTCGACGTGATCCACGCCGCGCGGAGTTTCGACGATCGGGATCAGGCGGGTGCTGCAGCCGGCATCGTTGAGCACCGCACGACATAGCTCCAACTCACTGCGTGCTTCCGTCTTGGGCAATTGAATGAACGACAGACCGCTGTCGCCGTCACACAGGCGTTTGGCAACAAAACACAGATCCAGCAGGCCGTCGCGGGTCTTGAGGCTGTTGATGCGGATGCCGAATCCCGGCCTGCGCCCGGCCAAGCTGCTCAGATCGAGCCGGGCAAAGGCTTCGCGCGCCTCATCCTTGTGGCGCACGTGGACCGAGTCTTCGAGATCGAGGATCACCATGTCGGCGCCGAAGCCCGGATCCGGCAGCAAGGGATCGAAGCGCAGCACCGAGGTATTCAAGTACGAGACAGCCATTTTCATCACAAGCTCCGGCTCGAGGGCAAGGTGGTCAGGGTCGCCCGCGCGACGTCATCGCAGCGCATCTGCGCCGCCATGAAATGCCCCAAACCGGTTTCGTAACCGCTGCTATGCGCTTCGCCGATCAGGCGGCGGCACATCTGCAGGGCGACGCCATCGTCCTGCGGCAGGCGCGCCGCAAGCTCGTACACGTACTGGTCGAGCTGATCGGCGCCGAGCACACCCTCGATCAAACCTGCTTCGCGCGCACGCGAAGCATCCCAGGTTTCGCCGAGCAGCAGCAGCCGGCGCGCGGCGCGGGCACCGATCAGCCGCGGCAGGCGATTCACGCTCAGGCCCGGCAGATGCCCGTCGCGCACCTGTGGGCAACTGAAACTTGCGTTGGCGGTGGCAAAACACAGGTCGGCGGCCACCGCCAGCTCGAATGGCGCGCCGACACATACCCCATCGATCCAGGCGACGCTGATCACCGGCAACGATTCCATCCGGTGGATCTGCTGTTCCAGACGGCGATGGTCGCCGATCCGCAAATGAGTATGCGCTTGCGCGTCGCTGGTGCCATTGGGATAACGCAACACCAGCAGTGCGATACGGCCGTCATCCTCGATCTTGTCGAGCAAAGCGCCAAGTTGCTCGATCAATGCCGACGGCTCGCGGCCGATGTCCGCGCCGTCCAGCCAAAAGATGCCGACTCCACCGTCACGGATGGGAGCACGGTCGAGCACGAGGTCCGGCTCGATGCTGTTCAATTGATTCATTCGATGATGCTCCATGTAGGGGTCTGCATCCGGGAATTGCGCCGGATTACGCTCAAAAACGGGCCAGGCAGCACTCGATGCTCGCGCCCGGTCCCATCGTCATCATGACTGTGTAGTCGCCGGGCGCGGTCACTTTTTCTTCCAGCAGGCGCCGGTGCGAGAACAGGAACGACCCGGAGGACACATTACCCATCTCGGCCAGCACGCTTTCGGTATGCCGCAAAGCATGCGAGGACAAACCGAGATTGAACTTGATCGAATCGATGACCTTGCGACCGCCGGAATGGATGATCCAGTGCGCGATATCGCGTATCCGCAGGTTGTTGCGCGACAGCAGTGCGTCGATCGGATACCTGACGTTGGCGCCGATCACGTAAGGAATGTCGCGATCCAGGTAGAAGGAATACTTGCCGTCGACATGATCGAAACGCATGGCGTCGATGTGATCGGTGATCACATGCGAGCAGAAATCGAGCACTTCGGGGCCCGCCGGTGCGGACTCGCCGGGTGGTCCGAAGATCGCCGCGACGGCGCCGTCGCCAAACAGGGAATTGACGACGGCGGTGCGGATCGTACCGTCGAAGACGTAGGAGGCCGAACAGATCTCCACGCACACCAGCAGTGCGTGCCGGCTTGGATTGAGCCGGCAGTAGTTCACCAGCGGCTGCATGCCGTTCAGTCCGGCACTGCAACCCATGCCGACGACGTCCAGGCGGTGTACATCCGGGCGCAAGCCGAGCTCCTTGACCACGTACGCGGACAGGCCGGGGCACAGAAATCCGGTCGAGGTCACGCAGGCGATGTAGTCGAGATCCTCGGGCCGCAGGCCGGCGCTTTCCAGCGCGCGCAGCGTCGCCTCCACGCCGGCGGCGACCGCTCCGCGTTGGTGTTTGGCGGCAAGTTCAGCACTGCTTTCGGTCTCGATGCGGCCGTCCGGCCTGGCCTGCGGCAGTTCCAGATAGCGCTGGCTGATCCGCGAATTGCGAAATAGCCTGACCAGTCTGCTGTCAGTGACGTCGAACAGGTCGATCAGCTGATCGTTGGTATAGGCCTGACCTGGGTTGGTGGTGGCGATACTGAGCACGCGTGGAGCGGATGATGCGTTGGTCATGAAAGCGTCCTATGTTGATTTCGCCCGTAAAGGAGTCCCTGGGCCAGCGACTCCAGATTTGCCTGCACCCGCTGCTGTTCTTGCTCAAGCAGCATTTTCCCGAGCCGGAAAGCCATCGGGTCGAGCCCGGCGGCGGTTTCGGCCAATGCCAGGGCACGCGCCTGGTAATCCCCGCCGCATTGCGCGACCAGTCCCCAGGACTGCGCGGTGACGGCATCGAGCGTGCGTTGGAACAAAATGACTTCGGCCGCGCGAGCGTGACCGATCAAGCCCGGCAGCCTGCGTACACCACCGGCTGCCGGGGTGAGCCCCAGCGACAATTCGGGCAGGGCGAATCTCGCTTCGGCGCTGCACACGCGGATATCGCAGGCCAGCGCCAGTTCCAGCCCGCCGCCGATCGCGGCACCATTGATGCAGGCGACAGTCGGCAACGGCAACCTGGCGAGCCGGTCGAAGACTTCACGGCTGAACAACTCGATGCCGTCCAGGGCGCCGCGCGTACGCAACTCGTCGCGGTCGGCGCCGGAGCAGAACGCGCGCTCGCCGCTCCCGGTCACGATGATCGCTTTGACCGAGGCATCGGCGCGCGCTTCGGCCAGAGCCGCATCCAGTTCGGCCAGCAAGACTTGATGATAGGCGTTGGCGCGCTCGGGCCGATCCAGCCGCAACCTGCGCACTGCACCATCACGGCCGATCTGTTCAACCCGTACGAAAGAACGCGACGACATTGCAGCTCTCCATCATGTGTAGTTCATTCCATTGCATGCGCACCTGCTGCGCCATGATTTTCAATGCGCCGGTTGCCCGGCCGGACCGACGATTGGCGCGAACGCCCTCGGCGCGAACACAGCGCTGAAGACGATGACCGCTGCCGTCACCAATACCGGCACCGCGATGCTCGCGGCCCGGCCCGGTGCATGCGCGGCGGCGTAGCCGATGCTCACAGCGGCGTACGCGCGCTCATCGAATGTCCTCTCAGGCAGTCAGTGCCGATTCGTGCGCCACTGGTCGCGCGATGGCTTCCTCGATGGCGTCACAGAATGCCTTCATCTGCTCGCGGCTCATGTCGGCGCGCATCATCATGCGCAAGCCGGCCTTGCCGCGCGGCACGATCGGAAAGAAGATCGCCGACACGTAGAACCCGCGCGCCAGGATGCGCTTCGAGGCCTCGATTGCGACTTCGGCTTCCCCCACCTCGACGAAGCGGATCGGCAGGCCGTTGCCGGCGTCATTGGAAGGCAGGCGCGAATCGAAATAGGCGATGTTCTCCTGCAACCGGCCCTGCAGATCGGCGACCTCGCTGGTCAGGTGCAGCTTGGCCGTGGCCAGTGCCGAGCCCATGCCGGGCACGCTGAACTGCTGGGACCAGCCGGTCGGGCCGTTGGCGAAATCGAACAGTTCGCGGATACGCGACGTACCGGCCAGGATCACTCCGCCGATCGCGCCGAACGACTTGGCTAGCGAGCCGGAAATAATAGTGCGATCGCCAAGCGCACCGAACGCCGGACGCATGTAACCTTGACCGCGCGCCGCATACGCCGAGATCGAATGCGAATCGTCAATGTACAGATACAGGCCGTAGGTCTTCTGCAGGCGCACGATATCGTGGATCGGCGCGACGCCGCCGGTGCTGTAGGCGCCGTCGCAGACGTAGACCACTTTCTCGTGGGTTTTGCATAGCTCTTCGAGCGCGACCATGTCGTTGTGATCGATGGTCACGACCTCGGTTTCGTCACCGCACGACGCTTTCATGATGGTCATCGAGAAATGGCAGCGCTTGTCGAACACCACGACTGGCTTCTTGCCCTCGGTGAGGTGGCCGGAGGCGTATAACGGCAGCACCGTGGCGGAGGCCACGAAGCACGACGGCGTCAGATACGCCTCGCATTCGAACAGCTGCGACATCGCATCCTCGGCCTCGCTGAGCAGGGCCGGCGCGATGCGGGTGCGGGAAACCGAATGGTTGAGCACGCCTTCGCGCTCGATAGCGTCGATGGCGCCGCGCAGGATGGTCGGATGCCGGTTCAACCCAAGATAGGAGCACGACACCATGTTGGTGAAGGCATGCCCGTCGAGGATCAACTGGCCATTGTCGCCTTTGGTCGTACGTACCTGCACAAGACCGTGCTCGGCTCCGGCTCTCCAGCTTTTTTCGCCGAGCGCGATGACTTTTTCCATGTTGGCGAACTTGCCCATAATTTTATCTCCCTATATTGTTGGGTAACAGGACTTACCGATTGGCGTTACTGCGTGCTTGCGTGTTGTTCATGACATGCCGCGACGCGACCAGGTCCAGCAACGCATGGCCGGTCGAAGCAAAGATGGTTCGTTGTTGCAATAGCGGCGATGTCGCCGCGATCAATTCGCCGATGCTGATGGCATGCTCGTGATCAGGGCCGGCTTCGCTCAGCGCGGTCATCTTGTCTTCCACGATGACGCACGAGTCACGCAGGATCGACGAGGCGATCTCACGTGATTGGGGCGTATGCGCGCCCATGCAGTTGATGTGCACATCGGGCCGCACCGCGTCGAGCGACTCGATCAGCGGCAGTGTCGAGGTCGTCGCGGTGACCAGCACGTCGGCATGTGCGATGGCCTGCATCGGTGAGTCGCAAATCACGAACTCGGCCGATGGCGCGATCTGGCGCGCCTGCTCGACAAACGCGGCGGCGCGCGCGGCAGTGCGTGAATACACTTGAATCCGCTCGATGTCGCGCACCGACAGCGCTGCGCGCACTTGTTGCAACGCCTGCACACCTGCGCCGACCAGCCCCAGTACACGGCTGTCGCGCGGTGCGCAGTGCTCGGTCACCAATGCGGCCACCGCCGCGCATTTGAGATTGGTGACGGCGGTGCCGTCCAGGATCGCGAGCAACGAACCGTCCAGCGCCGAGATCGCTACGATGATGCTGCCGGAAGTGACTCCGGCCTCGGCCAGCTGCGGAACGATCGCACCGATTTTGCAAATGAAGAGTTGATCTCGCTCACTGTAGGCCGGCATCGATACGAAGGCGGAGAACGGATTTTCACGCCAGATCACCGCACGTTGCGGAATATCCCAATTGGCGGGAGGCACCATATAGGCCGCGCTGATTTCTTGGCGCAAGCTATTTAAATCCGAGGATGAAACGATCTCATCTTTTAGAATGACATTATACAATGCGGTCAGCATGCGCGAGTCCATTCGTGTCAACAGCGATTATCTGTTTATGAAATAGATTACAAGAAATTCTTTGTTGGATGGAATGTATCCGAACTTGAAACAATGTGTCAATCCGAATATAAATTTATTTTCTTGTTACTTTTCTTGAGTTTTCTAATTCCATCAGATATTCGAAAAATAAGGCAAGACGAGACAATCTGATAGATTTAAATTACATTGCAGATCTAGTATATTCACGGCTATAACCGGTATGCATAATCGACGTCCTGGCATGATCTCATCGCATCACATGGGATTGGGCAGAAGTCTCGCTCAACTGCCAAGTTCTCCGGCACTTGCAATGAAAGCGTTCAAAAAAGCAGGGAGTAAAAAGCGATCTCGGCAGAACCGGAGCGTCCGATCGGTAATCCCTCCGTAAAACGTGCGGGTATGTGCGTATATAACCGATTTGCATAATCGATTCCTCGCATGATTTCATCGGTTCCCATGGAATTGAGCAGAATTGCGGCCCAGCTGAAAAGTTCGTCGGCACTTGCAATAAAAGCGTTCAAAAAAGCAGGGAGCAAGAAGCGATTTCGGCAGAATCAGCATCCGATCGGTAATACCGCCGCAAAAAGAGCGCGTATTCGCATTTATAATCGATATGCATAAGCGATATGCATAAGCGATCTGCATAATCGATGTCCTGGCATGATCTCATCGGCTCACATGGGATTGAAAAGAAATGCCGCCCCACTGCCAAGTTCTTCGGCGCTTGCAATGAAAGCGCTCAAAAAATCAGGGAGTAAAAAGCGATCTCGGCAGAATCAGAGCATCCGATCGGTAATCCCTCCGCAAAACGAGCGCGTTTAGAAGTGGCCGACGCCAGGCCCGATGTGCCCGAGAAGCGTACGCTCGATCAGCATGCAGCTTGCCTGGACGTTTGCGGGCGCGGCCCGACAGCCTTTTAACAGCCGGGATCGATTCTACGAGCGCGGTGAGCAGGCGCGAGTCATTGACCTGCGCGCCTGAGATTTGGGCTACCAGCGGCAGCCCACGTTGATCTACCAGTAGATGATGTTTGCAGCCGAGCTTGCCGCTATCAGTTGGGTTTCGGCCAGTATGCTCGCCACCGGCTGGTGCTGGCACGCTAGCGGCATCGACGCTCGCCCGGTCCCACATGATCTGGTCATGTTCGCGGAGGCGCCGCAACACCGCCTCATGGACACGCTGCCAAACGCCCTTTTTGCAACCATTCGTAAAGGCGCCGCCAGCACGTCATACCGCTGCCGCAGCCGAGTTCACGCGGAAGGTACTCCCGGGGCATGCCAGTCTTGAGGACGAACAGGATGCCGGTCAGCTGCGCGATCGTTGATACGCGGCCGTCTGCCTCTTGGCGATCGGCGACGGTTTCTAGGGGTGTTCAGCCTCGGAATGTACCTTCTCGTGGCGCAGGAGGAACAAGCCGCTGCCGATGATGATGGCCGCGCCAACCAGCGTGTAGCGGTCGGGAAGAGTTTGCCACAGGCTCCAGTCAATCGCCACGCCCCAGGCGAGCGCAGAGTATTGAAAGGGCGCAACGACCGACGCCTCGCCACGGGCGAAGGCTTCGTTCAGCGCCATCTGACCAAAAAAGCCGCTGATGGCCAGCCCACACAACAGCAGTGCGTGCGCCGGATTGATCGCAACCCAGCCGGGGGTAGCCAAGGCTGTGGCGCCGATGGCCATGAGGATCATCAGCCAGAACATCATGTGTTCGGTGCGGTCGGTACGGGCCAGCATGCGGGCGGAAATGGCCGATATCGCATAACAGACCGCCGTTGCGAGGATGGCGATACCGCCGATAGTAAGGAATCCGCTGCCGTCCGGGCGCAGCACCACCACCACGCCGGCCATGCCGATCGCCACCGCAATCCAGCGCTGCGGGCTGACGCGCTCCTTGAGCATGACGACAGAGAGCGCGGTAATCAGGATCGGCCCGATGAACAAAATGGTATACGCTGCGGCCAGCGACAGGTCCTTGAGGCCGAAGGCAAATAGCGAAAGCATGGCGATGCCCAGCACTGCCCGCAGCAGGTGGAGAGGCCAGTTGACCCGCAGGACGGAGCGCAGCGCCCCGCGCCAGGCGACCCAGGCGAATACCAACGGCAGCGACACCAGCGAACGCAGCGCCGCGACCTGTATTGCCGGGTAGTGGGCAACCAGCAGCTTCATGGTCGTGTCCATCACCGAAAACATGCCCACTGCGATCAACATCGCGTAAATGCTGCGCAGGTTTTCCGAATTGCGGGTCAAACGGTCTTCTGCATGCATATGCTAGTGAATCCAATATAATATTTGGGAAGCAATTCAGAAGAACCGGGCCTTTAGCCCGGTTTTTTTGTTCAGCATCCAACGTTATGCCGATGCATAGGTAACATCCGCACATAGGGCCTCGCGTATGCTTTGACGCCCGGGCAATCGTGTAAGCCTAAACAACTGAGCTTCCCCGCTCACGCGTATAAATGCCGACCGCTTTGCCGTATATCTCAGTTTCCGCTTCATAAGTCAGGCCAAGGCGCTTGGCAACGCGCAGCGATGATTCATTGGCTGAAGCGATGACAGCCCGAACTTTTGGTTCGCGCCGGATCTCGAGCGCATGGTTCAAGGCTGCCGCCGCCGCTTCGTTCGCGAATCCCTGGCCCCAAAAGGCACGATAGGTATTCCAACCAAGCTCCATCACAGTGGAGTCTTCGCGAAAGAACGCGCCAATATTGCCGACGAGTTGACCCGTCGCCTTTTCTTCGACAGCCCACCATCCGGCGCCATGTATGAGCCATAGTCCTGCTTGTGAACAGAATATTCGCCATGCAGCATGGCGGTCAGCCGGGACCAAGTGGGCCGAGCTTACAGGGTCGGCTAAATGCGCCGCAAATAAGTCAAAGTCCTCCCGTCGATATTCACGAAGCATGAGTCGCTCCGTGTGAAGGTATGGAACAGAAGTGATGAACTCGCTATTCATGAGCTAGCTTTCATGTACTGGTACTGGATAAGCCGCCCATTGTCGGCTACAAGGTGCGATTCGCGCCAATTGTCTTCTTTCACCCAATTCGACTTGGTAGCGGTAAGAGTCATTGCAAGAAAATAGTCAGTTTGTCGGCTCGTTTTTGCGAAGGTCCGTTTCTGGCCGATAGCGGACGGCCGGCACGGCTCAGTGTACGAGCTTATTGCCATCAGAGCAAGTAACAGGTTTTTAGGCGCTCTAAGATAGAAAGCTCTACATTGAGACGCCCCGCTTTACCGACAGCCAGATCATCGCCATCCTGAAGCAAGCCGAAGCCGGCAGTCCCGTGCCGTCGCTGTGCCGCCGGAAAATCTACGGGACCACAGACGAAGCAAGTCAGGACGTCTTCGACTACATCGAGATGTTCTACAATCCGAAGCGCCGGCACGGCTTCCATAAAAGATTGGCGCCAATCGATTTTGGAAAGCGACATATTGAACGGCGCGGGAGTGTTGAGAGAACTGTCGTCGATTCAGCGTTTTTCAATAAAATAGGCCAGAAACGGACCTACGCAAAAACGAGCCAACAAACCAACTATTTTCTTGCAATGACTCTTATCGCTACCAAGTCGAATTGGGTGAAAGAAGACTTCTCATATAGTCGGCATGTCGCTTCATGACGCAGGTCGTGAAAGCCAAACTCCTCAACCTTGCCGCGGTAAAGCGAGCTTTGAACCAGGCAGACAAATCGGCGGTGGTCGCTCATCATCAGGAGAATGGGAAGCAAATCCGCGCTCAAGCAGGCGCAGTGGATTCTGTGCCAGACGTCCGGGTGCGTTCGAATGATCCAGTCAAGACATCGCCAATGCAGCATGTCGATGCCGGATGGTCGACGGCGCCAGGTTGAGCTGTCGCTTCATGCTGCGGATCCAACCATCGGCCCAATCGACATTAAGATAGCGCTGGCGACGCCCAGCATCTGACTTTCGACAGTGCCGAGGAGCTTGGTTTCCGACACCGGTAACATGCTGGCACCGACATATTCAGTGATACAGCGCTTGAGCGACCAGGGAGTCGACGGGCCTTTGCGCGGCTCCAGCACGCTTGCGGGGACGATGCCTTGCGCGAGCAATCCATCAAGCTGCTGCCCATAACGCTGCGCTTCGTCGAACGTGTCAAACCTGGCCCAAAATGACGTGGGCAACAGCTTGTTTTTCACGCTGAGCTGAAAAGTACCTGAGGGAGTGATTTTGATCGAGGCCATGAATCCAGGACAGGATTCAAACGCCGAAAAGTCAAGCGGCCAGTAGGCCGTTGTGAAGGAGGCGCACCTCCCGTAGCGGGAGGTGCGAACCCTGTTCGAACCCGCTAAGAATAAGCTAAGTCCTTGATTTTCTGGAGGCGAGGACGGGAATCGAACCCGTCTAAACGGCTTTGCAGGCCGCTGCATAACCTCTTTGCTACCTCGCCAGAAACTTGCTGCGCCGCCCTCGGTGGGGTGACAAAAAAAGGAAGCGATGCTTCCCTTTCGAATTCTGGAGCGGGAGAAGAGTCTCGAACTCTCGACCTCAACCTTGGCAAGGTTGCGCTCTACCAACTGAGCTACTCCCGCATTGGAGTCCTGCATTTTACTATTTACCGCCACTGCAAACCTGATCCAGAACAACTGGAGCGGGAGAAGAGTCTCGAACTCTCGACCTCAACCTTGGCAAGGTTGCGCTCTACCAACTGAGCTACTCCCGCATTGGAGTCCTGCATTCTACTACCTGTTGCTACTGAAAGCCAGACCTGAAAACTGGAGCGGGAGAAGAGTCTCGAACTCTCGACCTCAACCTTGGCAAGGTTGCGCTCTACCAACTGAGCTACTCCCGCGTCGTCACAACAGGCAGGCATTATAGATGATCTGAACGCTCTGTCAAGGATCAAGCGCCAATTACCTGGATCACTCCATCATGCCGCCCTTTTCCTTGATGAGCGGCCAGGCCAGGCGCATGTAGTAGAACATCGACCAGACGGTCAGCACGGCCGCCAGCACCATCAGGTATTGGCCGAGCAGCTGCGTGTCGATCACGCGAAACAGCATGTCGTGCCACAGCAGCAGCGGGATGGCGGTCATCTGCGCGGCGGTCTTGATCTTGCCGATCGAACTGACCGCGACCGAGCGCGAGGCGCCGATCTGCGCCATCCATTCGCGCAGCGCCGAGATGGCGATCTCGCGCCCGATGATGATGAAGGCGATGAAGTGGTCGACCCGGTCCAGGTGCACCAGCACCAGCAGCGCGCCGGCCACCATCAGCTTGTCGGCCACCGGATCGAGGAAGGCGCCGAAGGCCGAGGTCTGGTTCCAGCGGCGCGCAAGAAAACCGTCGAACCAGTCGGTGATGGCCGCGATGACGAACACCAGGGTGGCCGCCATGTCCTGGTCGGAGCGCGGCAGCCAGTGGATCGGCAGGTAGTACACGCCGACGACGAGGGGAATCAGGGCTACACGTAACCAGGTCAGGAGAATCGGGATATTAAAGGGCATAGAGGCGGGCGCACTGGTTAAGCGTTGATAGATGCTTGCGCCGCTAGTCTACCTTGCTCACGCTGTTTTAACCAGTTTGGACCGTGCGCGCCCCCGTGTGTGCCCCCGTGTGCGCAGCGCCCGCCGGCACCGTCAGTGCAGCTGCTTGTAAATCTCTTCGGCCAGCTGGGTCGAGATGCCTTCGACCGACATCAGGTCTTCGACGCTGGCGTCGACCACGCCGCGCAGGCCGCCGAAGCGCGCCAGCAGCTTCTGGCGGCGCTTGGCGCCGATACCCTCGATCTCTTCCAGGCGCGAGGTCTGGCGCGTCTTGGCGCGCTTGGCGCGCATGCCGGTGATGGCGAAGCGGTGCGCCTCGTCGCGGATCAGGGCGACGAGCATCAGCGCCGCCGATTCCTTGCCCAGTTCCTGCGCGGCGCGCCCGTCGACGAACATCAAGGTCTCCAGGCCGACCCGCCGCCCTTCTCCCTTGGCCACGCCGACGATCAGCGAGATGTCCAGGCCCAGTTCGGCGAACACCTGGCGCGCCATTTCGATCTGGCCCTTGCCGCCGTCGATCAGCACCACGTCGGGCATGACGCCGTCGCCGTTGGCGACCTTCTCATACCGCCGCATCAGCACCTGGCGCATGGCCGCGTAATCGTCGCCCGGCGTGATGCCGTTGATGTTGTAGCGCCGGTATTCGCCGTTCTGCATGGCGTGGTGATGGAACACCACGCACGAGGCCTGGGTCGCCTCGCCCTGCGTGTGGCTGATGTCGAAGCACTCGATGCGCAGCGCATCGAGGTCGCTCGCGTCGAGCGCGAGCGCCTCGGCCAGCGCGCGCGTGCGCGATTGCTGCGAGCCCTGTTCCGACAGCAGGCGCGCCAGCGAAATGTCGGCGCCCTTCTGCGCCATCTCGAGCCACTGGCGGCGCTGTCCCTGCGGCTGGAAGATCAGGTTGATGCGGTGCCCGCACTGCTCGGTGAGCGCCACCATCAGGGCCGGCTGGTCGAATTCGATATTCAGGATCAGCACCCCGGGGATGAATTTTTCGCTGTAGTGCTGCGCCAGGAACGCGGCCAGCACCTCGACTTCGATCGACCCTTCGGCAATCGCGGCGGCATCGCTGACCTGGGTCGGAAAATAGGCGCGGTCGCCCAGGTGGCGCCCGCCGCGCACCATGGCCAGGTTGACGCATGCGCGCCCGCCCTGCACCACCACGGCGATGATGTCGACGTCGGCGTCGCCGCCGGTCTCCATGCTTTGCTGGTGCAGCACGCGCGCCAGCGACTGGATCTGGTTGCGCACCGCGGCGGCCTGCTCGAATTTGAGTTCGCCCGCAAACGCGTGCATCTTCGCTTCCAGGTCGGCCATCACTTCGCTCTGGCGCCCGCGCAGGAATTTGGCGGCGTTGTCGACATCGAGCTTGTAGTCGTCCCGCGTGACCAGGTCCACGCAGGGCGCGCTGCAGCGGCCGATCTGGTGCAACAGGCACGGGCGCGTGCGGTTCGAATACACGCTGTCCTCGCAGGTGCGCAGCATGAACACCTTCTGCAGGATCTGCATCGATTCCTTGACCGCCCACGCGCTCGGGAACGGCCCGAAATACTGGTTCTTCTTGTCGACCGCGCCGCGGTAGTACGCCATGCGCGGCACCTCCTGCCCGGTGATCTTCAGATAGGGATACGACTTATCGTCGCGGAACAGGATGTTAAAACGCGGCTTGAGCGTCTTGATCAGGTTATTTTCGAGGATCAGCGCTTCGGCCTCGCTGTGCGTGACGGTGGTCTCCAGGCGCGCGATGCGCTCGACCATCATGGCGATGCGCGGGCTGGCCAGGTTTTTCTGGAAGTAGCTCGATACGCGCTTCTTGAGGTCGCGCGCCTTGCCCACGTACAGGACCGCATCCTGGGCGTCGAAATAGCGGTACACGCCCGGCAGGCCGGGCAGCTTGGCGACGGTGGCCAGCACCTGTTCGCGCGCGGCGGCGGCCGCGTTCGGGTCGGCGGCTGGCATCGCGGTGGAGGCCAGTTCGGGAGATGCGTCGGGCGTTACGTCGGTCATTGCAGGATCAATCCGGGTCAATTCAATCAGGCTTGCCGGGTGACGATCACGAAGGCGACGCCGTACTCGGCTTCGTCGCTCACCGTCACCTGGGCGCAAAGCCCATTTTGCCGCATAAATCCGGCCAGCGCGCCACTGTACGCCATGACCGGCCGGCCATCGGGCGTGTTGAGCATCTGCGCGCTGCGCCAGGCCATGGGCGGGCGCAGGCCCAGGCCGAGCGCTTTCGAGAACGCTTCCTTGGCCGCGAAGCGGGTGGCCAGGTAGCGCACGGCACGCACCGCGTTCTGCTGGCGGCGCTGGTGGAACACCGCCAGTTCGTCTTCGCCCAGGATCCTGGCGGCGAAGCGTTCGCTGCGCGCCAGCGCCGCGCCAATGCGCGCGACCTGCACGATGTCGGTGCCGATCCCGTAAATCATCGACGCACCAGGGTTCACGCGGCCAGGCGCGCCGCGACCATGATCGCCTTCATCTCGCGCACCGCGTTCTCGAAGCCCGCGAACAGCGCGTGGGCGACGATCGCGTGGCCGATATTGAGTTCGCCGATGTCGGCAATGGCGGCAATGGCCTGCACGTTCTGGTAGTGCAGGCCGTGGCCGGCGTTGACCTTCAGCCCGCGCGAGGCGCCGTAACGCGCCCCGAGGCGGATGCGCTCGAGTTCATGCGCCAGTTCATCCGCGCCGGCTTCGGCGTAGCGGCCCGTGTGCAGCTCGATCACCGGCACGCCGATGTCGGCGGCCGCGCCGATCTGCGCTTCGTCGGCATCGATGAACAGGCTCACGCGGATGCCCTCGCCTTGCAGCTGCTTGACGGCCGCTTCGACTTCTTTGTAATAGCGGATCACATCCAGCCCGCCTTCGGTGGTTACTTCCTCGCGCCGCTCGGGCACCAGGCAGACGTCCTGCGGGCGCACCGAACAGGCGAAATCGATCATCTCGCGCGTGACGGCCGCTTCCAGGTTCATGCGCGTCATCAGCTGCGGGCGCAGGGCGAGCACGTCGGCGTCCTTGATGTGGCGCCGGTCCTCGCGCAGGTGCAGGGTGATCACGTCGGCGCCGGCCTGCTCGGCCAGCATGGCCGCGCGCAGCGGGTCCGGATAGACGGTGCCGCGCGCATTGCGCAAGGTCGCCACATGGTCGATGTTCACACCCAGGTCGATGACCGGGCCATTCGGTTGGAGAAAGCTCATCTTGGTTGGTTGCTCGCTTGCTTGGGTTGAATGGTGAAGCCGTGGTTAATTCGTGGTGAATCTATAACTGCATCAGGTCGATCAGGATCTGGCGCGTGTTGAGAAGCGAGCCGCCCAGCTGGTGCGCCAGCAAAAAGCGCAGCAGCAGTTTGCTCTGCGCCTGCGTCAGAGGGTCGCTGTAGTCCTCGCGTTCCATGTCGAGCAGGGTCTTGCCGCTGACCACAGGCCAGCTGTCCGACTCGCGCGCCGGGCGCGCGCCGCGCTCGGGGTCGACGACGTAGTGGCCAGCGGCGTCGACCGCGGCGCGCGTGCCGGTGCAGCGGGTCAGGTCGGCGGCCACGCCTGTCTCTTTAAGTAAGGCCCGTTCGAATTTTCGCAAGACCACCGGTGCCGGTTCATTGTGGGCCAGCTGGTTCAGGGTCGAGACATAATGGTCGAACAACACCGGGTGCGGGTCGTCGCGCGCGATCAGCTTGACCAGCAGTTCGTTGAGGTAGAAGCCGCACAAGAGCGCCGTCTTTTCGAGGGGGAGCATGCCGCCCACCCACTCGGCGTCGATCAGGGTGCGCAGCTCGGACTTGCCGCTCCAGGCGGCCTGCAGCGGCTGAAACGTCTGCAGCACGCCGCGCAGTTTCGACAGCGGCCGCTTGGCGCCCTTGGCGACCAGGCCCACGCGGCCGAAGTCGCGCGTGAACATGTCGACGATCAGGCTGGTTTCTTTGTAGGGATAACTGTGCAGCACGAAGGCCGGCTGGCCGCTGACTTTTTCCACGCGCTGGGGCGCGCGCCGCTTGGCCGGCGCCGGGGCGCCCGCCGGCTGCGCCGGCGCTGCAGGCGCTGCGCTCGCGGATAGCGCGACGGTCAGGTCGGCGTCGTTGGTGGGCATGCGGGCCGCGGCTGGCGCGCCTTACTCGTAGCCGTAGGCGCGCAGGCCGGCTTCATTGTCGGCCCAGCCGGATTTGACCTTGACCCAGATTTCCAGGTACACCGGGCCGCCGAACAGCTTTTCCATGTCCAGCCGCGATTGGGTCGACACTTCCTTCAGGCGCGCGCCCTTGTTCCCGATGACCATCGACTTGTGGGTGTCGCGCTCGACCAAAATGGCGGCGAACACGCGCCGCAGGTCGCCTTCCTGCTCGAATTTTTCGATCAGGACCGTGCTGGTGTAAGGCAGCTCGTCGCCCACCAGGCGAAACAGCTTTTCGCGCACGATTTCGGAGGCGAGGAATTTTTCGCTGCGGTCGGTGATGTCGTCCGGGCCGAACACGGGCGCGTTCTCCGGCAGCAGACGCTTGATCTCGTTTTGCAGGCCGTCGAGCTGGAACTTGAGCTTGGCGGACACCGGCACGATGGCGGCGAAATCATGCTTGGCCGCGATCTGCTGGGCGAACGGCATCAGCGCGGCCTTGTCCTTGACCCGGTCCGACTTGTTGATCACCAGGATGCACGGCACATCGGTCGGCAACAGGTCGATCACCTGCTGGTCGGCCGGCCCGAAGGTGCCCGCTTCGATCAGGTACAAGATCACGTCGGCCGAAATGAGGGTATTGGTGACGGTCTTGTTGAGCGTTTTGTTGAGCGCATTCGAGTGGCGCGTCTGGAAGCCCGGCGTGTCGACGTAGATGAACTGGGCGTCGTCCACGGTCTGGATGCCGGTGATGCGGTGACGCGTGGTCTGGGCCTTGCGCGAGGTGATCGAGACCTTGGCGCCGATCAGCACGTTCATCAGGGTCGATTTGCCCACGTTCGGGCGGCCGACGATGGCGATATAGCCGCAACGGAAGTTTTCTGGGGTGGTTGTGGCGTTCATGCTGATTTCGTTTCTGGATGCGGGTGTTTAGGGGTCTTGGCGTCGACCGGCAACGCGCCGTCGTCGTCGCCATGGGAATCGGGATCGGCGTCGCTCTGGATGGTGGCGATGCCGGCCAGCTTGAGCTGGGCGGCGCGCGGCTTGGCCTTGCGCCCGGCCGGCGGGGTTTTTAGCAGGGCTTGCTCGGCCACGTCGAGCGCGAGCTTGGCGGCGGCCTGTTCGCCGGCGCGGCGGCTGCCGCCACGGCCGTAGACCTGGATGCCGAGCTTGGGCACCAGGCATTCGATTTCGAATTCCTGGCTGTGCGCGGCGCCATGGGTAGCCACCACGTTGTAGGTCGGCAGCGAGATTTTTTTACTTTGCAGAAATTCCTGGAGTAAGGTCTTGGCATCCTTGCCCAGCGTACGCGGGTCGACCGAGTCGAGAATCGGGATATAAAAGGCGCGGATGACGTCGCGCGCGGCATTGAAACCGGCGTCGAGGAAGATCGCGCCCAGCAGCGCTTCGAGCGTGTCGGCCAGGATCGAGGGACGGCGGAAACCGCCCGACTTGAGTTCGCCTTCGCCGAGGCGCAGGAACTGCGACAGTTCGAGCTTCTGGGCGATTTCGTAGAGCGATTGCTGCTTGACCAGGTTGGCGCGCAGGCGCGACAGGTCGCCCTCGTCGATGGCGGCAAAGCGTTCGTACAGGACCGAGGCCACCACACAGTTCAGGATCGAATCGCCCAGGAACTCGAGGCGCTCGTTATGCAAACTGCTGTGGCTGCGGTGCGTCAAGGCTTGCTGCAACAGGCCAGCATCCTGGAACGTATACCCTAAGCGCGTTTGCAATAACTGAAGATTCATGTGTCGGACTTCTTGGTTGGACTGCCTTAACGGACGGGTTCAGCTGGTTTTTCAGGAATTTTGCCAGTCGGATCGGTGGTGCCCGAGTACTCGATCACCAGGCTGACGTTGGTGATCAGCGGAATGGTGGCGGTGTAGGCGAAGGCGACCTGGGTCTCGCCGGTTTCCTTGCTGATGATCAGATCCTTGCCCTTGATGACATCGATGCGGTTGATATTGGCGTGGTTGTCGAACGCCACCTGGATCTCGCGCACCGAGCCGTCGCTCTTCTTGGCCGCGATAATGCCGGCCTTGACCGCGCGGTACTCGACTACCGTCGGAAAGACTTTCATGCCAAACATGCCGACAGCAAGAATGATGCCGAGCACGAAAATCAAGCCCAGCAGCGAGACACCTTGCTGTGTTGCCAGATTGGCCGGTTTTGGTCCGTACATAGTAATTCCCTGTGACGTTAGTGAATGCTGCCGATGCGTTTGGGGCTGCTGAAATTCATCCAGACGAAAAACGCCTTGCCGACGATATTCTTGTTCGGGACGAATCCCCAGTAGCGGCTGTCGGCGCTGTTGTCGCGATTGTCACCCATCATAAAGTAATTGCCTGCAGGTACGACACAAGTAAATTGGTCCCTGCTGTAGGTGCACGCTTCATGTTGCGGAAATTCCTTTACCTGGTCCTGGTTGTAGGTCAGCTTGTTCGGCTCGTTCAGGATACGGTGCGGCGGCTCCGACAGGTTTTCGGTGAATTGCTTATGGTACACGAGCTTTTCATCGTCGAGGAAGTCGTCCAGCGGCGTGTACGTGAGCTCCTTGCCGTTGACCGTGAGGCGCTTGTTGGCATACGTGATTTTATCACCGGGAATGCCCACCACACGCTTGATGTAGTCCTGCGACATGTCTTCCGGGTATTTGAACACCATCACATCGCCGCGCTGCGGGTCGTTGACGTCGATCACCTTCTGGTTCAGCACCGGCAGGCGGATACCGTAGGTGAACTTGTTCACCAGGATCAGGTCGCCGACCATCAGGGTCGGCACCATCGACCCCGAGGGAATCTTGAACGGCTCGTACAGGAAGGAGCGCAGGATGAACACCAGCGCGATCACCGGGAAGAAGCTGCCCGAGTACTCGATCCAGGTCGGCTGGCGCAGGATGGCCGCCTCGATCGACTGGCGGCTGGTGTTGTCGACCTTGATGCCTTCGGCGGTCAGCTTGGCGTTGCGCGCGTCGAAGGCGGCCAGGGCCGCATCGGCCGCGATGCGCCGCTGGCGCGCGAAGTAAAACACATCCAGGCACCAGATAATGCCCGTGAGCACCATCGCCACGAACAGGATCAGTGCAAAGTTCCCTAAGATAAACTGCAGGTTCATTTATCGTCCACTTGTAAAATTGCCAGGAATGCTTCTTGTGGAATTTCCACCGAGCCGACCTGCTTCATGCGCTTTTTACCGGCTTTTTGTTTCTCAAGCAATTTCTTCTTACGGCTGATGTCGCCGCCGTAGCACTTGGCCAGCACGTTCTTGCGCAAGGCTTTGACGTTCTCGCGCGAAATGACGTTGGCGCCGATGGCGGCCTGGATCGCCACGTCGAACATCTGGCGCGGAATCAGTTCGCGCATCTTGGCGGCGACCTGGCGACCGCGGAACTGGCTGTTGGCGCGGTGCACGATAATGGCCAGCGCATCGACTTTTTCGCTGTTGATCAGCATGTCGACCTTGACCACGTCGGCGGCCCGGTATTCCTTGAACTCGTAATCCATCGAGGCATAACCGCGCGAGGTCGACTTGAGGCGGTCGAAGAAGTCGAGCACGATCTCGGCCATCGGCATTTCGTAGATCAGCTTGACCTGGCGCCCGTGGTAGCTCATGTCCATCTGCACGCCGCGCTTGCCGATGCACAGGGTGATGACCGAACCGACGTATTCCTGCGGCATGTACAGGTTGACCGTGACGATCGGCTCGCGCACTTCCTCGATCTTGGACGGGTCCGGCATTTTGGATGGATTGTCGACCCGGATCAGGGAACCGTCGCGCATGATCACTTCGTATACCACGGTCGGGGCCGTGGTGATGAGGTCCATGTCGAATTCGCGTTCCAGGCGTTCCTGCACGATTTCCATGTGCAACAGGCCGAGGAAGCCGCAGCGGAAGCCAAAGCCCAGCGCTTGCGACACTTCCGGCTCGTACATCAGGGCCGCGTCGTTGAGCTTGAGCTTTTCGAGCGAGTCGCGCAGCGCGTCGTACTGGTTCGCTTCGACCGGGAACAGGCCGGCGAACACCTGCGGCTGGACTTCCTTGAAGCCCGGCAGCGGCGCGCTAGCCGGCCTGGCGGCGTGGGTGACGGTGTCGCCCACCTTGGCGGCCTTGAGTTCCTTGATGCCGGCGATCACAAAACCGACCTGGCCCGCGGAAATTTGCGGCAAGGATTGCGATTTCGGGCTGAACACGCCCACGCTCTCGACCAGCTGCACCGATTCGGAGGCCATCAGCAGGATTTTTTCCTTCGGCTTCAGGGTGCCGTTGATCACGCGCACCAGCATCACCACGCCGACGTAGTTATCGAACCACGAATCGACGATCAGCGCCTGCAGCGGCGCGTCCGGGTCGCCTTTTGGCGGCGGCACGCGGGCGATCAGGGACTCGAGCACGTCTTCCACGCCCAGGCCGCTCTTGGCCGAGCACTTGACGGCGTCGGTCGCGTCGATCCCGATCACGTCCTCGATCTCGGCGATCGCATTGGCCGGATCGGCGTGCGGCAAGTCGATCTTGTTAAGGACCGGCACCACTTCCACGCCCAGGTCGAGCGCGGTGTAGCAGTTGGCCACGGTTTGCGCTTCCACGCCCTGGGAGGCGTCGACCACCAGCAGCGCGCCTTCGCAGGCCGACAGCGAGCGCGACACTTCATAGCTGAAGTCGACGTGGCCCGGGGTGTCGATCAGGTTCAGGTTGTACACCTGGCCGTCGCGCGCCTTGTAGTGCAGGGCGGCGGTCTGGGCCTTGATGGTGATGCCGCGCTCGCGCTCCAGGTCCATCGAATCGAGCACCTGGGCTTCCATGTCGCGGTCGGACAGGCCGCCGCAGATCTGGATGATACGGTCGGCCAGGGTCGATTTGCCGTGATCGATGTGGGCGATGATGGAAAAGTTACGTATGTTGTTCATTAATGCAATTCAAAACCAAGTAGGGAAGGACGACATTCAGGTGGTCGCGCGCTCGTTGCTGTGCCGGCTTGCGGTATCGGGCGACGCCGCCCCATACGAAAAAAGCGCTGCGTGGGGGCCATGGCAATCCCCAGGCGAGCGCCTTATCAAGCAAGAGAAGCTGTCAAGCTCAGGACAGAAGCTATTTCCGACCCCCGCATTTTACCGGATTTCAAGGTAGAAAGCCGGGTTAATGCCGAATTCCGCGTAAACATTGTTAAATCAATACATCGAACGTGGCCAGGTAGCTGCGCACCGCCGCCTGGTCGAGAAAGTAGTGGCACAGTTCGGGTTGGGACGGGTCGCCGAACAGCACCGGCACCAGTTCGTCGAAGCGTTCGACCAGGGCCGGGTCGGCATCGACATCGATGACGTCGACGGCGAAGCGGACGGTCTCGGTTTGCAGGGCGTTGAGGGCGGCGAGCAGGTCGTCGCACAGGTGGCAGTAACCGCGCGAATACAGGGTAAATCGGATCATGGGACGGCGTGGTGGAAGAAGCGTAGGAAAAAGAAACGTAGGAAAAACAAGCGTAGGGAAAAGTAAAAAGCGGCGGGCGCGCGGCCCGCCGGTGAAGCTTGATGCAACGCCGCCCGGTAAACCCGTTACTGGCGCGGGCGGATCACCACGTACTGGGTGGTCTCGTCGCGGCGCACCAGGACGGCGGCGCTTTTCTTGGGATCGAGCTTGGCGACCATGGCGTTGAACTGCTTGGCATCCTTGACTTCGACGTTGTTCAGCTGCAGGATCAGGTCGCCCGGGCGCAGGCCGGCGCGCGCCGCCGCCCCTTCGCTGGCGTCGACCAGCACGCCGCCGGCAATGTCGAGCTCCTTGCGCTGCACCTCGCTCAGGTCGGACACGTGCAGGCCCACCGCGTTCGGGGCTTGCTCGGGCGACGGCTTCTTGACGGTCGGCTTGCGCGCGGCCTTGTCGTCGTCGAGGGCGACGATGTTGACCGCGATCTCTTTCTGCTGGCCCTGGCGCCAGACGGTCACGACGGCCTTGCTGCCCACGGCGGTCGAGCCGACCAGGCGCGGCAGGTCGGCGGTGCGTTCGATTTCCTGGCCGTTGAACTTGAGGATGATGTCGCCGACCTTGATGCCGCCCTTGTCGGCCGGCCCGCCCGCTTCCACGCGCGCCACTTCGACACCGCGCGCCTTGCCCAGCCCGAGCGACTCCGCGACGTCCTTGCTCACTTCGCCGATCTCGACCCCGAGGCGCCCGCGCGTGACGCGGCCGGTCTTCTTGAGCTGGTCGGCCACGCGCATCGCTTCATCGATCGGCACGGCGAAGGAAATGCCGTTGTAGCCGCCGGACAAGGTAGCGATCTGCGAATTGATGCCGATGACTTCGCCGCGCATATTGATCAGCGGGCCGCCCGAGTTGCCGGGATTGACCGCCACGTCGCTCTGGATCAGCGGCAGGTATTCGCCGGTGTCGCGCGACTTGGCCGAAATGATGCCGGCGGTGACGGTGTTATCGAGGTTGAACGGCGAGCCGATGGCGATCACCCATTCGCCGACGCGGATCTTGTTGGAGTCGCCGACAGTCAGGCTGGGCAGCTGTTGCGCTTCGAGCTTGAGCACGGCGACGTCGGAGCGCTTGTCCGAGCCGAGCACCTTGGCCTTGAATTCGCGCCGGTCGGTGAGGGTGACCAGCACTTCGTCGGCGCCATCGACCACGTGGGCGTTGGTCAGCACGTAACCGTCGGCCGAGACGATAAAGCCGGAGCCGACCCCGCGCTGCACTTCTTCCTCTTGCGGCTGCTGGGGCGAGCGCCGTCCGCGCGGGTCCTGGCCGCGCGGCACCGCGCCCCCAAAAAAGCGGCGCAGGAATTCCTGCATTTCTTCTTCGCTGGGACTGCCCTGCCCCTGCTTGAGTTTTTCGGTGGTGCGGATATTGACCACCGCCGGTCCGACCTTGTCGATCAGGTCGGTGAAATCGGGCAAGCCCTTGACCAGCGGCGCGCCAGCCGGCGTGGCAGCCGGGGCGGCAGCCGGGGCGGCGGCGCCGGCAGTGGGGACAAAGGCCAGGGCCGAGCTGGCGATAAACAGGGTGGAGAGAATCTTGTTGCCAGCGGAAAGTGTCATGGTCATCGGAGTGGGGAATCGGAACAAAGATTGACGTTATGGTAAGCCAAAACGCCATCCTTGTCGCGGCGCGCGGCGCGTTGTCGGCGGCAAGCGGCGTTTTTAGCGCAAAACGCCGCTGCGCCAGGCCCGCGCTCAGGATACCGAGGTAATCGGCGGCTTGAACGCGACGACCGCCTTGGGATCGGACGGCGTCCCATCAGGCATCCCGTCAAGCATCCCATCGGCCATGCCCTCGGCCTTGAGGGCGGCGCCGGCATTCGGTTCACCCTGCGCATCGCCCGCGCCGCTGCCCCGCGCTTCGCCACTGGCCGCCGCCTTGACCACGGCGATGGTCACCGCCTCGGCGCCGGCCGCGATGCTCGCTTCGGCAGCCGCCGCGGCCACGCCGTCGAGCGTGTCGGCGGCATCGCCCGGGGCCTCGGTGACCGCCTGGGCGTCCGGGTCGAGCGGCAGCTCGCTGATCCCGCTCGCGGCCACGCTGGCGGCCTCGCCGGACACCGCGTCGATGCCGGTCACGGGACCGGCCGCGCCGGCGGCAACGGCCACGGCCGCCGGCGGCACCACCGGTGCGCAGCGCGCCAGCGCCTCGGCCGTGGCGCGCAGCAGGCGC
>DASVVC010000051.1:0-33354 GCA_036386755.1 Telluria sp.
CTTGGGTTCCCGCCGGCGCGGGAACGACGGCTAACGCGGGACCGCCGTGGTGGTGGCGCGGGAACAACGGCTAACGCGGGAACGACGGAGCCTAATACCTGCTCGGCGCAATCGCCTCCGCATAATCGTACAAGGTTCCCAGAATCTCCTCGGCCCGCTCGTCGGCGTCTTCCGACAAGGTATCGATCTCCGCGAACAGCTGCTCGATCGTCCTCGCCCCGCCTTGCCCGTCGAACAGCTTGGCGGCGCGGTGCTCTTCCCACTGCTGCGCCTCGACTTCGCTCAACAACTCCGGGAAATTGCGCGCGCGGTACCTGAACACCAGTTCCACCAGCCGCTGATCCTCGAACGACGGCTTGGCCTTGGCCAGCTTGTCGGGCGTCTCGGTCCGCAAGGAATCGAGCTTGCGGCGGTCGCCATTGCCGATGAAGCCGCCATATAGATCCTCGTCCACATCGACCGCCTCCTGCGCGCCCGGTTTCTGGTACACCTGCGCCCACAAGGCCGCCATGTCCGGCCCCGCCGCCGCCACGGCCGCGAACGCGCGTCCCTGCTCGATATCGATGCCCCATTTTTGCGCCATCGCCGCGCTCAAGGTCTTCAGGTTCCCCACCAGCATCGGCGACTTGTTCAGATGGATGCTCTTGATCGGCAAGCGCGTCACGCCTTCCGGCAAATCGGCCGAGCGCGTGAACATGCGCAGGCGGATCGTTTCCGCGTCGAGCCCGAACAGCTCGGCCGGGTCATGGCTGCAATCCCACACCAGCACTTCATTCTTGTTGGTCGGATGCGTCGCCAGCGGCCACACCAGTCCGATGCAGCCGCGCTCGGTCGGGAACATGCCCGACACGTGCAGGAAGGGCTGGCGCTGCGGCGCCGCCAGGTGCATGCCCATTTCCGAGGCGACCTTGTCTTTCTTGTGCAGGGCCAGGCAAAAGTCGAACAGCTTGGGCTGCTTGTCGCGGATCAGGCGCGCCAGCGCGATGGTGGCGCGCACGTCCGACAGCGCATCGTGCGCCGATTCGTGCAGCAGACCATTGGCCTTGGCCAGGTGTTCCAGCTTGAAACTGGGCTTGCCATCTTCCTCGCGCATCGGCCATTCGATGCCTTCCGGGCGCAGCGCGTAGGTCATGCGCACCACGTCGAGCAAGTCCCAGCGCCCGCAATTGTGCTGCCACTCGCGCGCGTACGGGTCGATCAGGTTGCGCCAGAACAGGAAGCGGGTGATCTCGTCATCGAAACGGATGGTGTTGTAGCCCACGCCGATGGTGCCGGCCTGGCTGAAGGCCGCTTCGATGGTGGCCGCGAACTGGTGCTCGGGCACGCCCAGCTCCAGGCATTGCTGCGGCGTGATGCCGGTGATCAGGCAGGACTGCGGGTCCGGCAGGAAATCCGGCGCGGGCTGGCAGTACAGCATGATCGGCTCGCCAATTTCGTTCAGGGCGGCATCGGTGCGGATCGCGGCGAACTGCGCCGGACGGTCGCGGCGCGGCTGGGCGCCGAAGGTTTCGTAGTCGTGCCAGAGAAAGGTATGGGTGGTCATGGAACTTCGATCAAAAAGTAGCGCCAAGTTCCGTCATTCCCGCGCAGGCGGGAATCCAAGGCATATATGCAGAGCGACGGTGCCTAGGATTCCCGCCTGCGCGGGAATGACGGCTCTCAATTTCAGGGTCGAAAAATCAGCGTTTCCGGGGCGGACCCATATGGTACACAGATTGACGCCCCCTTGGGGCCCGCTTTCAGCGCGAAACGCGGTTGCGCCCGCCATCCTTGGCGCGGTACAAGGCGGCGTCGGCCGCCGCGATCAGGGCGCTGTCGTCCATGCCCGCTTCCAGCATGGCCACGCCGAACGAGGCCGTGATGTGCGGCAGCGGAACGCGCATGTCGCGGAAAATCGGCGCCTCGCGCATGCGCGCGCACAGCCGGTCGGCCACCATCACGGCCAGCGGTTCCGGCGTTTCGGGCAGGATCACCATCAGTTCCTCGCCGCCGTAGCGCAGCGCAAAATCGGACGGGCGCAGCGCCGTCGAAATGACGTCGGCCGCCGCGCGCAGGGCGTCGTCGCCGGCCAGGTGGCCGTGGGTATCGTTGAACAGTTTGAAGTGGTCGAGGTCGAGCATCACCAGCGCCAGCGGCGTGCCGGCGCGGTGCGCGGTGGCGATCAGCTTGGGCAGCATGTCGTTCATCCAGGCGCGGTTGTAGAGCCCCGTCAAGCCATCGTTCATCGACAATTGACGATAAAATTCGCCCAGCTTCTGGCGCCGCCGCAAGAGCGCATTGGCGGCCCGGATGCGGAACGACAGCAGGCGCAGCAGATTGCGCGCCAGGCCGTTCGACTGGTCGATCAGCTTCCACACCAGTTCGCCTTCGATGACGAGCAGCTCGGACTCCTCCAGCGCGCTGATCGAGGCCAGGTTGGCCGCTTCGTCCAGCACCGATTGCTCGCCCACGCTCTCGCCCGGCAGGATCTTGCTGACGGTGCCGTCGGCCATGCCGTTGCGGGTATCGGCCTCGACCGCCAGCGCGCCGCGCAGCACGATGTACAGGCGCGCGCGGTTGCTGTCCTCGACCGTGGCGCCGGTGTCCAGCCGCACCACGGCGCACTCGGCCAGCGCTTGCGCGATTTGCTCGTCGTCGATGTCGCGGAACAAATGCAAGTCGCGGATGGTGTAGCTCGATGCTGCGAAGGTGCCGATCTGTTCCAAAATAGTTTCTCCGGTCAGGTGTGCGCCGCCATAACAATTGGCGTTTACATCATATCAGTGTTCCAATAGCGTCATTCGACTTCGACCGCCACTCCCATGCATTTTACCGACGCCCTTGGCACCCAGTTTCAGCCCGACCCGGCGGCACGGGTCGTGTCGCTGGTGCCCTCGATTACCGAATTGCTGTGCGAGCTCGGCCTGGCCGGGCAAGTGGTCGGGCGCACCGGCTTTTGCATCCATCCGGCCGACCAGGTGGCGGCGATCGCCAAGATCGGCGGCACCAAGGATGTGAACCTGGAAAAGATCCGCAAGCTCGCGCCGACTCACCTGGTGGTCAACGTCGACGAAAACGAAAAGCCGACCGTCGAGGCGCTGGCCGCGTTCGTGCCCAATATCGTCGTCACCCATCCGGTGGCGCCGCGCGACAACCTGGCACTGGCGCGCCTGATGGGCGGCATTTTTTGCGCCACCGATAAGGCCGAAGCCTGGTGCGCGGCCTTCGAGGAAGAATACGCGGCCTTGCAGGCGCTGCCCAAAGGCCGCCCGGCAACGGTGCTGTACTGCATCTGGCAAGACCCGTGGATGAGCATTTCGGCCGATACCTACATCGCCCGCATGATGGCCGAGATCGGCTGGAGCGTGCCTCAGCTCGACGACCCCGCGCGCTACCCGCGTTTTGCCTGGTCCGAGGAACTGGTGGCGCGCATCGACGGCGTGCTGCTCTCGACCGAGCCCTACCGCTTCACGGACGCCCACGCGGACGCGCTCGAAAAGCAGATCGGCAAGCCGGTGCACTTGGTCGATGGTGAAATGATGTCGTGGTACGGCAGCCGTGCGCTCGCTGGCTTGCGCTACCTGCGCGCCATGGCGCAGTCGGCGTCGATGTTCTGACCTGGGCAGCGGATGTGCCATGCTGGTGTGGCATCGCGCCGGTCCAGGCCAGCCTGCCGTGGGGCAGGCGCTGGCCTGTCAGCTTGCGATGCCAGTAATTACTCGTTTACGTCGTCCGTGACTTCGTCAGGCTGCGGCGCCAGCTTCGGCGTGGCGTGCAGCTGCTTGTCGTGCAGGCGGCCCAGGGCGCTTTCGATGGCGCGCTTGAGTTTATCCGCGGCGCCCGTGATGGCCTGGTGCAGATGCACCGAGTGGTCGCTGACGGCGATCGGCTGGTAGCCGGTCACGCGTGCTTCGAGCAGGCAGCGGTTGCCGCCGTCGGAGGATTTCTGGCTGTTATCGTCGCTGAGGTGGACTTCAACACGGGTAATGTGTTCGCTAAAACGTGAAACGGCGGCCGAGACCACGGATTGCACATGATCGTCCAGGCCTTGATGACGTTCGATCGTTTTATCGGTATTGATGTTGATTTGCATAAGCTCACTCCCTGCTGTTCATAAAGGTACTGGCACAACCCTTTTCTACCTGCATGTGCGGCTTGCGCGCATTGCTGCGCCACGCCAGGTTGGCACTTCGTTAAGCACACGACCTATATTACACCTTTCATTGATATTGCTCAGTGCAAATGAAATCGGGTCGTGCGGGCTGCCAGCGCAGCTCGTCCGCATGCTCACCGGCGTGCTCGATCCGGAAGCCCAGGCCCAGGTACAAACGGCGCGCTTGCGGGTTATTGCGGTGCACCGACAAGGTCAGCGCCAGGCGATGCTCGGCCGCCCACCGCTGCAACGCGCGCAGCACGGCGCTGCCGGTGCCGCGTCCGCGCGCTTGCGGCAGCAGGCCGATATCGACCAGCCGCACGGCCTGCAAGCCATGGTCGACCACGATGCGCGCCACCGGCTCGCCGGCGTCCTGCAGGATCAGGTAGATGGCATCGGGAAAGCGTTCGCGGTAGTCGGCCCCTTGCAGGCGCTGCTGCATCGACATGAGCGAGGCCACCAGGGATGGATCGGCGCCGCCGCTGCCAAGCAAATCCTGGCGCGTGGACGCGTACAGTCGCGCCAGGAAGGGCGCGTCGCCTGGTGCCACGGCGCGCGCTCCGAAGGCGCGCAGATAGGCGGCGAGGTTCACGAGACGATTTTGCTATCGCGCGCGGCTTGCTCTTCTTTCTCGTGATGGGGAAAGCGGTCCATGCGCGAGAGCACCGGGAACTTGACAATCCAGATCGCCGTGACCGCCAGGGTGGCGGCGCCGCCGAACAGGATGGCGCGGGTCAGGCCGAACCAGCCGGCGGTCAGGCCCGACTCGAATTCGCCGAGCTCGTTCGACGCTCCGATGAACACCGCGTTGACCGCGCTCACGCGCCCGCGGATCTCGTCGGGCGTCTCGAACTGCACCAGCAGATGGCGCACGTACACGCTGACCATGTCGCCGGCGCCGAGCAGGAACAGCGCGCCCAGCGCAACCGGAAAACTCGCGCTCCAGCCCAGCACCAGGGTCGCCAGCCCGAACACGGCCACGCCGCCGAACATCCACGCGCCCACGCGGCGGCGGATCGGATAAAACGCCAGCGCTACCGAACACAGCGCAGCGCCCACGCCCGGGGCCGTGCGCAGCAGGCCCAGGCCCGCCGAATCGACCTGCAGCACATCGTGCGCGTAGGCCGGCAGCAGCGCCGTGGCGCCGCCGAACAGCACCGCGAACAGGTCGAGCGAAATGGCGCCCAGCATGATCGGGCGCGACCACACGAAGCGCAAGCCTTCGAGCACCGTGTGCCAGGTGGCCGGTTCCTTGTTGACCACCTGCGGCGCGCTGGTCGTGAGTCCCATCAGGATCACCGACAGCACCAGCAGCGCGGCGGCCGCCAGGTACACGGTCGACGGCCCGGCGATGTACAGCAAGCCGCCGAGCACCGGGCCGGCGATCACCGCCACGTGGAAGGCCGAGGAACTGAGCGCGACGGCCTGGCTGAAGCTCTCGTTCGGCACCATATTGCGCAAGACCGCCTGGGTGGCCGGCATCATGAATGCGCGGGCGCTGCCGAACAGCACCAGAATCGCAAACACCGGCCACACCACGCCGATGCCGCTCACCGTAAAGGCCAGCAGCAGCAAGCCGCACAGCAATTGCGTAACGAGGCAAAGAATGATGATCAGGCGCCGGTTGTAGCGGTCGGCCGTGTGACCTGCCAGCAAAATGAGCACCAGGAAGGGGGCGAACTGGGCCAGGCCGATCAGGCCCAGGTCGAACAGGCTGCCCGTCATCTGGTACACCTGCCAGCCGATGGCTACGCTTTGCATCTGTACCGCCAGGGTGCCCAGCACGCGCGCCGCGAGGTAAAACGAGAAATTTCGGTTGCGCAAAACGCTGAAACCGTTGGACGGCGACATCACTGACATGGGAACTTTCGGGACGGGCTAAGCAGGTAGGGTAAAATGATTCTTTCTGGAATCATCAACACGGTATTGTGCCCGATGTTTCCCGACCCTGCTGGCTGTGCCCCTTCCTTGCCGTTATCGTTTTATGCAGAACACCATATTTGACACCCCTGTCGTCAACACCTTGATGAGAGGTTTTTCGCTCCTGACCCTGCGCCTGATGGGATGGCGTACCGAAGGGTTGACGCCGGAGCAGATCGCCGGCTATTCCAGGTACGTACTCATTGCCGCGCCACACACCAGCAACTGGGATTTCCCGATGACCCTGATGGTGTGTTTCGCCTTGCGCCTGCGGGTGTACTGGATGGCCAAGTCGAGCCTGTTCAAATGGCCGATCGGCTGGCTCTCGCGCTGGCTGGGCGGCATTGCGATCGACCGCACCGCCTCGAACAACACGGTCCAGAACACGATCGAGGCCTTCGCCAAGCGAGAGCGGCTGGCGGTGATCGTCGCGCCCGAAGGCACGCGCGGCAAGGTCACGCACTGGAAGACCGGGTTTTATCACATTGCGCACGGCGCCAACGTGCCGATCGCGCTGGCCTACCTCGACTTCAAGCGCAAGACCGGCGGCATCGGGCGCATGTTCCAGACCACCGGCGACATCACGCTCGACATGGCCGAAATCCAGCAGTTCTACAGCGGCGTGACCGGCAAGAACAGCGACCAGTTCGACGCCGGCTCGGTCAAGCGCCGCTAGTTCTCATAAGGGAAGATGCGGTCGATGCGCCGCATCACCTCGGCCGTCAGCAGCGGCACCACCTCGATGGCGCGCAGGTTGTCGCGCAGCTGGGCCGCGCTGCTCGCGCCCAGGATCACGGACGACAGCGCCGGATTGGTGGTGCACCAGGCAATGGCCAGCTGGGCCGGGGTAGCGCCCAGCGCGTGTGCGACCGCCTCCAGTTCGCGCACCTGGCTGTTGCGCTCCTCGTCCACCAGCCACGTCTTGAGCCAGTCGTAGCCGGGCAGGCAGGCGCGGCTGCCGCGCGGGATGGCGTTCCGGTATTTGCCGCTGAGCAGGCCCGCCGCCAGCGGACTCCAGGTGGCGATGCCTACGCCCATCTCGCTCAGCCGCGTTGCGTAAGCGCCTTCCAGGCTGGCGCGCTTGAACAGGTTGTATTCGGTCTGCTCCATGCTCGGTTTGCGCAAGCGATAGCGCTCGGCGCATTCCCACGCCTGCCGGATCTGCTCCACCGACCAGCCCGACGTGCCCCAATAATGCGCCTTGCCGGCGGCGACGATGTCGGACATGGCCCATACCGTTTCCTCGACCGGCGTGGCCGGATCGGGCCGGTGGCAGTACAGCAGGTCGACGAAGGGCGTGCGCAGCCGTTCCAGCGATTCGTCGATCGCTTGCAGCAGGTATTTGCGGTTCAGGGTCTGGCACATGTTGACGCAATTGCGCAGGCCGGAATAGACCTTGGTCGAAAGCACGTAGGTGGCGCGGTCCCAGCCGAGCTGCTCCAGGGCGCGGCCGAGCAGGATTTCGGCCTGGCCATGGCCGTAGGCGTCGGCCGTGTCGAACAGGTTCACGCCCGCCTGGCGCGCCACGGTCAGGCTCTCGATCGCGTTCGACAGCTCGCCCTGCTCGGCGAACGTCACCCAGGTGCCGTAGGCCAGCACGCTGACCCGCAGGCCGGACTGGCCCAGTCGCCGGTATTCCATATGGCCTCCGCCGTCAGGGCGCGCGCAGGAAGAAGCCGGCGATGCTGGCGCGCACGTGCAGCCCGGCGTTGTGATCGACCCGGGCCACGCGGTGCGGGCGGTCGGGACCGAGCAGCACCAGGCGGTTCGGCAGCGGCGTGACGCAGGTGGCGATGCCGCCGGGATCGGCGTCGCCGTTGCCATCTTCCGACATCCAGGGCGCGTCGCCGTCGCAGGCGGCCGGTGCGCTTGGGGCGGCCGCCATGCCGTCCAGGCGCGACACCAGCAATTCGCCGCCCCAGTGGGTGCGCCACTGCGAATGGACGAAGTAGGTGAACGCGCCGCTGTACTTTGCGCCATCCTGGTGCAGCGACAGGGCGCTGCCGACCGGGTAAATCCAGGGCGACAGGTAGAGCGCGAACCAGTCGATTCCTTCCACGCCGACCAGCTCCGGGTGGGCGCCGGACCAGGCCCGCAACTGCTCGATCAGCAGGTCGACCGCGCTCCCGGTGGGGTAGGCCGCGCCTTTCCAGCCGAACAGGCCGCGCGGGTCGAAGTAGACCGATTCGCCGCGCAAGGGGTTGCCGTCCCACAGGCGCCAGGACTTGTCCCATTTCTGCGCGTGCACGCCGCGGAACTCGCCGTTGGCCACGTCGCGCCCGAGCGCCTTGAAGGCGCCCGGCGGCAAGACCGTATCGGCCACCATCAGGCCCGGTTCGTGCAGCACCACGCGGCTCATGACGCCTCCCGTGCAGCCACGGTGGGCGGAAACGCATCGTGCCTGCCGTCGAACAGGTGCTCGCGCCTGGCGCCGTCGGCCCGCACATAGTTCAGGAACAACTGGCCGAAGTTGATGCCGGCAAACGGCGCGCGCCAGTGTTCCAGGCGGTCGCCCAGGTACACCACGGCGTCGCCCGCCTGCTGCGACACCGCCACGTCCGGCGCGAAGCAGATCGGCGACGGTGCCGCGCCGCTGTGGCCGAGGTGGATGGTGACCGCGATTTCGCAGGCATCGCGGTCGCGGTGGCGCGCCAGGGCCTGTCCCTCCAGGTACAGCCTGGCGTAGGCGTAGGTGGGCAGCAGCGCGCAGCCGGCCGCGCGCTCGACCTCCGGGCGCAGGCCGAGCAGCACGGCGTCGAGGGTGCTGTCGCCCCAGTGGCTGTCGGCGGCGGGCACCTGGTCGTCGCGCTTGGATTCGCCGCGCCACTGGCGCAGGAGCAGCATGTCGTAGAGAATGCGCGCCAGGCGCCGGTCGATGAAGCCATCGACGATCACGAAGCCCTGTTGGGCAAGAGAGGCGGCCATGCTGTTCTCCTAGCGGCGGGCGCGCAAGGCCGGGCCGCGCAAGGCCGGGCCGCGCAAGGCCGGGCCGCGTAAGGCTGCGCTGCGCCAGCCGGAGCCGCGCAGCTCGCTGTTGCAGACGTAGCCGTCGTCGATGCCGAGCGCGCGCACCATGGTGTAGCCGCGCGACTCGAGAAACTCCCGGATCAGCCAGCGCGCCGGGGTCTCGTTGTGCTCGACCGTCAGCACGCGGAAGCGAAATTCGTCGAACGGAAAACTCTTGAGCAGCGCCAGTTCCGACCCTTCGGTATCGAGGCTCCAGTAGTCGATCACGCTCGGCGCGCCGGCCTGGCGCAGCACCGCGCGCAGGGTGCGCGTGGGTTTGAGCACGGCGCCCACCGCTCCCTGGCGCGCCAGCATCTGCTCGGTGTAGGCCAGCTGGTCCGGATCGTATTCCTGCACGATGCCGCCGTACACGCCCGCCGCTTCCAGGAACGCAAAGCTGCCCTCGCGGTCGTACAGGCAGCATTCCAGGCATATGCAGCGGCGCCGCGCGGCCAGGGCGCGGAAGGTGGCCGCGTTCGGTTCGATGCAGATGCCGTTCCAGCCGTACTCGCTTTCCAGCAGCAAGGAGTTGCTGCCGCTCACGCCGTTGGAGGCGCCGGAATCCAGGAAAAAACCGCCGCGCATGCCGCCGAGCACCTCCAGCACGAAGGCATCCTGTCCCTGGTACGAGTAGCCTGGCTGGCGCGTGTGTCCAGTCGTATTCATGATGGCCTGCGCCGGGTCAGTGCCGCCGAACGCCAGCTGGCGCTGTTGGCGCCGTTGGCCATGAGCGGTTCGGCGGCTTGCTCGGGCCGGTGGTGCTGGTCGAACTGGCGCTCGCCGTACAGCATGGTGATGTTGATGCGGTGGCTCAGGTAATCGGGCCGGAAGCGCACCGCTTCGGTCGCGTGGAATAGGTCGGAATCGAAGATGATGGCGCGGTTCTGGCGGTAGGGAATGCGGATCACCTTGGCCTGGCGCCGCGCCAGGTATTCGCGGATCAGGTCGATGCGCTCGTTGTAGGTGGCAAAATCCCAGGAGGCCGGCGCATCGACGTCGTAGATCAGCATGCCGCCCGAGTCGTCGTCGGTGTTGGCCTCGGCCGGCGTGATCCAGAAGTTCACGTTGACGGCGGCAAAGTCGGCGTGGACGGTGCTGTCCGCCGGTAACTCGCCGGTATTCTTGAAGCCCCATAGCTGGCGCAGCGGATGGCGATTGCCGATCAGGGCCGGGAAGGCGTCGCGGATTTCTTCGGCAAGTTGCAGCAGCAGCGGGCAATTGAAGCCGGAAAAGAACAACGCGCCCAGGCGGCCGTGGGCGTAGCGGTTGCCGAACCAGACGGTCGATTCGGTGCAGAACCGTTGCAGGCTGGCCAGTGCCTGCGCAGACAGAAAATCGTCGATCACGACCACCCCCGGGCGCTGCTCCAGGTACAGGCGCTCGGCGCGCGCGCGGTCCCAATCGGCAGACAAACCGAGCGGGAGCCTTGGCGCGTCGGCCAGGTGCACGATGCGACCGCTGGTATGGCCCAGTTGCGCGTCCAGTTCCGGGCTCAGGGCAAGACGCGCCTCCGGTCCGCCGGCGGCCAGGCGCTCGCGCACCTCGCCATAGCGGGCGATGACCTGGTCGAAGGGCGCATCGAGCACGCCGAGCGCGCGCAGATGGCGGAACTGGTCGATGTCGTGCTGCAGCTTGGGCAGCGACAGGGTCGTTGGCGGCGCCGCGCCGCCCTGGCGCGCGCCGTCCGGATACCAGCTGCTGCCGCGCTGGAGAATGGCGAGAATGGACGCCATGCTGCCGGCCAGGGTCAGGTCGTGCGCTTCCATCGCCTCGACGATGAGGGCATGGAGCCACTGTGCGCCGTCGGCGCTGGCGGCCAGCTCGGCACGGCACAGTTGCGTGCTTTCGTGCACGCGTCCGAGGCGCGCCAGCTGCACGGCATGCTGGCGCCGGGCTGCGCCAGCCTGCGGGGCAGGAACAGAGCCAGGGTCAGGGTCAAGGTCAAGGCGCGGCGCCGCCGCGAACGCATCGGACGCGTTCGCGAGGCTGCCGCGCGCTTCGTCTTGGCCGGCCCGGGCGTGACGGGCCGGCGCGCACGACGGCATGGCGCTGCCGTGCGCATGATCTTCGCGCATGGTGAACATCGTCTACAGATGCTCGAAACCGCTGGACGTCAAGGCTCCCTGGATGCGCAGCTGGTTCGCATAGCGTGCCAGCGCATCGATGGAAATGCGCAGGTGGCCGGGCAATTGTCCGATGCCGCCGAGCCTGCCGGGACTCATATGCGTGCCGCTCTGTTCCGTGCCATAGCCGGGACTCATCTCGGTGCCCGAAGAGATCAATCCGGGGCTCATGTGTGTGCCGCTCTGCTCGGTGCCGTAGCCGGGGCTCATCTCGGTGCCGGCGCGGATCCGGCCGGGACTCATGTCGGTGCCGCCGCCGGGGCTCATCTCGGTACCGGCACGCAACCTGCCCGGGCTCATTTCGGTGCCGCCGCCGGGACTCATTTCGGTACCGGCGCGCAGTGCGCCGGGATCGGCAGCGCCGAAGATCAGATTGCCGGGACTCATTTCGGTGCCGCCGCCGGGGCTCATTTCGGTGCCGGCCCTGAGGTTGCCGGGGCTCATTTCGGTCCCGCCGCCAGGACTCATTTCGGTGCCGGCCCTGAGGTTGCCTGGACTCATTTCAGTTCCGCCGCCGGGGCTCATCTCGGTGCCGCCAGCAGCGGCGCGCCCGCCAATGACGATGAAAATCGGCAGCAGGAAGTCGATCGGAGCGGGCAGTTGTCCGCCGCCGCCGGCGCCGCCGCGAATGAGCGCCAGCACGGTCAGTTCATCGCCCGAGGCGGCCACGGCGCGGGCGAATTCGATGACGAACGCGTGGCTGGTCGGCATCGCGCCATCGAGGCGGCGCGCGTAGCTCGTCATCCAGTCGTACAGGCGGGGATTGGACATGACCGCGAACACCAGCTGGTTGACCAGGTCGGCTGTTTCGTCAGGCAAGTACTGGCCGTACAGATACTCGGCCATGATCTGCGCCGGGTCGGTCACGAATTGTTCGCGCAGAAGGAAATCGGTGGACAGGGCGGTAAACAAGGCATTGGCGCGGCGGCTGATTCGCTGCTCGGAGAGGGGAGCCCGGGACGGCATGAGATTGCTCTTGATCCTGGACGCGGCGTCGTCCTGGGAACTGCCGTTGCTCACAGATTGATTTATATTTTTCATATTCATCTCCTCAGTAATTTGGCAAGCGAATTGCTCGAATGAGTCAGCCTTGGCGCGCGCAATCAATGCAAGCTTGCGTGCATTTCTCTCCACTGTTTAATTGGTAAGCTTAAAAATAGTCGACCGGAAGGGCACTGCAGCCGGGAAGCCGGAAGGGATGCAATTACCTAAAAACCCGGATACGTCTTGAGTTATAGCAGTACAGTGTTGTACGCCGATTGAGCTAGCGCAATGTCCATCACTGGGCTGCTGCCTAAAAGCCACACCCTGGATTTGCGGTTTTTGGCGCAGGAAACAAAACACCGCCTTTTCCGCGCAGGCGGCAAAGACGGTGTCGGTTGATGCGCGTGGCTCCTGGCCACGACCGGGCAACTAGGCCAGGTCGGCTTCGCTGGTGAAGGCGTCGGCGTAGAACTCCTCGGGCGGCAGATGGCATTGCTCGACATACTCGCGGCGCGCGGCCTCGACCACCACCGGCGCGCCGCAGGCATACACCTGGTGGCCGGACAGGTCGGGGAAGTCGTGCATCACGGCGGCGTGGACGTAGCCGGTACGCCCGCTCCAGTGGTCTTCCGGGAATGCATGCGAGACCACCGGCACGTAACTGAAGTGGGGCAGGGTGGCGGCCCACTCTTCGCACAGCGCGTTCATGTACAGGTCGCCCGGGCGCCGTCCGCCCCAGTACAGGCTGACGGGACGGGTCGAGCCGAGGTGGATCAGGTGCTCGACCAGCGCCTTGATCGGCGCAAACCCCGTGCCCGAGGCCAGCAGGATGATCGGCTTGGTTGAGTCCTCGCGCAGGAAGAAGCTGCCGTGCGGCCCCTCGAAGCGCAGGATGTCGCGCTCCTTCATGGTGTTAAACACCTGCTCGGTGAACAGTCCGCCCGCCATGTAGCGGATGTGCAAGGTCAGCGGACCGCCCTGGCTGGGCGCGCTGGCCATGCTGTAGCTGCGCCGCTTGCCGTCGCGCAGCATGAATTCGATATATTGTCCCGGGCGGTAGGCCAGCGCTTCATTGGCCGGCAGTTGCAGGGTGACGATGGCCACGTCCGGCGCGGGTTTCTCGATGCTGGCCACGCGCGACGGCATCTTGCGTACCGGATAATCGGTGCTGCCACCCACTTCGCGCGCTTCGATCACCAGGTCCCCCGCCGTGGTGGCGCAGCAGAACAGCGACATGCCCTGGGCTTTTTCTTCCTCGCTCAGGGCGCGCTGCTGGTGCGCCTTGTGTGTGACCGTGCCGGAGAGGACCTTGCCCTTGCAGGAACCGCAGGCGCCGTTCTTGCAGCCGTAGGGCAGGCCGACGCCGGCGCGAATCGCCGCCGCCAGGACGGTTTCGTCCGCTTCGCAGGCAAACTGGTGGCCGCTGGGCTGGACAGTAATCTGAAACGTCATATCGTCATCATCAATAAGAGCTACATGGTCGGAGTCGGCTGCGCGCTTGCTACTACCGCTTGCTACTACTTTTGCTGCGGCGGCCGACGGCTGCGGGTATTTTACATGCACTCCCGACGGCGCCGCGTGCAACAGCCCGGCGGCCCCGGCACCGGCGCGGCCCTGATCTTGCACCTTATCTTGTATATTGTGCGGCTACGCCATCGATCATCATCCATTTCTATGATTACCACTTCCCCCTTCAAACGCCCGCGCCTGCTCATTCTCGGCTGCGGCGACGTCGGCATGCGCCTGTTGCCGCTGGTGCGCGCGCGCTTTCGCGTGTTTGCCGTGACCAGCAACGCCGAACGCTGCGCCGAGCTGCGCGCGGCGGGCGCGATTCCCATCATTGCCGACCTGGACCATCCGGCCAGCCTGAAACGCCTTTCCGGCCTGGCCGACTGGGTGGTGCACATGGCGCCGCCGCCGGGCGAAGGCGCGATCGACCGCCGCACGCGCAACCTGTGCGCCGTGCTGCCCCCTGGTGCGCGCATGGTGTATATCAGTACCACCGGCGTGTATGGCGACTGCGGTGGCGCCCTGATCGACGAAACGCGCACCGTGGCGCCGCGCAATGCGCGCGCCCAGCGCCGGGTCGACGCCGAACGGGTGCTGCGTGCCTGGGCCGGCCGCAGCGGCGCGCGCCTGGCCATCCTGCGCGTGCCCGGCATCTACGCGCGCGAGCGCTTGCCGCTGCGCCGCCTGGAGCAGGGCACGCCGGCGCTGCTGGCGTCGGAAGACGTGTTCACCAACCATATTCACGCCGACGACCTGGCGCGCATTGTCGCACTGGCCTTGTACAGGACATTGCCCGGACGCATCTATCACGCCGTCGACGATACCCACATGAAAATGGCGGATTATTTCGATACCGTGGCCGACGCCTTCGGCATGGCGCGGCCACCTCGCGTTGCGAGAGCGCAACTAGTTGCTTCGGTATCTCCCATGTTGCTGTCGTTCATGTCCGAATCGCGCCGCATGCGCAATGAGCGCATCAAGGACGAACTGGGCGTGCGGCTGCGTTATCCGCAAGTGGCACCGGCGGTGGCGGCGATGGCGCTGGTAAAATGACGGTCCTCACTAAGGAAGCGCGATGACCTACGAAGAATATCTTGATGAAGTAACCACCCTGATCACCGAAAAGTACAACCTGAGCGATGCCGCCGCGATCAAGCTGGTCGTGAAGGCGCAGGACGCCGATTTTTTCGTCGAGCATGACGAAAAAGAAGCCATGCGCACCGTCGACCGCGCGCATCAGGATGCCAAGGCCTTGTACCTGGCGAGCCAGAAGAAATAGGGCAGAAACCGGGCTGTCAATAGGCAAATACTAGCGCTCGTTTGACCGCCATCAAGTTCCGGACGCGGCTTGGTCGTATCGTGTGCGATGTCGTCTCTATATTGCTGACTTGTGCTTACAGCCGTGCCTACCGCCATGCCGCATCGGATCATCCAGCCAACCAAAGAACAGGTACGCGCCTACATGGCCCGGCGCGAGGGCGCGCGCCGTCCGCCGCCGCCACCCGACGAGATCCGCCGCCAGCTCGGCTGGCGCCTCGTGCCTACCGATAGTGAGCGCTTGCTCATTGAATTCTATCTGATTCCCACCACTTACAGCCGCCTGGCCACACAGATCGCGCTGGACTGGCTGTTCGCGCCCGTGCGGCGCGCCGCGCGCCGGTCGAAATCTCACAAAATATTGCCTTAAGCACAAATTATATTGAGTTTAAGTTCCACTGGTTAAGCGAATGTCAACACTTCGGTGTATGATGCACGCCTATGCCCGAGCAGCCGCATATTCGGGTTGTTTTTGCCATTACCGCTTACTAATCGACTGTAAAGACAGCACCCGGGCGAATATGCCACGGAGGCGAATTTCGAGAGACTTAAATTCATGACCAACCGCAGATTTCCTGAAGAACCGACTTACGATCCGAACAAGGTGCTCGATGCCATCATCGAACGCTTGCAGCTCAAAAACGACGCGGCCCTGTCGCGCGCGCTCGAAGTTGCGCCGCCTGTGATCAGTAAAATTCGCCACCGCACCTTGCCGATCGGCGCGACGATCCTGCTGCGCATGCACGAGATCAGCGACTTCAGCATCCGCGAATTGCGCGCCATGATGGGCGTGCCGGCGGCAACCATCACGATCAACGCCTGAGGCGACCCAAAAGCAAAGGGGCACCATGTGCCCCTTGGGATTGCAATGCCGTTGCGCTTCGCGGCGTTCGGCGTAAGCTGTCCGGTTTAGTCGCCTGTGCTGTCAGGCATGCCGCGACGTGTTCAGACCGGCTGCGCGACGCCCTTGCTGATCGATAGCAGCAGGTTGGACGTGGCGGCGGTGATGGCCATGGGCACGCTCGTGCCCTTCGTGCACCAGGCCGATTTCATTGCCTCTACGCTGCTGCCCTTTGTGCACCAGGCCGATTTCACTGCCTCTACGCTGGTGCGTGTGCACCATGCGGACTTCGCTTCGGGCGTTGCAGTGCGTGTGCACCATGCGGACTTGGCGTTATCGGTTGTACTGCGCGTGCACCATGCGGCTTTCGCTTCCGGCGTTGCAGTGCGTGTGCACCAGGCGGACTTGGCGTTATCGGTTGTACTGCGCGTGCACCAGGCGGCTTTCGCTTCCGGCGTTGCAGTGCGTGTGCACCATGCGGACTTGGCGCTATCGGTTGTACTGCGCGTGCACCATGCGGCTTTCGCTTCCGGCGTTGCAGTGCGTGTGCACCATGCGGACTTGGCGTTATCGGTAGTACTGCGCGTGCACCATGCGGCCTTCGCTTCCGGCGTTGCAGCGCGTGTGCACCATGCGGCCTTGGCCGCTTCGGCATTGGTCCGGGTGCACCAGGCGGCTTTGGCGCCGGCCGATACGGCCGTATCTTCGGCGGGAGTGCGGGTGCACCATGCCGATTGCGCGGCGGCCGCTTCAACCGGCGCTGCTTCTTCCACGGCACGCGTGCACCATGCCGCGGCGCTGGCGCCATACACATCGCCGAAGGTGCTTTCATACAGGTCGCGCATGCGGTTGCCGCAGTCCTGCAGGTGCTGCGTATCTTCTTCCTCGCCGCTCATGCCGACATACGGATAGTGGTGCAGGAAATAGCCGAACACATGCTCGCAATCCTTCGCATACTTCATCGTGTCCAGAATATGGTAGTGCCAGAAAATGTCGACTTCGATCATCGGCGCGGTTTCGTCTTCCGGGAACGCTTTCATCAGATACAGGAAACGGCGATATTCCACTTCCACCGCATCGGCTTTTTCCTGCGTCCAGCCTTCGCCGGATTCGGCGTGCGTGAGTTTGAATTTGATCGGGTCCAGATCGAGTTCCGAAATTACTTTGATTGCGTCGTTGGTCATCATGATTAAGCCTCTTTTTTAGAGTGTGATTGGTTTGGTTGACTACATTCCCTGTTTGGACTTGCGGATGTTGCGGGTACTACAAACTGCGGTCTCCTTTCTTTCCTACGGTTAATCAATTGCCCGATTACATTGATTTCCGTTACTGTTTGAGGATGTTGCGCCGGTCCGCTTCCGGCTTGTTGACTTTGCTCAAGCATTACTCGGGGATTTTCCTAGCGCATTGCGGATGCACTGACTGTTCCGCAGGCCATTCAGGAGGATTTTGTTTAGGACAATACCGTTCGCCATCAGACAAAAACGGCATGCGATTCGGTTTTGCCGGACGCACCGGTGGCAGGGTCACGCGAAGGCTCATTGTGCAAAGGGACGCTCACGCAGACCGTCGTGCCTTCTCCAGCATGGCTGGTAATGGAAAACGAGCCGCCGAGGATGCTGATGCGCTCTTCAATGCCAACCAGGCCGAACGAGCCGACCTTGGCCCGCTCGCCCGCCTGCAAACCGATGCCGTTATCGCTGACGGTCATCGACAGGCGGTTGCCGTTGAGCTTGAGTTCGACCCTGACCATGGTGGCCTGTGCATGGCGCACGATGTTGCTCAGCGACTCCTGCAAGATGCGGAAGAAGGCCGTGGCCGCATGGTCGCCGAGCGCCACTTCCTTCGGTTCGTCGATCAGTTCGCAGGCGATGCCGGTGCGGCGCTTGAATTCGGCGATCTGCCACTCGACCGCCGCCGACAGGCCCAGGTCGAGCACGTTCGGACGCAGGTCGTTGATGATCTGGCGCACGCTTTTGATGGTGGCGTCGATTTGCTGCAGGGTGGAGCGGGCGCGCGCGTGCAGGCGCGGATGGCGCTCGCGCGTGCGCGAACTGAGCATGTCCGCTTCGATGCGCAGGGCCAGCAGGTTTTGCCCGAGGTCGTCGTGGATTTCGCGCGCGATGCGCTTGCGCTCGCCTTCCTTGATCTGGTCGGCGTGGGCCGCCAGGCGGCGCAGGTTCTGGTGCGACAACTGCAGCTTGGCCTGGCTGTCGCGCAGTTCGCGCGTCATGCCCTTGGCCATCTTGATGGCGCGCCGCCGCGACGAGGTCAGCGCATGGAACAGCGCGTACAGCAGCATCGAGCTGACCGAGCCGGCCATCATCGCCAGCCACGGCGCGAATTCCTCGAAGCCCGTGTACAGCTCGGTGGCCGCGACGCTGAAGGTGGCGTCCCACTGGCGTCCGTTGAAGTCGATCGGCAGGGTCGCGTTGAAACGGTTCGGTGCGAACATGGAGGGCAGGGTCGACTCGTCGCCGCCGCTATCGAACAGAACGCGGCCGCGCAGCTTGTCGGGGCCGATGGCGTTATCGACCAGCGTCATGCGCACATTCTTGATCGGCACGTCATCTATCACGCCCTGCACCAGCTTTTGTACGCTGAAAGCGATCCCGACCGTGCCCAGATAAGCGGCGCGCCGCTGCGCCAGCGTATCGGTCGGCGCATGCGGGCGGTAGACCGGCAGGCGCATGCCCAGGCCGGTGCGGTTCGGTCCCGAGATAAAGGCAATCGGCAAGCCCGAGGTGAACAGCTTGCCGGTGTCGCGCAATTCGCTCAGCGTGTCGATAATCAAGGGATTGGCGAACAGGTCGTAACCCAGCGTGGCGGCCCAGCGTTCCTCTGGCTCGACGAACGTGACCACCGTGTACGAAGGGCGCCGGCCCGGCGGCTTGATGGTGAAGTCCTCCGTCTCGGCCCCATCGGCCGCGCGTTCCTTGCGCACGCGCTGGAGGAAGGCGTCGCGGTCGGCATCGTCCAGCATCTGGGCGAAATTGATGTTTTCGATCGCCGGGAAATTGCGCGCCAGCCCCAGCCCGTTGACGTAGCCGTGGAACTGGCGGCGCGTGAGCGGCTCGCTGATCTGGAACAGGCTGACGGTGCCGCGCAGCACGTCGGTATAGGACTTGATGCGGGTGTTGATGGTATTGCGGGCGTTTTGCGCCAGACCCGTGAAACGGGCACGCGAGTCGGCTTCAATAGAATTGGCGGTGGCAAGGTAAAGTGCCATACCCACCGCCAGGGAAAAGGGCAAGCCGACCCACAGGGCAGGACGTGCCGTCGAGAATGTTTTTATAGTTGTCTTCAGAGTAAGCATTGCGCGTTTGCTTTCCTTTCGGTAGACGCAATTGGCGATGCAGTGTTTGATCTACATTAACCGGAAGTTAGTTGTCATAATACCTATTCACCCTGATAGGTATGGAGATCGGAAAAGTCTGAATATAGAAAAAACCCCGCCGCGGCAGTGCCGGGGCGGGGTTCGGTGCGGACGAAAGCGTCGCGTTTCGGCAACGTTTATTTTGCCCAGCTATCTTTCAATGTAGTAACTCTGTTAAAAACCGGCTTGCCTGGAACGGAGTCGACGCGGTCGGCGACGAAGTAGCCGTGGCGCTCGAACTGGAAGCGCTGGTCCGGTTCGGCCGCGCTCATGCCCGGTTCCAGGTAGGCGGTGACCACTTCCAGCGCATTCGGATTGAGGAATGGCTTCCAGTCGCGTCCGCCGGCGTCTGGCTGCGCTTCGGTGAACAGGCGGTCGTACAGGCGTACTTCGGCTTCGAGCGCGGTGGCGGCGCTGACCCAGTGAATGTTGCCTTTGACCTTGTACGTGTTCGATCCTTCAGTGCCCGATTTGCTATCCTCGAAGTATTTCACGTGCACGGCGGTAACGTTCCCGTCGGCATCTTTGTCGTAGCCGGTGCATTCGGTCACGTAGCCATGGCGCAAGCGCACCCGGCTGCCGGGGGCGTCGCCGATCGGCGGGAAATACCGAAAGTAACCTTTTGTCGGCACTTCCATGAAGTCATCCTGCTCGATCCACAGCTCACGCGTGATCGGGAAGGTGCGCAGGCCGCGCTCCGGGAAGTGCGGGTGCACGGGCGAGGTGCATTCGACCGATTCGCCTTCCGGAAAGTTATCGATAATCAACTTGAGCGGACGCAGCACGGCGGTGGCGCGCGGCGCTTTCGGGTCGAGGTCGTCGCGCAGGCAGCCTTCGAGGGTGCTCATGTCGATCCAGCCGTCGGCCTTGGACACGCCGATGCGCTCGCAGAACAGCTGGATCGCTTCCGGCGTGTAGCCGCGCCGGCGCAGGCCGACGATGGTCGGCATGCGCGGATCGTCCCAGCCGGTGACGATGCCTTCGTCGACCATCTCGCGCAGCTTGCGCTTGCTAGTGACCACGTAGGTCAGGTTCAGGCGCGCGAATTCGTACTGATGCGGCACCGGCTGCTTGAAGAAGCCGCCTTCGGCCAGGGTCGCCAGCAGCCAGTCGTAGAACGGGCGGTGATCCTGGAATTCGAGCGTGCAGACCGAATGGGTGATGTTTTCCAGCGCGTCCGAAATCGGGTGCGTGAAGTCGTACATCGGGTAGATGCACCAGGCGTCGCCGGTACGGTGATGGTGCGCATGGCGGATCCGGTAGATGGCCGGGTCGCGGTTGGTCATGTTGGGCGAGGCCATCGAATCGGCGGCCATCTTGATGCGCAGGATGTGTTCGCCGTCCTTGTACTTGCCGGCCTTCATGTCGCGGAACATCGCCAGCGATTCTTCGGGCGCGCGGTCGCGGAAGGGCGAATTGGTGCCCGGCGTGCCGAAGTTGCCGCGGTTTTTCTTGATGTCGTCGGCGCTCTGGCTGTCCACATAGGCGAAGCCGGCCGTGATCAGGTACTCGGCCATGGCGTACAGGCGGTCGAAATAGTCGCTCGCGTAGTACAGGTGGCTCTGGCCCTGTTGTTCCCAGCTGAAACCGAGCCATTTGACGCTGTCGATGATGGTGTCGACGTATTCCTGTTCTTCCTTGGCCGGATTGGTATCGTCGAAGCGCAGGTTGCAGCGGCCCTGGTAGTCGCGCGCCAGGCCGAAGTTGACGCAGATCGATTTGGCGTGGCCGATGTGCAGGTAGCCGTTCGGCTCCGGCGGGAAGCGGGTAATAACTGGCGGCAAGCCCTCGCGGACGTGGGTGCCGGCGGCCAGGTCGTTCTCGACGATGGCACGCAGGAAGTTCGGCGACGGGGCATTCGCAGCCGGCGCCGCAGTGTTTTTTTCGTTGCTCATGGAGAGATGCTTTGCGAATGATAGGGTTGTGTCATTCTAACGCAATGCTTATATGTTGCGTTAGTGGGCTGGGCGACGCTACTGTCTATAGCTGGCGACTTGATAACGTGAACGCAAGGCACTACACCTGAGACCGTCATTCCCGCGCAGGCGGGAATCCAAGGCACCTGCGATTAGAGACGAAATTGGATTCCCGCCAAGGGGGCCGCCGAGGCCGGGAATGACGGTTGTCAGGTTATCGGTCGCCAGCACACACCATTGCGCCTCTAAAACCCCATTCCGCCCCGCCAACCCGGTTCTATAGGATAATCTCGCTTTACAGTTTCGGCAGCAGGAGTTTCCCGTGGACAATTTATACACCACCCTCGGCGTGGCGCCGAATGCGACCGACGACGAGATCAAGAAGGTTTACCGCTCGCTGGCGATGCGTTTCCATCCGGACCGCAACGACGCTCCCGGTGCGGAAGTGCGTTTCAAGAGCATCACCAAGGCTTACGAAATCCTGTCCGACCCGGCCAAGCGCGAGGAATACAACCAGAGCGTCAACCACCGCATCATCATCGATGCGGAGGAAGAGGCTTTCGCCTTGTGGCGTTCGCTGTTCAGCCTGAACGGCGTGACCTTGCCGGCGTAAGCGCCGCCCCCATATCCGGACATTGCACGCGCAGTTCTCTGGCGCGCGGTGCGTCCGCGCTTCAATACGCATTACCAACAGGATCAGAAAATGACAAAAGTACATCCCGAATTTGCCTACCAGTCGCGTGAACTCGGCGGCCAGATCGACGGCATTTTGGGCGACCCGCCGAACCGCAAGAACTACGACATGATGGTCGGTGCCCTGGTGAGCGAATACACCAGCGGCGGCGGCATCGAAGACGTCAACATGATGAGCTTCGCGCTGGTCGATCACATCACCTTCAGCAATCCCAAGGGCTTGCTGGCCGAAGCGGGCGACTACGAAGGCGGCAGCCCCGAAAAAGTGTTCGCCATGGCCGCCTGCGAGGGCGAGGCCGAAGCCATGTACAGCGCCATGACCGGCAACCATCCGGAACTGGCGCGCCAGGCCATCATCACCGCGTTTTTGTTCAAGCATCCGCGCCTGTGGGACGAGGACGACGAATCGCTCGAACAGCTCTCGCGCGACGATGATGGCGACGACCGCTACGACGACGAAGACGAGGGCGTCACCGACGACTTCGCCCAGATGTTCGACAAGGAAGGAGATTGAGCATGAGCGAACAAAGCAATCTGCCCGCGCTGTCGAAACAGATCAGCGAACTGGTGCTGGCCGGTTCGCTGTCGCACGCCGAGCAGGCATTTTCCGAAGCGGTCGAGACGCATGGCGACCTGGCCGTGGTCGAAGTGCTGTCCACGCTCGCGCCGCAGGTCACGGCCCTGCATTTGTCCGGTTTCGACGGCGGCAAGACCTCGCTGGCGACCCTGCTGGTGCCGCCCAAGGCCTGGGCCGACAGCCTGGCCTTTTTCGCCGCCACCTGGTCGGACGACATGATCGAAGACGACCCTGAGCGCGTCGCCGAAACCCTGTTCGCGCACGTGCATGGCATCGTCTTTTCGACCGACGACCAGGAGCGCCGCGCCGAGCTGCTGGCCGAAGCGTCGGCCACCGATCACGGCGCGACCGTGTTCGCGATCCTGTTCTCGATGGCGCCCAAAGAAATGCTGGAACTGGCCGGCGAAGTGCTGGCCAAGGGCCCGTACATCACCAGCCAGACCTCGTCCGACAGCGACGTGGCGCCCCTGGCGATCGAACTGGCCAAGGCCAGCGAAGACGGCTGGGACCGCGCCCTGTTCGAACTGTTCCCGGACTTCCGTCACAGCGGCGACCTGGCCGACGCCGAGTACAACGACGACCCGGACGAAGAGCAGCAATTCCTGCAGCGCACCACCAAGGAGTTGCTGTACCGCTTGCGCAAGCAGGTGCCGTCCTCGCGCAGCAATGTGCCCAAGCGCGGTGCGCGCAAGAGCATCGGCACGGGAATCTTCTCGTGATGGAGGCGGCGCAGAACATGCTGCCGGCCATCGTCGTCGAACGCCTGCCGCGGCTGGTGCGGGCGATCCGCTGCCTGTCCGCGCGCGAGATCGGCGACGAGTCGGTGATCCTGGCCGAGGAACTGGCCGGCGTGACCGCCATGGTGGCCGAAAAGTTCACCAACGACCGCACCGCCGAAGGCATCCAGAAGGCCTTGCTGCTGACGGTGGGCTGCGTATCGCTGGGGCTCGACCATGAACTGGGCGAGGAAGATGACGATGCGGCGCTCGATCTGCTGATCGACGAAGGGGCCGAGCATGCGTTCCAGGCGGGTTTTCGGATGGTGCGCGACCTGGCCGCCTTGCCCGAGGATTCGCTGGTGGGCGAGTACGACCAGGACCCGGTGTATGCGCAGCGGCGCCTGAAGGATTTGTTCGTCGATATCTGCAGCGCCGATCCGTACCAGAACTGGGCCGGGTACGAGAAGTTCCAGGTCCAGTACAAGCAGCGAAAGGCGGTGCAGGCGATCGTGCGCGCGGCCGGCTGGCTGCGCCGCCATCACTACGCGGGACCGATCAACGACGCCGACCTGAATGCGGAAGGGGTGATTGCGGTCGCGATCATTTTCGCGATCGAAGGAGGAGGGCGCATCGTGGCGCGCACCGGGCAGGCCGATTTTGAGCGCCTGGTGAAGTCGGTACGCAAGAACAAGCCCGATTATGAAGAAGGCTGGGCGGCGCTGATGAAGCAGGTGCCGGCGCAGCACCAGCCGGTGATCGCCGAGCGGATCGAATCGTACCGCACCAACTGCACCGTGATTCAAAAAATCCGCACGCGCACGGCGATGAAGACGTTGTTTGCGGAGTTCGAGAACTATGCGGGGTCGGAGCTGGATGCGGACTACGGTTAAAGCTGCTTTTACTGCGCGCCGTCCTTCCTGCCATTGGCAGAAACGACTTCCTGCCATTGGCAGAAACGACTTCCCGGCCTCGGCGGGAACCTGGTTTCCTTGAACGTCAGCGGCAGCGCCGCTCCAGGATCAAGCACGTGCGCGATCCTTGGTACGCGCCCCTATGCGGGACAGTTTTTCTATCAAGCGACCGATCCGGGCGGAGCATCGATCTGATCGAACCTGCCGCCGGTGATGAGGTCCTTGATGCGCGGATCGTCGAGCACCGTATAAGGATACCCGCGTGGGATCGCACTGACCTGGTCAAGACGCGCGATCTGTTCGGGCGACAGGTCGACCTTTGCCGCTGCAAGGTTGCTATCGAGCTGAGTCAGCGTGCGTGGGCCGATGATTGGCAGTGAACCCTTGGCGGCCACCCAGGCGATGGCGATTTCGCCAGGCGTGACGGCCGCTTCGTGCGCAACCGCGATCAGGGTATCGATGATGGCGCTGCGCTGAGGCGTGTTCTCGGGCTGAAAGCCGGCTCCGCCCCACGCTTGGTCGCGGCGGTTTTCGCCGTTGTGGTCGCGGTATTTCCCGGTCAGTACACCACCGCCCAAGGGCGAGTAGGCCACGACGGCCAGACCGAGCGCCTGGCTGGCCGGGATCAGGTCCTGCTCGGTCGCACGCTGGACCAGGCTGTGCTCGACCTGAATGCCCGCGATCGGAACGGCGCCACGTAGTTCGGCGATGGTCGCGGCGCGGGCCACGCGCCATGCGGGGAAGTTCGACAGACCGGCATACAAGATCTTACCGGCACGCACCAGGTCATCGAAGCCGCGCACGATCTCCTCGAGCGGCGTGACACCATCGTCCACATGCGCCCAGTACAGGTCGATGCGGTCGGTCTTGAGCCGTTTCAGGCTTGCTTCCACGGACGCTACCATTGCCTGGCGGCTGTTACCAGTCACGAGGATGCCGGAATTGGCGTCTGTCTTCACGGCGAACTTGGTAGAGAGCACGAACTCGTCACGTCGTCCCGTCAGCAAGTCGCCGACAAACTGCTCGGACTGGCCGTCCTGGTAGCCGTTGGCTGAATCGATAAAGTTGCCACCTGCGCCGGCATAGGTGTCGAAAATACGGCGCGCTTCATCCGGGTCGGCCCCGTGACCACCCCAGGCCAGCCCGAAATTGGCCGTCCCGAGAACCAGTTCAGACACCCGTAGCCCAGTGTGTTTGCCAAAAAGTTTATATCGCATGTGGCGCTCCTTGTTGTCATCCCCACCGCAGCCGCGCTACAATAAGAGGATCAGTGATCCGTATGTTGCGGATCACTGATCCGTTTGTCAAGGAGATTTTATGCGGTCCGATGCGAAAGAAAATTATCAACACCTGCTTGTCACCGCCCGCGCCGTCATCGCAGAGGAAGGGGCCGAGGCATCACTGCGTGATATCGCACGCAAGGCCGGGGTGGGCCTGGCGACCCTGTTTCGCCACTTCCCCACGCGTGAGGCCTTGCTCGACACCTTGCTCAGGACCAGCCTTGAAGAATTGACGCAGAAGGCAGACACGCTCGAAACCGCCAGTTCCCCGGATGATGCGCTGGTTTCCTGGCTACGCGAGGCGGTGGCATTCGTCCGGGTGTATAGCGGTGCCGTCACCATGATGGCGGCCGCCCTGTCTGACCCGGCTTCGGCTCTGCACGCTTCATGCGAGAACTTGCGCAGCGCCGGAACGCGGCTGCTTGAGCGCGCGCAAGCCGAAGGAGGAGCGGATAGAAATATGACGGGAAGCGACCTGTTCGCACTGATCGGGGCTCTCGGCTGGCTCGGGGACCAGGCTTCGTTCGCTCCGCGCAGCGATTATCTCTTTGATGTCATCGCGCGCGCGGTCCTGGCGAATCGACCGGCAGGACATGGCGCCGGGGCAGTATCGCTTTAGGCCAAGGCGAGTTGTGCGGCGCAGTTCTAGGGCGGCAGCTCGCCCAGCCGGTTTAGCGGATAGTCAGCGATACAGGTCAGCGCATGGCGCAGATAGCGAACCACGACGGCGTGTCCGCTGAACGGGTCGTCGGCCAGTACCGGCTCGACCTTCGCGGCGAGCCCGTTAAAACAGGCTCGCATGGCCGTCAACCCGGCCGCTATCGAGATGCGCGTGCCCGCCGGCCCGATAGTTCGGCCGCCCGCTGCTTGGCCGGGAACGACGCATCAAAGCGCCGCCTCGCTCGCCAACGCCAAAAACGCCTGCACCAGCGGCGCATGCTCGCCCTTCCTCTGCGCCAGCAGCAAGGTGGTCGTCGCCGCCGCATCGAGCAGCGGCCGGTAGCACACCCCATCCATCCTGATCCGCTCGAACGACCCTGGCAGCACCGACACTCCGCACCCCGCCGCCACCAGTCCGATAATGGTCGACGCTTCCCCCGCCGTCTGCTCCACTCTCGGCACGAACCCCGCATCGCGGCACAGCCTGAAAATCTGCGGATAAATCCCCGTCCCCGCACTGTGCGGATACATCACGAACGGCAGCTCGGCCATCTCGCTGATCGAAATGGCCTTCTTGCGCGCCAGCGCCAGCCCGGTCGGCAGCACCGCCACCAGGGGATCTTCGCGCAGCGCCGTCAGGCCGATATTGTCGGGCAGCGCATCTTCCGGCGGGCGCACGAATCCCAGATCGAGTTCGCGCCGCGCCAGCATATCGATCTGCGGCACGGTCGCCATCTCGTGCAAGGTCAACGTCACCGCCGGGTACTGCTGGCGGTAGCGGTTGATCACGTGCGCAAACAGGGGCGTGAGCGGCGTCGAGAACGTGAACCCGATGCGCAATTCGCCCGCCTCGCCGCGTTCGGCCCGGCGCGCGGTGCTCGCCGCCTGCTCCGACAAGGCCACGATGCGGCGCGCGTCCTCCAAAAACAGTTTGCCCGCTTCGGTCAGCCTGACCCAGCGCTTGGTGCGCTCGAACAGCTGCGCGCCGACATCCGCTTCGAGCATCTGGATCGCGTGGCTCAGTGGCGGCTGGCCGATGTGCAAACGCTCGGCCGCGCGCGTGAAATGCAGTTCCTCGGCCACGGCGATGAAGTAGCGGAGCTGGCGAAATTCCATGGCTGTAATCGATTCAATGTATGAGAAACGACTTAAATATATATTGGACAGTATAAAAGCGCAAACCTAAGATGACTTCAGTTTATTCACTTCGGGTTGTCCATCATGTCTTCCAGCGCCGTTACCGCCGCTTCGCCCGCGTTCAAGCGCATCAACCGTGCCATGCTGTGCGGGGGCTTTTCCGCTTTCGCGCTGCTCTATTCGGTGCAGCCGCTCATGCCGCTGCTGGCGCGCCAGTTTGCGCTCACGCCGGCCCAAAGCAGCTGGTCGCTGTCGATCGCCACCCTGGCGCTGGCGGTGTCGCTGGTGATCAGCGGCGCGCTGTCGGACCGCATCGGGCGCAAGAAGCTGATGACGTTCGCGCTGGTCGGCGCCGCCGTGTTCACGGTGCTGACCGCCGTCGCGCAAAGCTACGTCCAGCTGCTGGTGCTGCGCGCCTTGCTCGGCTTTTCGCTCGGCGGCATGCCGGCGGTGGCCATGGCCTACCTGAGCGAGGAGATCGAAGGCCCGTCGCTCGGCTTGTCGATGGGGCTCTACATCAGCGGCACCGCCTTGGGCGGCATGGCGGGCCGGGTGATCGCCTCGTTTGTGAGCGACCATTATTCGTGGCGCCTGGCGCTCGGCGCGATGGGCGCCGCCGGCTTGTACGCGGCCTGGGAGTTCGCGCGCAGCCTGCCCGAGTCGCACAACTTCAGGGGCGGCAAACCGGGCCTGCGCGGTTTGCTCGACGGCGCCCGCACGCACCTGCGCGACGACGGCATGCCGTGGCTGTTCGCGCTGGGTTTTCTGGTGATGGGCGTGTTCGTGAGCCTGTATAACTACATCGGCTACCGCATGCTGGCCGCGCCCTTTAACCTGAGCCAGAGCGCGGTGGGGGCGATGTCGGTGCTGTATCTGATCGGGATGTTCAGTTCCGTGTGGGCGGGCCGCCTGGCCGACCGCATCGGACGGCGCAACGTGCTGTGGATGGTGATGGTGATCATGCTGGCCGGGCTGCTGCTGACCTTGTCCAGCCATCTGGTGCTGATTTTGGCGGGGATGAGTTTGTTCACGTTCGGATTTTTCGGCACCCATTCGGTGATCAGCAGCTGGGTGGGGCGGCGGGCGAGGGCGCCGCAGGCGCTGGCGTCGGCGATGTACCTGTTCTTTTACTATATCGGGTCGAGCGTGGTGGGTTCGGTGTCGGGGCTGGTGTGGAGCGCGGCCGGATGGAACGGCGTGGTCGGGCTGCTGGCGCTGGCGTTAGGGCTGGCGCTGGCCATGGCGCTGCGTTTGCGCGGGCTGGCGCCGATCGAGCCGGCCGGCTTGAAGGCCGCGTAAGCGTCCTGTTCGCATTCCCGTTGCCCGTCGTTCCCGCCAAGGGGGCCGCCGAGGCCGGGAACGACGAAGCCGCGGGTAACGATATTAAATCGCGCCCTTAGCCCGCAGCGCGGCAATCTCTTCCTCGCTGCGCCCCAGCAGATCGCGCAGCACTTCATCGGTATGCTGCCCCAGCATCGGCGGCGGCAAATCGGCCTGCGCGGGCGTGAGCGACATCTTCATGGGACTACGCACCAGCTTGACCTTGCCCGCCGCCGGGTGATCCATTTCGATCGCCACGCCACGCGCCTTGACCTGCTCGTTCTCGAACACTTCACCGACATCGTTGATCGGCCCGCACGGCACGCCGACGGCCTCCAACTGCGCAATCCACTCGTCGCGCGTGCGCGTCTTGACCATCTGCGCCAGCAGCGGCACCAGCACATCGCGGTGCTGCACGCGCAGCGGGTTGGTGGCAAAGCGCGGATCGAGCCCCAAATCCGGCCGGCCACCGGCTTCCACGAACTTCTGATACTGCCCATCGTTCCCGGTCGCGACGATGATATGCCCGTCCGCGCACGCAAACGTCTGGTACGGCACAATGTTGGCATGCGCATTGCCCCAGCGCTTGGGCGCCTTGCCGCTGTTAAGGTAGTTGCTGCCCACATTGGCCAGCATCGCCACCTGCGTGTCGAGCAGCGCCATGTCGATGTACTGGCCTTGCCCCGTGCGGTCGCGGTGCGTGAGCGCGGCCAGCACCGCCACGGTGGCGTACATGCCGGTCATCAGGTCGGTCAGCGCCACGCCGGCCTTTTGCGGACCGCCGCCGGGCAGGTCGTCGCGCTCGCCGGTGACCGACATCAGCCCGCCCATCCCCTGGATCAGGAAGTCGTAGCCGGCGCGGTGCGCATACGGGCCGTCCTGCCCGAACCCGGTCACCGAGCAGTACACCAGGTCAGGCTTGATTTCTTTGAGGCTGGCGTAATCGAGGCCGTAGCGTTTCAGCTGCCCGACCTTGTAATTTTCCAGCACCACGTCGGCCTCGCGCGCCAGGTCGCGGATCAGCGCCTGGCCCTCGGGCGTGGCAATATCGACCGTGACGGAGCGCTTGCCCCGGTTCGCGGTCAGGAAGTACGCCGCCTCGCTGGTGTCGTTGCCGTCGGCGTCGCGCGCGTACGGCGGGCCCCAGGCGCGCGTGTCGTCGCCCACGCCGGGTCGTTCGATCTTGATCACATCGGCGCCGAGATCGGCCAGGTTCTGGGAGCACCAGGGACCGGCCAGTACGCGCGACAGATCGAGTACGCGGATGTGGCCGAGCGCCTTGGGCATGCCCGAAAATGCTTGAGTCATTGTGTCTGCCTTGTTGCAAATCAGGCAGCAATTATATCGGCTTGCGCCCCGCTGCGGCCAAGCGTGGAACGCGGCCGGACCACCCTGACCGTTTTGTTATGAAAAGTTAAATTGGTCAGACCAATAACTTGAATTGGACTAGCCGATTTTAAAGTTTGCTGGCATACTTACCAAAACCGACCGCAATGGCACCCGCAATTCCCGGGCTCATGCGGGTACGGGCATACCAGGCTATCAAAATGACGACACCAGAAAAAACACCGCTCCATATCCGCATGCACGCGGCCGACAACGTGGCCATCGTGGTCAACGATGGCGGCTTGCCGGCGGGGACGGTGTTTCCCGACGGGCTGGTACTGGTCGACGCCGTGCCGCAGGGGCACAAGGTCGCCCTGATCGATTTCGCCGAAGGCGACGCGGTGACCCGCTACAACGTGACGATCGGCTTTGCCGCCCGCGCGCTCCCAAAAGGGAGCTGGATTTCGGAAGCGGTGCTGCGCATGCCGGCCGCGCGCGAACTCGAAGGCCTGCCGATCGCCACCCGCGCCGCCCCCGTCATGGCGCCGCTCGAAGGCTACACGTTCCAGGGTTTCAAGAACGCCGACGGCTCGGTCGGCACGCGCAATATCCTGGCCATTACCACCACCGTGCAATGCGTCTCCGGCGTGGTCGAACACGCGGTCAAGCGCATCAAGAGCGAACTGCTGCCGCGCTATCCGAACGTGGACGACGTGGTGGGCCTGGAACACACCTACGGCTGCGGCGTGGCGATCGATGCCCCCGGCGCCGAGATCCCGATCCGCACGCTGCGCAACATCAGCCAGAACCCGAACTTCGGCGGCCAGGCGATGGTGGTCAGCCTGGGTTGCGAAAAACTCCAGCCGGCGCGCCTGTTCCCGAAAGGTTCGATCCCGATCCTGCGCGGCGCCGAACCCGCGCAGGTATGCCTGCAGGACGATGGCCACGTGGGCTTCCAGTCGATGATCGATTCGATCATGCGCACCGCCGAGGTGCAGCTCCAGGCGCTCAACGCACGCCGGCGCGAAACCTGCCCGGCGTCGGACCTGGTGGTGGGCGTGCAGTGCGGCGGCAGCGACGCGTTTTCGGGCGTGACGGCCAATCCCGCCGTCGGTTACGCGACCGACCTGCTGGTGCGCGCCGGCGCCACCGTGATGTTCTCGGAAGTGACGGAAGTGCGCGACGGGATCGACCAGCTCACTTCGCGCGCGGCCAACGCGGAAGTGGCCGAGGCGATGATCCGCGAAATGGCCTGGTACGACGCCTACCTGACGCGCGGCGGCGTCGACCGCAGCGCCAACACCACGCCGGGAAACAAGAAGGGGGGGCTGTCGAACATCGTCGAAAAGGCGATGGGATCGATCGTCAAGTCCGGATCGTCCGCGATCACGGGCGTGCTCTCGCCCGGCGAAAAACTCAAACAGAAAGGGCTGATCTACGCAGCCACCCCCGCCAGCGACTTCATCTGCGGCACCTTGCAGCTGGCGGCGGGAATGAACATCCACGTGTTCACCACGGGGCGCGGCACGCCGTACGGCCTGGCCGAATGCCCTGTCATCAAGGTCGCCACGCGCAACGACCTGGCGCGCCGCTGGCACGACCTGATGGACGTGAACGCGGGCCGCATCGCCAGCGGCGAAGCGAGCATCGAAGACGTCGGCTGGGAGTTGTTCAAGCTGATGCTCGACGTGGCCAGCGGCAGCAAGACCTGGGCCGAACACTGGAAGCTGCATAATGCCCTGACCCTTTTTAATCCTGCACCGGTAACCTGATCATGAGCAAACCCTTCAAACGCATTTTGCTGACCGGCGCCGCCGGCGGCCTCGGACGCCAGCTGCGCGACCGTATCAAACCGTGGGCCGACATCGTGCGCCTGTCCGACCTGGCCGACGTCGGCCCGGCCGGCGACGGCGAAGAAGTCGTGCAGTGCGACCTGGCCGACAAGGCCGGCGTGCTGGCGCTGATGGAAGGCGTGGACGCGGTACTGCACTTCGGCGGCATTTCGACCGAAGCGCCGTTCGACGCGATCATGCAGGCCAATATCCTCGGCACGGCCAACCTGTACGAAGCGATCCACAAGTGCGGCGTCAAGCGCGTGGTGTTCGCCAGCTCGAACCACACGATGGGCTTCTACAAGACGACCGACCTGGTCGACGCCGAGATGCCGCCGCGCCCCGACGGCATGTACGGCATCAGCAAGGTGTTCGGCGAATCGCTGTCGCGCTACTACTTCGACCGCTTCGGCATCGAGACCGTGTGCCTGCGCATCGGTTCCTGCTTCCCCGAGCCGGCCAACCCGCGCATGATGATCACCTACCTGAGCCTGGACGACCTGGTCGAAGCGCTGCGCTGCTCGCTGTTTGCCGCGCGCGCTGGCCACACCATTGCGTTCGGCGTGTCCGGCAACAAGGCCAAATGGTGGGACGACCGTCACTCGCGCCATCTCGGTTTCGTGGCCAAGGACAGCTCGACCCGGTTCGAGCACAAGTTCCCGTTCAGCGGCAGCTACGCGCCGGCCGACGACATCACGATCACCTACCAGGGTGGCGGCTTTTTGCTGACCGGGCCGCAATATAACTAGCCTGGCGCCGCTGGTCCTGCGTAATTCGCAGCTGTCCGCCGAGATCCTTCCGGGTGTCGGCGGCGCTTTGTCGCGCCTGGACTGGATCGGCGGCGCAGCACCGGTACCAGTGCCGGTGCTGCGCCCGTACGCCGGCGGCGCGAGCGACTGTGCGCCGCGTCCGAACCAGCTGGCCTGCTTTCCGCTGGTGCCGTGGTCGAACCGCATGGCCGGCGGTTTTGCGTATGGCGGCGAGCGTTACGACATCCCGCCCAACCGCGAAGGCGATCCGTTTCCGATTCATGGCGAGGGCTGGCAGCGGCCGTGGACGGTGGCGTTCCAGTCGGCCAGCCAGGTGCTGCTGATGCTCGAGCGCCGCGACGGCCTGCCGTTTTCGTACCGCGCCGCGCTCGATTATGCCTTGCGCGGCAATGCGCTGGTGGTGACGCTGGAAGTGACCAACACCGGCGCGCTGGCGCTGCCGTTCGGCCTCGGTTTGCATCCATGGATGCCGCGCAGTCCCGGCACGACCTTGCAGGCGCAGGCGCGCAGCGTGTGGATGGCCGGCGCCGACAAGCTGCCCGCGCATGCGCAGGCGATTCCAGAGGCATGGTCGTTTGAACGCGCGCGCGCGCTGCCCGAAGGCCCGGTCGACAACGTGTTCGAAGGGTGGGATGGCAAGGCGCGCATTCACTGGCCGGAAAGCGGCTTGGACTTGGCGATCGAGGCTGATGGCGGGTATTACATCGTGTATGCGCCGGCCGGTGGCGACTTTTTCTGCTTCGAGCCGGTGGACCACCTGATCAACGCGCACAACATGGCGGGCGGACCGGTGCGGCATGGCTTGACGCTGCTCGCGCCCGGCCAGCGGTTGCGGCGCACGTTCAGTTTTACAGTCACCGCTACGTCGTCCACCATCCGCTGATCCGTCGTCCCCGCGCAGGCGGGGATCCAAGGTTAGTCGGTCAGCCTATGCCTACGCCGCTAACCCGGGGCCCTGCTTGCGCCACGCCGCGTTCGATGGTCTGCACCACGCGCGAGGCCGGT
>DASVVC010000052.1:0-4324 GCA_036386755.1 Telluria sp.
AATGTCGGCGTCGGCCTGGTCTACGAAGGGCGCGACGCGCGCGCGCTGGGCGGCTATACGCATGCCGGCCTGACCGCCTACTTCGGCAAGCTCGCCATCGGCAGCGCGGCCGCGCTGGCGCTCGACCAGGGCCCTGGCGGCCTGGACACGCACGGCCGCTACACGCGCCTGCTCTACCAGGCGTCGCGGCTGCAGGCGCTGTCGGCGCGCAGCAGCGTACTGGTGGCGCTGGCGGGGCAATGGGCCAGCCACAACCTCGACAGCGCCGAAAAAATCGCGGCCGGCGGCCCGCGTGCGGTACGGGCCTACGCGACCTCGGCCGGCCTCGGCGACGAGGTCCACGTGCTCAATCTCGAATACCGCTGGAGTGTCCGGCCCGAAGCGGCGGTCAGCCTGTTCCATGACACTGGCTGGGTGCGCGCGGTCCATCGCCATCCCGCGCCCGGGGGGGAGAACCGGCGCACCCTGCGCGGTTACGGCCTGGGCCTGTTCTGGAACGTGACCCCGGGCCTGACGCTGCGTGCCAGCCTGGCCTGGCGCGCCGGCCAGGGCGAGCCCGGCGCCGACCAGCGCAATCCGCGCTTGTATGCGCAGGCCGTGCATACCTTCTGAGTGCCGGCCCCAACCCGATCGAGGATGACATCATGACAGCCCTGGTTCCCAAGCTTGCAGTGCGCCGCCGCGGCGCCGCTCCACCCCGCACGCTGATCAGCATGGCGGTGGCGTTGGCGCTGGCGCAGTACGGAAGCGCCGTGGCGGGACCGGCCGGGGCCCAGGTGGTCGCCGGCCAGGTCGCCGTGGTCCAGCCCGATGCGCGGCACACGCTGGTGACGCAGGGGTCGGCGACGGCGATCGTCAACTGGCAGCAATTCTCGATCGGGCCGTCCGACAGCGTGGAGTTTCGCCAGCCGGGCACTGCCAGCGTGATCCTGAACCGGGTCACGGGCAGCAATCCGAGCGAGATCTACGGGCGTCTGAGCGCCAATGGCCAGGTGTTCCTGGTCAACCCGGGCGGGGTGCTGTTCGGCCGCACGGCCCAGGTCAGCGTGGGCGGGCTGGTGGCGTCCACACTCGACATCGGCAACGACGATTTCCTGAGCGGACGCTACCGCTTCGCGGCCGGCCCGGCCGGCGCTTCGGTGGATAACCAGGGGCAGCTGCACGCTGCGCAAGGCGGGACCATTGCCCTGCTCGGTGCCAGGGTCAACAATGACGGGACCATCTCGGCGCGGCTGGGCACCGCGGCGCTGGCGGCGGGCGACAAGATGACCCTCGATTTCAGCGGCGACGGCCTGACCAAGTTCCGGGTCGACAAAGGCGCGGTCGAGGCGCTGGTCACGAACCGCGGCATGCTGATCGCCGACGGCGGCCAGGCGATCCTGAGCGCCCATGCCGCGACGGCGCTGACCGAGACCGTTCTCGACCAGCAGGGTGTGGTGCGCGCCCGCTCGCTGGTCGAACGCAATGGCCGGATCGTGCTTGACGGCGGTGCGCAAGGCACGACGCTGGCCGCCGGCACGCTCGACGTTTCCGGCCGCGAACCCGGTCGCCGCGGTGGCAGCGTGGCCGTGCTGGGCCATCAGGTCGGCGTGCTTGGGGAGGCGCTGCTGGACGCGCGCGGCGATGCCGGCGGCGGCACGATCCTGGTCGGCGGCGATTACCAGGGCGCCAATCCCCTGGTGCGCAATGCGGACGCCACCTTCGTCGGGCCGGCCGCGCAATTGCGTGCCGATGCCGGCGGCGCCGGCGACGGCGGCAAGGTCATCGTCTGGAGCGGCCAGGCGACCCGCGTGTTCGGCGCCGTCAGCGCGAACGGTGGCGCGCAGGGCGGCAATGGCGGCTTTATCGAAACCTCGGGCAAGTTCCTCGATGTGGCCGGGGCGCGGATTGGCGCGTCGGCCCCGCGCGGCAAGGGCGGCCAGTGGCTGCTCGACCCTTACAGCGTCTCGATCGATACCCAGGACTCGCTGACCGACGTGAGCGCAGGTCCGAATTTTTCCAGCACCGGACCGTCGGCCCAGATCTGGTATCAGTTCATCGTCGACGCGCTCAACGCGGGCACCAGCGTGAGCGTGACCACCGGCGGCGGCGCGAGCGGGGAAGGGGACATCAATGTCAATGCGCCGATCGTCAAGACCAGCGGCGGCGACGTCACGCTGACACTGAACGCGGCGCGCGACATCAACGTGGCCGCGGAGGTCAGGATCGCCTCGAGCGCCGTGGCCGGCAAGCTCGATGTCGACTTCAATGCCGACGCCGACGCGGCCAACGGCGGCGCCATCACAATGAACCCCGGGTCCTCGATCGGCACCAACGGCGGCAACCTGCGGTTTTATGGCGCCAGCGATCCGCAGGCCGGGCGCGCGCGGGGCGCTTCGCGCGACCGTCCCGACGGCGTATTGCTGAGCGGGGCCAGTATCGACACCACGGCCCTGAATGGGTCCGGGCCGGGCGGCGCGGTGAGCATCCGCGGCGCCGGCACGATGTTCGCGCAGGGCTCCGGGAGCGATCTCAACTATACCTACGGCGCCGGCGTCAATCTCAGCCTTGGGCGGATCCGCACCACCAGCGGCGCGATCGCCATCGATGGCGTCGGCAGCGCCGGCGGCAACGGCGTGATGCAGGCTAGTTACGAGATCTCCACCACCGGCGGCGGCGCCATCGACCTGCGCGGGCGCGGCGGGGCGGCGGGGCCAAGCGCCTCCGGCGCGGGCGGCGCGGGCATCCTGTTCAACGACAACACGACTGTTTTCACCAGTGGCGGGCCGGGGCCGATCGTGATCAGCGGCGAAGCGGTGGGCACGGCGGGCATCTCCATGGTGAGCAGCACCGCGATCGGCAGGCCCGACACCAGTGGCAACATCACGCTGCGGGCGTTCAATGTCGCGGCCGGCCCGGTGCGGCCGGATATGATTCAACTGGCAGGCACGATTCAAAGCAGTGGCGTGCTGAACCTGCGCCCGGGCGGGGTATCGCCGGCCGGCGCCCTGACCGACGCGCCCGGCGTCGCGATCGACCTGTTCGCGTCCACCAACAATTTTTCGCTTGACGCAGACGAACTGACCCAGGTGATCCAGCCGCGCTTCGCCGCGCTGGTCGTGGGCAGCGCGACCCACACCGGGCGGATTGGCGTGTCGGCCGGGTCGTTCCCCGGCGCTGCAATCACGCTGCAAAATGGCGGGCCGGGGAGCTTGGGGATTGCGCTGGAGGGCGGTTTGTCGAACCCTGGGGGGGCGCTGACCCTGTCGAGTGGCGGCGCCGTCACGCAAGGCGGCCCGATTGTCGCCGACAGCCTGCTGTTGCACGGCGCCCGGCCAGAATCGAACTTCCAGCTCGATAACGCTCTCAATGCGGTCGGCAGGCTCAGTGCCCGCTTCGACTTGCCCGCGACGACGGGCGGCTCGGCTGCCGGCGACGTCAACTTTGTCAACAGCGGCGACCTCACCTTCGGCAGGGCAGCGGGCACGGTCATGGGCGCGGGTGGCAACCTGCCCCTCACGCTCGACGTCGTCGACGCCGTCATCGGTGGCGACCTGACGGCCCGGGCCGGCCGCGATCTGATCCTCACCCAGCGGATCGGCACGCTGACTGGCGATATGACGCTGATCGCCGGCCGTGTGCTCAACAATGCGGCGAATGCGGCCTTGACGCCCGCCGGCGGCAAAACCTGGCGCGTGTTCGCCGACACATGGATCGGCGAGCAGGCTGGCGGCCTGGCCGGGTCGGCGCCGAACCCGAACATCTACAACTGCGCTGCCGATGCGGCGTGCACCGTAGCGTTGCCGCAGGCCGGCAACCACTTCATCTATCGCCAGCAGCCGCGCGTGAGCATCGTGCCCGATCCGGTCACGCGGGTGCGCACGTATGGCAGCGCGAATCCGGTGTTCAGCTTCGTTCAAACCGGCTTCGTCAAAGGCGATGTTCCCGCCAGCGCGGTCACCGGCGGCTACCTTACCGCCGCCACTGCGGCCTCGGATGTGGGCCTGTATCCGGTCACCCCTGACTTCGTCTCGCCGGCCGGTTACCTGATCGATGCCGCGCCAGGTTCGCTAAGGATCGACCCGGCCACCCTGACCTATCTGGCCACTCCCGCCACGCGGTTCGCGGGCAGCCCCAATCCCTCGCTGGGGGGAAGCGTCAGCGGGCTGGTCGCTGGCGACACGTTGGGGAGCGCCACCACCGGCAGCCTCGTTTTCGCTACCCAGTCCGCCGCTGAAACGCCGCCGGGCCGTTACCCGATTAATGGCTCCGGCCTGGCCGCGCGCAACTATGTGTTCGTTCAGGCGCTGCCAAACGCCACTGCGCTGACTATCGAGCCGCCACC
>DASVVC010000053.1:0-4200 GCA_036386755.1 Telluria sp.
CTGGGGTCCCCGCCTGCGCGGGAACGACGGTGCGCCAAGCGGTATTCCCATCAGCCACAAGCGAGAAATCCTCATGAGCAACGCCCTGCCCGACAGCGCCCCCGGTTTCGACCAGCCCATCGCGGTGCTGAAACACTGCCACGACCGCATCCGCAAACAGCTGGCGACGCTGGAAAAATTGCTGCCGCACCTTGCCAGCCACGGCGCCGACGACGAAGCGCGCCAGGCCGCGCGCGCGGTGATGAAGTATTTCGACCAGGCCGCTCCGCTCCATCACGAAGACGAAGAACAGAACCTGGTGCCGATGCTGCGCACCACGGCCAGCGGGGCCGACGCCGAGCTGCTGGCCGAGCTGGTGCCCGGCATCGTCGACGAGCATCGCCAGATGGACGGCATGTGGCAAGACCTGCACGAGCAACTTGCCGCCATCGCCGACGGCAGCGCCGCGGTGCTGCGCGAGCACGACGTGCGGCGCTTCGCCGACATGTACCGCGCCCACATGGAGCGCGAGGAAAGCCACATCGCGCCGATGGCCAAGCGCCTGTTCAGCGCCGAACAAATGGCGACGCTGGGCCAGGCGATGCAGCAACGGCGCGGCATCGCCCCGGCTGCGGCCGCCCCGGCGGCGCAGCCAGCGCAGGCGGCCCCCACCGGCGACGCCGTGGCCAGCCTGCGCAAGGATTACGGCCAGGCCAGCCTGAACGAGAGCGACGTGGCGGACGATCCGTTCGTGCAATTTACGACGTGGTTCGAGGAAGCGCTCAAGGCCGAGGTCAACGAGCCGAACGCGATGAGCGTGGCGACCGTGGACGAACAGGGCCGGCCGACGTCGCGCATCGTGCTGATCAAGCAGTTCGATCCGCGCGGTTTTACCTGGTACACCAACTACAACAGCCAGAAGGGCCGCCAGCTGGCCGGCAACCCGCATGCGGCATTACTGTTCTTTTGGACGGAACTCGAACGCCAGATCCGGATCGAAGGAAAGGTAGAGCGCACTTCTGCCGAAGAAAGCGACAAGTATTTCCACAGCCGTCCGCTGAAAAGCCGGCTGGCCGCGATTGCGTCCGCGCAAAGCGAGCCGATCGCCAATCGTGGCGCGCTGGAACAGCACTATGACGCTGTAGCCAAGCAATACGGCGAGGAGCCGCCACGTCCCGACAACTGGGGCGGCTTCCGCCTGGTACCTGAACGGATCGAGTTCTGGCAGGGACGCCGCTCGCGCTTTCACGACCGCATCGTGTACACGCTGCAAAGCGACGGCAGCTGGGCGCGCGAACGGTTGCAACCTTAACCGGCCTGGGCGCACGCGCACGGGCCGGCAGCTATTTGTCCGGAGGCGTGCGTGTTCAATCAGATCAGACTGAGGGCCTGGAGCGAAGGGCTGCGCAGCCAGCCATCGCTGCCTTTGCGGGTGGAGCTGTGGAACGGGCAGCGCCTCGATTTCTCGCCCGATCCGCCGCGCGTGACAGTGCATGTGCCGCGCGCCAGTTCGCTGCGCTACCTGCTCTCGCCATCGCTGTACGGCCTCGGCCGCGCGTATGTGGAAGGGGCGATCGACGTCAGCGGGCGCGCCAGCGACATGATTGCCGTGGTCAACGCGCTGGCCGCCAGTTCGCTGGCCGGCAACATGCGCGCGCCGCTGCCGGCACGCGGACTGGGGCGCCTGCTCGGCGCGCTGGGCGGAACGCTAGGCGACGCGCTAAGCGACGCGCTCACTGGCGGCCACACGCGCAAGCGCGATGCGCGAGCGGTGCGCTATCACTACGATGTGTCCAACGAATTCTACGGCGCCTGGCTCGATCCGAACATGGTGTATTCATGCGCCTACTTCGAGAACGGCAACGAAACGTTGGCCGAGGCGCAGCTCAGGAAGATCGACCATATCCTCACCAAGATCGGCGTGCGGCCGGGGCACCGCCTGCTCGACATCGGCTGCGGCTGGGGCGCGCTGGCGATCCGGGCGGCCCAGCGGCACGGGGCGCGCTGCGTCGGCATCACCCTGTCCGATAACCAGGCGCGGCTGGCGCGCGAGCAGGTCGAACGGGCCGGGCTCGGCGGACAGGTCGAGATCCGCGTGCAGGATTACCGCGACGTGGGCGGGCAGTTCGACCGCATCACCAGCGTGGGCATGTTCGAGCATGTGGGCGTGCGCCGGCTGCCCGCCTATTTTCGGCGCATGGCAACGCTGCTCACGCCCGACGGGGTGGCGATGAACCACGGGCTGACCACCACCAATCCCGACAACCACGGCGTGCCGCACGGCGGCGGCGAATTCATCAGCCGGTATGTGTTCCCGCACGGGGAGCTGGCGCACCTGGGCACGGTGGTCAAGGCCATGCAGGAAGGCGGGCTGGAAGTGCGCGACGTGGAAAACCTGCGGCGCCACTACGCGCGCACCTGCGCCATGTGGACCGAGAATTTCGAGGCCAATGCGGAGCGCATCAAAGGCTTGACGGACGCGCGGCGCTTTCGCATCTGGCAAGTGTATCTGGCGGGGTGCACGCACGCGTTCACGCACGACTGGATCAGTTTGTACCAGATCGTGTGCGGCAAGGCGGGACGCGATCCGGCGGCGATACCGTGGTCGCGGCGCTACATGTACGCGCAACCATAAAGGCGCGCAAGCGGGAATCGAAGACACCTTTCATGAACAAAGATGCCTTCGATTCCCGCCTGTGCGGGAAAGCATTGCCGCCAGCGGCCGCAAGTCATTGCTGCCAGTGGCTGCAATGACAGAGCCAACTTCAGCGGCGAAAATGGCTCAGGTCAACCCGGCCGGGGCGGTGCCACACCATTGGCACGGCGGGATTACTTTTGTTTGAGCTTGGCGTTTTTGGCCGCTTCCTCGTCGCCCTGGCGCGCCATCGACCTGGCATCCGTACCGAAGGATGAGCCGTCATGCGATTCGCGCCCCGTATCGTCCGGCAGCACCCGCACCTGCTCGCCCTGGGCGCCGAATTGCTGCTGGGTGCCGAATTGCTGCTGAGCGCCGAATTGCTGCTGGGCGCCTTCGTGCACGACCAGGCATGCCAGCCCCGGTACCACATTGAGCGGCTGGTAGCCGTTATTTGCGCCACTTGCCACGACGTTATACACGGGAACGGCGCTGACGTCCTTGCCCAGCACCGACTTGATGTGGGCCGACTGCTCGCTGCTCAGGGCCAGCCATCCGGCCGGAAAGAATACCTCTGATGAATTCACAATAGCGCTCCCTTGTTGATATGGTTTCTATAGGTGGTGTTGAAGAAAAACGTCCGGAAAAGCCGGCCGTTTTCCTGGTATCGCCACACGCTCTGTCCTTCAGTGCCCTTGTCGGTCGAGGACAGAAAAATGGCCTGGGCAATGCCGCGTCGCGCAGGCCATGGACAGCGCATTTACCGGGTCAGCAGCACCCTTGCGTTCCTAGTACCCTTGATACCCCGGGAATGCCTGCTGCGCACCCTGGCCCTGGAACCCCGACTGGCCCTGAAAGCCCGGTTGCCCTTGGAACCCAAACTGGCCCTGGAAGCCCGGCTGGCCCTGGTACCCCGGTTGCCCTTGGAACCCAAACTGGCCCTGGAAGCCCGGCTGGCCCTGGAACCCCGACTGACCCTGGAAGCCCGACTGACCCTGGAAGCCTTGCGTGCCCGGATATTGCTGCCCACCTTGGAAACCCTGGAAGCCGATTGGTCCCAGGAAGCCTTGCGGAGCCTGGTATCCGAACGTTGCCTGTGGCCCCTGGAAGGCTTGCTGCCCGATGGAAGTCTGGAATCCAAATGGCCCCAGGAAGCCCTGCGGACCCTGGAAGCCGAACACCGCTTGCGGCCCCTGGTACGCTTGCTGGCCTTGCGTGCCCTGGAAGGCGAACGGGTTAAAGAAGCCCGACTGCCCCTGGATGCCCTGCAATCCGAATGGTCCCAGCAAGCCCTGTGGAGCCTGGAAGCCGAACACCACTTGCGGGCCCTGGAAGCTGGACGGCCCCACGGAGCTCTGGAATCCGAATGGCCCCGTTACCGCCTGGCTTCCCTGGAAGCCGCCGGAAGATTGCGGCCCCCGGTACCCCTGCGCACCCACGCTGCCCTGGAACGATCCTTGGTAGCCTTGCATTCCCTGCGACGACTGCCCGCCCTGCACACCCTGACTGCCAGGGAAGTCGGGGACGATGCGGATCGACGTCATGCGTTGTCCGCTCAGGGCGTGAAGTTGACGAATCTGTTCGTC
>DASVVC010000054.1:0-10209 GCA_036386755.1 Telluria sp.
CCATGGCGTGCAGCTGGGGCAGCTGGACTTCGTCGAAATAGCTGTCGAGCGAGACGCGCGACACTCCGTAGCACTGGCGCAGCAATTGTTCGATGACGCTCTGGTAGCCGGCCACCGCCTTGTGCGGGTCGCCGCGCCGCCACAGCAGGCGGCGCGCGCTGTCGGCGTTGTCGATCGCGGCCGGCAGCGGGTACACCAGCAGCGGGCGCTGCTCCTGCTCGTGGCTGCAGCGGTACTCGATGGCGCGCGTGACGACCCCGGCCAGGCCGTCCAGGCTGCGCTGGGTCGGCGTGAACACCGTCACCAGCCGGCGCGGCAGCAAGGTGGTGCAGATGCTGACCGCGGCCGAGCGCCCGCTGCGCGCGTCCACCAGCACGTGGGCGAAGCGCTGCGCCATGAACTCGGCGAAGCAGCGGAACAGGGCCGGACAGAGCTGGAACAAGCCGTCCCAGTCGAACTGGTCGGCGCGCTCGCCGTAGGTGTCGTCGAAGTTACCCGCGCGCATCAGGTACAGCGGGCGGCTGTGGTCGACCCGCTCCACGAACGGTTCCCAGTCGACCGCCTCGAGCACCTGGCGCGCCAGCAGCGTATCGTCCGGGCCGTCCGGGTCGACGCCAGCGCGGCGCGGCGCGCGCACGGGATGGCCGCGCCCGAGCACGCGCAACTGGTCGCGGCAGGCCTGGAAATATTCGAGCAGGCCGGGCCGCTCGCCCGGGCGCTCGAAATACTGGTGCAGGCCGGGTGACTCGGTGTCGAAATCGATCATCAGCACCGGCACGGTGGCGTTCTGGCGTCCGGCCAGCAGCACCGCCATGGTCGACAAGGCCACGCTGCGCGCGCTCGCGCTTTCGAACGAGTAAAACGTGGTCACGTCACCAGGACCGGAACGTGGCGGCAGGGTAAGGCGTTGGATTTCCATGTTGCTCCTCTTATTTTTTCGGAAAAGACAGATCCGGCAGATCGCGCCACTCGGGTGGGACATCGGGAAGCACGAATTGGTTGCAATCATGGCCCGCTGGGGTGTACTTTTTTTGATATTGATGATGAATGACAATCCGCTGGACGATCTTTTTGATGTCGGGCAGGAAATCCGGATGCGACTTCAAGTCGCCCGTGGCCATCGTGAAATGCGAAAAATCCACGTAAAAACTCGACGCGGCAATCTGCGGCGGCAGGCGCACCGGGTGCATGGTCATGATTACGGGAATGATCAGGTGACTCGGCATGGGGTACCACTGGCTGCGCTCGGCCTCGATGGCCTGCATGGCGGCGAACTCGCGCCGCGTGTAGCCGTGCGCCTCGTATTTGGGCGTGTAGATCAGGATCATGGTGACGCTCTCGCACAGCGCGCGTGCAATGCGGCGGTCCAGGTCGTCGCCGCCGCCAAGCTGTTCGGTGTCAATGAACAACTCGTCTTCATTGTCAAAATAAGGTTCCAGATAGCATCGAATGGCATCGGACAGGGAAGCCTTGAACCGGTTCATCAGCTCATAGCGGCCGTGGGCGTAACTAAAGAAACAGCCGTAACGGATTGCCATGTCAACCTCCCTCTCCTGTGGTCCCACTGGCGCGTTCGCGCTGTCGACTTTAACAAGCGCAACGGGGGCGGCATTGCGAACGCACAAAAGGCTGGGCTTGCCGGCCCGACCCGGCGCGCGCGAATTGAGGCATAATCAAAAATCATACGGTCGTACTATTTTTTAACAACACTCATCGGAGACACCAATGAAAGCCGTGGTTTGCAAAGCGTGGGGGCTGCCCGACAGCCTGGTAGTGGAACAAGTGGCCGCCCCGGTGGCGGGAGCGGGCCAGGTGCTGGTCGAGGTCAAGGCGGCCGGGGTCAACTTCCCCGACGTGCTGATCATCCAGGGCAAGTACCAGTTCAAGCCGGAGCTGCCGTTCACGCCGGGCAGCGAACTGTCGGGCGTGGTGGCCGCGCTGGGCGAAGGCGTGACCAATGTCAAGGTGGGCGACCGGGTGATCGCGTTTTCCGCCCAGGGCGCGTTCGCGCAGCAGATCGTGGTGCCGGCCCAGGCCGTCATGCCGATGCCGCCGGGGATGGACTTCGACACCGCCGCCGCCATCACCCTCACCTACGGCACCTCGCACCACGCGGTAGTCGACCGCGCCGCGCTCAAGGCAGGCGAAACCATGCTGGTGCTGGGCGCGGCCGGCGGCGTCGGGCTGGCCGCGATTGAAATCGGCAAGGCGCTGGGCGCACGCATGATTGCGGCGGCTTCCAGCGACGAGAAGCTGGCGGTGTGCCGCGAGCACGGCGCCGACGCCACCATCAACTACAGTACCTCCGACTTGCGCGAAGCGATCAAGGCGGCCACCGACGGCAAGGGGCCGGACGTGATCTACGACCCGGTCGGCGGGGTGTACGCCGAACCGGCTTTCCGCTCGATCGGCTGGCGCGGGCGCTACATGGTGGTGGGGTTTGCCAATGGCGAGATTCCCAAGCTGCCGCTGAACCTGACCCTGCTCAAGGGCGCGTCGCTGATGGGCGTATTCTGGGGCGAGTTCGCCAAGCGCGAACCGAAGGCCAACCTGGCGGCCATGCGCGAACTGATGGGATGGCTGGCCGAAGGCAAGATCCGGCCGCGCATTTCAGGCCGCTACGCGCTGGAACAGACGGCCCAGGCGCTGAACGACATGGCGGCGCGCAAGGTCACCGGTAAAGTGGTGATCTTGCCGCAGGGGTAGCAGCCAGCCCTCCTCCGTCGTCCCCGCGCCGCCACCGTCGTTCCCGCGCCAAGGCGGCCCTCGGCGGGAACCCAAGTTTGTCCTCTAGCTGTAGCCAGCTCTACGAACTTGGGTTCCCGCCGTCGCGGGAACGACGCGTCGTCATTTTGCCTGCTGCGCGATCCACGCATTCATCTTGGTCTCCAGCAGCGCCAGCGGCAATGTCCCGTCGGACAGCACCGCATCATGAAACTTGGCCAGGCTGAACTTGTCGCCCAGCGCCGTCTGCGCGCGCTGGCGCAGTTCCATGATCTTCAGCGCCCCCACCTTGTAGCCGAGCGCCTGGGCCGGCCATGCCATGTAGCGCTCGGTCGCGTTGCGCGCGTCTTCTTCCGTATTGCCGGCCTCGTCGACCAGGAAGCGGATGGTCTGCTCGCGCGTCCAGCCCTTGGCGTGCAGGCCGGTATCGACCACCAGCCGCGCCGCGCGCATCATGTCGAGCATCAGGTGGCCGGCGTAGGCGTTCGGGTCCTCGTACAGGCCCATTTCCTTGCCCAGCGATTCGGCGTACAGCGCCCAGCCTTCGATATAGGCGTTATTGCCGCCGAACTTGCGGAACTTCGGAATCGCCAGTTCCTGCTGCTTCGACAATTGAAAGTGGTGGCCGGGCTGGCCTTCGTGCAGGAACAGCGAGGTCATGCGCGTGCTGGCGTACTTGGCCGGATCGGGAATCACGGCCCAGAAAATCCCCGGACGCGAGCCGTCGGCCGCGGCGGCGGTGTAATGGTCGGACGCGGTATCGCGCGACAGCGCCGGCTCGGCGCGAATCTCCAGTGGCGCCTTGGGCAAGGTCGCAAACAGGCGCGGCAGCATCGGCAGGATGCGCGCGTTCAGCGCCCGGTAAGCCTGCAGCACCTCTTCCTCGGTCTTGAACGGACGATACTTGGGCTGCTGCGCCAGCCAGCGCGGCAATCCGGCCGGCGCGCCGGTGTAGCCCAGTTTTGGCGCCAGCTTGGTGAATTCGGCATTGATGCGCGCCATCTCGGCCAGCCCGATGCGGTGGATTTCTTCCGGCGCCAGGGTGCTGGTCGTTTGCGACGCGACCCACGCGCGGTACCAGTTGCCGCCGTCCGGCAGGCTGCCCCAGCCGGCGCTCTCGCGCGCGGCCGGCAGGTATTCGGTTTCGAGAAAAGTGGCCAGCGTGCGCAGCGCCGGCAGCACCTGCACCCGCACCGCTTCGCGGTAGGCGCCCGTCATGCGCGCTTTCTGGCCCTTGCTAAAGCTTTCCGGCAAGGCGCGCACCGGCGCCGAAAAGGCGCTCGTGTCGACCGTCGCGGCAGCCAGCGCCTTGATCTGCGGCAGCAGCGACTGCACCAGCGCCTTGGGCTGCACCACGCCCTGCTTGACGCCGCTGCGCATGTTGGCAATCGCCGCGTCGGTCCACTGCGGCAAGGCCGTGATGCGCTTGAGGTAAGCCTGGTAATGGGCCACGGTGGCGAGCGGCTGCGAACCGTCGCCGGCGCCAAAATTGGCCAGCAGCACGGGCAGGCTGTCCATGTGGTTCATCGGCAGCAGGTAATCCTTGAGCGCTTCGAAACGCAGCAGGTTGTTTACTTCGAAACCGAGGATGTCGTAGGTGGTCAGGTCGAGCGGCGCGAGCTTGCTGCGGTCGATCCGGGCCAGCTCGTCGCGCACCTCGTGCAGCATGGCGAACTGGCGTGCCCGCACGGACGGCACGATGGTCATCGGCAGCAGGTCGTCGAAGCGGTTGTCGCCGGAAAAGGTGGCGTTAATCGGCTCGTAGCGCGCCTGCTCTTCGTAATAGCGTTCGGCCAGCCGGGCCAGCTGCGCGGCGGGATTGGCGGCCGGATTCGCGGCCGGCTTGGCTGCCAGACCAGCGGCGGCATCCAGCGGCGGCGGCGCCGGGACGGGGGCCGGGGCCGCCGCGTTGGCTGCGGCCTGGCCGGCGGCGCCGGCGGCCACGGTCGTGCCCAGCAAGGCGGAAAGTAACAGCGAACGCAGTACGGTCATGGCTTAATCCTGGGATTCTTGAGGCGGTTTGAAAAAGGCGATCACGTCTTCCTGCAGGCGGGTGCGCTTGAACGACGGCAGGCTCTGCCACACGCGCTTGCCGTACGACTTGGAAATCAGGCGCGGATCGCAAATCATCAGCACGCCGCGGTCGGTCTCGTCGCGGATCAGGCGCCCTGCCCCCTGCTTGAGGTTGATGATCGCCTCGGGCAGGGTGTGGTGCATGAAGCCGTTCAAGCCCTGCTTTTCCATCACGTCGATGCGCGCGGCCAGCACCGGGTCGTCGGGCGGGGCGAAGGGCAGCTTGTCGATGATGACCAACGACAAGGCATCGCCGCGCACGTCCACGCCTTCCCAAAAACTCTGGGAGCCGACCAGCACGCCATTGCCGGCATTGCGGAAGGAATCGAGCAATTCGGTGCGGCCGCGCTCGCCCTGGACGAACAGCGGAAAGTCGAGCCCGCGCTTGGCGAACTCGTCGCGCAGGCGTTCGGACACCTGCTTGACCGCCCGGATCGTGGTGCACAGGAAAAACGTGCGCCCGCCAGCCGCCTCGATCACCGGCAGCGCGCTATCGATGACGGCGTCGGTGTAGCCGAAGGAATTCGGTTCCGGCAAGCCATTGGGCACGTACAGCAAGCCCTGCTGCTCGTAGTTGAACGGACTCGGCCAGGTCTTGGCCGGCTCGCCCGTCAGGCCCATCTGGTTCGAGAAATGCTTGAAGTCGTTCTTGACCGCCAGGGTGGCCGAGGTAAAGATCCAGCTGCGCGGCGTGCCTTCGCGCTGGTTGTTGAAGATCGGCGCGATCGACAACGGCGTCTTGTGAAGTTGCAATGACGATGAAAACGCCTCGACCCACAGCACCGCCTGGTCGCCTTCGACCACTTTACCCTTGCCGTCCTGCTTCCAGCCATCGATGGCGGCGGCCAGCTCGACCGCGCGCACGCGCACCTGCTCGATCGTTTCGGCTCGCGCGGCCTGGTCTTCGAGCACCGTGATCATCTCGGCGAGCTTGTCCTTGAGCGTGTTCAGGGCCGGGAAAAACTCGGACGAGGGCATGATCTGCGCCAGGGACAGGCGCATGATGTCTTGCGGGAAGGTCAGGCGCAGGTCGCGCGCGGCCTTTTCCACCACCATGACCACCTTCGCCCAGTCCGGGCCGCCGCGCGCGTGGGCCAGACCCTCGGCCAGCACGTCGCGGCACAGTTCCAGGATTTGCGAGGTCGACACGGTCTGGCCGAAGAACAGGGTGGCCGTATCGGGCAGCTGGTGCGCTTCGTCGAAGATGATGGTGTTGGCAGACGGCAGCAGTTCGGCCACGCCGGTGTCTTTCAGCGCCACGTCGGCGAAGAACAGATGGTGGTTGACCACCACCACGTCGGCCTGCTGGGCTTCGCGGCGCGCCTTCATCACGAAGCAATCCTGGTAATACTGGCACTCGGCGCCCATGCAGGTGTCGCGCGTGGACGTCACCAGGTTCCAGATCTGCGCGTTCTCGGGCACCTTGGACAGTTCGGCCTTGTCGCCCGAGCTGGTCATCTTGATGAAGCGCGAGATTTCGCGCAGGTTGCCGACATCGTCGCGCGAGGTCATGCGCCCGTTCTGCAGGGTGCGTTCGAGATGGTAGTGGCAGACGTAGTTCGAGCGGCCCTTGAGCAGCGCCACCGACACCGGCGCCTTGAGCGCGGCGCGCACGGTCGGGATGTCGCGCAGGAACAACTGATCCTGCAAGTTCTTGGTGCCGGTCGAGATGATGGTCTTGCCGCCCCACAGCAGCGCCGGGACCAGGTAGGCGAAGGTCTTGCCGGTACCGGTGCCGGCTTCGGCGATCAGGGTGCTCTGGTCGGCGATGGCCTGGGCGATCGACTTGGCCATCTCGGTCTGCGAGCGGCGCGGGCTGAAGCTGCCGACGGAAGGCGCAAGCGGGCCGCCCGCGCTGAACAGGCGGTCGACTTCGGCATCGTGTTTGCCTTCCGGCTGCGCCGGCGGGGTGTCTGCGCCGTCGGCGCCAGGAAGCGTGTCGCGTAGCGCGCCGGGCGCAAGTAGAGGGTCGGTCAAAGTGGCATTTCAGTGAAGCGAAGACGGATCAGGCCGGAACATCAGGCACTAATTGCATTTTCAACAGGGTAATATGGTCTTTCAATTGCAATTTGCGCTTTTTAAGACGGCGCAGTTGCAACTGGTCGTGGTGGCCGTCCAGGGTCAACATGTCTATGACAGCATCCAGGTCGCGATGTTCCACATCGAGTTCGATCAGGCGGCGCTGGATAGTTTGGTCATCATTCATGTGTGGCATTCCAGACAAGTTCATTTCAAAAATTTCATCAACTGCAGCCCAAAAACGCATACAATCTGAAACAATTTTTGTCGCATAGAAAATAGTCACTGCTTGCAACAAGCAGCATACTCAGTGCATAGTTTAATCTACGGCGCCGTTGCCGCCAACAATATAGAATACGGCAGCCACGAGCCGTATGGTAACGCAGCCAGGACTTTACCCCAAGCATATGAATGTATACAAGATAGAAGCCGGCACCGCGCAACACATTGGTAACCGGCCGGAACAAACCAACCGTACTGCCCTGTTCACGGGCGCACGCGCGCCCGGCTACATGATGGCGGTGCTGGCCGACGGCGTGTCCGGCGGGTCTTCCGCATCGGACCAGGTGTTGCTGACGGCCAAGCAGCAATTCGACCTGTTCAAGCCGGGCGACGATCCGAGCGTCGAGCGCCTGCAGGCGCTGCTGCGCGATATCGTGATGGACACGCATACCGTGCTCAAGCTCAACGCCATGACCAGCAAGACCGAGGCGCATTCGACCTTCGTCGGGCTGGTGATTACCCCCAAGGGCACGGCGGTATGGGCGCACGTGGGCGATTCGCGCCTGTACCGTTTCGTGCGCGCCGAGTGCGTGGTGCGCACCAGCGACGTGCCCTACATCGAGCATCTGGTCGGCACCGACAAGCTGCCGCTGGAGGCGGCCAGGAACCACCGCCACTCCAAGCTGCTGTTCAATGTGCTGGGCAACAGCCGCAAGGAACCGTTCGTGGCCGTCGGCCACCACGAGAACCTGGCCGCGGGCGACACGTTCCTGCTGGCGTCGGACGGGCTGTGGCACTTCTTCACGGATACCGAACTCGGCGCGGTGACCAGCAAGAACACGCCGCGACAAGCGTCGGAGCTGCTGATCAACAAGGCGGTGGAGCGGGCCCAGGGCAAGGGCGGCAACTGCACCATGGCGATCGTGAAACTGGTCAAGCCACCGAAGGAAGTGCCAAATTACACGGTGGAACGGATGCGTAGGGCTGTTTAAAGGCGTCGTGCCGCGCTACACCGGTTATTCCCGCTAGCTCCTCGTTCCCGCGCCACCACCGTCGTTCCCGCGCCAAGGCGGCCCTCGGCGGGAACCCAAGTTCGCAGCGCAGTTGGCGGCTAAACAAACTGGGGTTCCCGCCTGCGCGGGAACGACGAGATAGTGGGAACAAGGGCTATCGGGCTATTTAGAAATCTTCACTTCCTTCGGCTTCGCAGCCTCCTCGGCGGCCTTCGCCGCCTTCTCGGCCTTCTGCGCGCTGGCCGCCTTCTTCTCTTCGACCTTGCGCTGGCGCTTTTCCGAATCGACGCGCTTCTGCGCGAACGCTTCGGCGTTGGCCGCGCGTTCCGGCACGGCCGCCCTCTCTTCGGCGGCGATCCTGGCCAGCTTGGCCGTCTGCGCCGCCTGGCGCGCTTCCACGCTCGGCTTCTTCGACGGCCCCCTTACCTTCGGCGGCGCCTCCACCGGGGCCGGCGTCGGATTGGCCGCCAGGCGCGCTTCTTCCGCTTCCGCCACGCGCACCGATTCGGCCACCGCCGCGTCGCGCGCGTCGGCCGAGGCCTTGCGCTGGTAATGCTTGGCTTCGTCCTCCACCGCGTTCAGGTAGGCCAGGGTCACGCGCCGGTATTCGCGCGCTTCATCGAGGCAGTCATTGACGAAAAACTTCTCGTAGCACGTCACTTCGCTGTTGGCGTAGCGCGCCTCGGTGGCGGCGCGCTGGGTGCGCACCTGTTCGAGCTTGAGCGCGGCCTGTTCCAGCGACTCGGTGGCCGGCACCACCGGCGCCATGCTGGTCGGCTGCAGGCCGGGCGTGCAAGCGGCAAGGCCGGCGGCCAGCGCCAGCACCAGTGCGGCTGCACGGATCAGGGGGAAAGCTAAGCGGTTGTTCATGTTCAGTGTCCTGTGGGCTGTCGGGCGAAGGGTCAGGCAAGGGTTCAGGAAAAGGGTCACGAAAGCGAGTCGGCCACGCCGCGGCGCTCCGCATCCATGTATTCGCGCGACTGCATTTCAATAATACGCGAGACGGTGCGGTGAAACTCGTTCGACAGCGTCCCTTGCGTGTACAGCTCTTCCGGCGGCACGGCGGCCGACATCAGCAGTTTAACCTTGTGGTCGTAGAAGACGTCGATCAGCCACGTAAACCGGCGCGCCTCGGACGACTGCGCCGCCGACATGGCCGGAATCCCCGACAGCACCACGGTGTGGAAGCGGCTGGCGATTTCGAGGTAATCGTTCTGCGAGCGCGGCCCGCCGCACAGGGTGGCGAAATCGAACCAGATGATGCCGCCGGCGTGCCGCAGCGCGCGGATTTCGCGTTCTTCGATGCGGATGCGCGGGTCTTCGTCGGCCGTTTCGGCAATGCGCGCGTAGGCGGTGCGCAGCGCTTCGTCGGAAGCGGCGTTCAAGGGCGTGTAGTAGCTCTCGACCTGCTCCAGCGCGCGCTTGCGGTAGTCGACGCCGGCGTCGACATTCATCACATCGAGCTTGTCCTTGAGCAGGGCGATGGTCGGCAGCATGCGGTCGCGGTGCAGGCCGTCCGGGTACAGCAGGTCGGGATCGTAGTTCGACGTCATGATGAAGGAGACGCCGTTGTTGAACAGGGCGGTCAGCAAATTATACAAAATCATGGCGTCGGCGATGTCCGACACATGGAATTCGTCGAAGCAGATCAGGCGGTACTTTTTAGCGATGCGGCGCGCGACGTCGTCGAGCGGATCGGCCACGCCCTTGAGCTCATCGAGCTCGCGGTGCACGCCGCGCATGAATTCGTGGAAGTGCAGGCGCGTCTTGCGCACCACCGGCACCACCGAGTAAAAACTGTCCATCAAAAACGACTTGCCGCGCCCTACTCCACCCCACAGGTAAACACCGCGCGGCACGTCCGGGCGGTTGATCAGGCGCTTGAAGGTGGAAGAGCGCTGCGCGCGAAACTGAACCCACTCCTCGTAGGCGCGCTGCAGGCGGTCGACCGCGCGCTGCTGCGCCTCGTCCGAGGTAAAGCCGCGTTGGGATAGGGCGTGCTGATAGAACTCTTGGACATTCATGGGGAAGGCAATGCTGGATGATGCGGCCGGCGCAGGGAAATTCGCGCGCCGGCCGGTGGTACTGCGATTGTAGACGAACCGTTAAAAGTTCAGCGATCGCTTGTCGATGGCAAGTGCCGCTTCCTTGGTCGCTT
>DASVVC010000055.1:0-27079 GCA_036386755.1 Telluria sp.
GTCGGACTCGACCTGCCGACCGATAAGTCCACGCCGGTCGTGGTGGCGCCGATTTTCAGGGATGGCGAGTCGGTCACCGATTACTACTCGGGCAAGAAGGCCGTGGTGGCGGGCGGGAAGGTTGATTTTCATACGAAGAACGGCATTGTGCTGATCGCGAACTGACCTCCAAAACCCCCGGCGTAAGAGCCATCGTCTCCGCGCTTAGTACCTATATCCTCAAGACCGTCGTTCCCGCGCCAAGGCGGCCCTCGGCGGGAACGACGGAGCACAATTTAGCGGCATCGACAGCATCCCAACCCCGCCCCATTTCATACATTTCATACAATAGGGTATGCTACGCGCGACTGCCCGAACTGTCCGAAGTGACCGCGATGACCAAAGAAAACGATTCAGAACAAAAGTACAGCCGTACCGCCTACGCCGACGGTCCCCGTCTGCTGGCCGATATCGGCGCGACCCACGCGCGCTTTGCGCTCGAAACCGCACCCGGCGTGCTGCGCTCCGTGCGCGTGCTCAAGTGCGACGACTTCCCCGGCATCGTCCCGCTGCTCCATACGTATCTCGCCGACCACGCCGGCATCCGCATCAATCACGCCGCCTTCGCCCTCGCCAATCCGATCAGCGGCGACATGATCCGCATGACCAACCGCGACTGGCAATTCTCCACCGATGAAGTACGGCGCGAACTGGGCCTGAACACCCTGTTGATCGTGAACGACTTCACCGCCCTGGCGATGTCGCTGCCCGGCCTGTCCGGCGCCGACTTGATGCAGGTCGGCGGCGGCACTGCCGCGGCGAACGCCGTCATCGGCGTGGTGGGACCGGGCACCGGCCTTGGCGTGTCCGGAATGATCCCGACGCTCGACGGTTTCGTCACGCTCGGCAGCGAAGGTGGCCACGTCAATTTCGCCCCGGCCGACGAACGCGAATTCGCGATCCTGCAGTACGCATGGAGGCAGTGGCCGCACGTGTCGAACGAGCGCCTGATCTCCGGCCCCGGCATGGAACTGATCTACCGCGCGCTGGCCGAGCGCAACGGCGTGCAGGCCGCGCCGCGTACATCGCCCGAAATCATCACCGGCGCGCTCGACGACAACGACGCGCTCTGCCTCGAAGTGCTCGAGTGCTTTTGCGGCATGCTCGGTGGCGCCGCCGCCAATCTGGCCGTCACGCTCGGCGCTTTTGGGGGCATCTTCATCGGCGGCGGCATCGTGCCGCGCATGGGCGAGTGGTTCGTCACATCGCCGTTTCGCGCGCGCTTCGAGGCCAAGGGCCGCTTTTCGTCGTACCTGGGCCAGATCCCGACGTACGTGATCATGATTGCCAACCCGGCCTTCATCGGCGTGGCGACGATCCTGTCCGAACACCTGCGCGGGCGCAGCGGGGCAAACACGCTCATGGAGCGCGTGCAGCATCTGCAGCATGAACTGTCGCCCGCCGAACAGCGCGTGGCCACCCTGGTGCTGGAACACCCGCGCAAGGTGCTCGGCGAGCCGATCGCGGAGATCGCGCGCCTGGCCGACGTCAGCCAGCCGACCGTGATCCGCTTCTGCCGCTCGCTGGGCTTTTTGGGCCTGGCCGACTTCAAGCTCAAGTTCGCGAGCAGCCTGACCGGCACCATCCCCGTGCGCCACAGCCAGGTGCGCGTGTCCGACAGCACGCACGACCTGTCGGCCAAGGTGATCGACAATACCGTGTCGGCGATTTTGAAGTTCCGCGACCAGCTCGACGTGGTCTCGATCGACCGCGCCATCGCACTGCTGCGCAAGGCCAACCGGGTCGAGTTTTACGCCATGGGCAATTCGCGCGTGGTGGCGCTGGACGGCCAGCACAAGTTCTTCCGCTTCCGCATTCCGACGTCGTCGTATGGCGACTCGCACCTGTTCACGCTGGCGGCCGAGCTGCTCAAGCCGGGCGACGTGGTGATCGCCATTTCCACCTCGGGCCAGCTGCCGGAACTGCTGGCGGCCGTGGATGCGGCGCGCGCGACCGGCGCCGATGTCATTGCCATTACCAGCAGCAAATCGGCGCTGGCGAAGCGGGCCACGATTTGCCTCGCCGTCGATCACAGCGAAGACAGCACCAGCTTCCTGTCGATGATCTCGCGCGTGCTTCAGCTACTGCTGATCGATATTCTTTCGGTGGGCATTTCGCTCGGTGCGCAGGGCGCCGACCCGGCGGATCACGATAAAAAGCGCTCGCTCATCTCGCACCTGGATATCTAGGTTCACTCCACGAACACCACGGCGGTGCGTGCTGGGATGGTAAAACGCCCTGTCGCGCTGTCGAAGGTGCTGGCCGCGGCGCGCTGGTCTGCCGCTATTGGCGCCGCATGCACCGGATGCAGGCGCAGGCGCTTGCCGCGCAGTTGGGCCACATCGAGCGTGTGCCCCACCTTGTCCACATTGATGAAGTACGCCACGCCCGCGAAACCGGCGCCGGCGTAGCCCGTGCCGTCGATGTGCGCCGCAATCACGGTGGGCACCTGCTTCGACCCTGTATTGTAGAAGCGCAGGCGCTGGCCGATGTCTTGCGCCCTGCGCATGCGGAACAAGGTGGAGCTGGCGCGGATGCGCAACAGGTCCCGAAACGCATCCCGCGCAAAAGCGATATCCGCCGGCGCGGGCTTGAGCGCGGCGTTGGCCAGCAATGGTTTGATCAGCGCGTAGTCCCTGGCGTTGTCGTCGGCCGGCGGTGCGCCGGTGCCGAAGTAATTGTCCTGGTAGGTCCAGTCGATGCGGTTGAACCAGTCGCCGGAATTGAAGCTGTTGCGGTCCAGCGACTTCGAACGCAAGGTGTCGATCCCGGCATGGAAATACGCCACGCCCTGGCTGAACGCATTGATGGCCGCCCCCAGCACCTGTACGCGCGCGCGCTCGGCGCTGGTGGTAGCGACCGGCAGCTTGAACACGTTCATGTCGTACAGGGTCTGGTTGTCGTGGTTCTCGATGTAGTTGACGGCCTCACCGGGTTCGCTGGCATATCCCGCCGGCTGGCCGTTGTAGCCGATGGCGGCCAGCGGCAAGGTGTCGTCCTTCCAGGTCTGCATGGCGTAGCTGCGCACCGAACCGGCCAGCCCCACGCGCACCATGTCGGCCGCCTGCATCAGGTCCGTCAGCGGACGCTCGCCGGCCAGCGCATTCGGGTCGTACACCAGGCCATTGATGTAACCCTGGCGCCGGATCATGTCCGCCCCGGCATCGGCCGCCGAGCCGCCGCGTACATGGTCGCGTGCGCGGTCGCTGAAGGTGCCGATGCCGCTGCCGCCCAGCGACAGTTGCGACGCCTGCACGAAGCGCGCACCGTCGGCCACTTCGCCGAAGTTCCAGCCCTCGCCGATCAATTGCACATGTCGCCCCGCAGCCGCGTTCACGCGCGCCTGCAACTGCTCCATCGCCGCGCGCGGCTGGTGGCCCATCAGGTCGAAGCGGAAGGAGTCGATCTTGTACTCGCGCGCCCACAAGGCGGCCGAGTCGATCATGAGTTTACCCATCATGCGGTTTTCGGTGGCGGTGTTGTCGCAGCAGGTCGACTGCTCCACGCCGCCGGCCGCGTTGAGCCGGTGGTAGTAGCCGGGCACAATGCGGTCGAGGACCGATTTTTCCTTCTGGCCGGAGGCGAAGGTGTGGTTGTAGACCACGTCCATGCCAACCCGCAGGCCGGCCCGGTGCAGGTTCATCACCATGCCACGCAGTTCGATGATGCGCGTGGCGCCATTTGCCGCATCGCTGGCGTAGCTGCCTTCCGGTGCGTTGTAGTGATACGGGTCGTACCCCCAGTTGAAGCAGTCGGTCGATGCCGTCTGCTTGATGAGCGCCTGCTGCGCTTCGCCATCGGCCGCGCCGGTGGGCGCAGGTTGCGTGCAGCCGCGCTCCGGGATGCTGGCGATGTCGTACACCGGCAGCAGGTGGATGTCGGTCATGCCGGCTCTGGCCAGGGCGGCAAGGTGCTTCATCCCGTTCGAGCCAGTACGGGAAAAGGCCGCGTACTTGCCGCGTTGCGCTGCCGGCACGGTGGCGTCGTTGATCGAAAAATCGCGCACATGCAGCTCGTACACCACCATGTCGGTCTGCGCCTTCACGGTCGCCGGCGGCGCCGACTTGTCCCAGCCGGCCGGCTTGAGCCGCGGCGCCGACAGGTTGGCGATATAGCTGCGTTTCGAGTCGGTGCTCAAGCTGACCGAATACGGGTCGGTCACTATGTTGCGTACCAGGCCGGTGCCGTCGGCCACCACGTCGACGGCATAGGTATAGTATTTGCCGGACAAGTCACCTTTTCGCGTGGCGCTCCAGATGCCGGTGGCGCGGTCGAACCGCATCGCATCAAGCGACCTTGCGCGCCCGCTGCCACTGTCGTAGGTGCAGACGGAGACGCGTTGCGCAGTCGGCGCCCACAGCTTGAAGGTGGTGCCCTGGCGCGCAGGAACGGCGCCCAGATCGCCCGCCGATTCCGCTGCCGCATAAAGATCGTCGAGCGCGCCGGCTGCCTGTAGCCGTGTCGCCGCACGCACTTTTCCGTCAGCGTCTTCCTGCACCAGTACCAGTTGCTGGCGGTGCAGGTAGGGCAGGCGCGCAAGGTCGGATGCCGCCACGGCGAGCACCACGCCCTTGCCGACGTACTTGAAGCGCTGCGCCACTTTCGGCGCCGGCGCCGCGCCGGAAGCGGCCAGGGAGAGGGCGCCGGAGGCTCCGGTAACCATGCCGCCGGCCGGCGCGGCGATGCCGCCAAAGGGCGAGTGATACAGTTTGAATCGCCCCACGTTGTCCACGCCAGGCCACTGCGCGAGCCGCCGGTCCAGCCAGACGGCGCGCGCCTCGATGCTGCCTTGCGACGGCTGCACGACCGTTTGAAAAGCGGCGCTGTCGCAGACTGCCGCCATTGGCGCGGCCAAGGCCGAGGGCGAAACCGACGCGCTCGCGCCGGCGAGGAACGCGGCCCTGAAAAGTGAAAAGTTCATCTGGTGTCCGGTGTCGTCATTGTAGAAGCGCCGGGACAGCGAGTATTTTTGCTACACCTCGATTTCGCCCAAGCCCCCGATTTTTGCATATTTCGGGTGGCTTTGTAGTGAAATTACACGGCAGCGCTATTTTTTACCGGGCGCCAGCTGGTATTTCTTGAGTTTGTCGTACAAGGTTTTGCGCGGCACGCCGAGTTGGTCGGCGGCGGTGGCGACGTTGCCGTCGACGGCGTCGAGCGCCCTGACGATCAGATCACGTTCGTACGTGTCGAGCTGCTGCGGCAGGGTCAAGGCGGCGCCGGGAACGGGAATGCCGGCCGGCGCCGCCGCTGGCGTGGCGACGATGCCGAGCACCAGCCGTTCGGCGAAGTTGCGCAGTTCGCGCACATTGCCCGGCCACTCGGCCGCCTGCCACTGGCTCATTTGCTCGCTGCTCCACTGCGGCACCGGACGAGCGTAACGCTGCGCCGCATCCTGCGTAAAATGCACCATCAGCAGCGCGATGTCGTCGCGCCGTTCGTTCAGGCGCGGCAAATCGATCGTGGCCACGCCGATGCGGTAGTACAGGTCCTCGCGAAAGCGCCCCTCGTTACTCAGTTCCAGCAGGTCGGCCTTGCTGGCCGCGATGATGCGAAAGTTCACCGCGATCGCCTCGTTGCCGCCCAGGCGTTCGAGCTGGCGCTCCTGCAGCACGCGCAGCAGCTTGACTTGCAGCGCCATCGGCATGCTTTCAATCTCGTCGAGGAAGAGCGTGCCGCCGTTGGCGTATTCCAGCTTGCCGATGCGGCGTTTGTGCGCGCCCGTGAACGCGCCCGCCTCGTGCCCGAACATCTCGCTCTCGAACACCGACTCGGGCAGGGCGCCGCAATTGATCGCGACAAAATTGCCCTTGCGCGCGCTGGCCGCGTGGATCAGGCGGGCGACGACTTCCTTGCCGGTGCCGGTCTGGCCGTTGATCAGAATATCCACGCCGGCCGGTGCGATATTGCGCACCAAGACCTTGAGCCGTTCGATGGCGTCGGAACGCCCGACCAGCTGCGGCGTATCCGGATGCAGCGCCCAGGCAGTCTTGAGGCGGCGGTTTTCCAGCACCAGGCTACGCCGCTCCTGGGCACGCCGCACAGCATCCAACAGCCGTTCGGCGCCGAACGGTTTTTCGATGAAGTCGTAGGCGCCGGCGCGCATGGCGCCCACCGCCATGGCCACGTCGCCATGGCCGGTCACCATGATCATGGGCAGTTCCGCGTCCAGCGCCACCACCTGCGCCAGCAGGTCCAGGCCGGAGCGTCCGGGCAGGCGCACGTCGCTGACGATGACGCCGTCAAAAGCGGCATCCAGCTGCGCCTGCGCCTCTTCCGCGCTGGCGTACGCACGCACGGCAAAGCCACCCAGTTCCAGGGTCTGGCTCGTCGCCAGGCGCAGCGGCGCTTCGTCTTCCACCAGGATGGCTTGCATGGTCTTCATTCATTTCCCTCGTCGTTTTCCCTGTCCGGCAGCGGCAGGCGTACCTCGAACTGGGCGCCGCCGCCGGGGCGGTTGCTGCCTTCGAGCTGTCCGTTCATGGCTTGCACGATCGATGATGATATCGCGAGCCCGAGCCCGAGGCCCTTGCCCGATGGTTTGGTCGTAAAAAACGGCTCGAACAGGTGGGCGGCCACGCTGTCGGAGATGCCAGGGCCGCTGTCGGCGATGCGCACCACGGCGTAACCGTCGATCTGCGCCAGCGTGACCGACACCTCGCGCACCTCGGCCTCGTCGACCGCGTCGAGGGCATTACGCAGCAGGTTGATGAACACCTGCTCGATACGCACGGCGTCGCCGGTGACCGAGAGCGGCATCGGCGGGGACATCGGTGCCGGCAGCGCCAGCGCGACGCCCAGGCGCTTGAATTCACCCTGCAGCAAAAAGGCCGAGGCAGCCAGGGACTGGGCGATGTCGACCGTCGCCACGGCGTCGCTGCGCCGTGCGAAACCCTTCAACTGGCCGATGATGGCGCCCATGCGCGCGCTGGCGTCGCTGATGTGGGTCAGGTTGGCGCTGGCCTGATCCTGCTGGCCGCGTTCGAGAAAGGTGCGGGCGTTGTCGGCAAACGCGCGGATCGCGGCCAGCGGCTGGTTCAGCTCGTGCGTGACGCCAGCCGCCATCTGGCCCAGCATGGCCAGCTTGCCCGCCTGGACCAGCTGGTCCTGGGTCGAGCGCAGCACGTGTTCGGTTTCCTTCAGGGTGGCATAGCGCGCTTCCAGGTCGGCGTTGGCCTGGCGCAGCAGCGCGGTGCGCTCGGCCAGCCGCAGATCGAGTTCGCCGGCGGCTCGCTGCAAGGCGGCGTTGGCGGCCTGGCGTTCTTCCAGCCGGCGGCGGCGCTGGTACGATGCCCAGGCGGCGAGGATCGCGCTGGCCGCCACCAGCGCGGCACCCAGCGCCCACAGCGCGGCAATCGGCCGTACCCGGCCCTGCGCCGGGAACAGCATCAGCTGCCAGTGCAGGGGGCCGATCTGGCGCGCCGCATGTGCCGGCAGCCGATCGTCGATGGGTGCAATCGCACGGCGCGCGTATTGATCGGTGCTGGCCAGCTCGCGCTGGGTGCTGGCGCTCAGCGCCTGCAGGCTGCGGTACTTCCATTGCCCCCGGTTGGACAGGAACACCACGTCGGCCCTGTCGGCCAGCACGATCGTGTCGTCAAGGCCGGCCCAGTTGCGTTCGAATTCGTCGAGGCTGATCTTGACCGCGACCACGCCCAGCACGGTCGCGCCGTGCATCACCGGCTGGGCGATGAAGTAACCGGGTTCGCTGGTGGCGCTGCCGATGCCGTAAAAGCGCCCGGCGCGCCCGGCCAGCGCTTCGCGAAAATACGGCCGGTAGGCGAAGTTCCTGCCGACGAAGGTGAGCGGAACGTCCCAGTTGCTGGCGGCGAGCGTATTGCCGCCGCGGTCCATCAGGTAGATCGCGCCGACCCTGGACTGGCGGGCGATGGCTTGGAAGCTGCGGTTGACCCGCTCGATGCGCGCTTGCTCGCCCGGTTGCATCAGCAGCGCGGCCACGTTCTCCTGCAGGCCGACGACATAGGGCAGGGTTTCGAACTTGTCGAGCGCCGATTCGAGTTCGGGCGCCATCAGCTGCAGCTGGCGCGCGCCGCGTTCGAGTTCGTCGGCGCTGCCCTGGCGCGCCGCCCAATAATAGACAGCCGCGATCAGCCCCGCGCTGGCGAGCAGCGCGAGGAGCCAGGCGAGTTGTCGTTTTACGTGCATGGGCGAGTCCACGGTGAGTGGCATCGATTCTACTGCACGCACGCGGGCAGTGTCCTGAGTTGGAAATTCGTTGAATAAATATGACGACAATCGCACCCATACCGCGTCACAAATGCTCGCCAGGCCCCGGCCTGTCTGCGCTTTGTTCCTTGTCTCGGCACGATTTCGCCACATTTAATCATCAACGAATTTCTGACTCAGGACACTAGTCGACAGCGGCCATCCGGATTTCGTCGTTGTGGTGGCGCTGCTGCTCCTCCATCACCAGCGCCCCCAGCTCGCGCTTGAGTTCATTGAACGCTGCCGACGACGGATCGCGCATGCGCGGCAGCTCGACGATGATGTCGCGCTTGACTGTGCCGGGCCGGTAGGTCATCACGACGATGCGGTCGGCCAGGTAGATCGCCTCCTCGATGCTGTGGGTGACGAACACGATGGTCTTTTTCAGCTCGGCCCAGATGCGCAGCAGCTCGTCCTGCAGGTTGCGCCGGGTGAGCGCGTCGAGTGCGCCGAACGGTTCGTCCATCAGCATGATGGGCGAGTCGAGCGCCAGCACGCGCGCAATCGCCACGCGCTGGCGCATGCCGCCCGAGAGGTCCTTCGGAAAGCGGTGGCGAAAGTCCGACAGCGACAGCATCTCGAGCAGGGCGCCGACGCGCTTGTCGATCTCCGCCGGGGCCATGCCCTTGATGCCGAGGCCGAAGCCGATGTTCTTCTCGACCGTCATCCAGGGGAACAGCGCGTACTCCTGGAACACCATGCCGCGATCCGGCCCGGGGCCGGTCACCAGTTTGCCGTTCGCTTCAATGGCGCCGGTGGACGGCAGCGAGAAGCCGGCAATCGCATTGAGCAGGGTCGACTTGCCGCAGCCGGAAGGCCCCAGCAGGCAGACGAACTGGCCGTCCGGGATGTGCAGGTTGATGTCGCGCAGGGCGGTCACTTCGCGTTCGCCCGCGTTGAAGATCTTGCTGACGTTCGCAACGTCGATATGGGAAGTCATGTCAGGTCTCCAGGCCGCGGTGCCAGCGCAGCAGATGGTTGTTCAGTTTATTCATGGCGATGTCGATGCCCAGGCCCAGCATGCCGATGCTGATCATGCCGGCGACGATTTTGTCGGACCAGAAGTATTCGCGCGCCTCCAGGATGCGGAAACCCAGCCCGTTGTTCACGGCGATCATTTCGGAGACGATGACGACGATGAAGGCGGTACCGATCCCGATCCGTACGCCCGACAGGATGTACGGCACGGCGGCCGGCAGCATCACGCGCAGGAACATGGTGCTCTGGCTGGCGCCCAGGTTGCGCGCGGCGCGGATGTAGATGCTGTCGACCTGGCGCACGCCGGCGATGGTATTCATCAGCACCGGGAAGAACGCGCCGATGGCGATCAGGAACACGGCTGGCGCATTGCCAAGGCCGAACCAGAGGATCGCCAGCGGAATGTAGGCGATCGGCGGAATCGGGCGCAGCACCTGCATCAGGGGATTGAGCCAGTTGTACATGGTGCGGCTCGATCCCATGGCCAGCCCGAGCGGCAGGGCCAGCCCGGCGCCGATCACGAAACCGACCACCACGCGGTACATGCTGCCGGCGGTGTCGATCAGCAGTTCGCCGGAAAACATCCACGCCAGGCGCGACCCGGCGGCCGGATCGAACGCGGTGAGCGGCATGGCGTACTCGATCCACTTCTTGAGCACCGCCCAGGGCGAGGGCAGCACCTGCGGATTGATCAGGCCTAGCATGGCGCCGGCCTGCCACAAGGCGACGATGACGACCGGTACGACGAATCCAACGGCGCTCTCGCGCCATTTAGCTTGATTCATGGAGTCCCCGCTTATTGGATCGACAGGGACTTCTTGGCCTGCTCCAGCAGGTCGGTCTTGACCCAGTCCTTGGCCACCGGCGGCGTGCGCATCTTGCCGGTGCCGGTCTTGGCCATCACGTCGGTGGTGGTCTGGATATGCTCGATGCTGATGTCGTAGGTGTAGGGCGAGTTGGCGATCGCGTCGTCGAAATCGTCCTTGGTGATCTGATTCTTGAACATCGTCTCGCGCACGTATTTTTCGCCGGCGGCCTTGTTATCGATGAACAGCTTGGTGGCCTGCACAAAACAGGTCATGAACTTGGCGGCGGTGGCGCGGTTCTCCTTGTAGAATTTTTCGCTCATGACCAGGGTGCGTACCGGCTCGCCGATCGGGGTGTCGTAAGGCTTCATCACTTCCATGCCGAAGCCCTTGTTGATCGCCTGCGACGACTGCGGTTCGCTTTGCATGATCGCGTCCAGGTTCTTGCCGAGCAGCGCCTGGTTCAGGTCCGCAAAGGCGAGGTAGATGACATGCACGTCCTTGCCGGGCGAATCGGACCAGGACAGGCCATGCTTGGCCAGCTGCGCGTACAGCAGCACTTCATGGATGCCGCCGCGCGTCACGCCCACCTTCTTGCCCTTGAGGTCCTTGACCGACTTGATGCCGCCGTCGGGGCGCGCGACCAGGCGCGCGCCACCCTTGGCGAAACCGGCCACGATGTAGATCGGCGCACCGTTGGCGCGGCCGGAGATGGCCGCTTCCGATGCGGTGGCGCCCACATCGAGGTCTCCCGACAGGATCGCCTGCATCACGTCGGGGCCTTTGGCGAACATGTTTTCTTCGACCTTGATGCCGCACTTGGGCGCGATCTCCTTGATGTACGAGACGGCGCCGTAATGGGCGAATTTGAGGTTGCCGAGCCTGACGACGTTGTCGGCCGCTTGAGCGGACGCGGAGAGGGCGGCGGCTGCCAGGAAGAGGTGGTGAATCGTTTTCATGCTTGAGTCTCCATTATGGTTTACGTACATCAATGCTTGTTGCATCTTTCGTGCCAGCGCCGCCGGCGCCGCGCGCAGGGGCACGGTGCCAAAAAGACGCGAGAAAAGTGGCGGAAATCCGCAATGAAGGCGTTGCGGTGTGCGGAAAACCGCGCTCGGGAGCAGAAGGGCGGGACGGGGAAGCCGGCAGCTTCCCCGTCCCGGTACGGCAGGTATTTACGCCTTGGCCGGTGCGGCGTCGACACGGTAGTTATCCATCATCTTGTAGCGCGTCGCGTACCAGCCGAAGACGGCGGCGGCCAGGAACGCAAAGCCGGCGAAGAAGTACATCTGGAAGGCGATGATACTGAACCCGCTGGTGGCGATATGCGAGATGACGGCATCGTTCTTGATGCTGGCGTTGACGATCAGGACCCACAGGCTGCCGACCGTGGTGGCCAGGAACCAGAACGCCATGATCACGCCCTTCATCGATGGCGGCGACTGGCTGTACGCAAATTCGAGCCCGGTGGCCGAAACCAGCACTTCGCCGAAGGTGAGCAGCGCGTAGGGCAGCACCTGCCACGCCATCGACGTCGGCGTGCCGCCGTCCATCTGCACTTGCAGGGCGCCGATCACGATCCACGACAGCGCCGAGAAGACGATCCCGGTCGTCATGCGGCGCAGCGGCGACGGCTCGATGCCCATCTTGCGCAGCGCCGGGTACAGCACCAGGTTATTGAACGGGATCAGGATCATCACCAGCAGGGGATTGAGCGCCTGCATCTGGGCCGGCACGAAGGTGAAGTCGTTGCCGAACAGGGTCAGGGTCGGGGGGATCATCGAATTGGCCTGCACGATCCAGGTCGACGCCTTCTGGTCGAACAGCGAGAAGAACGGCGTCACCAGCGCGAACACGATCAGGATGCGCAGCACGGCGCGCACGCCGTCGACGGCGACATCGGGATGGATGCCGCGCGCGCGTTCGAGCTGCATCGAGGTGCCGATGCCGCCGAAGGCGAGCAGCAGGACCAGCGCGGTGCAGGCGGCGATCACGAAGCCCCACTGCGGCGCCATGGCCAGCGAGGCGACGGCGCCGGCCACGCCGAACAGGGCGACCGCGAGGCCGGTGCGGGCCTGGCCGGGTGCGTGCGCCAGCAGGGCGGTGCGCGCCACGCGGGTAAACGAGTCCGGGTCCGGCGGGGCGGGCGGCACGTGGATGTATTTTTTTCGTCCCAGCCAGAACACGATGGTGGCGATGAACATCAGCACCCCGGGAATGCCGAAAGCGACCGCCGCGCCGTAATCGCGCAGGAAGATCGGCATCAGCAGGGACGCGAAAAAGGAACCGAAGTTGATCATCCAGTAGAACACGTCGTAGACCACCTTGGCCTTGTTCTTGTTGGTCTGGTCGAACTGGTCGCCGACGAACGACGAGATCAGCGGCTTGATGCCGCCCGAGCCGAGTGCGATCAGGAACAGGCCGAAGTAAAAGCCCTTGAGGCTATCTTCGAACACCGCCAGGCAGGCGTGGCCCGCGCAGTACACGAGGCTGAGCCAGAAGATGGTGTCGTATTTACCGAAGAAGCGGTCGGCCAGCCAGCCGCCCAGCAGCGGGAAAAAGTACACGCCGATGACGAAGGTGTGGAACACGTGCTTGGCTTCGCCGGCGCGCTCGGCGACCGGCATGAACAGCAGCAGGGTGCTGATCAGGAAAGGGGTGAGGATGTTGCGCATTCCGTAAAAACTGAATCGCTCGCATCCCTCGGTGCCCACGATGTACGGAATCTGGCGGGGCATCGGCCCGTTTCCGCTTTCTTTATCCAACTGCGACATGGGTACTCCTACTAGTTAAACTGATGGGATGCTAAGCCCAAGGCCGGGGGCTGGCAATAGGTATATTCAGGATGTGCCGGGCGCGCCCCGAACGGCGACGCCGCAGCGAGCCGGCGTCGCCGCGCTGTATGGACGGACCCGCCCTGGCGTGATCTTTATGTAGTTTGACTACCCAAAGAATCTTCGCCGTATTCTTTGGAAGCTGATAAGTATCTGAAAAATATAGGATTTATCAGAAATACAGGCCTTGTAGCGCAAATTGTAAAATGGATTAAATTGATGTATATTATGTACAAACTCTAACCTGGGCGCCCATCATGAACAACGATATTTCGCTGCACTCCGAACAAAATACGCCGTGGTGGCGCGAAGCCGTCATTTATCAGGTTTATCCACGCAGTTTCCGTGATACGAACGGTGACGGAATTGGCGACCTGCCGGGCATCACCGAGAAACTCGACTACATCGCGCAGCTGGGCGCCGACATCGTCTGGATCTCGCCTTTTTTTACCTCGCCGATGAAGGACTTCGGCTACGACGTGGCCGATTACTGCGGCGTCGATCCCATGTTCGGCACCCTCGACGACTTCGACGCGCTGGTCGCGAAGGCGCACAGCCTGGGCTTGAAGATCATGATCGACCAGGTGCTCTCGCACACGGCCGACATCCACCCGTGGTTCGTCGAGAGCCGCAAGAGCCGCGACAATCCCAAGGCCGACTGGTACGTGTGGGCCGATCCGCTCGCGGACGGCAATCCGCCGAATAACTGGTTGTCGGTGTTCGGCGGCTCGTCGTGGCAGTGGGACAGCCGGCGCAAGCAGTACTACCTGCATAACTTCCTGGTCAGCCAGCCGGACATGAACTTCCACCATCCGGATGTGCAGCAGGCGCACCTGGACAATCTGCGTTTCTGGCTGGCGCGCGGCGTCGACGGCGTGCGCATGGACGCCTGCAATTTCCACTTTCACGACCCTGAACTGCGCAGCAATCCGCCCGCCACCAGCCGCGACACCTCCACCGTCACCGATGTGAACCCGTACGGCATGCAGGCGCACGTGTACGACAAGACGCGTCCCGAGAACCTCGCCTTCTTGCAGAAGATCCGCGTGCTGCTCGACGAATTCGGCGCGGTCGCCATCGGCGAAGTGGGCGCGGACGACGCGCTCGGCGTCATGGCCGATTACACGGCCGATGGCGACAAGCTGCACATGGCGTACAGCTTCAACCTGCTCACGCCCGAATTTTCGGCGGCCCACGTGCGCCGCCAGGTGGAACAATTCGAAGCGCGCGTCAAGGGCGGCTGGGCTTCCTGGTCGGTCGGTAACCACGACAGCATCCGTGTCATGACGCGCTGGGGTGGCGCCGCGCCGACCCACGCGCTGGCCAAGCTGGTGCTGGCGATGCAGCTCTCGCTCAAGGGCACGCCGTGCCTGTACCAGGGCGACGAACTGGCGCTGACCGAAGCGAACGTGCCGTTCGAACTGCTGCAGGACCCGTACGGCATCACCTTCTGGCCCGAGTTCAAGGGGCGCGACGGTTGCCGCACGCCGATTCCCTGGACCGCCGAACTGCCCAACGCGGGTTTTACCACCGGTACGCCATGGTTGCCGGTGGCCGAAGAGCACATCGCCTCGGCCGCCAGCGCGCAGGAAACCGATACCGACTCGCCGCTCAATTTTGCGCGCCGCATCCTTGCCTGGCGCCGCCAGCAGCCGCAGCTCACGCGCGGCGACATCGTCTTCTTCGACGCGCCCGAGCCGGTGCTGGCGCTGCGCCGTGACCTGGCCGGCCACCCCAGCGTGCTGGCCGTGTTCAACCTCGGTCCCGAGCCGGTGACGTACGAATTTGCCGCCGCGGCCGATGCGGTACCGATGATCGGCCATGGCCTGCATGGCAGCGCCGAAGAGGGCAGCGTGACCTTGCCGGCCTACGGCGCCTGGTTCGGCACCAAGCGCTGATGAACGAGCAGACCGGCGCCGAAAAATCGACCCGCACGGCCTTTGCCGACGGCCCGCGCCTGCTGGCCGACATCGGCGCCACGCACGCGCGCTTTGCGCTGCAGACCGCGCCTGGCGTATTGCGTTCGGTGCGGGTGCTCAAGTGCGACGACTTCGACGGCATCGTTGCGCTGCTGCGCTTTTACCTGGCCGACCATGCCGGCATGACGCTCAACCATGCGGCGCTGGCGGTCGCCAATCCGGTCAACGGCGACCAGGTGCGCATGACCAACCGCGACTGGGAGTTTTCCACCGATGCGGTGCGGCGCGAACTGGGGCTGCACACGCTCCTGATCGTCAACGACTTCACCGCCCTGGCGATGGCGCTGCCGGGCCTCAAGAGCGAGGACCTGATGCAGGTCGGCGCCGGCAAGGCCGCCGCCAACGCGGTGATCGGCGTGCTCGGTCCCGGCACCGGCCTGGGCGTGTCGGGGGTGATTCCCACCGTTGACGGTTTTGTCACGCTCGGCAGCGAAGGAGGGCACGTCAATTTCGCGCCGGCCGACGAGCGCGAATTCGCGATCCTGCAGTTCGCCTGGAAGGAGTGGCCGCACGTCTCGAACGAGCGCCTGATCTCCGGCCCCGGCATGGAAATCATCTACCGCGCGCTGGCGCTACGCAATGGCGTCGCCGTCGCGCCGCGCACGTCGCCCGAGATCATCGCCGCCGCGCTGGACGACAAGGACGCGCTGTGCCTGGAGGTGATCGAGTGCTTCTGCGGCATGCTGGGCGGGGCCGCGGCCAACCTGGCGGTGACCCTGGGCGCGTTCGGCGGCGTGTTCATCGGCGGGGGCATCGTGCCGCGCATCGGCGAGCTGTTTGCGCGCTCGCCCTTTCGCAGCCGCTTCGAGGCCAAGGGACGCTTCTCGACCTACCTGGCCGACATTCCCACCTACGTCATCACCACGCCCAATCCGGCCTTCCACGGCGTGGCGACGATCCTGTCGGAGCACCTGCGCGGCAGGAGCGGCGCCAATACGCTGATGGAGCGCGTGCAGCACCTGCAGCATGAACTGACGCCCGCCGAGCAGCGCGTGGCCAGCCTGGTGCTGGAGCAGCCGCGCCTCGTGCTGGGCGAGCCGATCGCCGACATCGCGCGCCTGGCGGAAGTGAGCCAGCCGACCGTGATCCGTTTCTGCCGCTCGCTCGGATTTTTGGGCCTGGCCGACTTCAAGCTGCGCTTTGCCAGCAGCCTGACCGGCGCCATTCCCGTGCGCCACAGCCAGGTGCGCGGCGGCGACAGCACGCACGACGTCTCGGCCAAGGTGATCGACAATACCGTCTCGGCGATCCTCAAGTTCCGCGACCAGCTCGACGTGCGCGCGCTCGACCGCGCCATCGAGCTGTTGACCCACGCGCACCGGGTCGAGTTTTACGCGATGGGCAATTCGCGCGTGGTGGCGCTGGACGGCCAGCACAAGTTTTTTCGCTTTCGCATTCCGACCGCCTCGTACGGCGACTCGCACCTGTTCACCCTGGCGGCCGAACTGCTCAAGCCGGGCGATGTGGTCATCGCCATTTCCAATTCGGGGCGCTTGCCGGAGCTGCTCGCCGCGGTCGACGCGGCGCGCGCGGCCGGCGCCGACGTGATTGCGATGACCGGCAGCGGCACGCCCCTGGCCAAGAAGGCCACGGTGTGCCTGGCGGTCGACCATGCCGAGGACAGCACCAGCTTCCTGTCGATGATCTCGCGGATCATGCAGCTGCTGCTGATCGATATCCTGTCGGTCGGCATTTCGCTCGGCGCCGACGGCCAGCCGGAAGGCGCGCGCGGGCACACGCAGATTTCGCACTTGGGCGGCTAGTACACCGCCCGCATCGTCAAGGTGCCGGCGCGCTGTCCGGTTTGGCGATGCGATCGAGCGGGCGCTTTTCGGCGCGCCACTGGGCCAAGGTCAGCTGGCGGTCGTCGTTGGTGTCGTCGACCAGGATCTCGTCGCCCGTGGTGGCGACCAGGAAGGTCTCCCAGCGGTGCGCCGCCTCCGCTCCGTTTTCGACGAAGGACAGGCTCCAGTAGCTTTTGGCGCCGATGCGCTTGGTGGCCTCGTCGTCGTCGAGCACCGCGCCGTGCGCTTTGCCGCCCGACGCCTTTTCGATGTGCGCGGACCAGGCTTTGAGCTCCGGCAGCGCCATCACGGCATCGATCGCCTGCGCCTTCGTGCGCGCCGCCTGCGCCGCCCTGGGCTTGGGTGCGGCCTGGGCCGCAACCTGCGTCGCTTCGTGGTGATTGTGGTACAGCGCGGCGCCGGCGGCGACAAAGGCAATCATGGCAAACAACAGTACTGTTTTTTTCGACGATACGGGCATAATTGTGGGCGGCAAAACACGTGGATGGAACGGCCATACTACGCCAAATCTATACGTGCGGCAACATCGCCAGCGGCCCAGGCGATGGCGTCTTCCAGCCGGTCATTTCCCCAGAACATGTCCTCGCCGGCGAAGAACATCGGCGCCCCGAAAACGCCGCGCCGCACGGCTTCTTCTCCCTGGAGGCGCAGCGCCAGCTTGTTCTGTTCGGTGCTGGCGGCGGCTAGCAGTGCGCCGGCATCGAGGCCGAGCGCGGCGAGGACCTCGCCGACCAGGGCCGGGTCGTCGATCTCGCGGTCGTCCACAAAATTGCATTGCATGATGCGCTGGCAGAAGGCGCCGATCCATGATTCGCCGGCGCCGAGCAGGGCCACGCGCAAGGGCAGCAGCGCGCGCCGGGGGAAGGCGCGCGGCTGCGTCCACGGCAAGCCGTATTTGTCGCACTGGCGCTGCATGTCGCGCCACGCGTAGGCGCCTTTTTCCTTTTGCAGCACGAAAGGCGACGAGGTCCAGCCGTAGGCGCTGAAGATCGGTCCCAGCAAAAACGGCTTGTACAGCACGCGCACGCCGTGGGCCGCGGCCAGCGCTTCGATGCGCATGGTGGCGAGGTAGCTGTAATGGCTGCCGAAATCGAACCAGAATTCAATCTGCGGGTCATGGGCAGGCATGGTGTCTCCTTGTGGCTTGTCGTTGCATGATTAATCGTAAATGACGAGGCAGCGCGCTTCGATGCTCACGCGCGGGGGCACCCCGGGCGGCGCGTGCGGATGGTCAAAAGCGGCGTGCGGCGTGAAACGGGCTGTCCCGCTGCGTTGGGAATCGTACTGCTTGAAGACCAGCGCTTCGTCCGGGTGCATGGCGGGGTAATAGAACCAGCGGTGCCGGGCCGCGTGGCGCGCCAGGTAAATCTCGCCGGTGCGGCGCGGATAGCGCACCTCGGCGTCGACCAGGTCGTCGGCGGCGACGCTGCGGGCGTCGCACACGGCCAGCGGCGTATCGAGCACGCTCGCGCGGATCGACCGCCATACATTGACGATGCTGTAGCGCTGTCCCTGCAGCTGCGCCGCCAGGTCGCCGAACACGAGGCCGAGGCGCTTCTCGCCGGACTGCTCGGTGTAGTCGTTGTGGACGCACCCATTGGGCCCGGCCGGCTCGCCCCGGCCCGCGCGCCCGAAGCCAGGCGCGCCGGCGCCGGGACGGCAGTGGCGCACCAGGTGGTCGAATACGCGGGCCCGGCTCGCGCCGGTCACGGCGCAGGCCAGTTCGGCCACGTCGGGATAGTACCAGCGCACGATGTCGTCGTCGGCCAGAAAGCTGCGCTTGCCGAGCGGCGCGTCGCGCAGGGTGAAGCCTTCCACGTGCACCGACGGCGCCAGCGCCAGCGAACGGGCGTCGCCGATGGTGACCGTGCGCCGGTCGGCCTCGTAGTTCTGCCATGGCTGGCCCGGTGGCGGCTCGCCCGCATAGTTGAACGGGCGTGCGGCCGGGGGATGCAGGTATGCCAGGCTTGCCTGCACCGGTCCGGCTTGCGCGGGCAGGGCAAAGGTATCGTTCATGGGCGTCTCCTTCGGTGTCGTCGGGACGATTCCCTCCGACCCGCTCATTGAACCGCACCCAGGGCGCGCGCTCAAACGCTCAATGCGGCGCGTTCGCATGCATGCAGCGCATGCGAGCGCGCATGGGAGCACCACGTCGGATCAGGACGCATGCGAACGCGACGCCGATTCAGGGCGCGTGCGCCTCGGCGACGATCCAGTCGATCACCGCGCCGACCTGCGCGCGCGGCCGGGCGGCGGCGCGCAGCAGCCAGTAGGCGTGCCCGCAGTCCGCTATGGGGGCGGAGCAGGGCAGTTGCACCAGCCGGCCCGCGCGCAGCATCGGGTCGATCAATGCGATGCGCCCGAGCGCGACGCCATGGCCGGCCAGGGCCGACTGGATCACCTGGTCGTACTGGTTAAAGCGCAGGATGCTTTTTGGTTTGGCGTGCGGCCAGCCGGCGGCCTTGAGCCAGTCGTTCCAGTGCAGCCATGGCTGGCCCGGATGGTCGAATTCGAGCAGGGTGCGGCCGTCCAGGTCGGCCGGGCCGTCCCAGCGCGCGATGCCGAGCGACGGGTGGGCCACCGGCGCGATCGTTTCGCGAAACAGCAGCGTCGCCTCAGGCGCGCTGGCCGTCAGCGGCGCGTAGCGGATCGCCAGGTCGAGGCCTTCGCGCTCCAGGTCCTGGAGGCGGTTGTTGGCGGCCACGCGCAGGTCGATGTCGGGATGCTGCTGCTGGAAGCGCCCCAGGCGCGGCAGCAGCCATAGGCCCGTCACGCCGATGCTCGCGCTCAGCGCCACTTGCTGGTTGTGCGCGGACGGCTTGATGGCGGCGCACGCGTCCTGCAATTGCTGAAGCGCGCCGTTGGCGCTTTGGAACAGCCGTTCGCCGGCCGGCGTAAAGGCGATCGCGCGGTGCGTGCGCACGAACAGGGACACGCCGAGCCGTTGTTCGAGCGCCTGGATCTGGCGGCTCAGGGCCGATTGCGTCAGGCACAGGTCGGCGGCGGCCAGGGTGATGCTCATGCGCCGCCCGACCGCCACGAAACCGCGCAGCGGCTCCATCATGGACGCCAGGGGAACCAGCGAGTCCGACATGCGCGCTCCTCATGCAAAACGCCAGCATACCAGCGTCCCGCAGCCGTTGTCAGGCCTGGCATGCCACACGGACCGGCGTTCGCTACTTGTTGTCAATGCAAGCTTGCGCTACAGTCGCCGTTCTACCTCACCACGGAAGGTTCCCGCCATGCGACACATCCTGACCGCGCTCTCGATTTGCCTGGCATGCGCGCTGCCGGCCGTGGTCCATGCCGACCCGGCCAGGATCGCGTTTGCGACCGAGGTGTTCTTCGACAGCGGCAGCGCGCGCCTGTCGGCCGATGCGGTATCGATCCTGGACCAGGTCATCAGCAAGAGCCGGGAACTCAATCCCGAACTGATCATGGCGATCGGCCACACCGATGCGCTGCCCAGCGATGCCCGGGCGCAGACGCTGTCGGTGCAGCGTGCCGAGGCGGTCAAGAGCTATCTGGCCGGCAAGGGGTTCGAACGCGTGCGCATCTATACGGAAGGCAAGGCCAAGCGCATGCCGGTGGCCGACAACGATACCCGCGAAGGGCGCGCGCGCAACAACCGGGTCGAGGTCCAGCTGGTGGCGCCCAAAACGGTTCCGGAAGAGCAATAAAAACGCGCAATAAGAACGCTCAATAAGAACGCCTGCGGACGCAAAAAAGCCTGCAAGGCGCAAACCCTGCAGGCTTTTTTGCGTTTCAGGATGACGCCGCCAAGCGAAGCCGCTGGCGGCGTGTGTCCGGCAAGCCGGCGCGGCAAGCCGGCGCGGCAAGCCGGCGCGGCAATTACATCATGCCGTCCATACCACCCATGCCGCCCATGCCACCCATGCCGCCCATGCCGCCAGCTGGCTTGTCTTCGGCCAGTTCGCAAACCATGGCGTCGGTGGTCAGCATCAGGCCGGCGATCGATGCTGCGTTCTGCAGTGCCGAGCGGGTGACTTTTGCTGGATCCAACACACCCATTTCGACCATGTCGCCGTAGGTGCCGTTCGCTGCGTTGTAGCCGTAGTTGCCGGTGCCGGCCAACACTGCTGCAACAACGACCGACGATTCTTCGCCAGCGTTTTGAACGATCATGCGCAGTGGCTCTTCCATGGCGCGCAGGACGATCTTGATGCCGGCTTCCTGGTCAGGATTGTCGCCTTTGACCGTGATGTTGGCACGTGCGCGCAGCAGGGCAACGCCGCCGCCAGGAACGATGCCTTCTTCCACGGCAGCGCGGGTTGCGTGCAGTGCATCTTCAACGCGGGCTTTCTTTTCTTTCATTTCGACTTCGGTGGCTGCGCCAACCTTGATCACTGCAACGCCGCCTGCCAGTTTGGCAACGCGCTCTTGCAGTTTTTCACGGTCGTAGTCCGACGTCGCTTCTTCGATCTGCACGCGCACTTGCTTGACGCGCGCTTCGATCGCTTCCGCCTGGCCGGCACCGTCGATGATGATGGTGTTTTCCTTGCCCACTTCGACGCGCTTGGCCTGGCCGAGTTCTGCCAGGGTGACCTTTTCCAGGGTCAGGCCGACTTCTTCAGCGATGACCTGGCCGCCGGTCAGGACAGCGATGTCTTCCAGCATGGCCTTGCGGCGGTCGCCGAAGCCCGGAGCTTTGACTGCGCAAGTTTTCAGGATGCCGCGGATGTTGTTCACAACCAGGGTAGCCAGTGCTTCGCCTTCGATGTCTTCCGCGATGATCAGCAGTGGACGGCCGGCTTTGGCGACTTGTTCCAGGATCGGCAGCAGATCGCGGATGTTCGAGATCTTCTTGTCGCACAGCAGGACGAACGGGCTGTCCTGGATGGCAACTTGCTTGTCCGGGTTGTTGATGAAGTACGGGGACAGGTAGCCGCGGTCGAACTGCATGCCTTCGACGATGTCGAGTTCGTCGTTCAGCGATTTGCCGTCTTCAACGGTGATGACGCCTTCCTTGCCGACTTTTTCCATCGCCTCAGCGATACGCTCGCCGATCGAGTAGTCCGAGTTGGCGGAGATCGCGCCGACCTGGGCGATTTCCTTGGTGGTCGTGCATGGCTTGGCGATCTTGGCCAGCTCTTCGACGGTGGCGGCAACTGCCTTGTCGATGCCGCGCTTGAGATCCATCGGGTTCATGCCGGCGGCAACGAACTTCATGCCTTCGCGCACGATGGCTTGTGCCAGCACGGTCGCGGTGGTGGTACCGTCGCCGGCGTTGTCGCTGGTGCGGGAAGCAACTTCCTTGACCATTTGCGCGCCCATGTTCATGAGCTTGTCTTTGAGTTCGATTTCCTTGGCGACCGAGACACCGTCCTTGGTGACGGTCGGCGCGCCGAACGAGCGCTCGAGCACCACGTTGCGGCCTTTCGGGCCCAGAGTGACTTTGACTGCGTTGGCGAGGATATTGACGCCTTCAACCATTTTGGCGCGCGCTGCGTCGCCGAATACTACTTCTTTAGCTGCCATGTTATTTTCTCCGTTGTGCGTAGATGTCTATCGCGTGGAATTCTTGATGAAAGGTGGGGCGCGGATGTCGTGAAAATTACTTGACCAGAACGGCCATGATGTCTTCTTCGCGCATCACCAGCAGCTCTTCGCCGTCGACTTTGACGGTTTGGCCGGAGTATTTGCCGAACAGGACGCGGTCGCCGACTTTGACTTCCAGCGCGCGCAGTTTGCCGTCATCCTGGAGCTTGCCGTTGCCGACAGCCAAGATTTCGCCTTGATCCGGTTTTTCAGCAGCTGCGTCAGGAATGATGAGGCCGGATGCGGTTTTGGTTTCCTGGTCGAGACGCTTGACGATAACGCGATCGTGCAATGGGCGAAGGTTCATGCAAAACTCCTTAATATTCAGTGGTTTAGTAGCTATTGGTCAGGGCCGCCACAGGCGTTCCCGGTGTTTCAACATGTCTCGCGGTGTTGCCGCAGAGACTAGAAAGAGTTGTTAGCACTCTCTACTAACGAGTGCTAATTATAGGGACGGTCATGGTGTTTTTCAAGGCGTCCTGTTGACTATTTAACAGAGCAGCTTGATCTGGCGCAAAGTGTGGGCGTGCCGCCGACCAGAAATCTGACGCCATCTCAAGCAATGCGGGCCGACTTTGCACCGGTTGCGGCGCCGGCGTGGACTTTCGGTGAATTTCCTGTACGCCTCTTACATCCCCTTACATCAATCGTCTACCCCTGTTGCTGATTCGGTTGACGGACTTTCCTTCACACCCCTATAGTTACGGGATGATTTCTGAATTCATCGAACTATCCGAAAAAATCGACCGGCTTGCCGAGTTGACCCTCTCACTACGCGCCGAGAATACTCAGTTGCGGCAATGGAATGCACAGGTGCGCCAATCGAATGCGCAGCTGTTCGCCGAAAAGGAGGCTTGCCTGCTGCGCTTGAATGAAGTGCAGCGTCGCGTCGAAGCGCTGCTGGCCCAGATGCCCGATCCGAACGGCGTGACCGTGGCCACCGCGCCGCCGGCCCAGAGCGGGAGCGTGCAATGATCCAGCTCAACGTGACGATCATGGGAAGCTCGTATCGCCTTGTTTGCAAGGAGGGCGAAGAACGCACCTTGCAGGAAGCGGTCAGTTATCTCGACGGGAAAATGTGCGCCTTGCGCGATTCGGGCAAGGTCAAGGGAAACGACCGCATCGCCGTCATGGCCGCGCTCAATATGGCGGCCGAATTCCTGTCGGTGAAAACGCCGCAAGGACCGCTTGCCGAAATGACGATGTTGGAGGTCAAGCAAAAACTCGGCGAGATGCATACGACGCTGGACAATGCCCTGACCCCGCAAGAAAATCTGTTCTGAGTTTAATTTTGTTTGACATGACGGCACATCGGAGTAAACTCCGTCTCACCCTGCGGTGTTCGCGATTGCCATATATTCCTTGAACCATTTATGTGCACAGGTTGCGGAATTTTGTTCGATGGGAGTGAGCGTCGCTTGTCCGACGAACCCGAAATTGGACTAACTGCGACCGCCTTGAACCATTAGGTTCAGGATGCCGGTAAAGACGGCACAGGCGGGGTTCTGAATTTACCAGGCGGTTGCAAGCATTCGGTGCGCAACCGTTTTTTTATGGGCGCGCGCTTTATGCGCACAGCAGCGCCAATGGAGTCAATCGCATGGCCTATTGGCTGATGAAGTCCGAACCGGACGAAGTAAGTATCGACGATGTGCTGGCCGCGCCGGAACACACGGTGGCCTGGTTCGGCGTGCGCAATTACCAGGCGCGTAACTTCATGCGCGACGACATGCGGGCCGGCGACCTGGCCCTGTTTTATCATTCCAGCTGCGCCGAGCCGGGCATTGCCGGCATCGTCGAAATATGCAGCAATGCTTATCCGGACGCCACCCAGTTCGATCCCGCCAGCCATTATTACGATCCCAAGGCCACGCCTGAAGAGCCGCGCTGGATCAGCGTCGACGTGCGCGCCGTGCGCAAGACAGCTTTGCTGAGCCTGAAACAGTTGCGCACCATCCCCGCCCTGGCCGACATGCGCCTGCTGGCCAAGGGCAGCCGCCTGTCCATCACGCCGGTCGAGCCGCACGAGTGGCGCACCATCGAAGCCTTGCTGGAGCGCTAGCGACAGGTCGTTTGCCCGTCGCGCGCGGCCGCAAGAAGCCAGCAAGAGGCCAGCAAGAGGCCAGCAAAATCGTCGGCATCGTGCCCGCACGCCACGCGCAGCTGAGCTGCTGCTGCCGGACAGGGCAAGCGCGGCCGGAACCACGCCTGGTCCCATGTGCGATCCCGATATTGTTTCTTCAAAAAGCAATTGCTAGTCGGAAATAATCGGGATAAGCTTGATTCGTCTCATCCGATGCCGTGTCGCTTGCCGGTCTCCCGTTGTCCCGGCCCCCGTTGACGGGAAACAGCATCGGAATGGCCTTCCCGGCCCCCGTTCCCGTGGCCGCGCCATTTCACGGCCTGTACGTGCCGGCTTGACTCCCCGTTTTTTGCGGCCGAAACCGTCGCCATAGGCGGATATCCGGCGCCGGAGCAGCCTGACTAATGTCTTTCCTGCATAGGGATATGCCATGAAAAATGCCCGCTTTAATATCGGCACCCGCCTCGGATTCGGCTTCGCGGTCCTGCTCGCCATGACCGTGACCCTGGCCGGCATCGGCCTCACGTCACTCAACATCGTATACGCGCACCTGCAAGTGATCGTCCAGGGCGACATGCAGCGCATGGAGCAGCTGCACCGGATGTCGGAATCGGTGCATATCGTTGCCCGCGTGGCGCGCACCCTGGTCCTGCTCGAAGAACAGGCGGCCATGGAGCGCGAAAACATCAAGATTACCGCGGCGCGTGCCCACTACGCCGAAGCGTTCGACAGCTTCGCCCACACGCCTGGCAGTGCCGAGGACAGGCAATTCGTCACCCGCCTGCCGCAGTTGCAGGAGGTGGCCAAGACCTTCAACAATGAGGTCATCGCCCTGGCGCGCGCCGGCAAGGATGCCGAGGCCACCGCCTTGCTGCTCGCTCGCGCCGGCCCCGCCACCCAGGCCTGGCAGGACGCGCTGGCCGCCCACATCGAGGTGCAGCGCAAGGATGTGGCCGAGGGCGTGGCGCACTCGGTGCTCAGCTACGAGCGGGCGCGCATGCTGATCATCGCTCTGAGCGTGCTGGCGCTGGTGTCCGGGGCCGTGCTGGCCTGGCGCGTCACGCGTTCCATCACCGTGCCGGTCAACGCCGCCGTGCGCGTGGCGCAGACGGTGGCGGCGGGCGACCTGACCAGCATCATCGACGGTCATGACGGCGACGAAACGGGGCGACTGATGCTGGCGCTCAAGGACATGAACGACAGCCTGTTCAAGATCGTCGACCAAGTGCGCACCGGCACCGCCAGCATGACGGCCGCCTCGGGCGAGATCGCCAACGGCAACCTGGACCTGTCTTCGCGCACCGAGCAGCAAGCCAGTTCGCTGGAAGAGACCGCGTCTTCAATGGAAGAGATGACCTCGACCACGCGCCAGAATGCCGACAATGCGCGCCAGGCGAATGTGCTGGCGGCATCGGCCTCAACCGTGGCGCACAAGGGCGGCGCGGTGGTGTCGCAGGTGGTCGAGACCATGACTGGCATTAACGAAGCCTCGCGCAAGATCGTCGACATCATCTCGGTGATCGACGGCATCGCGTTCCAGACCAATATCCTGGCCCTGAACGCTGCCGTGGAAGCGGCCCGGGCCGGGGAGCAGGGTCGCGGCTTTGCCGTGGTGGCCTCCGAAGTGCGCAACCTGGCGCAGCGTTCCGCGGCGGCCGCCAAGGAAATCAAGGTGCTGATCGGCGACTCTGTCGGGAAGGTCGATTTCGGCGCAAAACTGGTGGGCGAGGCCGGCAGCACGATGACTGAAATCGTCGCCAGCGTGCAGCGCGTGACCGACATCATGGCCCAGATCAGCGCCGCCAGCGGTGAACAGGAAGCGGGCATCGAACAGATCAACCAGGCCATTACCGACATGGATGCCACCACCCAGCAGAATGCCGCGCTGGTCGAGCAAGCCGCTGCGGCGGCAGCGTCGCTGCAGGAGCAGTCGGCCAGCCTGCTGGCCGTGGTCAGCGTGTTCAAGCTGGGCGAAACGCGCGGCGCGGCGCCCGCCACGCGCCTCGCCGGCACGCTGGCTTTACGGCCGGCGCTGGGCGCCTCGCCCGCCGTGCACGCTTAGCGAGCCGGCCTGGGCGGGCGCCCCCGGCGCTGGATGCGCGTTGCGTTGTAGAATACTTGCCAAGGCGAGCCCCGCGTGGCGTGCCACCAACGCAAGCCTCACCGAGCGCACCCATGACCACTGCAACTGTAATGACGGCTACCCAAGAGGCGCTCCGATGAACTGGAGCCTGATCCTGATCCTGCTGGCCATGGGCACCGCCGGCGGTTTCGCTGCCGGTTTGCTGGGCATCGGCGGCGGCATGGTGCTGGTGCCCTTTATCACGATGATCTACACCGCCGAGCATTTTCCGCCTGAAGCGGTGGTGCACATGGCGATCGCCACTTCGCTCGCCACCATCATGTTCACCTCCCTGTCGTCGGTGCGCGCGCATCACGCGCATGGCGCCGTGCTGTGGCCGATCGTGCGCATGCTCACGCCCGGCATCGTGATCGGCTCCTGGATCGGGCCGTGGCTTGGCAAGCAGCTCAACACCACCGCGCTGGCGCTGGTGTTCGCCGCCTTCGTGGCGTTTTCGGCCACGCAGATGCTGAGCGGGAAAAAGCCGGCCGGCGCGCGCGAGCTGCCCGCCGCGCCCGGCATGTTCGCCGCCGGCGGGGTGTTCGGCGTGGTCTCGGGCGTGGTGGGCGCGGGCGGGGGCTTCATGTCGATTCCGTTCATGACCTGGTGTAACGTCAAGATCCACAACGCGGTCGCCACCAGCGCCGC
>DASVVC010000056.1:0-101076 GCA_036386755.1 Telluria sp.
CGGCCTTCCATAGCCCATACACATCGAGCACGCGCACCGGCCCCGTGTCGCTGCGCAGGTAGCGGCTCATTTGCGTGGCGCCCCCATATTGCAGGTTCAGGTTCATCCCCGCCGTGTACTGCGCCCCGATGCGCGCATCGATGCCGATATTGGCCGTGATGCGGGCCTGGTCGCCCAGCCGGTTGCCTGGCCCCGGCACCGCGTCCAGGCGCGACCAGTTGCGCGCGGCGTTGGCGCGCAGGTCCATGTCCGGCGCCGACGGCAGCACGCCGCGCAGCGGGAAGCGGGCGTCGAATTCGAGTCCCGCCGCTTTCGCCTTGCCGTTGTTGAACGGCGTCGAGATCCAGGCACCGTCTTCCTGGTACAGGGTTTGCACGGTCACCGCATCGATCCGGCGCGCGTAGGCCGACACGCTGGTCACGCCGTTCTTGCCGAAGTAGCTTTCATAGGCCGTGTCGATCCCCCACGCCAGTTCCGGCTTCAAGCCCGGGTTGCCGCGCACGTCAGGATTGGTCGGTCCGTTGGCGTTGTTGACCGTGTACCGGCGCGGCACCAGGTTGCGCACCGCCGGCGCCTTGTAGGTGCGCGAGAGCGAAAAACGCAGCTGGTCCTTGCCGCCCAACTTCCACAGCAGCTGCGTGATGGGGCTGAGCACCGACGACTTGCTGCTCACTTGCGCCAGGGCGCGCCCGCGGGTAGCCGTGTGCAGTCCTTCCCAACGCAGGCCGAGGTAAGCCTGCAGGCGCGGCGACACGGTCCACTCGTCCTGCGCGAACACCGCCAGGCGGCCGACCACCGCGCGATAGTCTTCGTCGAGCTGCGACACGAACTGGCCGGCCGCCGTGCTGTCGTTCTGGCGCCGCGATTCGGTGCGCTGGGTGCGCCCGCCTTCCCAGCCGATGCCCACGCCGTGGCCCGGCATCAGCGGCGCCAGGTATTTGCCGCTCAAGACGGCGCTGTTGTCGACCGCGTCCGAGAGCACCTTACGCGCCAGCGTGCGCGACTGACCAGCGCCCCGGAACAGGTAATCCGACTCCCGCTTGTTGTGATTGAGCCCCGCCTTGACCGTGAGCTTGCCCTCGGAGCCGACATTGCGCGCCAGGGTGATGTCGCTGCGGGCCGACGCGGTATCCGATCTGGTGCCGTAATCGTTGACCGGATACTCGGTGCTGGCGCCCGAGACGGTGGTTTCAATCGCGTTACCGTTGTTGGCGTTGCGCGAAAGGTCGATCAAGGTCTGCCACGCCAGGCTGCCGCCGTCAGGCAGGGTCCAGTTCAGGCGCGGAGTCAGGTTCAGGCGCGTGCTGCGGAACGAGGCCCACTCGCGCAGTTCGCGCCGCGCCAGTGCAAAGTCGTTGGCATCGTCCAGCGTTTCGAACGTCATGTAGCGGTTGTCACTGGTGGTGCGTGTCATTTCGGCCGCCAGCGAATACGCCAGGTCGCCGGCGCGCTGGCCCCATTGCAGCGACGCCGACGGATCGGCCCGCCCCGCCAGCAGGCCCGTGCCGAGCTTGACGTCGCGCTGATTGCGCGCGTTGCCCTTCTTGAGAATCACGTTGATGGTCCCGGCGATGGCTTGCGTGCCCAGTTCCGCCGTGGCCGTGCGCAAAATGTCGATCCGCTCGATCATCGCCGGGGCGATGCTGTCGATCGAAAAACCGGCCGCCACTGGGTCGCCGTTGACCAGCAGCTGGGTGTATCCCGCGCCCAGCCCGCGCATGCGGATCTCGCCGCCGGTGATCGACACGCCGCTCTGGCGCTTGAGCACCGCCGACAGCGATGCGTCGCCGTACTGCGCTATCTCGTCGCGCCCCACCACGATGCGCGCGGCGGTGTCGTCGCGCCGCACATTGGCGCTGCCCGCGCCGTTGACCTCGACCTGTTGAATGGCGCCGCCGGCATCCTGGGCGTGCACGGCGAGACTGAAGGAAGACAGCAGGGCGAGGGCCTGCGCGGACAAAGCGAGAGAGTGTTTCATGAACGATCAAATGGTTGACAGGGACACTGATTGTGTCTGCTCGCCCGGCCGCGCAACACCGGAATGTGACGGGTCGCCGGAACTGGATGACGAAGGCCGCAGCATGGCAGAAAAATGGCCAGGTGGCGCTGGTATACTTTGCATCAATGAATACTGCACAGAACCAGCCCCCGCACACCAGCCTGCCCACGGCTTTCCTGACGATCGTGTTGATCTGGACGGTCCTGTGTGCGATCGGCGCCGCCGGCAATCACAGCGACGACCTGCAAGGCGCTGGCGTCAGCAGGTCCTACATGCATATGTTCTGGCTGTGGTGGCGCGAGCACCTGCTGCTGATGACGATGAGCTTTGCCTGCTACGCCTTGTTTACCCTGCGCCCGGCGGTGCTGGCCAGCGTGCCGCGCATTCTGGCCGCCTACCTGCTGGCCGCGGCCATATTTACGCCGCTCGAACTGCTCAATGGCGCGATGCTCACACAATTCGATGGCGGCACGCTGACCGGATTCGCGCCGCTGCTCCAGGCCGCGCTGGCGCGCTCGGGCATCGGGCAGTTCATGGCGCTGGTATGGGTCACGTTTACATTCGTGGCCGTGGTGGCTGCCTGCAGCTGGCGCGAAGGACGCCGGCGCGAACAGGCCTGGATGCGTGCGCAGAGCGACAATCTGACCCTGCGCCTCGAACTTGAGCAGCAACGCTTGCTGGCCCTGCGCGGGCAGCTCGAACCGCATTTTCTCTTCAACGCCCTGAACGCCATCAGCGCGCTGGTGCGCTCCGACGACAAGCGGGTGGCGCTGGACGGCATCAACCACTTGAGCGCCCTGCTGCGCTATGCGCTCGAGGCCAGCGCGCGCGATCACGTCAGCCTGCGCGAGGAGCGCCAGTTCCTGGACGACTACCTTGCCTTGCAGCGCCTGCGCTACGGCGCGCGCCTGCATGTGCGTATCGACGGCGACAGCGAGGCCGTGCTGGGCGCCGACATACCGCCGCTGCTGCTGCAACCGCTGATCGAAAACGCGCTGCGCCATGACCTCGACTGCCACGACCGCCCGAGCGACATCCGGGTCGTCTTTGCCGCCGCTGCCGGCTACCTGACGATCCATGTGTCGAACCCTGCCAGCGCCGTCCGTTCGGCCAATCCCGGCCTCGGACTGGGCCTGCGCCATACCGGCGCGCGCCTGCAACTGGCGTATGCCGACAGCGCCTCGCTGCAAACCGGGCTGCAAGACGGGCGCTTCGTGGTCGATATCCGCATGCCGCTGCACGGGCCGGAAGCATGATGGTGTGCGCACTGATCGTCGACGACGAGGAACCGGGCCGAATCAACCTGCGCTACGCCCTGGCCGACCATCCACGCTGGCAGGTTGCCGGCGAGTGCGCCAGCGCGGCTGCGGCCCAGGCAATCATCGCCGCGCAGGAGGTCGATGTCGTCTTCCTCGATATTCAGATGCCGGGCGACTCCGGCCTGGTGCTGGCGCGCGCGCTGGCCGCCCTGGCCAGTCCGCCGCTGGTCATTTTCGTCACCGCGCATAACGCTTTTGCTCTCGACGCGTTCGAGGTGCATGCCCTCGACTACCTGCTCAAACCGGTGCACGATGCGCGTCTTGCGGCCGCCCTGGCGCGCGCCGAAGCGATGCTGAAACTGCGCCAGCGGCCGGCCTACGGCGCCGCGCTGCGCGCCTGGGCCGACACCAGCGCGCCGGACCGGTACTGGCGCCAGGTGAGCGTGCGCTCGGTCGGGCGGATCGAATGCATCCAGCTGGCCGACGTCGACTGGATCGAAACCTGCGGTAATTACGTCAGCCTGCATCTCGCCACGCGCAGCGCCATGTACCGGCTGCCCCTGAGCCGCCTGTTGTGCCATCTCGATCCGAGCCACTTTTTGCGCGTCCACCGCAGCGCCGTGGTGCGCATCGGCCAGGCCGCCAACCTGGAAGTGGTCGGCGACGGCGCCTGGCGCCTGGCCCTGCGCTCCGGCGCCCAGGTAGCGGTCAGCGAGCGCTATGTGGACGCGCTGCGCATGGCGATGCGCGAACGCTGACGCGGCGGCTGATTCAGCACATCGTTCCGAAAAACAAGCCGTCCGCTGAATTTTAATTGGCTGACAGCGGTTAAAATTCGAAAAACTATTGTCATTTTCTTAAATCGCCATCGTTTCGTTTGTGCACTTTATTCCGGTGGCCTATGCAAAAGCGAGGGTGGTTCCTGCGTGGTGCAGCGCAATACGCTAGAATGAACTCCCTTAGGGTCAGTCCACATAGTCCACCAATACATGAACGCCCCCGCACAAATCCAAGCACTCCTGGCCGAAACGCCAAACGGTCACGCCGCGACCCGCCTGCGCGAAATCCCTTATAACTACACCTCGTTTTCGGACCGCGAAATCGTGATCCGGCTGCTGGGCGAGTCGTCCTGGGAGCTGCTCGACGAATTGCGCGGTTCGCGCCAGACCGGGCGCTCGGCGCGCATGCTGTACGAAGTGCTGGGCGATATCTGGGTGGTGCGGCGCAATCCGTACCTGCAGGACGACATGCTGGACAACCCGAAGCGGCGCCAGGAACTGATCGACGCGCTGCATCACCGCCTGGCCGAAGTGGACAAGCGCCGCACCAGCGTCGATGCGGAGGACGGCGATGCGACCGGCGAAGCGGCGCGCGCGCGCAGCGCCAACGTGGAAAAGCTGCTCAAGGCGGCATCGAAGGCGGTCGAAGACTTCGGCAACGAGTTCCGCCAGACCTGGGACCTGCGCAAGCGCACCACCAAGGTGCTGGGCCGCTATACCGAAAAGCACAACATCTGCTTCGACGGCATGAAGCGCGTCTCCCACGTGACCGACGCCACCGACTGGCGCGTCGAATACCCGTTCGTGGTGCTTACGCCCGACACCGAAGATGAAATGGCGGGCCTGGTCAAGGGCTGCATCGAACTCGGGCTGACCATCATCCCGCGCGGCGGAGGAACCGGCTACACCGGCGGCGCCATTCCGCTCACGCCCATGTCGGCCGTCATCAACACCGAAAAACTGGTCACCCTGGGCGAGGTCGAAATGACAATCCTGCCCGGCGTGGACCACGAATACGCGACCATCCATTCGGGTGCCGGCGTGGTCACCAAGCGCGTGTCGGATGCCGCCGAAAAGGCCGGCTTCGTGTTCGCGGTCGACCCGACGTCGGCCGAAGCGTCCTGCATCGGCGGCAACGTCGCCATGAACGCCGGCGGCAAGAAGGCCGTCTTGTGGGGCACCGCGCTCGACAACCTGGCTTCGTGGAAGATGGTCGACCCGAACGGCGACTGGCTGGAAGTGACGCGTATCGGCCACAATCTGTCGAAGATCCACGACGCGCCGACCGCCACCTTCAAGCTCGAATGGACCCACCCGAACGTGCGCGGCGAAGCGAAGGACGCGCCGTTCAAGACCGAGATGCTGGTCATCGACGGCAAGCGCTTTCGCAAGGAAGGCCTGGGCAAGGACGTCACCGACAAATTCCTGTCCGGCCTGCCGGGCATCCAGAAAGAAGGCTGCGATGGCCTGATCACGTCGGCGCGCTGGATTTTGCACAAGATGCCGAAGTACGCGCGCACCGTCTGCCTCGAATTCTTCGGCCAGGCGCGCGACGCGATTCCGTCGATCGTCGAAATCAAGGATTACCTCGACGGCCTGCCGGCCAAGGGCGGAGCGTCGTTCGCCACCATTCGCCTGGCCGGCCTGGAACACCTGGACGAGCGCTATCTGCGCGCGGTCGGCTACGCCACCAAGTCGAAGCGCGGCGTGCTGCCCAAGATGGCGCTGTTCGGCGACATCGTCGGCGACGACGAGAACGCGGTGGCGCAGGCCGCCTCGGAAGTGGTGCGCATCGCGAACACCCGCGTGGGCGAGGGTTTTGTCGCCGTCAGCCCGGAAGCGCGCAAGAAGTTCTGGCTCGACCGCGCCCGCACGGCGGCCATTGCGCGCCACACCAACGCCTTCAAGATCAACGAAGACGTGGTCATTCCGCTGGGCCGCATGGGCGAGTACACCGACGGCATCGAGCGCATCAACATCGAGCTGTCGATCAAGAACAAGCTGCAGCTGACCGACGAACTGCGCGCGTTTTTCGCCAACGGCAACCTGCCGGTCGGTAAAAGCGACGACGCCTCGGGCGAATCGATCGGCGACGAAGAGATGCTGGGCGACCGCGTGCAGCAGGCGACCGAACTGCTGGACGCCGTGCATGCGCGCTGGACCTGGCTGCTGGCAGAACTCGACCAGCCGCTGGCCGGTGCGCGCGACGCCTTGCGCGCCATCGGATTGGCCCGTCTGGACGTCGTGTTCGACGAGCGCCTGGCGCAGCAACCCGACGCCACCCTGTTCGACGTGGTGCAGGACCGCACCGTGCGCGTGTCGTGGAAGCAGGAGATTCGCGCGCAGCTGCGCCAGATCTTCAACGGCGCCGCCTACAAACTGATTCTCGACGAGTCCACCGCGATCCACCAGAAGGTACTACGTTCGCGCGTGTTCGTGGCGCTGCACATGCACGCCGGCGACGGCAATGTGCATACCAACCTGCCGGTCAACTCCGACGACTACGCCATGCTGCAGGACGCGCACGAAGCCGTGGGCCGCATCATGAAGCTGGCGCGTTCGCTCGATGGCGTGATCTCGGGCGAGCATGGCATCGGCATCACCAAGCTCGAATTCCTGACCGAGGAAGAAATCGGGGAATTTCGCGACTACAAGCTGCGCATCGATCCGGAAGGGCGCTTCAACAAGGGCAAGCTGCTCAACCTGCCCGAGTTCGGGGCCGACCTGCGCAATGCCTACACGCCGTCGTTCGGCCTGATGGGCCACGAATCGCTGATCATGCAGCAGAGCGATATCGGCGAGATCGCCAACAGCATCAAGGACTGCCTGCGCTGCGGTAAATGCAAACCGGTGTGCACCACCCACGTGCCGCGCGCGAACCTGCTGTATTCGCCGCGCGACAAGATCCTGGCGACGTCCTCGCTGATCGAAGCGTTCCTGTACGAAGAACAGACCCGCCGCGGCGTCTCGATCAAGCACTGGGAAGAATTCGAAGACGTGGCCGACCACTGCACCGTGTGCCACAAGTGCGTCACGCCATGCCCGGTCAACATCGACTTCGGCGACGTGTCGATGAACATGCGTAACCTGCTGCGCAAGATGAACAAGAAGACCTTCAGGCCGGCCAATGCGGCGGCGATGTTCTTCCTGAACGCCACCGATCCGGTGACCATCAACGCCACGCGCCAGGTCATGGCCGGCTGGGGCTTCAAGGCGCAGCGCTTCGGCCACAACGTGCTGAAAAAATTCGCCAAGAAGCAGACCCGCGCGCCGTTGCCGACCACCGGCAAGGCGCCGGTGCGCGAGCAGGTGATCCACTTCATCAACAAAAAAATGCCGGGCAACCTGCCCAAGAAAACCGCGCGCGCGCTGCTCGACATCGAAGACGACAAGATCATCCCGATCATCCGCAACCCCAAGGTGACCACGGCCGATACCGAAGCAGTGTTCTACTTCCCGGGCTGCGGGTCGGAGCGATTGTTCTCGCAAGTGGGCCTGGCCACGCAGGCCATGCTGTGGGAGGTGGGCGTGCAAACCGTGCTGCCGCCGGGTTACCTGTGCTGCGGCTATCCGCAGCGCGGCGCCGGCCAGTACGACAAGGCCGACAAGATGATGACCGATAACCGCGTGCTGTTCCACCGCATGGCCAACACGCTCAATTATCTCGACATCAAGACCGTGCTGGTGTCGTGCGGTACCTGCTACGACCAGTTGGCGACCTACGAGTTCGACAAGATCTTCCCGGGCTGCCGCATCATGGACATCCACGAGTACCTGCTTGAAAAGGACGTCAAGCTCGAAGGCGTCAGCGGCACGCGCTACATGTACCACGAGCCATGCCACAATCCGATGAAGCTGCAGGATTCGGTCAAGACCGTCAATGCGCTGGTGTCGACGGTGGACAACGTCAAGATCGAAAAGAACGACCGCTGCTGCGGCGAGTCCGGCACCTTCGGCGTGTCGCGTCCCGACATCGCCACCCAGGTGCGCTTCCGCAAGGAAGGCGAGATGGAGAAGGGCGCCGACAAGCTGCGCGCCGATGGTTTTACCGGCGACGTCAAGATCCTCACCAGCTGCCCATCGTGCCTGCAAGGCCTGTCGCGCTACAACGACGATGCCGGCACCACCGCCGACTACATCGTCATCGAAATCGCGCGCCACAAACTGGGCGAAAACTGGCTGCCCGAGTACGTGGCCCGTGCCAACAACGGCGGCATCGAAAGGGTGCTGGTATGAGCGCGCTTCCACATTGCGAGCTGTGCGATCTGGCGGTCGAGCCGATCTGGCGCGACGACAGGCTGTCGGTCATCCTGGTCGACGACGCCGCCTATCCGGGCTTTTGCCGCGTGATCTGGAACGATCACGTCAAGGAAATGACGGACCTGGCGCCGGGCGAGCGCATGCTGTTCATGGACGCGGTGTGGCATGTGGAACTGGCGCTGCGCGATGTGATGAAGCCCGATAAGATCAACGTCGCCAGCCTTGGCAACATGACGCCGCACCTGCACTGGCACGTCATCCCGCGCTACGCCGACGATGCGCACTTCCCCAATCCCGTGTGGACGGCGGCGGTGCGCACGACCGAAGAACCGACCCTGGCGGAGCGCCGCGCGCTGCTGCCGAAACTGGCGGACGACATCGTCCGCCGCATGGAAAAACCAGCATGAATCCGACCGCACTGACCGTCCACCAGAAGTCCGGCGTCCTCGATATCGCCTTTGACGACGGCAGCAGTTTTTCGATTCCGTTCGAGCTGCTGCGCGTGTACTCGCCGTCGGCTGAAGTGCGCGGTCACGGCCAGGGGCAGGAAGTGCTCCAGCTGGGCAAGCGTAATGTGGGCGTTACTGCGCTCGAACCGGTGGGTAACTACGCGGTGCAGCCGACCTTCTCGGACGGGCATAACACCGGCTTGTTCTCGTGGGATTACCTGTACAAGCTCGGTAGCGAGCAAGCCACCCTGTGGGCCGACTACATGGCGCGCCTGCACGCCGCCGGTTTCGAAGGCGATGCTGGCCGCGAGCCGGGCGCCGAGTTGCCTGGCGCGGCTACCGCGCACAAGGGCTGCGGCCACAATCACTGAGTTACCGCTTCGTTCTTTTCCACTCCCAGGTCTTGCCGCTGATCGTCACCGGTTTGGGAATGAGCTTTTCCTGGTAGAACAGATCGGCCACGCGCTGCTGGTTGGCGACGATGGCCGCATCGACCGGCACCACGCCGGCGCGGCTGCGGCTTAGCCAGGTCTCGATCACGTCCGGCGTCACGCCGACCTGCGGCGCGAGCATCGCCACCATCTCCTTGCGGTGCCCGCTCACCCAGGCGCCGGCCGCCGCGATCTGTTCGAGCAAAATCGCCACCGACTCCGGCGACTTGTCGAGAAACCTGCGGGACGACAGGTAAAAGCCATTCGCCTGCAGTAGTCCCGTGTAGTCGGCCAGTACCCGCACCGGATACGCCTTTTGCGCCGCCGCCAGGTACGGGTCCCACACCACCCACGCATCGATGCTGCCGCCCGCGAACGCGGCGCGCGCTTCCGATGGGCCAAGGTACACCGGCACGATATCGCGCATGCTCAGTCCCGCCCTGCGCAGCGCGGATACCAGCAGCAGGTGCGAGCCCGATCCCTTCTGGAACGCCACCTTCTTGCCCTTCAGTTGCGCCACCGTCCTGATCGGCGAGCCAGCCGCCACGATCAGCGCTTCGCTTGCCACCGGCGCAGGTTCGGCGCCCACGTACACCACGTCAATGCCGGCCGCCTGCGCGAAGATCGGCGGCGGCGCGCCGGTGGTGCCGAAGTCGATGCTGCCGGCGTTGAGCGCTTCGAGCATCTGTGGGCCAGCTGGAAATTCGATCCACGTCACCGCTTGGTGCGTCGGCGCGAACGCGCGCTCCACCGAGCCTTGGTTCTTCAGCATCGTCAACAGGCCCGCGCCTTTCTGGTAGCCGATGCGCACCGCCGGCGCAGGCGCCGCGTGGGCAAGGCAGGGCGCGAGCAGGGCAGCGAACAAGGCTGCAATGCGCAGCGCCGCGAGCGTCGTTTTCATATTCTTTAATGACATAACCATGCGTGTTTTGATTCTTTGACTTGGGTTTGGGCTTTGTCCGACACTGCCTGCGGTTGCAGGTAGCGTGGAAAAGTGTAGCAGCGATCGATATCGACGCTAAGCTGGTTTTCCGCCGTCGCGGCGCGATTTTTCTCATAACGATAAGGCGGATATGAAGCAGCTGTATAAGCAAGAGCGGCAAGAGCGGAGCAAACGGATTCGCATCGGCGTGTTGATCGGCGCGGCCTTGGCCTCGGCCTCGGCTTCGGCCGGCGCCTCGGCACAAACGCCCGACGCGGACACCGTCGCCACCGTCACCGTCACCGCCACGCGGCGCAACGCCTCGCTGCAATCGGTGCCGGTGGCCGTCACCGTGGTCGATGGCGAACAGCTCGAACGCAGCAACCGCACCAGCATCGACAGCGTGGTTCAGGAAGTGCCGAGCGCGGTGTTTCGCCAGCAGGGCGGCAACAAGGACTCGACGATTTTTGTGCGCGGCATCGGCACCATTTCCACCTCGCCCGGCGTCGAGCCGACTGTCTCCACGCTGGTCGATGGCGTCGTCTATGCGCGTCCGGGCCAGGCCACCATCGACCTGCTCGAGATCGACCGCCTCGAAATTCTGCGTGGCCCGCAAGGCACGCTGTTCGGCAAAAACGCCTCGTCCGGCGTGTTGAACATCATCAGCCGCACACCGTCGGAATCGACGTCGGGCTTCATCGACACGTCCATTTACCAAGGCGATGAAAAGCGCGTGCGCGCCGGCGTATCGGGAACCATCGCCCCAGGCGTGGCGCGCGCATCGCTCACCGCCGCCTGGGCCGATTACGAGGGCAATGTCGATAACCTCGCCGGTGGCGGCAAGCTCAATGGCTACCAGCGCAAGGGCGTGCGCGCCCGCGTCGACCTGACTCCCACGCGCGAGGTCGACGTGTCGCTGATCGCCGACTACCTGCGTGCCGACAGCTCCCCGGCCCAGGTACCGTACAAGGCGCTCAACGCCGCTTTCGCGCAGGGCATTGCACCGGTGCTCGCCGCGCCGAATAACCGCAGCATCCGCGCCGACCTGCCCAGCGCCATCGACGACACCAACAAGGGCGTGTCGGCACAGGTCGACTGGCGCAAGAATGGCTACACCCTGACCTCGATCAGCGCACTGCGCGAGTGGGACAATACCCAGCGCACCTCGTCGTCGCCGATCGCCAACGGCGCCGATCCGGCGCGCGTGACGGCCGCATTTCCGGCGACGCGCGACATCGGCACGCTGGCGTTCCGCCAGATCTCGCAAGAGCTGCGCGTGGCTTCGCCTGGCGGCGGCACGCTCGATTACGTCGCCGGCCTGTTCTGGCTGCACGGCAAGGACGCCGAAACCTACCAGCGCATCGTCACCACCACGCGGGTGGACAGCGGCCTGGCCGACTACGGCGTGACCAGCGACAGCCATGCCGCTTTCGGCGAAGCGACCTGGCATGTGGCGCCCTCGTGGCGCCTGATCGGCGGCGCGCGCTGGACCCATGACGATCTCGATTACCGCCATGCGCGCACGTCCACCCAGTCAAGCGCCTTCCCCGGCGTGCAACCTGCCGTGAGCAATCTCGGGTCCACCTCCGAAGACGGCTATTCCGGCCGCCTCGGCGTCGGGCACGACCTATCGGCCAACGTGAACGCCTACGCCACCTGGTCGCGCGGCTACAAGGGGCCTGCGTTCAATGTGTTCTTCAATATGCTGGCACGCGACACGCTCGCGCTCAAGCCGGAAACCTCGAACTCGCTGGAGCTGGGCCTTAAATCCACCTTGTTCGACAAGCGCGTGACGGTCAACGCGGCGCTGTTCAAGACCGGTTACGCCAACTACCAGGCGAACTTTTACGACACCGTCGCCGGCGCGGTCGTCACGCGCCTGATCAACGCGGGCGACGTCTCCACGCAAGGCCTTGAACTCGACTTCAGCGCGCGCCCGGTGCCGCAACTCAAACTGACCGCCGCCGCGGCCTACACCGAGGCCACGGTCGACGACTTCAACTGCCCGCCGGCGGCCGCCGCATCGTGCAACCTCAATGGCAAGACGCTGCCGTTCGCGCCGCGCTTCAAGAGCTTCGTGCGCGGTAGTTATTCGCTGCCGCTGGCCGGCGGCCTGCGCACCGAACTCAGTCTCGATTACAGCTACCAGTCGCGCGTCCAGTACGACCTGTTCCAGTCGCCGGAGACCATCCAGCCCGGCTACGGCGTGGTCAATGCCGAAGTGCTTCTGTCAAGCCCCGACGCCGGCTGGCGCGTGGCCCTGGTCGGCAAGAACCTGGCCAACAAGTCGTATGCCACCAACCTGATTACCGGCGCCGGCTACGTGACCCGCACCGTGGCGCGCGACGAGCGCCGCTACGTTGGCGTCACCGCGCGCAAGGAGTTCTGACCATGGCCGTACAACGCCAGCTCAAGCTCGCCGCCTTTTTGATTCGCCACGGCCACCATGTAGCCGCGTGGCGCCATCCGCAAACCGATCTGACGTCGAGCCCCTTCAAGACTTACAAGCAGGCCGTCCAGCGCGCCGAGAAGGCCTGCCTGGATGCGGTCTTTTTCGCCGACAGCCTGGCCCTGACCGGCGCGCCATCGCTCGAACCACTGACCCTGCTGGCCGCACTGGCGGCGGTGACCGAGCATATAGGCCTGATCGGCACCGCCACCACCACCTACAACGAGCCGTACCAGGTGGCGCGCGCCTTCGCTTCGCTCGACAGCATCTCGGGCGGACGCGCGGGCTGGAACCTGGTCACCTCCGACAACGCGGCCGAAGCGGCCAACTTCGGGCGCGAGCGCCACGTGGAGCATGCGCAGCGCTACGCGCGGGCGCGTGAATTCCACGACGTGGTCGACGGCCTGTGGAACAGCTGGGACGAAGGCGCTTTTGTAAACGACAAGGCCGGAGCGGTGCAGCACGACCCGGCGCGCCTGCACCGGCTCGATCACAAGGGCGAGCATTTTTCGGTGGCGGGGCCCTTGAATGTGCCGCGCAGCCCGCAGGGCAGGCCGGTGGTGGTGCAGGCCGGCGGCTCGGAAGCGGGAAGGGCGCTGGCCGCCGCCACCGCCGACGTGGTGTTCACGGCCCAGCCTTCGCTGGCGCCGGCGCAGGCCTTTTACCGCGACATGAAGGCGCGCGCCGCGCAAGCGGGACGCGAGGCGGCCAGCATCAACATCATGCCCGGGGTCTTCGCGGTGGTCGGCACCTCCGACGCCGAAGCGCAGGACAAGTTCGCGCTGCTGCAGGAACTGGTGGAACCGAATGCGGGGCTGGCGTTGCTGGGGCGGATGATCGGTAACTTCGACCTGTCGGGCTATCCGGTCGACGGGCCCTTGCCCGAGCTGCCCGAAACGCAGGACGGCCAGCGCAGCCGCCAGCAGCTGTTGACCAACCTGGCGCAGGGAGAGAACCTGACGATCCGCCAGCTGTATCTGCGTATCGCCGGCGGACGCGGTCACTTCACGGTGATCGGCACGGCTGCCCACGTGGCCGACCAGATGCAGGCGTGGTTCGAGCAGGAAGCGGCAGATGGCTTCAACATCATGCCGCCGTCGCTGCCGGCGGGCCTGGATGATTTTCTCGACCTGGTAGTGCCCGAACTGCAGCGGCGCGGATTATTCAGGACCGCGTACGACAAGGCGACCTTGCGCGGTCACCTGGGGCTGGCCACGTAAGCGAGTGCTCGCCTACGCCGCCAGCGCCTGCGCCGGCACCCCGGCCGACTGCATCGCGCCGGCGCGCGCGTAGATCGCGGCGGCCACCGGGGAACCCAGTTCGACCACCAGGCGGCGCCGTTCGGCCGGCGCCAGGTGCTCGTTGATCCGGCTGAACATCTCCAGCGGCCCGAGCTCCTGCGCCTTGAGCTGCACGCCCAGCGCATCGACCTTCGGATACTCCGCCAGTTTGGCGATGACGTCGTCCACATCCATGCCCGCGTGGATGACGATCAGTTGCGCTTCCAGCCGGGACCAGGTATCGGCCGTCAGTTTGAGCTTGCGCCTGGCGTTATCCAGCAGCGCCACGTGCACGGCCTCGCGCCACGCCATCTGGTTCATCTCCAGCGCGTGCTCGAGCTGCTGGCCGTGCAGGGTGTCGGCTGCGCCCTGCGCGGCGGCGTGCGATTTGATTTCGGGCAGGGTCGGCGCTGCCGCCAGCTGGTGGTCCATGCGCGCCGAATGCACGCGTTCGAACAGCACGATCAGGTTGTTCACGTCGAGCGTGCGTCCTTCCGGGGTCGAGGCAAACGCTTCGACCGCCGAACGCCACGACGGCTTGTGCTTCGGTTCGACCGTCAAGGTGGCCAGGCGCATGGGGCGCGCGCCCGGCGCGCCGCTCAGCACCCCCACCGTGCCGCTGCCCGAGAGCTTCATGAATTCGGCGAACGGGCGCATGCCGCGCTGCAGGCCCACCAGGCCGACGATCTTGCTGTCCGGGTGCTGGCCGATAATGTACACGCGGTTGTTTTCGTCGGACGCGAAGGTGCCGATCAGTTTCATGCGGTGGTTGGTCATCCCCGACCACATTTTTTTCATCTCGGCGTAGGCGTCGGCGTCTTCCTCGCCGATGTATTCACGTCCCAGCGGCTGCACGCGCAGGCGCACGCGCGCGGTTTGCTCGACCAGGTAGGGTGCATACAGCTTGAAATCGCCCGCCAGCCTGCTGACCTGAGTGCGCTGCCGATAGTAGAAACCAGCCGCCACGGCGCCGGCCACGATCGCAAGCACCGCAAGAATCATCAGAAAGGTCGACATGCTCATTCGCTAACTAAATAGGGGGAGACAGGGTAACATCAATCATCCCCCAAAAACCGCCAGCGGCCCAGCGCTCAAGTTAATTATTGCGCAATTACAACATTAACCTTGGCCTCGCGCAGTACGCGGGCCAGCGCCTCGGGCGGTTTGGCGTCGGTAAACAGCACGTCGATCTGCGAGGCGTGGGCCATGCGCATCAGGGCCTGGCGGCCGAATTTGTCGTGGTCGGCCACCAGCCACACGGCGCGCGACTGCTCGATGATCGCCTGCGCCACCTTGACTTCGCGCGGGTCGAAGTCGCGCAGGGTGCCATCGGGCTCGATGCTCGAAATGCCGATGATGCCGATATCGACCTTGAACTGGCGAATGAAGTCGATCGTGGTTTCGCCGACGATGCCGCGATCGCGCCCGCGCACCACGCCGCCGGCCAGAATGACTTCGCATCCCGGGCTGTCGCACAGGATGGACGCCACATTGAGGTTGTTGGTCACCACGTGCAGGCCCTGGTGATGCACCAGCGCGCGCGCCACTTCTTCGGTGGTGGTGCCGATATTGATCAACAGCGAACAGTGCGACGGCACCTGCGCCGCCACCGCGCTGGCGATGCGGCGCTTGGCGTCCACGTTGAGCACCTGGCGGTCGCTGTAGTCGATATTCTGGACCGACGAGGGCAGGCCCACGCCGCCGTGGTAGCGCGCCAGCAGGCCCGCTTCTTCCATCAGCTTGACGTCGCGCCGCACGGTTTGCGGCGTCACGTCCAGTTGCTGCGCGAGCGCTTCGAGCGACACCGTCACCTGCTGGCGCACGGCGTCGAGGATGCGGCGCTGGCGTGGATTGAGCGTCATGTGGGCTCCTGTAAAAGCGTTAAATTTATCACAAACGAACTGAAACGAAAACAAACACATAAATTGTTGTTTCATTTTTTTCGTTCTTGTCGTATTGTTTATCTTTGCAGTGATTCCAGATTCCCTAATCGAAGAGAGCGACATGGACAAGGCGGGCAGTATCGCGTGTGATGTACTGGTGGTCGGCGGCGGCGTCAATGGCGCCGGGATCGCGCGTGACGCGGCGGGACGCGGCTTGTCCGTGGTCCTGTGCGAGAAGGACGACCTGGCCTCGCACACCTCGTCGGCGGCCACCAAGCTGATTCACGGCGGCCTGCGTTACCTGGAGCAGTACGAATTCGGCCTGGTGCGCAAGGCGTTGATCGAGCGCGAAGTGCTGCTGCGCGCCGCCCCGCACATCATGTGGCCGATGCGCTTCGTGACCCCGGTCGACAAGGGCCAGCGCCCGGCGTGGATGATCCGCGCCGGCCTGTTTTTGTACGATCACCTGGCGCGCCGCGAGCTGCTGCCCGGTTCCGAAGGCATCGACCTGCGGCGCCATCCGGCCGGCGCGCCGCTTAAACCCGACTTCACGCGCGGCTTCGTGTATTCCGACGGCTGGGTCGACGATGCGCGCCTGGTGGTGCTCAACGCGATCGACGCCGCCAGCAAGGGCGCGCATGTATTTACCCGCACCGCCTGCGAGTCCGCGCGGCGCGAGGGGGAGCGCTGGGAAGCGCGCCTGCGCCGCGCCAACGGCAGCGCCATCGACGTCAGCGCGCGCTGCATCGTCAACGCCGCAGGTCCATGGGCCTCGCGCTTTTTGCAGGGGACCAACCCGGGGCCGGCCGACAAATCGGTGCGCCTGATCAAAGGCAGCCATATCGTGGTGCGGCGCCTGTTCGAGCATCCCTACGCGTACATCTTCCAGCACCCGGACGGGCGCGTGGTGTTCGCCATTCCGTACGAGCAGGACTTCACCCTGATCGGCACTACCGACCTCGAATACCATGGCGACGCCGGCAAGGTCGAAATCGACCAGGCCGAAATCGACTACCTGTGCGCCCTGTCGAGCCGCTATTTCAGTAAACCCATCACGCCCGCCGATGTGGTGTGGAGCTACTCCGGCGTGCGTCCGCTGCTCGACGACGAATCGAGCGACGCCTCCGACGTCACGCGCGACTACACCTTCGAACTCGATGACAAGGGCGCGCCGATGCTGTCGGTCTTTGGCGGCAAGATCACCACCTTCCGCAAACTGGCCGAGCAGGCCGTCGACCTGATCGCGCCAAGCCTGGGCAACAGCGAAGGGCCATGGACGGCCGACGCCTGCCTGCCCGGCGGCGACGTGCACGGCCCGCTGCCGGACAACCGCAGCGTGCTCGAATTCGACTCGTTTGTCGCGGACCTGCAAAAGCAGTACGCATGGCTGCCGGCGGCGTTGGTGGCCCGCTACGCGCGCGCCTACGGCACCCGCATCCACCTGGTCATCGACCGGCGCAGCAGCATTGCCGGCATGGGCGCGCAGATCGTGCCCGGCTTGTACGAAGCGGAAGCGGCTTACTGGATCGACCATGAATGGGCCACCACCGCGACCGACATGCTGTGGCGCCGTTCCAAGCTGGGTTTGCATTTGCCGCGTGATGCCGACGTTGCCGTCGATGCCTGGATCAGCGAATACCGCAAGTAGAAACCTAAATCCCGCCACAGGGATGTAGTAGCAAGACAAGAATAAAACAGGAGACAAGATGCAGCTGTCATTGGAAAACGTGAGCACGAAGTATGGGGCGCAGGATCACCTGTACCCGATGTCGCTCGAACTGGTACCCGGTACCATCAACGTCCTGCTGGGCACCACCCAGGCCGGCAAGACCTCGCTGATGCGGGTCATGGCGGGCCTGGACCGGCCCACGCACGGCAAGGTCATCGCCGGCGGCAAGGACGTCACCGGCCTGCCGGTGCGCCAGCGCGACCTGGCGATGGTGTACCAGCAGTTCATCAACTATCCATCGTTCACGGTGTTCGACAATATCGCTTCGCCCTTGCGCATCAAGCGCGTGCCCGAGGCCGAGATCCGCACCCGCGTCACAAACATGGCCGAGCGCCTGCACATTTCGGCGCACCTGGACAAACTGCCGGCGCAGCTGTCCGGCGGCCAGCAGCAGCGCACCGCACTGGCGCGCGCGCTGATCAAGGAATCGGCCCTGCTGCTGCTCGACGAGCCGCTGGTGAACCTCGATTACAAGCTGCGCGAGGAATTGCGCAAGGAACTGGGCACCCTGTTCGCGGAAGGTAAAACCACGGTCGTCTATGCCACCACCGAGCCGCTCGAAGCCTTGCAGCTGGGCGGCCACACGGTGCTGCTGCACGAAGGACGCCTGTTGCAGCATGGCGCCACGCTCGACGTCTTCAACGCGCCCAATTCGGTCCAGAGCGCGCGCACCTTCAGCGACCCGCCGATCAACTTGATTGCCGCCACCGTCGGCGCCGACGGCATGGCGCATGTGGCACCCGACCTGGCCATTCCCCTGAACGAGGCGCAGCGCCGCCAGGCATCGCACGGCGACGTGGTGCTCGGCCTGCGCGCCCACAGCCTGCGCCTGGCGCCCCTGCACGCCGACGATTTTCCGGTTGCAGCCCAGGTCGAACTGTCCGAAATCAGCGGCTCGGAAACCTATGTCCACCTGCACCGCGGCCCGATCGGGCTGGTGGCGCAGCTGACCGGCGTGCATAACCTCGACCTTGGCGTGCCGTGCACCGTGTACCTGCGTCCGGACGACCTGTTCGTGTTCGCACCCGGCGGCGCCTTGCTGTTCGCGCCACCACAGATTCAAGACGGAGTGTAAGCAATGGCCCGCATCGAACTGCCCGACCTGGCGCATGCCTACAAACCGAACCCGCAGCGGCCCGAAGACTACGCCCTGCGTCCGATGAACCTGACCTGGGACGACGGCGGCGCCTATGCGCTGCTCGGCCCATCCGGCTGCGGCAAGACCACGCTGCTCAACATCATCTCGGGCCTGGTGCGCCCATCGCACGGGCGCGTGATTTTCGACGGCAAGGACGTCACCGACCTGCCGCCGGAAGCGCGCAACATCGCGCAGGTGTTCCAGTTCCCCGTCATCTACGACACCATGACGGTGTTCGACAACCTGGCTTTCCCGCTGCGTAACCGCGGCTGGAAAGAAGCGGAGGTGCGCAAGCGCGTCGAGCACATCGCCGCCATGCTGGAACTGTCAGCCGACCTGAAACAGCGCGCCAGTGGCCTGGCGGTCGACGCCAAGCAAAAGATTTCACTGGGCCGCGGCCTGGTGCGGCCCGACGTGGCCGCGGTGCTGTTCGACGAGCCGCTCACGGTGATCGACCCGCACCTCAAGTGGCTGTTGCGCCGCAAGCTCAAGGAAATCCATCACGAACTCAAACTCTCGCTGATCTACGTCACCCACGACCAGGTCGAAGCGCTGACCTTCGCCGACAAGGTGGTCGTGATGACCCAGGGCGAAGTGGTGCAGACCGGCAGCGCACAGGAATTGTTCGAGGAACCGGCCCATACGTTCGTCGGCTACTTCATCGGCAACCCCGGCATGAACCTGCTGGCCTGCCCGGTGCGCGACGGCCGCGCCTGTCCTGGCACCAGCGTTGGCATGGACGGCATCGCGCTGCCCGCAAGCGCACAAAGCGCACTGGCCGGCGGCGCCAGCATCACCATCGGCATCCGCCCGGAGTTCGTCGAATGCGCGGCCGCGCAAGGCGCCGACACGGTGGCGGCCCTGGTGGCCAGCGTGCGCAACATGGGCACCCACTTCATGGCCGAATTTACGGTGGGCGCGCATACCGTCAGCGCCAAGCTGCGCGCCGCCCCGGCGCGTGCCGGCGAGGCGGTGTGGCTGCGCTTCCCGCCCGAGCGCACTCTTTATTACGTCAACGACAAGCGGGTGGCCTGACATGAAAACCTACAACAACCGCGCCTGGCTGCTGGTGCTCCCGGTGATCATCTGCGTGGCCTTTTCGGCCGTGCTGCCCTTGATGACGATCGTGAACTACTCGGTGCAGGATATTCTCAGCCCCACCAACAGTGTTTTTGTGGGCACCGAATGGTTCAAGATGATCATGCGCGACAGCGAACTGCATGGCGCGCTGGTACGCCAGCTGGGCTTTTCGATGGCGGTGCTGCTGATCCAGCTCCCGCTCGGCATCCTGATCGCCCTGACCATGCCGGCCAGCGGCTGGCGCGCCTCGCTCGCGCTGGTGCTGATCGCACTGCCGCTGCTGATTCCCTGGAACGTGGTCGGCACCATCTGGCAGATCTTCGGCCGCGACGACATCGGCCTGATGGGCAATACCATCAACCGCATGGGCATCAGCTACAACTACACCGGCAGCGTGGTCGACGCCTGGGTCACCGTGCTGGTGATGGATGTGTGGCACTGGACTCCGCTGGTGGTGCTGCTGGCCTACGCCGGCCTGCGCTCGATCCCGGACGCCTACTACCAGGCGGCGCGCATCGACGGCGCCTCGCGCTTTGCGGTGTTTCGCTTCATCGAGCTGCCCAAGATGCGCAACGTGCTGATGATCGGCGTGCTGCTGCGCTTCATGGACAGCTTCATGATCTACACCGAACCGTTCGTGCTGACCGGCGGCGGTCCTGGCAACGCCACCACCTTCCTGTCGCAGTACCTGACGCAAAAAGCCGTGGGCCAGTTCGACCTGGGTCCGGCCGCCGCGTTCTCGCTGATTTACTTCCTCATCATCCTGCTGTTCTGCTTTGTGCTCTATAGCTGGATGCAACGTCTCGGTACGGGAGAGTCCAAATGAAGCGCATCTCCACACCACTGCTGGTGTTCTACCTGGTGCTGGCGATGCTGCCCATCTACTGGATGCTGAACATGTCGTTCAAGACCAACGAAGAAATCACCGGGGCGCTCACCTTGTTCCCGCGCGAATTCACGCTGGCGAACTACCGCACCATCTTCACCGATCCGTCGTGGTACAGCGGCTACATCAACTCGATGATCTACGTGATGATGAACATGGTGATGTCGGTGTCGGTGGCGCTGCCGGCCGCGTATGCGTTCTCGCGCTATTCGTTCATCGGCGACAAGCACCTGTTTTTCTGGCTGCTGACCAACCGCATGACGCCGCCGGCGGTGTTCTTGCTGCCGTTCTTCCAGCTCTATTCCACGGTCGGCCTGATGGACACCCACCTGGCCGTGGCGCTGGTGCACATGCTGTTCAACGTGCCGCTGGCGGTGTGGATCCTGGAAGGCTTCATGTCCGGCATTCCCAAGGAGATCGACGAAACGGCGTACATCGACGGCTACAGCTTTCCGCGCTTCTTCTTCAAGATCTTCCTGCCGCTGATCAAATCGGGCGTGGGCGTCACCGCCTTCTTCTGCTTCATGTTCAGCTGGGTCGAGCTGCTGCTGGCGCGCACCCTGACGTCGGTGGACGCCAAGCCGATCACCGCCATCATGACGCGCACCGTGTCGGCCGGCGGCATGGACTGGGGCGTGCTGGCCGCGGCGGGCGTTCTGACCATCGTGCCGGGCGCGCTGGTGATCTGGTTCGTGCGCAATCATATTGCCAAGGGCTTTGCGATGGGGAGGGTGTGAGATGGAAAACCTGTTTTCGTGGATGGCGTGGTCGCCGCCGGTGGCCATTTTCTTCAGCTGCATCGGCCTGATGCTGGCCGGGATGACGATCTGGCAGGTGCGTTCGCCGTCGATCGAGCGGCGCGGCTTTTTGCCGATGGCGACCACGCGCGGCGACCGCCTGTTTATTGGCCTGTTGACGGCCGCGTATGTTAACCTCGCATGGGCGGGCCTGTCCGACCTGCACCAGGGCTTCGGCGCGGCGATCGGATTTGTGGTGTTGTTGATTGTGATGCGCTGGGGCTGACCTGCTACCTGCGCACAGGTGGGGTACTTTCTTAACGATGTACATATAAAAAAAGGCGGAGACATGAAACTGAAAATGACACTGATGGCGGCGGCATTGCTGGCCACGGCGAGCGCTTGGGCCGATACCAAGGAAGCCGAAAAATGGATTGGCCAGGAATTCCAGCCGTCCTCGCTGTCGAAGCAGCAGCAGCTCGACGAAATGAAGTGGTTCATCGACGCCGCCGCCAAGCTCAAGGCCAAGGGCATCAAGGAAATCAGCGTGGTGTCCGAAACCATCGATACCCACGTCTACGAATCGAAGGTGCTGGCCAAGGCCTTCGAGGAAATCACCGGCATCAAGGTCAAGCACGACATCATCCAGGAAGGCGACGTGGTCGAGAAGCTGCAGACCTCCATGCAGTCCGGGAAAAGTATTTACGACGGCTGGGTTTCGGACTCGGACCTGATCGGCACCCACTACCGCTACGGCGCGATCATTCCGCTGTCGGACTACATGGCTGGCGAGGGCAAGGCCTTCACCAATCCGGGCCTGGACCTGAAGGACTTCATCGGCGCCAGCTTCACCACCGCGCCGGACGGCAAGCTCTATCAGCTGCCCGACCAGCAGTTCGCCAACCTGTACTGGTTCCGCGCCGACTGGTTCGCGCGCAAGGACCTGAAAGACAAATTCAAGGCCAAGTACGGCTACGAGCTGGGCGTGCCGCAGAACTGGTCGGCGTATGAAGACATCGCCGAATTCTTCACCAACGATGTGAAGAACATCGACGGCAAGAAGGTGTTCGGCCATATGGACTACGGCAAAAAAGACCCGTCGCTGGGCTGGCGCTTCACCGATGCCTGGCTGTCGATGGCTGGCGCCGCCGACAAGGGCATTCCGAACGGCCTGCCGGTCGACGAATGGGGCATCCGCGTGGCGGCCGACAAGTGCACGCCGGTCGGTGCCGCGGTTGCGCGCGGCGGGGCCACCAATTCGCCGGCGTCGGTGTTCGCGCTGACCAAGTATGTGGACTGGATGAAGAAGTACGCACCGCCGCAAGCGGGCGGGATGACGTTCTCGGAGTCGGGCCCGGTGCCGGCGCAGGGTGAGGTGGCGCAGCAGATTTTCTGGTACACGGCGTTCACCGCGTCGATGATGAAACCGGGCCTGCCGGTCGTGCAGGCGGACGGCAAGCCGAAATGGCGCATGGCGCCGTCGCCGCACGGCCCGTACTGGAAAGAGGGCATGCAGAACGGCTACCAGGACGTGGGCGCGTGGACGTTCTTCAAATCGACCCCGCCGGACCGTCGCGCGGCCGCGTGGCTGTATGCGCAGTTCGTCACGTCCAAAACCGTGTCGCTCAAGAAGTCGATTACCGGCCTGACCTTCATTCGCGAGTCGGATATCAAGCACGATTACTTTACCAAGAACGCGGATAAATACGGCGGCCTGATCGAGTTCTATCGCAGCCCGGCGCGGGTGGCGTGGAGCCCGACCGGGAACAACGTGGCGGACTATCCGAAGATGGCGCAGCTGTGGTGGAAGAACGTGGCCACCGCGGTCAGCGGCGAGAAGACCCCGCAGGCGGCGATGGATAATCTGGCCGAGGAGATGGATGCGGTGATGGCGCGCCTGCAGCGCGCCGGGATGCAGAATTGTCCGCCGAAGTTAAATCCCAAGGTCGATCCGGCCACGTATTTGAGCGACAAGGCCGCGCCGTGGAAGAAGCTGGCCAACGAGAAGCCGAAGGGCGAGACGATTGCGTATGATGTCTTGCTCAAGGCATGGAAGGAAGGGCGGGCGCGTTAAACCTTTGCAGCGTCGTTCCCGCGCAGGCGGGAATCCATAGCACCTATGCGCAGACGTGCTATGGATCCCCGCCTGCGCGGGGAAGACGGCTTCAACGTACGCGTCACGTATCTTGATCAGACCCAGCATGACCAAATTCATTCTCGCCATCGACCAGGGCACCACCAGTTCGCGCGCGATCCTGTTCGACCGCGCCGGTCACATTCACGGCGCGGCGCAGCAGGAGTTCCGCCAGTTCTTCCCCCAGCCCGGCTGGGTCGAACACGACGCCAACGAGATCTGGCAATCCCAGCGCGCCGTCATCGACGAGGTCCTGCGCACCAACAGCGTGCCGGCCTCCGACATCGCCGCCATCGGCATCGCCAACCAGCGCGAAACGACCGTCCTCTGGGACCGCGCCAGCGGCGAACCCGTGGCCCCCGCCATCGTCTGGCAGGACCGGCGCAGCACGCCCTGCTGCGAAGCGCTGCGCGAAGCCGGCCACGAAGCGCTGTTCCAGCAAAAAACCGGCCTCGTGCTGGACGCCTATTTCTCCGGCCCCAAACTGAAATGGCTGCTCGATAACGTGCCCGGCGCGCGCGAGCGTGCCGAGAAAGGCGAACTGGCCTTCGGCACCGTCGACAGCTGGCTCATTTTCAAAATGAGCGGCAAGCACTTGACCGACCCCAGCAACGCCGCGCGCACGCTGATGTTCAACATCCATACGGCGCAGTGGGACGATGAACTGCTGGCCCTGCTGAACATTCCCGCCGGCTTGCTGCCGCAAGTGGTCGCCAGCAGCGGCGTGGCCGCCCACACCGACGCGCAACTGTTCGGCGTAGCCCTGCCGATCGCGGGCATCGCCGGCGACCAGCAGGCCGCCACCTTCGGCCAGGCTTGCCACAGCCCCGGCATGGCCAAGAATACCTACGGCACCGGCTGCTTCATGCTGATGCACACCGGCCAGTCGGCCACGATTTCGCAGAACAAGCTGATCAGCACGATCGGCTGGACCCTGCCGCAAGGCACCGATTACCTGCTCGAAGGCAGCGTCTTCATGGCTGGCGCCGCCATCCAGTGGCTGCGCGACGGCCTCGGCATCATCGCCCACGCCGACCAGGTCGAGGAACTGGCCCTGGCCGAACCCGACAACGGCGGCGTGCTGTTCGTGCCTGCTTTTGCCGGCCTGGGCGCGCCGCACTGGGACGCCTACGCGCGCGGCACCATGGTCGGCATGACGCGCGGCACCAACAAATCGCACATCGCGCGCGCCACCCTGGAGAGCATCGCCCTGCAAAGCGCCGACGTACTCGACGCCATGCAGGCCGACGCCGCCATGCCGCTGACCCAGCTGCGGGTCGACGGCGGCTGTGCCCGCAACGACCTGCTGATGCAGTTCCAGGCCGATATTCTCGGCGTGCCGGTGGTGCGCCCGGTGGTAACCGAAACCACGGCCCTGGGCGCGGCTTTCCTGGCCGGGCTGGCGGTGGGCTTCTGGGCCTCGCGGGAAGAAATCGCCGCCCAGTGGCAGATGGAGCGCCGCTTCGAGCCCGCCATGGCGATGGATGAACGGGTGCAGCGGATGGGCGAATGGCGCCGCGCGGTGGAGCGCTCGCGCGCCTGGAGCCAGTAGGAATGGCATAGCGCGTCGCATAGCATGCCGCTGCCGTGGGTCGCTTGTATAATGCACGCAGACAAACGGCAGCCCTACTATGACAAACAGCACACATTTCGGTTACAAAACGGTCTCCGAGGACGACAAGGTCCACGAAGTGGCCAAGGTGTTCCATTCGGTCGCATCCAAGTACGATGTGATGAACGACCTGATGTCGGGCGGCCTGCACCGGCTCTGGAAAACCTTCACCATCGCCAACGCGGGCGTGCGCCCCGGTTTCAAGGTGCTCGATATCGCGGGCGGCACGGGCGACCTGGCCAAGGCGTTCGCCAAACAGGCCGGCAAGACCGGCGAAGTCTGGCTCACCGACATCAACGAATCGATGCTGCGCGTCGGCCGCGACCGCCTTCTCAACACGGGCCTGATCACGCCGACCCTGCTGTGCGACGCCGAAAAGCTGCCGTTCCCCGACAATTATTTCGACCGTGTCAGCGTGGCTTTCGGCTTGCGCAACATGACCCACAAGGACCAGGCGCTGGCGGAAATGCGGCGCGTCCTCAAACCCGGCGGCAAGCTGCTGGTGCTCGAATTCTCCAAGGTCGCCGCGCCCCTGCAAAAGCCGTACGACGTGTATTCGTTCTCGGTGCTGCCGTGGCTGGGCCAGAAAATCGCCGGCGACGCCGACAGCTACCGCTATCTGGCCGAGTCGATCCGGATGCACCCGGACCAGGACACCCTCAAGACGATGATGGAAACGGCCGGCCTGGAGCGGGTCCAGTATTTCAATTTGACGGCCGGGGTGGCGGCGTTGCATACCGGTATCAAATTCTAGGAACTGTACGATGAAAAAATTTGTTGCAAGCATGCTTTTCGCCATGACGGCGCTGACCGGCATGGCCAGCGCGCAGCAGGCTCCGGCCACTGCCGCTTCGGCCACTGCCGCTCCGGCCGCTGCCGTTCCGGCTGCCGCTGCGTCGGAATTGCCGCCCACGGTCTACATCGGCGGCGCGGTCATGGTCTTCGGCCTGGCCGGTTTCTTCGGTTACCGCATCATCCGGCGCCGGGACGCGGCGGCCAAACCGGCGCCGGCCCCGGTCAGCGCCAAGCCGGCCATCCCGCCCGGCGTGGACACCGGCGCCTTGCTGCGCCAGGCCAAGGCCACCTTCATCCGCATGCAAAGAACCTGGGACAAGGCCGACGCCAACGATTTGCGCCAGTTCACCACGCCGCAGGTGTATGCCGAATTGCAGCCGCAAATGCAGGCGCCGGGCGCGAGCGTCACCGAAGTGGTGGCGATCGAGTCCGAACTGCTGGGTGTGGAAACCGTCGGCGAGAGCTACCGGGCCACGGTGCGCTTCAGCGGCCAGATCCGCACCGCGCCGGGCGCCGCGCCCGAGCCGCTGGCCGAGGTGTGGAATATGTCCAAGCCGGTCAAGGGCGGCGGCGACTGGAAGCTGGCCGGCATCGGGCAGCTTTCCTGAATTTTTCTTTCTCAATATTCTTGCTCAAAGTAACAGTGCTGCCGGAAAAGTGCCCGGCAAACTGGTAAGATCAAAACCGCCCGTTGTCTCCGGCGGTTTTGTTTTTTAAGCGTGCCCACATGTCACCACCGAACTCGTTTAGTCCCCAATCCGCGCTGATGGCGCCCGCCATCGCCGCAATCAATCACTTGCTGGCGCAGGAAGCGTGGGCCAGGGATGCGCTGGCGCTGCACAGCGGCAAAGTGGCCTGCATCGACGCCAGCGGCATCGCGCTGCGCCTCTTGGTCACGCGCGACGGCATGGTCGAGGCCAGTGGGGCCGCCAGCGCGCAGGAGTTCGCCAACGTCACCATCCGGATCAAGCTGGCCGACCTGCCGCTGATCGCCCAGAACCCCGAGCGCGCCTTTTCGTACGTCCAGATCGAGGGCGACGCCGAGTTCGCCAACACGATTTCGCAACTGAGCAAGGGCTTGCGCTGGGAAGCCGAGCACGACCTCGAACGCGTAGTCGGCCCGATCGCCGCCAACCGCCTGGCCGGCGGCGCCAGGACCGTGTTCGACGGCGTGCGCGCCTTGCACGGCAAGGTGACGGAGAACCTCGCCGAATTCTTCCTCGAAGAGCAACCCCTGCTGGTGCGCCCAAGCACGGTCGACGAGTTCGGCGCGGACGTGAACCGCCTGCGCGACGATGTCGAACGCACCGCCAAGCGCCTGGCCCGGCTCGAACAAAAGCTGGCGCCTGCAAGCGCCGCACCGGATGCGCTCAATGCATCCGGGAAACAGAAACTGGATTATTAATGGTATTGAAATTCCTGCGCCTGCTTAAAATTCTCCGGGTCGCGGTCAAGTACGGCCTCGACGAAATCGCCATCTCCGGCCTGAAAGTGCCGCGCACGGCCAAGCTGATCGACAATGTGATCTTCTGGCGTGACATTTCCGCCCCGCGCGGCGTGCGCCTGCGCATGGCGCTGGAAGAGCTGGGGCCGATCTTCGTCAAGTTCGGCCAGGTGCTCTCGACCCGGCGCGACCTGATGCCGTTCGACATCGCCGACGAGCTGACCCACCTGCAAGACCGCGTGCCGCCGTTCAGCTCCGACCTGGCGATCGCCCAGATCACGCGTTCCCTGCGCGCCCACCCGGACGAGCTGTTCGCCAGTTTCGACCGCACCCCGGTGGCGTCGGCCTCGATCGCCCAGGTCCACTTTGCCACCTTGAAGGATGGCAAGGAAGTCGCCGTCAAGGTGCTGCGTCCGGGCATGAAAAAGTCGATCGATGAAGACGTGGCGCTGATGCACATCGCCGCCGAGTGGATCGGGCGCATCTGGGCCGACAGCAAGCGCCTGAAACCGCGCGAAGTGGTCGCCGAGTTCGACAAATACCTGCACGACGAACTGGACCTGATGCGCGAAGCCGCCAACGCCAGCCAGCTGCGCCGCAACTTCGCCGGCTCCAACCTGCTCATGGTGCCCGAGATGTACTGGGATTATTGCGCCAGCAGCGTGATCGTCATGGAACGCATGCACGGCATCCCGGTCTCGCAGATCGACCGCCTGGAGGCCGAGGGCGTGGACCTGAAAAAGCTTTCCAGCGACGGCGTCGAGATTTTTTTCACCCAGGTGTTTCGCGATGGCTTTTTCCACGCGGACATGCACCCGGGGAATATTCTGGTCTCGGTGGCGCCGGCAACGTTCGGACGCTACATCGCGCTCGACTTCGGCATCGTCGGCACCCTGAACGATTTCGACAAGGATTACCTGTCGCAAAACTTCCTGGCCTTTTTCCGGCGCGACTACAAGCGCGTGGCTGAAGCCCACATCGAATCGGGCTGGGCCCCGCGCGAAACCCGCGTCGACGAACTCGAATCGGCCGTGCGCGCCTGCTGCGAACCGATCTTCGACCGCCCGCTGAAGGATATTTCGTTCGGACAAATCCTGCTGCGCCTGTTCCAGACCTCGCGCCGTTTCAACGTCGAAGTCCAGCCGCAACTGGTGCTGCTGCAAAAGACCCTGCTCAATATCGAAGGCCTGGGGCGCCAGCTCGACCCCGACCTCGACCTCTGGAAGACCGCCAAGCCCTACCTGGAGCGCTGGATGGGCGAGCAGGTCGGCGTGCGCGGCATGGTCGAGCGCCTCAAAGCCGAGGCGCCGCGCTACACCCATATCCTGCCGCAACTGCCGCGCCTGGTTCACCGCGCGCTGCAGCAAGCCGCCGAGCCGTCCACCGTCAACGACGACTTGCTCAAGATGCTGGTCATCGAACAGCAGCGCACCAACCGCCTGCTCTCGCTGGCGCTGGGCGGCGCGGCGCTGATCGTCGCCGGCGCGACGGCCGTGCTGGCCTACGGGCGCTGGACGCACCTGTTCTGATATGACCGACTTCGCCAGCCGCGATCCGCAATCGCCTGCCTTCTGGGACGAGCGCTTCGCGCGCGGCTTCACGCCCTGGGACCGGGGCGGGGTGCCGGCCGCGCTGCGCGCCTTCGTCGACAGTTCCCCGCGTCCGTTGCGCACCCTCATTCCCGGCTGCGGCGCCGCCTACGAACTGGCCTACCTGTGCGAGGCCGGCTGGGATGCCACCGCGATCGATTTTTCGCCGGGGGCCGTGGCGGCCGCCAAGGCGGCGGTTGGGCCGTGGAGCGCGCGCGTGCGCGAGGCCGACTTTTTCACTTATGCGCCCGAGCAGCCGCTGGAACTGATTTACGAGCGGGCCTTCCTGTGCGCCTTGCCGCGCGCCATGTGGGCGCAGGTGGCGGCACGCTGGGCCGAGCTGCTGGCGCCGGGAGCATTGCTGGCGGGATTTTTCTTTTTCGACGATGCGCCCAAGGGGCCGCCGTTCGGAATCGGACAGGCTGAACTCGATGCGCTGCTGGCGCCATCGTTTCGCTGCGTGGAAGATGCTGCGGTAGACGATTCTATTGCCGTGTTTGCAGGCAAGGAGCGCTGGAAGGTGTGGCAACGCAGGTGAGCCGTTCCCGCTTCGGGGAACGGCCCGGATGCACGCGGCGGCGCGGCAAGGCCGGCGCCGCCGTGCGCAGCCTTACTTCGACGCTGCCGGGGTGGCCGCCGCCGGTGCTGCCGGTGCTGGCGCTGCTGGTGCTGCTGGCGCTGCGCCGTGGTCATGGCCGTCGCCGGCCGCCGGGGCTGCCGCAGGCGCTGCCGGGGCTGCGCCCGACGTGACCGGCGCCGGGACGCTGCGGTACTCGATCTTGGCGTCGGCCTTGAGCTTGTCCAGGTAGGTCTTCATGTTGGTGCGCTGGACCTGCTGCTTGAGCTGGTCCTTGATCTGCTCGAACGGCGGCGGGGCGATCGGACGCGAATCTTCCAGCATGATCACGTGGTAGCCGAACTGCGACTTGACCGGCTCGTCGGTGAACTTGCCTTTTTCCAGCTTGGCCACGGCCGCGCCGAACTCGGGCACCATGCTGGCCGGATTGAACCAGCCCAGGTCGCCGCCGTTCACTTTCGAACCCGGGTCCATCGATTTTTCCTTGGCCAGGCCGGCGAAGGCCTTGGCATCTTTTTTCAGCTTGGCGATGATCGCTTTCGCATCAGCCTCTTCCTTGACCAGGATGTGGCGCGCCTTGTATTCGGTGCCGCCGGCCGAGGTGACCATCTTGTCGTATTCGGCCTTGATCATCTCGTCAGTTACCGGGTTGGCCTTGATCCAGTCCTGGATATAGGCGTTGGCCGTCATCGACTGCTTGATCAGTTCCAGCTGGCGCGTGACGTCGTCGCTCTTGTCCAGGCCCTTCTTGACGCCTTCGTTGGCCACCAGGGTCTGCATCGCCAGGTTGTCGATGATGGCCTTGCGCAGCTCAGGGGTGTCCGGCTGGCCCTGGGTGGTGCGTTCCTTGACCATCATGTCGACCGTGGCGGTCGAAATCACGGTGCCGTTGACGGTGGCGGCAACCCCGGCCGCAGGGGCGGCGGCGGACGCGGCAGGCGTAGTCGCCGCAGGGGCAGCAGCCTTGCTTGCATCTTTTGGACCGCAGGCGGCCAGAGCCAGCGCCGAGGCAGCGCCGATGAGCAGAACACGAGACTTAATCAACATCGTTCAATTTCCTTTTTCAAGTTAGCCCGGCGCATGCCGCGCAGCAAGCACGCATCTTACCATCCCCGTGGCTGGGCATTTATGCTTGTGTCTTTGAAAAAAGCTTATAATTCAGGGTTTTGACGATTTTTGCGGAGTATTCAATGCCGATTTACGCCTACCGCTGCGATGAATGCGGTTTTGCCAAGGATGTATTGCAGAAGATCTCCGACCCGGTGTTGACGGTCTGTCTGTCCTGCGGCAAGCCTTCTTTCAAGAAGCAATTAACCGCCGCCGGCTTCCAGCTCAAGGGAACCGGCTGGTATGCCACCGATTTCCGTGGCGGCACCGCGCCGTCCACCGGGACCGCCATCCCACCGGCCGAGGGCGGCCCGGCCGCACCCGCGGCTGCCGCCACGCCCGCCGCCGATACATCGGCAGGAGCACCGGCAGGGGCAGCGGCGGCGCCGGCCAAGCCTGCTGCCACTCCCGGCAGTACGACCTGAGCCAAGGGACGCGGCGCGTCCCGCCCATCACCGAGAGCCGAATGCGTAAATATTTCATTACCGGACTGCTGGTCCTGGTCCCGCTGGCGATCACCCTGTGGGTCCTGAACCTGGTCATCAGCACGATGGACCAGTCGCTGCTGCTGGTGCCGGTCAACTGGCGCCCGGCCGCCCTGTTCGGACGCGACATTCCGGGCCTGGGCACGATCCTGACCATCGCCATCGTGTTCCTCACCGGCTTGCTGGCCAATAACCTGGTCGGCAACTACCTGGTGCGCCTGTGGGAACGCCTGCTGCACCGCATTCCCGTGGTCAGCTCGCTCTACGGCAGCGTCAAGCAGGTGTCGGACACCTTGTTTTCCTCGTCCGGCAACGCCTTCCGCAAGGCCGTGCTGCTGCCGTATCCGCATGCCGACAGCTGGACCATCGGTTTCCTGACCGGGGTGCCGGGCGGCGACGTCAAGAACCACCTGGTGGGCGACTTCGTCAGCGTCTACGTGCCGACCACGCCGAACCCGACCTCGGGCTTTTTCCTGATGCTCGAACGCAGCAAGGTCATCGAACTCGACATGAGCGTCGACGCGGCCCTCAAATACATCGTCTCGATGGGCGTCGTCGCCCCCGAGCATTTGCCAACCAAAGAGAGTGCGGCGCCTGTTTCCGCGCCTGTTGAATAACCAACCTAGACTGAAAACACTATGTCCTCCATGCGTACAAACTACTGCGGCCTTGTCACTGAAGAACTGCTGGGCCAAACCGTCAGCCTGTGCGGCTGGGTACACCGCCGCCGCGACCACGGTTCGCTCATTTTCATCGACCTGCGCGACCGCGAAGGCCTGGTGCAGGTAGTCTGCAATCCGGAGCAGGCGGACATGTTCAAGGTCGCCGAAGCGGTGCGTAACGAATACTGCCTGCGCGTGACCGGCGTGGTCACCGCCCGTATCGGCAACACGGTCAACAACAACCTCAAGTCGGGCAAGATCGAAATCGTCGCCAGCGCCGTCGAAGTGCTCAACGCCTCGGTGCCGGTGCCGTTCCAGCTGGACGACGACAACCTGTCGGAAACGACCCGCCTGACCCACCGCGTGCTCGACCTGCGCCGTCCGCAGATGCAGAACAACCTGCGCCTGCGCTACAAGGTGACGATGGAAGTGCGCAAGTACCTCGACAACCTCGGCTTCATCGATATCGAAACGCCGATGCTGACCAAGTCGACCCCGGAAGGCGCGCGCGACTACCTGGTGCCGTCGCGTGTCAACGCGGGCAACTTCTTCGCGCTGCCGCAGTCGCCGCAGCTGTTCAAGCAGCTGCTGATGGTCGCCAACTTCGACCGTTACTACCAGATCACCAAGTGCTTCCGCGACGAAGACCTGCGCGCCGACCGCCAGCCTGAATTCACCCAGATCGACTGCGAAACGTCGTTCCTGACCGAACAGGAAATCCGCGACCTGTTCGAGGACATGATCCGCATCGTCTTCAAGAACACGCTCGACATCGACCTGCCGAACCCGTTCCCGGTCATGGATTTTGCCACCGCGATGGGCATGTATGGTTCGGACAAGCCGGACATGCGCGTCAAGCTCGAATTTACCGACCTGACCGACGACGTCAAGGATGTCGACTTCAAGATCTTCGCCGCTGCCGCCAACATGGCGGGCGGGCGCATCGTGGGCTTGCGCGTGCCGCAGGGCGCCAGCATGCCGCGTTCCGAGATCGACGCGTACACCCAGTTCGTCGCCATCTATGGCGCCAAGGGCCTGGCCTACATCAAGGTCAACGAGAAGGCCAAGGGCCGTGACGGCCTGCAGTCGCCGATCGTCAAGTCGCTGCACGATGCCGCGCTGGCCGCGATCCTCGAAAAAACCGGCGCCCAGGACGGCGACCTGATTTTCTTCGGCGCCGACAAGGCCAAGGTCGTCAACGACGCCATCGGCGCGCTGCGCGTGAAGATCGGCCATTCCGACTTCGGCAAGAAGGCCGGCCTGTTCGACGATGTGTGGAAGCCGCTGTGGGTAGTCGACTTCCCGATGTTCGACTACGACGAAGAGTCCGACCGCTGGACCGCGACCCACCATCCGTTCACGGCGCCGAAAGACGGCCATGAAGACATGTTGGAGACCAACCCTGGCGCCTGTATCGCCAAGGCCTACGACATGGTCCTGAACGGCTGGGAACTCGGTGGCGGTTCGATCCGTATCCACCGCGAGGAAGTGCAGAGCAAGGTGTTCCGCGCACTGAAGATCGACGCCGAAGAAGCCCAGCTCAAATTCGGCTTCCTGCTCGACGCGCTGCAATACGGCGCGCCGCCGCACGGTGGCCTGGCCTTCGGCCTGGACCGCATCGTGACGATGATGACCGGCTCGGACTCGATCCGCGACGTGATCGCCTTCCCGAAAACCCAGCGCGCCCAGTGCCTGCTGACCAACGCCCCGTCCGAAGTCGACGAGAAGCAGCTGCGCGAACTGCACATCCGCCTGCGCAACGCCGAACCGAAGATCGTTTAAACTGAAAAGCACGGTTCGCCGTGCTTTTTTTTCGTCCCGATCTTTGCCTTGGTCTTCATCACGATTCATGCCCGCTAAAATCCCGGAATCCGTCCTCGTCGTCATCCACACGCCCGCGCTGGAGGTGCTGCTCATCGAGCGCGCCGACAAGCCGGGCTTCTGGCAGTCCGTCACCGGTTCGCTCGATGCGCCCGACGAACCCTTGTTCGATACCGCCGCGCGCGAACTGTTCGAGGAAACCGGGATCGTGGCCGACGGCAGCCGCATCGCGCTGCGCGACTGGCATCTGTCGAATGTGTATGAGATTTATCCGGTCTGGCGCCATCGCTATGCGCCTGGGGTGACCCACAACACCGAACATGTGTTCAGCGTGTGCGTGCCGCGCGACACGCCCATTGTATTGAGCGCGCGCGAGCACTTGCAGCATGTCTGGCTGCCCCACGTGGAGGCGGCCGACCGCTGTTTTTCATCGTCCAACGCGGAAGCGATCCTGCAGCTGCCGCGCCGGGTCGGCTGAGCGGCAGGGCGCCGCCCTGTTCTTGTCTTCATGCGCGAGAACGAACAGACAAGGGCAGCCAAATGGCGGGATGAGCCAATGCGTCAACGCCGGGGCCGCCGGGCGATGCGGTGCTGGCCCGACCGATCAGGCTCGGCCAAGAAGGCTTGGGCCAGCCGGAAAGAACCGGCTGGCCCAAGGCAGGCCATGCGCGTTACCAGCCTGGCGTCGGGGTGACGCCGACCAGGCCGACATCGGCTTCGGGCGCGGCCATGGCGACCAAAGCGGCGGGAGCCGGCGCCGGCATGGTGTCGGCCGCCAGTTCGGCATTGATCCTTGCCAGGTCCCAGCTGATGCCGTCGGCGAAGATGATCTGCTGCAAAGGATTGAGCGTGAACGGCGCCCATGGCGTCAGGAAATTGTTGACCGTCAACTGGTCGCTACCCCCGGCGATCTTGATGACTAACGTGATGCCCCCCATCGATGTGCTCAGTTGCAGATCGCTGCCGCTAATGCCAGCGTCGAATTGCAAGGTGCCGATCATACCCGGCGAGTTGGAGAAGCTGTTATTGAACAGGGAGTCCTGGCCATCGCCTCTGCCGAACAGGTAGGTGTCGTTGCCGATGCCGCCGACGATCTTGTCGTCGCCGGCGCCGCCGTGGAGCGTATCGTTACCGCGGCCGCCGGTGAGTTGGTCTGCGCCGGCACCGCCGTCGAGCGTGTCGTTGCCGGCGCCGCCGTCGAGCGAGTCGCCGCCGGCACCGCCGTCGAGCGTGTCGTCCTCCTCACCGCCGTCGAGCGTGTCGTTGCCGGTACCGCCGTCGAGCGTGTCGTTGCCGCCGTGGCCGTTAAGACGATCATCTCCGGCAAGGCCCGAGATTGCATCGGGCTTGAATGTGCCGTCAATGACATCGGCGTCGCTGGTGCCGCCGTATAACACGCTCTCCATCTTCGCCAGGTCCCATACCGTGCCGTCGGCGAAGCGAATCTCTTGCAGTGGGTTTTCTGGAAACACGCTACGGAACTTCTCGACCAGGATCTGGTCGGTACCGCCGTTGATCTTGATGATCAGCGTGTTGAAGGAAGTGGCCAGGGCGATGTCTGCCGGCGCAATCCCCGCCTTGAATTGCAGCACATCGACCTTGCCCTTGACATCATCTTGGAGGGTGTACGTGAGGGTGTCGCTGCCATCGCCCCTGCCGAACAGAAAGGTGTCGCTGCCGCGGCCGCCATCGATCGTATCATTGCCCAAGCCACCGTCGATGGTGTCGTTTCCCCCCGCCCCCGACAGGAAATCGTCACCTTCCAAGCCCGACAAGGTGTTGGCGCTGTCGTTGCCATACACGCTGTCGGCGCCAGCGCTGCCGCCGTACAGCAGCGATTCAATCTTGGCCAGGTCCCAGGCGGTGCCGTCGGCAAAGCGGACCTGCCGAAATGTATTGATATCGGTGTCCGTGAATTGCTCGATGGTCACCTGGTCGGCACTGCCCTTGATTTTGGCAATCAGGGTGTTGTAGGGAGTCAGTTCGAGCAACACATCGCCCGGCATCACGCCTTGCTTGAACTGCAGCACCTCGATGCCGCCACCGTAGTACACGCCGCTGACATCCTGGCCATCGCCTTTGCCGAACAGCAAGGTGTCGTCGCCGCCGCCGCCTTGAACGGAATCGTTGCCGTTGCCGCCATCGATGGTGTCATTTCCATCCCCGCCGACGAGCTCGTCGTCGCCGCCATAGCCATTGATCAGGTCGGCACCGCTGGTGCCGATGATGGTGTCATTGCCCTCGGTGGGGGCAATCAGCCATGCGAGAATGGTAGCCGCATCCCACGTCGTGCCGTCGTCGAAACGGATTTGTTGCATCGGACTATAGACAGCGTGGAGAGCGCCGTTGATCAGGAAGGCGCTGACCGTGATTTTGTCGGTGCTGTCCTTGAAGGTGATGACCATGTCGGGCCCATCACGGCCCAGGATGACGTCGCCAGGGGCGATGCCGGCCTTGAACTGCAAGGTATTGAGTTTGCCCGGTGCTGTGTCTTCCACCGAGACGATGTTGTCCTGGCCATCGCCTTTGCCGAACAGATAGGTGTCGTTGCCAATGCCGCCATCGATGCTGTCATTACCGATGCCGCCATCGATTGTGTCATTGCCACCTTTGCCGTCGATCCAGTCGTTTCCAGCCAGGCCAGTGATCCGCTCGCCGTTGACGGTTCCATTGAGCTGGTCGGCATCGTTGGTGCCCGAATACAAGGCTGCCTGGATGTCCGCCAGGTTCCAGGTCGTGCCGTCGGCAAACCTGAATGTCTGCACTGAGTTGTAATCCGAGAACGGGTTATCCTGAGACAGGAAATCCTCGATGATCACCCGGTCAGGCGTGTCCCGGATCTTGACGAGCAGGCCGCTGGGTCCAAACGGAGAGCAGGTAACGATAATGTCGCCTGGCAGGATGCCCTCCTTGAATTGGAGCGTGCCCCGCTGGCCCGCTCCAGGGTACCAGAGGTTAGTAATTTGGTCCGTGCCGTCGCCTTTGCCGAACAGATACACATCCTTGCCGAAGCCGCCCGTGAGGCTGTCGTTGCCGGCGCCGCCGTCAAGCGTATCGTTGCCTTCGCTGCCATAAAGATCATCATTGCCGATCCCGCCGAGCAGGAGGTCGTGGTCGATGCCGCCGGCCAGGCGGTCGTTTCCCACGCCGCCGTCGAGCGTGTCGGCTCCTTGCGCGCCGTCGAGCCAGTCGTCGCCCATGCCGCCGTCGAGCTTATCGTTGCCCTCATCACCGGAAAGGCTGTCGTTGCCCGCGCCGCCAAGCACGACGTCATTGCCGACCCCACCGAAGATGGTGTCGTCATCGGCGCCGCCGTCAATGGTGTCGTCGCCGCCCTTGCCATCGACCCAATCGTTGCCGCCCAGGCCAGCGATGACATCGTTCAAATAAGTGCCGTTGCGTCCATCGGCGCTTTCGCTGCCGGCGTACAGCCTGGCCTGGATCTGCGCCAGGTTCCAGGTGTTGCCATCGGCGAAAATGATCTGTTGCAGCGGATTGGCGCTGTTGGTCGTGCTGTTCCCATAAAAGAAACCATCGACCCTGAACTGGTCGCTGGTGCCGATGATGTTAATCAGCAGGGAGGTGCCGGTCATGTCGAAGGCGAGGTCGGACGGCAGGACGCCTTCCTTCAGGCGCAACGTGTTGACTTCGCTCATCGGGCGAACATCGGTCATGTAGACGATGTCGCGGCCCTCGCCGCGGCCGAACAGGTAGGTATCGTTGCCCAGGCCGCCGTTGAGGAAATCGTTGCCGGCACCGCCGTCGAGGATGTCATTGCCGGCGAAGCCGAACAGCTGGTCCTTGCCGGCCAGACCGTTGAGCACGTCATCAGCGGCGCCGCCGTTGAGCGTGTCGTTGCCGACGGTGCCGTTGAGTGGAGCGGCGAGCGCGCCGATTGCCGGGTTCGTCATGGTTGTATTCAGTGGCATGGATCACTTTCTGGCGCTGGGAGCGCGATTGTTGTTGCCGATTTGCTTGGACAACCGTGGTGGCGTACTTGCTATCGCATTAAATATGTGTATATGCGGAAATAATATCACGGAAGCAATGATGCAAAATTTCGAATTTTAGAAAAATAAAGTTGATACACAACAGACGATTGGACCCATGCGCAAGAAACGCATATGCAAATACGAAAAAATTCGTTCTGTTTCGCGCGCGCTTGCGGCAGGCTCGATGGATGAAAAACGATATCCCTGACGCGGCTGGCTGCCGCGCGCCGCACTGGAACCTCGGTCCCGTGATCGAGCAACTGCGCGTCTCGCGCGAAGCGACGCATAACATTCGCCACCACGGGCGGGTGCGCGAGCTGCCTTCGCGCGAGGCGCTCACGGTAATTGTCAACGGGCTGTCGGCGGCGCTGTTTCCGACCCATTACGGACGCCCCAACCTGACCGACGAGAGCATCGACTATTTTGTCGGCGACACCCTCACCACCACCTTGAACCGGCTGGTCGAACAGGTGCGCCGCGGCCTGCTGTTCGCGGCGCAGCCGGACCACGCCAGCGAGGAAGAACTGGAGCAGCAAGCCGGCGCCATCACGCGCGACTTCGCCGCCGCGCTGCCGGGCATCCGCGCGCTGCTGGTGTCGGACGTGCAGGCCGCGCTGGCGGGCGACCCGGCCGCCACCTCGGTGGCCGAGATCATGCTGTGCTACCCGGGCACCATCGCCATCCTGTACTACCGCTTCGCGCACCGCCTGCACCAGCTGGGCGTGCCGTTCCTGGCGCGCCTGGTGTCCGACATCGGCCACTCGCTGACCGGGATCGACATCCATCCGGGCGCGCGCATCGGCGCCAGCTTCTTCATCGACCACGGCACCGGCGTGGTGATCGGCGAGACGGCCATCATCGGCCAGCGCGTGCGCCTGTACCAGGCCGTGACCCTGGGCGCGAAGCGCTTCCCGGCCGACCAGAACGGGGTGCTGATCAAGGGCGTGGCGCGCCATCCGATCGTCGAGGACGACGTGGTGATCTATGCGGGAGCGACCATTTTGGGGCGGATCACCATCGGCGCCGGGTCCACCATCGGCGGCAATGTGTGGCTGACCGACAGCGTGGCGCCGGGCAGCACCGTGTCGCAGGCGCAGATGCGCAGCGACTAGCGCACTACTCAGATCGCGTGAGCCGCTTCTAGGCGGCGCAGGATGGCCGCCTTTATCGGCGCCTGCGCGCTGTCGCCGCGCGGGCGCGGGCGCGCCAGCGGCACCGAAAATTCGGCCGCCACCGGGCCGGCGGCGCCATCGAGCAGCAGCACGCGGTCGCTCAGGTACAGCGCTTCGTCGATGTCGTGCGTGACCAGCAGCAGCGAGAGCGCATGTTCGCGCGCCACGCGCGTGAGCAAATCCTGCAGCTTCATGCGGGTAAAGGCGTCGACCGCCGAAAACGGCTCGTCCAGCAGCAGCACGCGCGGGTGCGTGAACAGCCCGCGCGCAATCGCCACGCGCTGCGCCTGCCCGCCAGAGAGCTGTTTGGGCAGCGCGGCACCATAGCCTTCCAGTCCCACTTCTTCCAGCAGCCGATCGACAGCGGCGCCGGTGTGCGCGGCCGGCCCCTGGCCGAAGGCGATGTTCTGGCCCACCGTCAGCCAGGGGAACAGGCGCGGCTCCTGGAAGATGACGCCGATGTCGCGATTCACGCCCGTTTGCGCCACGCCATCGAGCAGCACCTGGCCGCGAAAGACGCGGTCCAGGCCAGCGGCGATGGACAGCAGGGTGCTTTTGCCGCATCCGCTGGCGCCGATCAGGCTGACGATTTCGCCCGCGTGCAGCTGCAAGTGGGCGTCGCGCAGCACCTGGCGCGCGCCGTGGCGCTTGTCGGCGATGCGCACATCGAGCATGGGCGTCACGCGGCGCCTCGCTCGACATGGTTGTCGCGCCAGGCCAGCAGGCGCTTTTCGAGCAGCTGCATCACGCTGTCGCTGGCCTTGCCCAGCACCGCCAGGAGCACGATGGCGGCAAGGACGATATCGGCGCGGCTGGTTTCGCGGCCGTCCGAGAGCAGGTAGCCGAGGCCTTTGCTGGCGGCGATCAGTTCGGCCGCCACCATGAACATCCACGCCAGGGAGAGGCCATTGCGCAGGCCCGTCGTCAGGGACGGCAGCGCGGCCGGCAGCAGCACCCGGCGCGCCAGCGCGACCCGGCTTAGCTGGTACAGGCGCGCCACTTCGACCAGCTTGCGGTCGACGCCGCGAATGCCGGAAACGACACCCATGTACACCGGGAAGAAGGCGCCGATCACGATCAGCACCAGCTTGGGCAGCTCGTCGATGCCGAACCACAGCAGCAGCAAGGGCACCCAGGCCAGCGAGGGAATCGCGCGCAGCGCCTGGAACGTGGGGTCGAGCAGCGCTTCGGTGCGCCGGTTCAAGGCCACCGCCGCGCCCAGCACCACGGCAAGGCTGGCGCCGGCCGCAAAGCCAAGCAGTACGCGCGCGGTGCTGCTGGCCACATGCAATGCCAGGCCGTTCTGCGCCAGGTACGCAAGGGTGCGCAGGATCTCGCTCGGCGCCGGCAGCAGGTTGGCGGGAATGACGCCGCTGCGCGCACCGGCTTCCGCCGCCAGCAGCACGGCGCCCGGCACCACGAGGCCGAGCGGCACGCGCAGGGCCAGTCTGCGCGCTGGCGCCGGCAGGTCGAGGGAACGCGTCGCCATGGCTTATCCGCGCTTGACGAAGGCTTGCGCGAAGCGCGTGTCGACCAGGTCCGCGATGACTTTGTCGAGGTCCGTGCCCGGCTTGACCAGCGCTTCATCGCGCAGGATCGGCGCGGCCAGTTGCAGCGCCCTGACGTGTTCCGCCGATGGCTGCGGGTTGCTGAAATCGCTGCGCAGCTTGATCTGCAGCAGCGCCACCGGCAGCGACACCTTGGCTTCTTCCGCCAGGATTCTGGCGGCCTCGGTCTGGTTGGCGCCGACCCATTTGCGCGCGCGTTCGTAGGATTTGATGACGCGCGCCGTCTCTTGAGGGCGGGCCGCCAGGAAGTCGTCGCGCACGTTCAGGAAGCCATAGGTGTTAAAGGCCACGTTGCGGTAGATGAGGCGCGAGCCGCCTTCCAGTTCGCTGGCCGCCATGTGCGGATCGAGGCCCGCCCAGGCGTCCACGCGGCCCTGTTCCAGCGCCGCGCGTCCGTCCGCGTGCTGCAGGCCGACGTGTTCGATGTCGCTGCGCTTGAGGCCCGCCGTCTTGAGCGCGCGCAGCAGGAACAGGTAGGGATCGGTGCCTTTGGTGGCGGCGATCTTTTTGCCTTTCAGGTCGGCCAGGGTGCGGATCGGGGAGTCCTTGCGCACCACCAGCGCGGTCCATTCGGGGCGCGAGAAGATATAGGGCGCGCGGATCGGATTGCCGTTGGCCCTGGCCAGCAGGGCGGCCAGTCCGGCGCTCGAACCGATGTCGATGCTGTTGGCGTTCAGGTATTCCAGCGCGCGGTTGCTGCCGGCGCTGTGCACCCACTTGATGGCGGTGCCGTCGGCCTTGAATTCTTCTTCCAGCCAGCCGAAGCGGCGCAGGACCAGGCTGGTTGGCGAGTAGTAGGCGTAATCGAGGCGCAGTTCGCGCAGCGGCGCCGCGCTGGCGACAGCGGGAAGGACCGACAGGGCGGCCAATTGCAGGAGGTTGCGGCGTTTCATGGGGTCCTTGGGGTGAAGTCAGGCTGCCGGCTGCAGCGGCGGATCGATACGGACCTGGCGGCCGTGGTGGCTCGCTGGCAGGCGCGAGCCCTTGCCGGTCAGCCGGTGGCGCAACGTGGCGCCGGCGCTGTTGCCGTCGCCATCGCTGCGGTAGCGGCCGCGCCGCTGCAGCTCGGGCACAATCAGCTCGACGACGTCGCGCATGGTTTCGTGGGCGACGGCAAAGGCGAGATTGAAGCCGTCGACGCCGGTTTGCTCCATCCACGTTTCGAGCTGGTCGGCCACCTCTTGGGGCGAGCCGACCAGAATCGGGCCGCGTCCTCCGAGGCCGATAAAGCGGGCCGCTTCACGCACCGTCCATGTGCGCGACGGGTCGGCCGCGCTGAGCGAGGCGAGGGCCGAGCGGCCCGCTTCCGTGTCGATGTACTCGATGGTGGCGTCGAGCGCAATGCCGCTGAAGTCGACGCCGGTCCAACCGGACAGCAAGGCCAGGGCGGCGTCGATGTTCACATGACGCTGGTAGTCCTCAAATTTGGCATGCGCTTCTTCCGACGTTGGCGCGGTGATGATGAGCGCCTGCGCATACACCAGCAGCGCGTCGCCATCGCGGCCGGCCTCGCGCACGGCGGCGCGCGTGTCGTCCACGTAGCGCTTGACCACGTTGACGCTCGGGCCGCTGACGAAGGTTGCTTCCGCGTGGCGCGCCGCGAACGCCATGCCGCGCGGCGAGGCGCCGGCCTGGTACAAAAAGGGCGTGCGTTGCGGCGACGGTTCGCACAGGTGGATGCCGGGCACCGTGTAATGGCGGCCTGCGTGGTTGATCGGATGGACCTTGCCCGGATCGGCGTACACGCCGCGCGCCTTGTCGCGCACCACGGCGTCGTCCTCCCAGCTCTTCTCCCACAGCTTGTAGACCACGTCGAGGTATTCGTCGGCCAGGTCGTAGCGTTCGTCGTGGGCGAGCTGCTTTTGCAGGCCCAGGTTGCGCGCCGCGCTGTCGAGGTAACCGGTGACGATGTTCCAGCCGATGCGCCCGCGCGTCAGATGGTCGAGGGTCGAGATGCGCCGCGCAAAGGTGTATGGATGTTCGTACGTCAGGGCGGCCGTGACGCCGATGCCCAGGTGGCGCGTGGCGCCGGCGATGATCGGCGCCAAGGCCAGCGGATCGTTCAGCGGCGCCTGCACCGCATGGCGCAGCGCCGCATCCGCGCTGCCCTGGTACACATCGTAGACGCCCAGCACATCGGCCAGGAAGATGGCGTCGAACCGGCCCGCTTCGAGCAACTGCGCCAGTTCGATCCAGTAGTCGGCGTCAAGATAGCGGTCGCTGTTGTCGCGCGCGTGGGTCCACAGCCCGGGGGACTGGTGGCTCACGGTGTTCATCTGGAACGCGTTGAAACGTATCGGTTTGGCCATGATGCTATTTGGCTGCCGCTTGCAAGGCCAGCTGGTAATCGGTCTTGGCGTAGCCGGCGAAGTGCTTGTTGGTCACGGCCAGGAACTCGGGCGAGCGGTAGGCTGCCGCCAGATCCTTGGCAAACTGCTTCTGCTTGTCGGCCGTGCGCACCGCCACCAGGTTGATGTAGTTGGGTGAGATTTTTTCGGTGACCAGGGCGTCGGTCAGTTTCAGGCCCGACGCCAGCGCGTAGTTCCCGTTCACAAAAGAGTAGTCGGTGTCTTGCAGCGAGCGCGGAAGCTGGGCCGCTTCCAGCGGCACGAGTTTGATCTTCTTCTGGTAGCTGGCGATGTCTTTTTCGGACGCGCGCACCGGGTCGAATTTGTCGCGCAGCTTGATCCAGCCCAGTTGATCGAGAAGTACCAGCGCGCGCGCCTGGTTGGTCGGGTCGTTCGGCAGCGCCACGGTGCTGCCGTCCTTCACTTCGGCCAACGACTTGTGCTTCTTGCTGTAGATGGCGATCGGTGCGGTTGGAATCGTCACCAGATCGGTCAGCGCCAGTTTGTGCTCGGCCGCGAACTTGGTCAGATAGACGATGTGCTGGAACACGTTGGCGTCGAGCGAGCCTTCGGCCAGTGCGAAGTTGGGCTGGATGTAGTCGTTGAACTCGATGACCTTGACCTTGTAGCCCTGCTTTTCGAGGATCGGCTTGATCCCGAGCTTGATCTGGTCCGCGTACGGACCGGCACTGGTGCCGATGACGATTTCTTTCGGGTCCTTGGCAGCGCTGGCGGAAGTAGCGATGGCGAGGCTGGCGATGGCGGCAATGGCAGCAAGTGCGGTGCGGCGTGCGATGAACATGGTGTCCTTTGGATGAAGTGAATACGGATTAGCGTTGGTCGATGCGGCGCGCGATGCGGGTGCCGGTGAACTGGATGGTCTGCACCAGCACCACCAGGATGGCGACGGTAATGAGCATGATGTCGGTCTGGAAGCGGTAGTAACCGTAGCGGATCGCCAGGTCGCCGATGCCGCCTCCGCCCACCACGCCGGCCACCGCTGAATACGATAAAAAGCTGATCGACAGCACCGTCAACGCCAGCACCAGGCCGGAGCGCGCCTCGACCAGCAGCACGCGGGTGACGATCTGGAACTCGGACGCGCCCATGGCGTGCGCCGCCTCGATCACGCCACGCGGCACGTCGCGCAGGTTCTGTTCCACCAGCCGTGCAAAGTAGGGAATGGCCGCGAACGAGAGCGGCACGGCGGCCGCCAGCGGTCCGATCGAGGTGCCGGCGATCAGGCGCGTGAACGGCACCAGCGCCACCAGCAAGATGATGAACGGGAAGGAGCGCACGGTGTTGACGATCCAGCCGAGAACCAGCGCGAGCGGGCGGTTTTGCAGCGACTGGCCGTCGGCCACCAGGAACAGCACGATGCCGAGCGGGCCGCCCAGTACCACCGCGGCTGTGAGGCCGATCGCCAGCATGGTCATGGTCTGGCCGAGCGCCACCCACAGTTCGGGCAGCAGGGTGACGATATTGTCAAACATGTTCGACTCCTTTCCAGGCGGTGGCGGCGAAACCTTCGCTGCCGTAGTAGGCCAGTTCGCGTCCCAGCGCGGTGATGCGCGCGCTGCTGGTATCGGCCAGCGCGAATTGTTCGGCCAGCTCGCCGTCTTCGATGACCGCGACCCGGTTGCAGATGGCGCCCAGCACCGACAGCTCATGGCTGACGATGACGATGGTCACGCCCAGGCGCACGTTGATGTCGCGCAGGGTATCGAGCAGCGAGCGCGTGGTTTCGGCGTCCAGCGCGGATGTCGGCTCGTCGCACAGCAGCACGTCGGGCCGGCTGGCCAGCGCGCGGGCGATGGCGGCGCGCTGTTTCTGGCCGCCCGAAAGCTGGGCCGGATAGTTCTCGGCCTTGTCGGCCAGGCCCACCAGTTCCAGGCATTCGAGCACGCGCGCGGCCAGGCGCGGCGCGTTCAAGGTGCCGTGGATGCGCAGCGGGAAGGCGACGTTCTCGTACACGGTGGCGTTTTGCAGCAGGTTGAATTGTTGGAAAATCATGCCGATGTTCTGGCGCGCGTCGCGCAGTTCGCGCTTGCCGAGCGTCGTCAGTTCGCGCCCGGCCACGGTGATGGTGCCGCGGTCGGGGCGTTCGAGCAGGTTAATCAGGCGCAGCAGGGTCGATTTGCCGGCGCCGCTCTTGCCGATCAGGCCAAAGACGTCGCCCTTGTCGACCGTGAGGCTGACGTTTTTGACGGCGTCGAACTGGCCGCCGCGCGGCAGGGCGAAGGATTTGCTGGCGCCATCGATGCGGATCAGCGGCTCGCTGGGTGTGGTGTGCGTGCTCATGGTGTCAGGAGTAGGCGGTGGGTTCGGGAACGCTGCCATCGAGGACGTAGCGTCCGAGGTCGCGCAGCTTGTAGTCGATCGGGTCGTGCAGGGTGTGCACGCGCACGTTGCGCCAGAAACGGTCGTAGCCGAATTTGGCCGAGGTGGCGCGCGCCCCGGTCAGTTCGAACATCTGGCTGCTGATCTCGATGCCGGCGCGGTGCGACAAGGCCTTCGCTTCCGCCACGGCGACGGCCACTTCGCCGCGTTCGCGCGCGCTCAAGAGGGCGCCCTTGTTGAAGGCGCGCTCAAGTTCATGCGCCGCATGGTCGGCCAGCACCTGGGCGGGGCGCAGCAGCAGCCACAGTTGGCCGTAGCGGTGCTGGATGAACGGATCGTCGCTGGCCGCTTCCACGCCGGATGCGAACCACGGGCGCGACTGCTCGCGCGTGTAGTCGCGGGCCGCGTCGAAGGCGCCGCTGGCGATGCCCAGGTACAGATTGGCCATGATCAGCTGCGCCACCTGCGAGCGCAGGGTCGCTTGCGCGGTGGGCGCCTGGCCGGGCGCCTGCAGCACGTATTGGGCCGGCAGGGGCACTTGGTCGAAGTGGACGTTGCCGCTGTCGGTCTGCTTCTGGCCGAAGGCGTCCCAGTCGGCCTGCACGCGCACCCCTGGCTGCGCCGTCGGGACCACGCCGATCAGCGCTTCGCCGGCGGTGGCGTCCCAGGCCGAGATAGTGAGCCAGTCGGAACCGACCGAGCCCGATGAAAAACTCTTGACGCCATTGAGGATGAAGCCGTCGGTGCCGCGCAGCGCGGTGGTGCGCTGGTCGAGGGGATTCAAGGCGTTACCCCAGAACAGACCCTGTTCGACGGTAGCCGTGAGCAGGTGGCGCTGCTGCTGCGCGCTGCCGTACAGGCGAATGCCGGCCAGTTGCAGGTGATGGAAACCGAAGACATGCGCCAAGGCGCTGTCGGCGCGCGCCAGGATGCGGATCGCCTGGTACACCACTAGCCATGGCGCGCCCTGGCCGCCGAATTCGGTGGGAATCGAGAGCGTGAGCAAACCCGATTCACGGATCCATTCGCGTTCTTCGGCCGCATGCCCGCCATCTCGGTCGCGCTGCACCGCGGTGGCGGCAAGGCGTTCGGCAAGGGCGGTGGCGACCCCCAGCGGATCGCTGGCGGGGATATCCGTAACCTCGTCGGAGACATCGGAAGCAGGGCGGAGCAGGGTGGCTGACATGATGGAACAAGCCTTGAAGGACAGTCGAGGGGGCCAGTATTGCACCGCCCATGACGCGGCGTGAACGAAGATATCCGCCCTTCCTTATGCGAAAACCGATGGAACGAAAAGCGCATATGGAAGCGCAAAAGCATTCGTTCCGATTTGGCGCCATGGGCCGTAGCCTGTGTCATTCCTTGTTTGACCTCACACCGGATCGGAAAAATCATGAGCGTACTTTTGTTGGGCGGAAGCCCGTCGGTATCGTCGAGCGGCGCCAGGCTGCTGCAGCACGTGGGCGACAAGCTTGCCCTGCACGGCCATCGCTGCAACACGCTGCAAGTGCGCGACCTGCCGGCGCAAGCCCTGCTGCATGCGAATTTCGACGATCCGGCCATCGTGCGCGCCACGGCGCTGCTGCTCGACGCCGACGCCATCGTGATCGCCACGCCGGTGTACAAGGCCTCTTACACCGGCATCCTGAAAGCCTTTCTCGACCTGCTGCCGCAGGATGGCCTGGACGGCAAGCTGGTGCTGCCGCTGGCCACCGGCGGCAGCCAGTCGCACATGCTGGTGCTCGATTACGCGCTGCGCCCGGTCCTGGCTTCGCTCTCGGCGCGCTTCATCCTGCCGGGGATTTACGCCACGTCCGACCAGCTGCGCTGGAACGCCGCCACGGGCTTGACGCTCGATCCGCCGATCGCGGCGCGCGTGGCGCGTGGCGTCGAGCAGCTCTCGTCCGAATTGCTCGCACTGCCGCAGCGCCGCCTGCAGCCGCAGCACGCCCGGCATTCGCTCGCGGCCTGAACCTGTCAAACACCTCTCATACAGAAAGACCGCATCATGACTTCGCATCTGGAACAACGCAGCGCGCGCCGCCGTACCCTGGGAATGCTGTTCGCCGCCGCCGTTGCAGGGGCCTTGCCCGGCGCGGCCGGCGCGCAGGGTACCAAAGAGGTGCGCATCGGTTATCAAAAATACGGCACGCTCACGCTCCTCAAGGGGCGCGGCACGCTGGAAAAACGGCTCGCCGCCAAGGGCGTGACGGTCAAGTGGACCGAGTTCCCGGCCGGCCCGGTGCTGCTCGAAGGGCTGAACGTGGGCAGCATCGACTTCGGCACCGTGGGCGAAGCGCCGCCGATCTTTGCGCAGGCTGCGGGAGCGAATCTGGTCTACGTGGGCAACGAGCCACCGTCCCCAGAGTCGGAGGCGATCGTCGTGCCAAAGGGTTCGGCGATCCGCACGGTGGCCGACTTGAAGGGCAAGAAGATCGCCCTCAACAAAGGCTCGAACGTGCACTACCTGCTGGTGCGGGCACTGGAAAAGGCCGGCATCGATTACAAGGACGTGCAAACCGTGTTCCTGCCGCCAGCCGACGCGCGCGCCTCGTTCGAGCGCGGTGCGGTCGACGCATGGGTGATCTGGGATCCGTTCCTGGCCGCCGCCCAAAAGCAGCTCGGCGCGCGCGTGCTGGCCGATGGAAAAGGGCTGGTGTCGAACCATCAGTTCTACCTGGCGGCGCGCCCGTATGCCGAGGCGCAGCCCGAGATCGTGCGCATCGTCATCGAGGAACTGGCCAAGGTCGATGAGTGGGGACGCCAGAACATCAAGGAAGTCACCGCCATCCTGGCGGCGCAGACGGGGCTGGAGAGCAGCATCGTGGAGCTGGCGGCGCAGCGCTATTCGTATGGCGTCAAACCGGTCACGCCCGAAGTGATTCGCGAGCAGCAGAAGATCGCGGACGTCTTCGCCCATCTCAAACTGATTCCCAAACCGATTGTGGTCAAGGACGCGCAGCTGGCGTTCAAGCTGTAGGCACGAGACTAAATATTCAGGAGTAATGTCATGTCGTTGAATGTGTTCTGGTTTATCCCCACCCATGGCGATAGCCGCTATCTTGGTACCAGCAAGGGTGCGCGCAGTGTCGATGCCGACTATCTGCGCCAGGTCGCCGTTGCAGCCGATACCCTCGGCTACGACGGCGTCCTTCTGCCAACCGGGCGTTCCTGCGAGGACGCCTGGGTGGTGGCCTCGTCGCTGATGGCCGTCACGCAGAAGCTCAAGTTTTTGGTGGCGATCCGTCCCGGCCTGTCGACGCCGGGGCTCGCAGTGCGCATGGCGTCGACCTTCGACCGCTTGTCGAACGGGCGTCTCCTGATCAACGTGGTGACCGGCGGCGACCAGGGCGAACTGGAAGCCGATGGCCTGTTTGCGGACCACGCCAAACGCTATGAGATTTCCGATGAATTTTTCCGCATCTGGCGCGCCACCATGGCCGGCGAGGGCGGCGCGGCCGGCTACGATTTCGAGGGCAAGCATTTGCAGGTCAAGGGCGCCAAGACCTTGTACCCGCCGGTGCAAAAGCCGTATCCGCCGCTGTACTTCGGCGGCTCGTCCGAACCCGCGCACGAACTGGCGGCCGAGCAGATGGACGTGTACCTGACCTGGGGCGAGCCGCCGGCGGCGGTGGCCGAGAAGCTGGCCGACATCCGCGCGCGCGCCGCCAAACACGGACGCACCTTGCGCTTCGGGATTCGGCTGCACGTGATCGTGCGCGAGACGAACGAGGCGGCGTGGCGCGCGGCCGACGAATTGATCAGCCATTTGGATGACGACATCATCGCCAAGGCGCAGGCAGCCTTTGCCAAGATGGATTCGGTCGGCCAGCGCCGCATGGCGGCCCTGCACGGCGGGCGGCGCGACCAGCTGGAAGTGTCGCCCAACCTGTGGGCCGGCGTGGGCCTGGTGCGCGGCGGCGCCGGCACCGCACTGGTCGGCGACGCCGAAACGGTGGCCGCGCGCATGCAGGAATATGCGGACCTCGGAATCGAGACCTTCATCCTGTCCGGCTATCCGCACCTGGAAGAATCGTACCGCTTCGCCGAACTGGTGTTCCCGCTGCTGGGCAAGGGCAAGCAGGCCGGCGAGCAGTCGATCACCGGGCCGTTCGGCGAGATGATGGCCAGCGATATTTTGCCGAAGAAGGCGGCTTAAGCATGGCAGGCGCTGTTGCCGCATCGTCCGGCGTGCCGCGGCCATCGGCGCTGGCGCCGTGGGCGCTGCCGGTCGGCCTGATCCTGGCGTGGCAGATTGCGGCGCAGGCCGGCTGGCTGTCGAGCCGCATCCTGCCGGAACCGTGGGCGGTGGCCAAGGCGTTCTGGACGTTGACCGTGTCGGGCGAGCTGTGGCAGCACCTGCGCACCAGCCTGTGGCGTGCGGCAAGCGGCTTTGCCATCGGCGCCGGGCTGGGTTTGCTGTTGGGATTGCTCAATGGCAGCGTCAAGCGCGCAGAAACCTTGCTCGACACTACCTTGCAAATGATCCGCAACATTCCGGCGCTGGCCCTCATTCCCCTGGTGATCCTGTGGTTCGGCATAGACGAGACCGCCAAGCTGTTCCTGCTGGCGATCGGGGTGTTCTTTCCGGTGTATCTGAATACCTTTCATGGCATCCGCTCGGCCGACCAGGGGCTGATCGAGATGGCGCGCAGCTATGGCTTGTCCGGCTGGCCGCTGTACCGCGACGTGATTCTGCCGGCGGCGCTGCCGTCGATCCTGGTGGGCGTGCGCTTTTCGCTGGGACTGGTGTGGGTGCTCCTGATCGTGGCGGAAACCATTTCGGCCCAGGCCGGCATCGGCTACATGACCATGAATGCGCGCGAATTCCTGCAAACCGATATCGTGCTGGTTGGCATTTTGCTGTACGCCCTGCTGGGCAAGGCTGCCGATTTGTTGTCGCGCAGCTTGGAAAAGCACTTTTTGCGCTGGAATCCGGCGTACCGCTAGTCAACATCGCAACATCGGGAAACAGCATGCAAATCAATCGCATCGAGGAAAGCACCGTTGGCGCCGCCGCCGCGCTGGGCCAGCATGGCGTGGGCGTGTCGCTACGCGGTGTGACGAAAAGTTACGCCGGCCGTGAAGTGCTGGGCGGAATCGACCTGGAACTCGCGCCCGGCGAGTTCGTCGCCGTGATCGGGCGCAGCGGTTGCGGCAAGAGCACCTTGCTGCGCACCATCGCGCAACTTGAAACGCTGGATGCCGGCCAGATCCGCATCGGCGACGGCGTGCGCGATCCGGACGTGCGCATCATGTTCCAGGAAGCGCGCCTGTTGCCTTGGAAGAGCGTGCTGGAGAACGTGGCGCTGGGTTTGCCGGGTTCCCGCGAGCGCGCCGCAGCCGCGCTGGAGACGGTCGGGCTGGCGGGCCGCTCTGGCGACTGGCCGACGGAATTATCCGGCGGGCAGCGTCAGCGCGTGGCGTTGGCGCGCGCGCTGGTGCACGAGCCGCAATTGCTGCTGCTGGACGAACCGCTGGGCGCGCTCGACGCGCTGACCCGCATCGAGATGCAGCAACTGATCGAATCGCTGTGGCTGGCGCGCGGGTTCACCGCCGTGCTGGTCACGCACGATGTGCAGGAAGCGCTGGTCCTGGCCGACCGCGTGCTGCTGGTCGAGGATGGCCGCATCAGCCTGGACCTGCACGTGGACTTGCCGCGCTCGGGCCGGCGCGGCACTGCTGCCTTTGCCGCGCTGGAGCAAAGCGTGCTGGCGCGGGTGCTGCATAAATAGACTGGCGCTACAGCGCGCGAGAACGCGGCGATCGCGTTGCCGGGGGCAATGCCGTTATTCCTGTCCCCCTCCTTTGCGCGGCCGTTGCAGGTCAGCATGCCGTACCCGTTCGAGCACAGCGTCCAGCGCTACCAGGTCATCGTCGTCCGGCCCCAGATCGCTGGTTTTCACGTTGCGTATGCTGCGTAGTTTCTTCGACTCGATGTAAATCTTGCCGTCGCGCAGATGGGCGGGCGACCACGAAATCGTGCCGCCTTCCTGATTGACAATGACCTGGCCACGCCAATCGGTGAAACGCGGGCCCCATTCACCGATCCCTTGCTTGAATACCCTTGTTGTAACGCCAGCTTCGCCCAAAAGAACTTGTTCCACTTTCACTTCCATGCTCTCGCAGCCACCGCCGTTGTTAAGGCATACCCATTGCGTATCGGCCGATGACGGCTTGCGCGCCTCGCAGGGATCGGGGCACCCTTGCGCCCCATACGCCAGCAAGACCACGCGCTGGGCCTTGCCCGCTAGCAGAACGTCTTGTGCCGATGCTTGCGACGCGAGCGCTAGCAAAACCAGGGCGCATTGTCTGAAGTAGTTCATCGCTGCCTCTTGGATGTTGAAGATTGCACTAATATTAACATTTCCATCAGCCAAACCTACATCAGGACGGGCCGGCGGCGGGCTTGCTCAGGCGCTGGCTGGATCGCTACACCGTCGGCGCGCGCAGCATCATGATCATGAACGCGGCTGGCCATGCCACCAGGATGCCCGCCTCCAGCGCATCACGCCGTCCGGACCACCGAGGTTCAGTCACATTTCTCATCCTCTCATAAGCACGGCCATCAGTGCCGATATTACAATGCTGAACAGCCCTCGTGCCTTGAATTGATTCGACATCGCGTTTCACTGGAAAGTTCATGGCCCGGTGAACCTGGCGCAGGGTTAATCAGCTGCGCCTGGTGGGGCTCCTTGCACGTATCCCGGCATCATCCTGGAAATACCTGAGCGCGTTCACGGCCGCTATTGCGCTGAGCGAAGGTCGATCGCCCTGCCGCAATTTGCCGTCACTAATTATCAATTAAATAATAATTAATGGCATTATGTTTCATGTATGATATCTTAACCACGTTCAAGACCGTCGCGACGACTGGCATCGCGTTGTTTGCAACGGATGCCCCGCTAGAGAAAAAAATCGATATTTCTTGCGAATTGAAATGACGGTTGGAGGCTGGGATAACAGCATCCTCATGGGAAGGAAATTATGCAACTTAGTAATGAGGCGCGACTGCGGATGCGGGCGCACGAAAAACCCATGATGAAATACTATAACGACGGCGGGGGAAACAGTGGCCATTGCACCTGGGGAATCGGCATCCTGGTCCACCGCGGACCATGCACCGCCGAGGAATTAGCCAGGTCGGTGACGGAAGCTCAGGTCAATGCCGAATTTACGTCAAGGGTGAATGAAGCCGAACGCACCGTGACAAGGCGGGTCAAGGTGGATCTGACGCAAGACCAGTTCGACGCACTGGTCAGCTACACCTTCAACCGGGGAAGCGGCGGCACGACCGACGTGTTCAATAGCTTGAATGCGGGAAATTTTGACGGAGCGGCGGAGATCATTTCAAGTACCGTATTTAGCAGCGGCATGAAGAACGGCAAAAAAGTCATGATTAAAAGGGGCGGCCTGGTCGCTCGCAGGGCGGAAGAAAGTGCGCCTTTCCGGACAAAAAAATGAACCCGCCATTCCTTTATTCATTGAAATGCCTGGTGTTGCCTCTGTTTATCTTGGCGATGGCCGGCAATGCGCACGCGCATGACGTCAATGACGATATTTATGGCCGCTGGAAAATCAAGGCGATGATCGGCGGTGGTATCAGCAGCTTGTCGGACCGCCAGGCGCGCGCCTTCATCGGAAAGTCTGTCGTTATCAGCAAAGAAAAATTTCTGTTCAATGGCAAGACATGCCTGCATCCACCTTATGCCCGCAGCGTGGAACCCGTCGACGCCTATTTCGAGCGTGAGTGGCGGGCCCGGGTAACCGACATTGCCTTGCCCGATCCCGTGACCATCATCGATGCGGAATGCAATATGCTGTATCCGATGCGCAAAAATCACTTGATGATTGCGGAGGATGGCGTGTTTTTCGAGGCGGTGCGCGTTAAAAGATAGCATCCGCAGGCCGCGCGCCGCCGCTTGTGAGGGGCCGCGGCGCGCACGATAGGGTTCCTTCTGAAGAACATTCGCCGAAGGAGTTAGAATGTTCCCATGAAGATTCGTGTCGCTACCTACAATATCCATAAAGGCGTGTCCTCCATCCGGAGCACACCACGCGTGCTGGCCCTGAAAAAGGCCATTGCCCAATTCGATGCGGACGTCGTGTTCCTGCAAGAAGTGCAGGGCAAGCACGACCGCAACTCGGCCAAGTTCGGCGACGAAAGCCGTGGCCACCGCCACTGGCCCGAGCGTGCCCAGCATGAATATTTCGCGGGCGACTCGCATCATTCCGCCTACGGCATGAACGCCGTCTACGATCACGGTCACCACGGCAACGCCTTGCTGTCGGCATACCCGATCGGCGGCACGCACAACCATGACGTGTCGGACCATGCCTATGAACAGCGCGGCATCCTGCACTGCATCCTCGATACGCCCAAGTGCCAGGTGCACTGCTACGTGGTCCACCTGGGGCTGTTCGAATCGGGACGCGGACGCCAGACCCAGGCGCTGATCGACTGCGTGAACGCCTCGGCGCCGAATGGCGAGCCGGTCATCATCGCGGGCGACTTCAACGACTGGCGCAACACCCTCAGCGACAAGCTGCGCAAGGAACTGGGCGTGGTCGAGGTGTTCGACGAACTGGGCGCGCGCTCGCGCCTGGGCGACCTGGTGCGCAGTTTTTCGGGACGCGAAAAAGCGGTCACGCCGGCGCGCACCTTTCCCGCCGCGCTGCCGTTTTTCCGCCTCGACCGCATTTATGTGCGCGGCTTCAAGGTGGACGCGGCCGAGGTCTTGCATGGTACCTTATGGGCGAAGTTATCCGACCACGCCCCGATCGTGGCCAACCTCAAGCTCGCCTGAGGCCTTGCAACCAACCTGAAGTACTATGCGCTCGGTCCATTACACCGCCCACAACGACATCACCCTGCTTGAAACCGGACTGGAATTCTTTCCCGCGTTGATTGCGCAGATTGATGCTGCGCAGTACGACATTTACTTCGAAACCTACATCTTCGCCGACGACGCCACCGGCCGCTCGGTGGCCGACGCGCTGTGCCGCGCCGCGCAACGCGGCGTGAAGGTGCGCGTGGTCACCGACTGGTGGGGCACCGGGCACGCGCAATCGACCCGCCTGGGCATTGCGTTCGCGGCCGCCAACGTGCGTTTTCGCGCCTTTAATGCCTGGTTCAAGCGCGGCGTGACCCGCACCCACCGCAAGATTGTCGTGGTCGACCGCGCCGTGGCGTTTGTCGGCGGCATCAACATCAACGACGACTGGTACTGCGATTACGATCCGGGCAAGCGCCTGCCGGCGCCGCGCTGGGACTTTGCGGTGCAGGTGCGCGGCCCGCTGGTGGCGGCCATCCATCACGAAATGCAGACCCAGTGGGCGCGCGTGGGCCACCTGGGGCTGATGAAGCGGATCGGCCTGTTCCGCGAAATGCGCAAGGACCAGGCGCTCGAAGGCGACAAGCCGATGCAGGCCGCTTTTGTCGTGCGCGACAGCCTGCGCAACCGCCACACGATCCAGCGCGCTTACCTGCACGCCATCGGCCACGCCAAGAAAAGCGTGCTGCTGGTCAATCCCTACTTTGCCCCCGGACATAAATTCCGTAAGGCGCTGGCGATCGCGGCCGAGCGCGGGGTCGAGGTGAAGCTGCTGATCGGCGTGGGCGAGATCAAGCTGCAAGACATGGTGGCGCGCTCGTTTTATCCGAAACTGCTCGACAGCGGCGTCGAAGTGTATGAATACCGCAAGACCCAGCTGCACGCCAAGGTGGCCGTGGTCGACGACGACTGGTCGACCGTGGGCTCGAGCAATTGCGATGGCTTGTCGCTGTTTTTGAACCAGGAAGCCAATGTCGTGGTCAAGGACGCGGAATTCGCCAGGTCGATGCGCGAACACATCCGGCGCGGAATTGCGGATGGCGTCATGATTTGCCGGGAAGATTTTGAACACGTGGGATGGGTACGGCGCAGCGGTTACGAGGTGGCGTACTTCTTCTATAAAATGGCGATGCGGATTTTCGCTATAGGATATGCCTGATGGACAATGTAAGAATAGACAAATGGTTATGGGCGGCGCGCTTCTTCAAGACGCGTTCGCTGGCGACGGATGCGGTCGATACGGGCAAGGTACGCCTGGACGGCGAGCGCATCAAGCCGGCGCGCACGGTCAAGCTGGAGGACAAGCTGACCATCGACAACGGTGCCGACACCTGGGAAGTGCGCGTGATGGGCATTTCGGACGTGCGCGGCGGTGCGCCGATCGCGCGCACCCTGTATGAAGAGACCGAGGAGAGCGTGAGCCGGCGCGAAAACGATGCCGAGGCGCGCAAGCTGTACCGCGAGCCGGGAACGACCATCAAGGGCCGCCCGACCAAGCGCGACCGGCGGGCGATCAGCAAGGCGGGGGAGTAGCAAGCTTGGTCACCGCAGCGCATCTCGCGTCATTTCTGCCATTGGCAAGAAATGACGTCCCGCGCAGCTTCCCGTTTCAAGGAAACTCCTCAAATCTATTGGAACTTCGCAAGACCGGATGCCAGTTCCCAATAGCGCCAACCTACGCTCCGTCTCTCCCGCCGAGTGCCGCCTTGGCGCGGCAGAGACGGTTTTGAGATTTGTGGTCCCAACCCTTTAACTTGGCTTCATTCAGGCCAGTTCTTGGAGAGGCGGGAATCCCATGGTGTCGAGCCGCCCGTGGCGCGGCCGGCAGGAACGACGGCCCGGATGAAGACGACGCCCGTGCCCGCCATGCCCGCAATAGCAGTGAGATCCGTTCAAATTCCCTTCGTTTGCTGCACTGCAGCAATAGACCCCCACCTCTAAGTTCCCGTTTGACATTTGCTTTGTAGTGGATAATAGTACGAGCGTTCGGATTTATATTCAACGGGTCGCATTTTCAACTACCAACGGGACCATCTATTAACACTTCAGTCAAATTCATGCGCAAGGGCGAGCTCACGCGGGCCGCCATCCTGGACGTCGCGCTCGACCTCGCCAGCCGCGACGGTCTCGAAGGGCTGACGATCGGTTTGCTCGCGGACAAAATGAACATGAGCAAGTCCGGCGTGTTCGCGCACTTCGGTTCGCGTGAAGACTTGCAGATGGAGGTGCTCAAGCTCTACCACCACCGTTTCGAGCAGGAAGTGTTTTTCCCGAGCGTCAAGGAGCCGCGCGGCATTTCGCGCCTCAAGGCCATGAATGCCCGCTGGATCAAGCGCGTCAGCGTCGAAATCGCCTCCGGCTGCATCTATATCAGCGGTGCCGTCGAATACGACGACCGTCCCGGCCCGATTCGCGAAGAACTCGTGTCGATGGTACGTGCGTGGCAGGGAGCACTGCTAAGATGTGTGGAGCAGACCATCGAGTGCGGCGACCTCAAGATTGACACCGACGCCCACCAGATGGTCTACGAAATGTACGGCCTGATTCTGGCGCTGCACCACGATGCGCGTTTCCTGCGCCGCCCGGGCAGCGTCGATCGCGCGCGCAGCGGCTTCGAGCGCCTGATCATGAATTACCAGAATCCGTCCAGGAATCAACCGAATCAAGCGCAATAACCGAATCGAATCGTAGTAACCGAATCAAATCGCAGTCACCGAATCAAGTACCGAGTCATCACCTTGCCGGGTCCAGCACGTCGCTGGCCTGGTCATCAACCATACGTTCGTCAGGAGAAAATCATGGGTCAATACGTCGCGCCAATTCGGGATATGCAGTTCGTGCTGCACGAGTTCCTCAATGTATCCGACGAATTGAAGCAGTTGCCGAAATTCGAAGATGTCGACGCCGACATCATCAACCAGGTGCTGGAAGAGGGTGCCAAGTTCACGCAGGACGTGCTGTTCCCGCTGAACCACTCGGGCGATCGCGAAGGCTGCCACTATGATGCGGCGACCAAGTCGGTGACCACGCCAAAAGGCTTCAAGGAAGCCTACAAGCAGTACGTCGAAGGCGGCTGGGCGGCGCTTGCATGCGACCCGGAATACGGCGGCCAGGGCTTGCCGGTCGTGCTGAACAACTCGTTCTACGAAATGCTCAACTCCTCCAACCAGGCCTGGTCGATGTACCCGGGCCTGTCGCACGGCGCCTACGAGTGCCTGCTGGAGCACGGCACCGACGAACAGAAAAAAACCTACCTGCCGAAACTGGTCTCGGGCGAATGGACCGGCACCATGTGCCTGACCGAAGCGCACTGCGGCACCGACCTGGGCATGCTGCGCTCGAAAGCGCTGCCGCAGGACGACGGTTCGTGGCTGATCACCGGCTCGAAGATCTTCATCTCGGCCGGCGAACATGACGTCGCCGAAAACATCCTGCACCTGGTGCTGGCCCGCGTGCCGGACGCACCGGAAGGCTCGAAAGGCATCTCGCTGTTCCTGGTACCGAAGTTCCTGCCGAACGCGGACGGCACCCTGGGCGAGCGCAATCCGATTTTCTGCGGCGCCATCGAAGAAAAGATGGGCATCCACGGTAACTCGACCTGTCAGATGAACCTGGACGGCGCAAAGGGCTGGATCATCGGCCAGCCGAACAAGGGCCTGAACGCCATGTTCGTGTTCATGAACGCGGCCCGCCTCGGCGTGGGCATGCAGTCGCTCGGCCTGACCGAAGTGGCGTATCAGAACGCGCTGGTGTATGCGAAAGACCGCATCCAGATGCGCAGCCTGTCGGGCGTCAAGGCCCCGGACAAGCAGGCCGACCCGATCATCGTGCACGCCGACGTGCGCCGCATGCTGCTCACCGCCAAGGCTTACGCCGAAGGCGCGCGCGCATTCACGTCCTACGCCGCGCTGCAGATCGACCGCGAACTGAATCACCCCGACGAAGACGTGCGCAAGGAAGCGGCCGACGAAGTGGCGCTGCTGACCCCGATCATCAAGGCCTTCATCACCGACAACGGCTGGATCGCGACCTCGGAAGCGATGCAGGTCTACGGCGGCCACGGCTACATCTCCGAGTGGGGCATGGAGCAGTACGTGCGCGACGCGCGCATCAACCTGATTTACGAAGGCACCAACACGATCCAGTCGCTCGACCTGCTGGGCCGCAAGGTCCTGATGGACAACGGCGCCAAGCTGCGCAAGTTCGGCGAGAAGATCAAGAACTTCGTCGAAGAAAACGGCACCGACGAAGCGCTGTCGGAGTTCGTCACGCCGCTGGGCGACCTGGGCGACAAGGTCACCAAGCTGACCATGGAAATCGGCATGAAGGCGTTCCAGAATCCGGATGAAGTGGGCGCGGCGGCGGTTCCTTACCTGCGCGTTGTCGGTCACCTGATCTACAGTTACTTCTTTGCGCAGATGGCGAAGATCGCGCTGGCCAAGGAAGACTCGGGCGACAACTTCTACAAAGCCAAGCTGGCGACTGCGCGCTTCTACTTTGCGCGCCTGCAGCCAGAAACGGCCATGCTGATCCGCCAGGCGCGTTCCGGCTCGGCCAACCTGATGGCGCTCGACGCCGACTTGTTCTAATAGCGCGTGCCTCTCGTCACCACCGGCCTTCCCTGGCCGTCGCCCCCGCGCCAAGGCGGCCCTCGGCGGGGGCCTAAGTTCGCAGCGTATCGACGAACTTGGGTCCCCGCCGTCGCGGGGACGACGCAGGCAGGCGGCGCGGGTTGATGGGATGACAAAGCAGCAAACCTGAAAAACAAAGGAAAGCCATGACCAATTTCATCGTTAAAAAAGTCGCCGTGCTCGGCGCCGGCGTGATGGGTGCGCAGATCGCAGCCCACTGCGTCAACGCCAAGGTACCGGTCGTCCTGTTCGACCTGCCTGCCAAAGACGGCAACAAGAACGGCATCGTCCAGCGCGCCATCGACAACCTGAAAAAACTCAGCCCTGCGCCCCTTGGCAACAAGGACGACGCGGCCCTGATCGAAATCGCCAACTACGAAGACAACCTCGAACTGCTGGCCGGCTGCGACCTGATCATCGAAGCCATCGCCGAGCGCATGGACTGGAAGCACGACCTGTACAAAAAGGTCGCGCCGCACATCGCACCGAACGCGATCTTCGCCTCGAACACCTCGGGCCTGTCGATCACCACCCTGTCCGACGGCTTCGACGCCGAACTCAAAGCGCGCTTTTGCGGCGTTCACTTCTTCAATCCGCCGCGCTACATGCACCTGGTCGAAATCATCCCGACCGAGTCGACCAAGCCGGAAATCGTCGACCAGCTCGAAGGCTTCCTGACCACCACCCTGGGCAAGGGCGTCGTGCGCGCCAAGGATACGCCTAACTTCATCGCCAACCGCGTCGGTATCTTCGGCATGCTGGCGATCATCCACGAAGCCGAAAAATTCGGCCTGACCGTGGACGTGGTCGACGACCTGACCGGCGCCAAGCTCGGTCGCGCCAAGTCGGGCACCTTCCGTACCGCCGACGTGGTCGGGCTGGACACGATGGGCCATGTGATCAAGACCATGCAGGACAACCTGGCCGACGACCCGTTCTTCGCCGTCTACAAAACCCCGGACGTGCTGGCCAAGCTGGTCGCCGCCGGTGCGCTGGGCCAGAAAGCCGGCGCCGGTTTCTACAAAAAGGTCGGCAAGGACATCCAACGCCTCGATTTTGCCACCGGTGACTACGTCGCCGGCGGCGGCAAGGCTGCCGATATCGTCGGGCGCATCCTGAAAGAAAAGGATCCGGTCAAGAAGATGAAAGCGCTGCGCGAATCGACCAACCCGCAGGGCCAGTTCCTGTGGGCGATCTTCCGCGACGCCTTCCACTACATCGCCGTGCATCTGGGCTCGATCGCAGACAACGCGCGCGACGTCGATTTTGCGATGCGCTGGGGCTTCGGCTGGAACGTCGGTCCGTTCGAAACCTGGCAGGCATCGGGCTGGACCCAGATCGCCAACTGGGTCAAGGAAGACATCGATGCCGGCAAGGCCCTGTGCGCAGCTCCCCTGCCGGCATGGGTCTTCGAAGGCCAGGTTGCGGAAAAAGGCGTGCACACCGCTGAAGGTTCGTACTCGGCGTCGAAAAACGCTTACGTGCCGCGTTCCACCCTGGCCGTGTACGAGCGCCAGCCGTTCCGCGCACCTGTTTTGGGCGCCGGCGCTGTCGACGGCAAGACCGCCGGCACCACCTTCCACGAAGACGACTCGGTGCGCATCTGGCACCAGGGCGACGACGTGCTGATCATCTCGCTCAAGACCAAGATGCACGTCATCGGCGAAGGCGTGATCAACGGCCTGAAAATGGCGCAAGCCGAAGCCGAGAAAAACTTCAAGGGCCTGGTCATCTGGAACACCGACGCAGCCGAAGGCGGCGCCTTCTCGGCCGGCGCCGACCTGCAGGCGGCACTGCCCTTGTTCATGCAAGGCGGCGTCAAGGCCATCGAGCCGGGCATCGCGCTGCTGCAGGATACCTTCATGGCGATGAAGTATTCGAGCGTTCCCGTCGTCGCCGCGGTGGCGGGCCTGGCGCTGGGCGGCGGCTGCGAAATGGCGCTGCACGCATCCAAGCGCGTCGCCTCGATCGAGTCCTACATCGGCCTGGTGGAAGTGGGCGTTGGCCTGATTCCCGCCGGCGGTGGCCTGAAGGAAGCGGCTGCACGCGCATCGAATGAAGCCAAGGGTTCGGACATCCTGCACTTCCTGAAAACGGGCTTTACCAACGCGGCAACGGCCAACGTGTCGAAATCGGCGCTGGAAGCGAAAGCGATGGGCTACCTGAAGGAAGACGACGTCATCGTCTTCAACCCGTACGAACTGCTGCACGTGGCCAAGGTCGAAGCGCGCGCCATGTTCGACGCCGGCTACCGTCCTCCGATGAAGAAGACGATCACCGCGACGGGCCGCTACGGTTGGGCGACCATCCGCGCGCAACTGGTCAACATGCGCGACGGCGGCTTCATCTCCGCGCACGACTACAAGCTGGGCGACATGATCGCCGAGATCGTGAGCGGCGGCGACATCGACCAGGGCAGCCAGTTGAGCGAGCAGTGGTTCCTCGACATGGAGCGCAAGGCATTCCTCGAACTGCTGAACAATCCGAAATCCCAGGAACGGATCATGGGCATGATGCAGACCGGTAAACCGGTTCGCAACTGATCACGCCATCCCGGTCATTTCGAACCACACGGTATTTGAGAGAACACTGAGAGAACACTATGAGCAAACAACTTCAAGACGCATACATCGTCTCCGCAACCCGCACTCCGATCGGCAAGGCGCCGCGCGGCATGTTCAAATCGATGCGCCCGGACGACCTGCTGGTGCGCGCGATCCAGTCGGCGATGGCGCAGGCGCCCGGGCTCGACCCGGCCCTGATCAACGACGCCATCATCGGCTGCTCGTTCCCGGAAGCCGAACAAGGCTTTAACATCGCCCGCATGTCGGTGCTGCTGGCCGGCCTGCCGAAAACCGTCGGCGGCGTCACCGTCAACCGTTACTGCGCCTCGGGCATCACGGCCATCGCCATGGCGGCCGACCGCATCCGCGTCGGCGAAGCCGATGTGATGATCGCCGGCGGCGTCGAATCGATGTCGATGGTGCCGATGATGGGCCACCATCCATCGATGAACATGAACATGTTCACCGACGAAAACGTCGGCATGGCCTACGGCATGGGCCTGACCGCGGAAAACGTGGCCAAGCAGTGGAAAGTGACGCGCGAGCAGCAGGACGCGTTCTCGGTCGAGTCGCACCGCCGCGCCATCGCCGCGCAGCAGGCCGGCTTCTTCAAGGACGAGACCACCCCGGTCGAGATCATCACCCGCACGCCGAACCTGGCTACCGGCCAGGTCGACGTCAAGACCCGCACGGTCGATACCGATGAAGGCGCGCGCGCCGATTCGACCATCGAGTCGCTTGGCAAATTGAAGCCGGTGTTTGCGGCCAAGGGCAGCGTCACCGCCGCCAACAGCTCGCAGATGTCGGATGGCGCCGGTGCGCTGCTGATCGTCAGCGAAAAAATCCTGCGTGAGCATAACCTGACCCCGCTGGCGAAATTCTCTTCGTTCGCGGTGCGCGGCGTGCCCCCTGAAATCATGGGCATCGGCCCGAAGGTGGCCATTCCCGCAGCGCTGGCCGCGGCCGGCATCACCCAGGACCAGCTGGACTGGATCGAACTGAACGAAGCGTTCGCCGCGCAGGCGCTGGCAGTGATCGGCGACCTGGGCCTGGACCCGGCCAAGGTCAACCCGATGGGCGGCGCCATCGCGCTGGGCCACCCGCTGGGCGCGACCGGTGCGATCCGCGCCGCGACCGTGATCCACGCGCTGCGCCGCAATAACCTCAAGTACGGCATGGTCACGATGTGCGTCGGTACCGGCATGGGCGCGGCAGGCATTTTCGAACGCGTATAAGCGTCGGCTGAACTATGGCCATCAAGGGCGCTGTGGATCTTCCCCGGCGCCCTTTTCACTTTTTGGAGACTACATGGATATTTTGACGAGCAAGGCCGACGGCATATTGACGCTCGAATTTAACCGCATCGAGCGCAAGAACGCGATCACCGGCGTGATGTACCAGGCCATGGCCGACGCGCTGGTCGACGCCGAAAGCGACGACGCGGTGCGCGCGATCCTCATCGCCGGCAAGCCCGAGATTTTCACGGCCGGGAACGACCTGGACGACTTCATGAAAAATTCGGCCCCGGTCGAAGGCGTGCCGGCCGAGATGCGCCCGGTGTTCCAGTTCATGCGCGCGCTCTCGGGCAGCAGCAAGCCGGTGGTGGCGGCGGTGTCGGGTGCCGCGGTGGGCATCGGCACTACCTTGCTGATGCACTGCGACCTGGTCTACGCGGCCGACAACGCCAAGTTCTCGATGCCGTTCTCGCAGCTCGGACTGTGCCCCGAATTCGCATCGAGCCTGCTGCTGCCGCAGCTGGCCGGTTTCCCGCGCGCGGCCGAAAAGCTGCTGCTCGGCGAAGCGTTCCTGGCGCAGGAAGCCTACGACATGGGGCTGGTATCGAAAGTGCTGCCGTTGGAAGAACTGCGTCCGTACGCGGCGCGCCAGGCGGCCAAGCTGGTGGCGCTGCCGGCCGCCTCGATCCGCGCGACCAAGTCGCTGATGAAGCGCTCGCGCAACGCGGCCATCACCGAGACCATGGGCGCCGAAAACGCCTTGTTCGGCGCCATGCTGCTCGCGCCCGAAGCGAAGGAAGCGTTCACCGCGTTCTTTGAAAAGCGCAAGCCGGATTTTTCGAAGTTTGCCTGAGCTAGGCCCGACCTGGCCGGCGGCGCGCGAGCAGCCCCGGCCAGGTGACGCTGGCGGCGCCAGCCGGAATTACCTGGGCTGCGCGTCGAACAGGAATTGCTTGACTTTCGGATTGCCCTGGCGCCACAGGACATTGTCGATCAGGTAATGGTGCACATTGATGAAAATCCATGCGCAGGCAACTGTCAGCGCCACTCCCTGGCCCGGCATTTGCCCGGTGCGCGCATAATCGACCAGCCCGGGCAGCATCCAGAAGCCCAGGCCGCCCAGCACCGCGCCGGTGAACACGAAGCCGGCCAGGCGAGCGCCGCTCCACTGGCGCGCACGCGCTTCGTTGACCTTGTATTTTGAAACCACGGTCAGGTATTGCAGGGAATGGAAAAAGGGAATCACGAGCAGGAAGGCCGGTCGCGTCCAAACCAGTCCCAGCCAGACATACAAGGTGATGAAATAGGCGAGCAGTCCGGCGGCAGGCCATTGCGTCCAGCTGAGCTGTTGCGCGCGCCACTGGCTCACGCAGCGAAATACCGCGAGGCCGCACCAGACGGTGGTCAGGCCGGCAGTCGCACAGGCGACGATCGTCGCTAGCGGTGGTACGGTGTAATGCACCCCTAATACGCCCCAAATCTGTCGTCCCAGGGAGCTGCCGTTGCCCAGCGTCCACGCTGCGCCCCAGCAGGCATATGCGTTTAGCAGCAAGGCTTTACGCGTCTCGGCGGGCCAGAAGCGCTTTTTCAGGGCGCCATCCATCATGGCCATGCCAAAGCCTTGTTTGACGTAATGCCAGCCGACCAGCAGGCCCATCGCTGTCACGCTCAAGGCCAGTACCATGCTCTGGCCGTTCACCGATAACACGGCGCCCGTCACTAGGCAAGCGGCCAGCGCGACAGGAGCGATGACGCCGGCGATCATCCAGCGGCGGCGCAAGTCCGGCGGCCAGCGGTTTTCCTTCACGTCGCTCCAGGAGCCATAAAACAGTTGATATGAAAAAGCAAAGTGCGGGTGGTTGACGAGGTTCGCCAGCCCCAGCATGATCAGGCTCAGCGTCGCCAAGCCTGTGTTTTCCAGATCCATCATCTGCAGCACGGCCATGGCGACCAGCGATCCGCCGCCCAGCAACATGACATCAGCCCATGGGCCGAACAGGCCGCGTGCGGGTGGGTGATTCTGGCCAGTGGCGGCGATATCCATCGAAAGGGCGGTAAGGGTGGGCAAGGCGGTCAGGTTAGCACTAATATTGCACGCTATCAACGAAGAGCGCCGCGTGGCCCATGGGAAACAACGAACTGTTGTTTTTAAGATAATATGGCGCGCGTGCGGCCGGAGCGGCGCCCCCGGTTTGGGTTGCGGATCGATGGACCGGCACGCGCGCCTTTGTTTGGCGGCGCCCGGGAGGCGCCGCCACAGCCTCACTCCGGCCAGGCAATCGTGGGGCCGTTCTGGATCGAGCGCACCAGGATCGCCGCCACGTGCTGGATCTTGTTCCAGTCGAAGTAATAGCGCTCCATCGTCGCAGGCGAGGCGATGTGGCGCTTGACGCCGTTGTCGATCAGGTACACCGCCGCATCGCCCTGCGCCTGGGCCAGCACGGCGCCGTGGCTGAGCGGGATGCCGGTATCGATATTGTGCAGGTGAGGGTCTTGCACGATGCCGTTCCAGTTGTGAAACAGGTTGTTGTACGTGGCCGGATCGGGAATATGCCGTTTCCTGCCCTGGTCGATGAGATAGACTTCGGGTGCGCCGGGCAGCTGCATCCGCAGACCGTCGAGATCTTTTCTGATAGCCATGATTTCCCCCAGATGGGTTGCGCCGCAAGCACGTTGCCGATCCTCGCCGCGGGCCGCGCCGCTGCGGCAAGGCGGCCGGTTTGTCCCGGGCAAGCAATTGCCAGGCGCAGCGCGCGCCGACAGCCTGCCGGAGTGCCGGCTGGCGTGACGGGCGCTGCGCCTGTCCGGCCAGATTACTGGCCGGCCGCCGTGCGGCAGTTGTGGCCGCTCAAGCACGGACCGGGGGGCGGATCAGCTTGACGTCACGCGGCGGCTGCAGAGTTCATGCCCGGCTATCCATACCTGCCGCCGGTAAATATTGACAGGTTACAATCGCAGGCGTACGTCGAAGCCAACCCATCATTCCGACCGATCCGAGGAGACCTGCATGTTCAACCCCCTGGCGCGCTGCCTGGCGATGGCCTGTGCCTTTACCGTCTTGCCTGCCGTGGCCGCCTGTCCGGACTACACTACCGCAGCCAATCCGCCGGTGCTGGCCGGGCCCGTCAAAAAGTCGTTTGCCAGCTTCAGCAACGTGGTCATGGCCGGTTTGTACACGCCCTGGCACATGGCGCACGACACCATCGTCAAGGCAGGCTCTTCCGCGACCATGGCGGCCAAGTTCGATTACGACCGCGTGCTGCACAAGGACCTGGAAGGCGAGCGCGTCCACGTGTATCTGTACGGGACCGGCATGGCCGGCTGGCAGTACGTCGGCAACTACCTGACCGACAGCGACGGCAAGATCGACGCGCCGCTGGGCACGCAGCCGATGGGCGAGTATGTCGTGCGCTTCGTGGTGGAGGGGGACTTGAGCAGTACCAGCGGCTACCTGAGCGTAGTCGACCCCGGGCGCGATACCATCGTCTTCGATATCGACGGCACCCTGACCACCAGCGACTTCCAGGCCTATGCCGATTATGCGGGCGTCAAGACCGCCACGCCGTACCGGCACGCGCCGGAAGTGGTCAAGGCCTGGCGCGACAAGGGCTACCAGTTGATTTTCCTGAGCGCGCGGCCGTACTGGGTGGCCAAGAATGGACGCGCATGGCTGGGCATCCAGGAAATCGCTCCCTGGCATTACCACAGCAATCCGTACAGCGGCGGCCCGGTGCCGCCAGATACCCAACAATTCAAGGGCGATTACGTGCGCCATTTGCGCGAGGCGGTCGGCCTCAATATCGTGCGCGTGTATGGCAATGCGCTGACCGATATCGGCGCGTATGCGGACGCTGGCATTGCCAAGGCCGATACCTATATCGTCGGTCCGCATGCGGGCGCCTCAGGCACCCAGGCGATCCGCGACGAGTATGGCGAGCACTACATTCTCATGGTCAGGCCGGCGCCGCCGGCGCGCTGCCGGGCCGATGCGACGCTCCCTGCATCCTCCTGACCGGGCCGGCCAGCAGGATGGCGCAGGCTTCCGGGCGCCGGTGACGAAATCGCAGGCATTTAATTTGCCAATCCGTACACGCCACACAACACACATTCTTGTTTTTTGAATATCAAGATACAAAGAGTGAAAATGTCATTTTGCAAATGCTCGCAGCAGGGTAATGTTGACAAGTCACAACCTAAAAGTTGTGCCGACGTCATCTGATTATTCCAATCTTCCTGCGGAGACCTCCATGTTGAAACCCGTTGCGCGTTGTATTGCGATTGCCTGTGCCTGTTCCGTCCTGCCTGCCGTGGCCGCCTGTCCCGATTACGCCACCGCGGCCAATCCACCTGCCTTTTCGGGCCCGGCGAAAAAGAACTTTTCGAACTTCGGCAATACCATCCTGACCGGTTTGTACAAGCCCTGGCACATGGCGCACGACGTTATCGTCAAGGCTGGAACGGCGGCAAGCATGACCGCCAAGTTCGATTACGACGCCGTGCTGCACAAGGACCTGGAGGGCGAACGCGTGCACGCCTACCTGTACGGGACCGGCATGAGCGGCTGGCAGTACGTCGGCAATGCCGTGACCGACAGCGACGGCAAGATCAACGTGCCGCTCGGCGCGCGGCCGGTGGGCGACTATGTGGTGCGCTTCGTCGTGGAAGGCGATTCGAGCAGCACCACCGGTTACCTGAGCGTGGTCGATCCCGGGCGCGAGGCGGTGGTGTTCGATATCGACGGCACCCTCACCATCAACGATTTCGAAGCCTATGCCGATTACGTGGGCGTGAAGACGGCCACCGCGTATTACTACGCGCCGCAGGTGGTCAACGCCTACCGCGAGAAGGGCTACCAGGTGATCTTCCTGACGGCGCGGCCGTACTGGGTCACCAAGGATGGCCTGGAGTGGCTCGACATCCAGAAGGTCGGGCGCTGGCACTACCATTCCAACCCCTACGGCGACGGCCCGATTCCGCCCGATACCCAGAAATTCAAGACCGATTACGTGCGCCACCTGCGCGACGTGGTGGGCCTGAACATCGTGCGCGCCTACGGTAACGCCACCACCGATATCGCGGCCTATGCCGACGGCGGCATCGCCAAGGCCAATACCTACATCATCGGGCCGAATGCGGGCGCCTCGGGCACCCAGCCGATCCATGGCGAGTACGGTTCGCACTTTTCGTTCGTGGTCACGCCGACGCCGGTGGCGAGCTGCCGGCGCTGATACGGCGTCAGCGCGCCAGGGCTGGCAGCGCAGGGGCATGATTGTCCCTGTCCTGCCACACGCCGTCGTCCCACCAGTGTTCGGCGAGGACGATGGCGACATCGTACGCATCGTCGTTCTCATGGCGATAGATGTCGATGCCCATGGACGCGGCCATGGCCTGGTCGAAGGCATGAAACGCGCGCAGCAGCGCCGGGCTGGCGTTCATCGGATAAACCGAGAAGCAAACCAGGCGTTCGCGTTCGTCGATCGCCAGCAGCTGGCGCGCCAGCACCCGGCCGCCCGCGTCGCGCGCATACACGACCTGTTTGTTCGCGTCGAGCAGGCAGGCCACGGCGGAATAGTCGCATACACCGCCCAGGCCGAGGCAGCTGCCCACATGGGTGCCCAGCATCAGGATGTCGAGCGGATCGCTTGCAACAGCAAGCTCGACGCCGGCGTGGCCGTCGACGCTCAGGCGCAGTGCGCTGCCTTGCCAGGCTGCGCCATCGATGCGCGGATGGCGCGCGAACCAGGCGCGGTTGAGCGGATGGTCGAGATAGGCCCCGGCGCGCCCCTCGCCCTGCTCACGCAGGAAGCGCCGTAATGCCTTGCGGTTGGTATCGATGCCGGCCGCCAGCCGCACCGCGTGGCTGGCCGCGCCCGACCGGTCGTGCAGCTTGAACGGCTTGTCGATACTGCGCAGGATTGCCTGTTCCAGTGCCGCCAGCAGCGCGTGCGGCAAACGCGACATGGCCAGGCGGCAGTGGCGCGCGATCTGCGCCTCGCTCAGGCTGGCGCGTCCCTCGACATGCTCGCGCAGGCGGCGCGGCACCGGGCTGTTCACGCCCGTGTCGATGCACAGCCGGTACAGCGCGCGGCACGCATCGTACGGCGCCAGTTCGCTCCAGCGCGTGGCAAACCACTCCGCATGCCCGGTCTCCGCCAGGAACTGGCGGCGCCGTTCCCACGCCATGCATCCGAGCAGCCGCGCCGCGCGCATCAGGCCCGCCGGCGCCGCGCTGAAGCTGTGCATGGTGAACGCCGGCCAGTGCTGCGCGAGGGTGCCCAGGCCGCGTCCGATCAGCGTGCCATGGTCGTCGCGCCGGCAGGCCCGTTCCACGGTCAGCCAGGTGCGCTCGCCGGCGCCGGCCAGCTGCTGCCAGCCCCGGACCGGCAAGGCTTCGGCCATGCTGGAAAGCGCATGGCCGATATCGATGGCCGCTGAAAACGGGGGACTGCACAGCCGCCGCTGCAAGGGCGCCAGGTGCGAGACGCTTTCGCGCAAGGTGTCGCCGTCGTCCCAGCGGTTCGTGTAGTCGCGCGCCAGGCGCACATACTTTTCTTGCCACGGTCCCGACAGGGCGATCAGGTCGGCGTGCCAGGCCGGAAAAATCGCAAGATGGGCACGCCAGCGCCTGTCATTTTTCTTTTCTGTCTCGTTGTCGTCGTCGTACCACACGGTACCGGTGAAGATCGACAGCCACTGGTCGGCAACGCCGGCGCTGAGCTTTTCCCAGCAGGTGTTACGCAGCACGTGCGCCAGTCCCGGTGTGCTCGCGCACTTTTCCCAGACGTGCAGATTCCAGTGGCCGCCATCCGGACCCAGCGCCGCTTGCATGCGGGCGATATCGTTCACGGAAAAGTCGGCGCAATCCTTCGCTGCCATCAGCATCGATCCCAAGCGCTCTATCTGATAAGTGCTTGTCAGCTGATTGGCCAATGCGCACCCCTGCAGGGTGTAGGCCACGCTGACCTTGCGCCGCACATTGCCGAGTACGGCGTTGAGATAGCAGGCGAAGCGCTGATCGTCCGTGCCAAGGGCATCGATCGCGGCCAGTTGGCCCGCACCCAGAACGCCGGGCGCCAGCAGGTACGCCCGCTGTTTCAGCAGCGCCGTCAAAAAGGCGATCTGGCGCGACGGCGCCAGCGTGAGCGCCTGCGCGGCCCAGGCATGCGCGCCAGGAGCGAGTGCGCACAGTGTCGCGGGCAGCGCCAGGGCCGCTCCCTGCGGCGCGCTGCCGAGCCCGCGCCAGAGCTGCAGCCACGCCAGCAGGTCGGCCAAGGGACGCGTGCGCAACTGCCACACGAAGGCGCGCCGGAAGGCGTCGGGAAGGGCCGGCCACTGGCTTGCGCCTTGCGCCAGCAAGCCTGCCGCCGTCGCACTGCGAGCCTCACCGCCAGCATGCGCGGGCAGCGTGCCGTCGGCGCCGGGAATGGGCAGGCGTACGTGGTCGTGGCGCGCCAGAAAACCATCGAACAGCCGGTCGTCGGCCAGCCAGGTGGCCAGTTCGAGAACCGCTGCGGCCTGTTTCGGCGGCTGAAATTTGGTGCCGCGAAATGCCCGTGGATGGGCGGCGGTAGCCATCGGGCGCGGCGCCGGCGTGACGCGCTGCGGCATGGGCGCGGCCGGTTCGCTGGTCTCCGACAGCGTGGCCCGGAACACGCGCCAGAGGGCCGGCCACACGGCGTCGAGTTCGCGCGCGGTGCGCACGGCTTGCCAGTCGGCCAGCAATCCATCGCGCTGCGGGTACAGGTGCGCAGGCAGGTCGGCCAGTGCCAGGCGGCGCAGCACGAACGCATCGGTGTTGTCGGCAGTGTCGGCGACCCACGCGAACAGTCCATCGGCGCGGCGCATCAGGCTGAGAAGGACAGGCCGTTCAATCGTTTGTTTATCGGGCGGCATGGAGGGACATTCGTTTTTTACCTGGACAGGCATCACGGCACGGTGTGGGCGGCCATCGCCGGATGCATGTTCGCTGCGGCAGCGCCTGGCGCATCAATCCTGGTCGCCCTGCGCAGGCGGCTTCTTTTTGCCGGTGATCATGGCAAGGACCAGGTTTTCACGATGCTGCAAACTGGTGAACACCACGCCCGATACATGCAGCACCACCAGTCCCACCAGGGTCCAGGCAATGGCCACGTGCAGTTGCACCGGCCAGGCATAACCCCACAGCAGGTCGGTGCCGAGGGCCCAGCCGCTCACGGCCAGCAGGCCCACGCACGAGAGCAGGGCGACGACCATCGCCCCGCCGAGCGGATTGTGGCCCAGGTGGCGCGCGGCGCGGTTCTCGAGCACGGCGCGCAGGTACTGCACCGTAGGGCCGGGTCCGCGTACAAACTGGGAAAAGCGCGCGTAGCGGTTGCCCGCAAAACCCCACAGCAGGCGCGCGGCCACGATGGCGGCCGAGGCGTAGCCGATGTATTCGTGCGCCACGCCGGTCTGCCCGCTGGTCACCCAGGCCGCCACGATGCTGGCCACCAGCGCCCAGTGCAGCAGGCGCACCGGCGCGTCCCAGATTTTTTTCTTGGGCTCGCTCAGCTTACTTCTCTTCGACGCGGGCAAACGTCACCGGGTCGAAAAACGCTTCGATGCGCTTGCCTTGCGGGTCCTTGGCATACACCTCGTAGCAGCTCGGGGTCTGTTCCATGCGGCGCACCACCCAGCCTTCCTTGGTCAGCTTTTCGTGCAGTTCGGTGTGCGGTTTCCATTCCGATTTCGGGCGGGTGGTGCATTTCACGTCGCCGTGGGCCCAGGCGCCGTTGACGGCGAAGGCGAGCACGAGTGGTACCAGTTTGGCAAAGGTCGAAGTCATATGAATTCCTTATCAAATGTGAAAAATCAGGTCGCCGCCCAGCGGCGCAGCAGGTTGTGGTAAATCCCGGTCAGCTTGAGCAGGTTGCGGTCGTCCGCCGCCAGGCCGGGTGTCAGGTTCTGGATCGCCTGGTCCAGGTCGAACAGCAAGGTGCGCTCGGCGTCGTCGCCGACCAGGCTTTCGATCCAAAAAAACGAGGCGACGCGCGCCCCGCGCGTGACCGGCACCACCCGGTGCAGGCTCGAGGCCGGATAAAGCACCATGTCGCCCGCACCGAGCTTGACGGTCTGGACGCCGAATTCGGTGTCGATTTCCAGCTCGCCGCCGTCGTACTCGTCCGGCTCGGCCAAAAACAGGGTGGCGGCCAGGTCGCTGCGCAGCGTCAAACTCGTGCCGGGAATCTGCATCACCGCACTATCAACGTGCGTGCCATAGGTTTCGCCGACACCGTAGCGATTAAATTTTGGCGGATAGATCTTGCGCGGCAGCGCGGCGGCGATGAACAGCGGCGTGTTGCCCAGCGTGCGCAGGATATGGTTGCCCAGGCTGATGGCCACTTCGGCGCCATCGTCGATCTGGGCATTGTTCTTGGCCGAGCGCGCCAGGGTGCCGGCGCTGGCCGCGCCATCCTTCCAGTCGGCCTTGTCCAGATAGGCGCGACATTGGCGCACCTCGTCCTTGGTCAGGACCGCCTCGAACGTGGTCAGCATGCCGGCTCCCGCCGCAGCAGGGTGCCGCTGTCGATCTCGGCCACGCTGGCGCAGCCGGCCAGCGCCATGCACACTTCGAGTTCTTCGCGCAGCAGCTTGAGCATGTGCGCCACGCCGAGCGCGCCGGCCACGCTGAGCGCGTACATCTGCAATCGCCCGACCAGCACCGCGTCGGCGCCCAGCGCCAGCGCCTTGAACACGTCGGCCCCGGAGCGGATGCCGCCATCGAACAGCAGCGGGAATGCCGGCCCGGTGGCGGCGCGGATGGCCGGCAGCACGTCCAGGCTGGCCGGGGCGCCGTCGAGGGTGCGTCCGCCGTGGTTCGACACCACCAGCCCGGCCACGCCGATGGCGCGCAGGGCAATCGCGTCGTCGGGATGGAGCACGCCCTTGACCAGCACCGGCAAGCCGGTCTGGCCGAGCAGCCAGCGCAGGTCGTCCCAGCTCGGGGCGGTGCTCATGATGCCCTGGAAGATGCGGCTCTGTTCGGGCGCGAGGGGTGGCGTCGCGGCCGGGGCGTAGCCGCGCAGGTTGGCCGCCACGCAGTCGGCCGGCATGCGGAAACCGGCGCGCAGGGCGCGGTTGCTGGGTACCTGGATCGGGGCGTCGAGCGTGACCACGATGGCCGTGTAGCCGGCCTGCGCGGCGCGCTTCAACAGGTCTTGCGTGTCTTCGCGGCGCAATTGAAAATACAGCTGGAACCAGCGCTGCGGCCCGGCGCCGCGCGCCACGTCTTCCAGCGTGCAGGACGAGAGCGTGCTGCTGACCAGGCAACTGTCGACCGCGTGGGCCGCGCGCGCGCTTTGCAGTTCCCCGGCGCCGTGCGCCAGGTTCTGGAAGGCCACCGGCGCCAAAAACACCGGATGGGCGAACTGCTGCCCGGCCACGGTCACGCGGGTGTGGCCGGCGCCGACGTCACGCAGCAGGCGCGGATAGATATCCCAGCGCGCGAACGCGGCCAGGTTGGCGGCCACGGTCAGGTCGCGCCCGCTGCCGCCGGCCACGTAGTCGTAGCTGGGCGGCGCCATGAAGCGCTGCGCCAGCGCTTCGTAATCGGCGGCGCAGCCGATGTCGGCGGGGATCTTGCCCAGAGGCGGCTGGGCGCCGGGGAGAGGTGGTGTCATCATCGAATGAAAAATGCCGGGGGGTACCCGGCATTGTAGCGAACTTGCGTGCTAGTTACGCCACGCGCTCACTTTGTTACAGTTCGTAGTTCAGCGCCACGCGCACGGCGCGCGCGTCACCCTTGTACAGGAAGGCGCCCGAGCGGTACACGGCGGTGAAGTAGTCCTTGTTGCCGACGTTGAGCACGTTCAGGCGCAGGTCCAGCTTCTTCGAAAAGCGGTAGGCGGCAAACGCGTCGTACACGGTGAACGACGGCACCGGCTGCGAGCACTGGTTGTCGGCGGTGTAGCCGGCGGCGGTGTCCGGCTGGCCGCCGCAACGGTTGCTTTCGTAACGGGCCACGGCGCCGAACGAGAAGGCGTCGGTCAGCTGGTACTTGGCCTGGGCCGAGAACGATTTTTCGGCAAAGTTGGCCAGTTCGCGGCCGATGCCGGCGGGCGTCGAGGAACCGGTGACCTTCGACTTCATGATGGCCGCGCCGACCTGGGTCGACAGGGCTTCGGTGATGTTGCCGGTCAGGCCGAATTCGATCCCCTGCACCTTGTTCTTGCCGGTGTTGAAGGTGCCGACGGTGTCGTAGTTGGCCCCTTCCATCACATCCTTCTTCTTGGTCTGGAAGATGGCGGCGGTGGCCAGCAGTTTGTCGTCAAGCAGGTTCCACTTGGTGCCCAGTTCCAGGTTGATCGAGGTTTCCGGCTTGGCGCCGGCGATCTTGTTCTGGTACAGCACCGCGCCGCCGTAGCCGCTGTTGGTGCCCGAATCGGCTTCGCCGCCGTTGATGTCCTGGGCGGAGGAGACGCTGCCGTAGACGATCAGTTTCGGCAGGACTTTGTAGCTGATGCCGCCGTGGCCGTTGACCAGGGTGTCGGTGTAGCTGTAGTCGCCCGTGATCAGGTTGGTGGCCGGGGTGCGGCGCAGCAGCGACAGGTCGAAATAGTCGGCGCGGATGCCGCCGAACACGGTCACGCGGTCGGTCAGGTCGACCGTGTCCATCGCGGTCAGGGCGAAGGTCTTGACTTGCCAGTCCTGGTTCCAGCTGTTGCGGGTGCTGCTGCGGCCGGCGAAGTTGCCCAGGTCGGCTACCGGTACGCCATTGACGTCGTTGAAGCAGCGCGCGTTGTTCGGGCCGACGGGAGCCTGGCTGCGGCAGTTGAAGGCGCCGGTGTTGGCGACGTTGAAGTTGCCCGAGACAACTTTATGGTCGGTGTATTCGAGGCCGAAGATGAATTCGTGCTTCATGCCCATGACTTCCTTGTCCCAGCGCAGATTGCTCTGGTGCGCAAAGTAGTCCACGTCCTGCCAGCCGGTGTGGCCGCCGTCGAGCGCGGCGCTGACGAACGACTTGGTCGTGTCGACGGTATCGCCGACATAGCGCGTGCCGCTCGACGCGCCGGTGGTGACGTAGGCGTTGCCGGACTGGCCGTAGCGGGTCAGGCTGGTCAGGGTCAGGGCCGGGGCCAGTTTCCAGTTCACGCGCGCGGTCATGGTGTCCACGTCCGAGCTCAGGAAGTCGGTGCTCTGGGCATACACCGGCACGTTGGTGGCCGGTACGCGGTTCGGCACGGCGCCGACCAGGAAGTGGCCGAGGTCGGGCATCTTGTCGTCGGTACGCAGGCCGTAGTAGTCGAGCGTGACCGACAGGTCCTTGTTCACTTCCCACAGGCCGGAAACGGCCACGCCCTTGCGGGTGCGGCTCGACGGTGCGCGGTCGGGCACGTCTTCGTCGCCGTACAGCACGTTGGCGCGCAGGGCGAAGTTGTCGCCGAAGCCTTTGTTGAAGTCGGCGGTGACGCGCTTGTGGCTGTCGGTGCCGAGGCTGACGGTGGCGCGCTGGAAGTCCTTGTCCAGGGTCGCTTGCTTGGTGATCGCGTTGACCGCGCCGCCGGCGCTGCCGCGGCCGGCGAAGCTCGAGCTCGGGCCCTTGGAGATTTCGAGCTGTTCGATGGCGAAGCTTTCGCGGGTGGTCATGCCCGGGTCGCGCAAGCCGTCGACGAACACGTCGCTGCGCGCTTCCTGGCCGCGGATGATGTAGCGATCGCCAAAGGCATTGCCGTTTTCGCCGGTGCCGAGGGTGATGCCCGGCTGGGCGCTGAGGATCTGTTTCAGTTCGGTGAAGCCGGAATCGTCGATCGCGGCCTTGGTGATCACCGAAATGGTCTGCGGCGTTTCGGCCAGCGGACGCGTGTGGCGCGCATCGCCCGAGGTCTTGGCCTTGTACGGCGCGCCGACTTCGGCGTTCGGATTCGGGTCGAGGTACTTGCCGTAGACGACGACGTCCGGCAAGGTTTTGCTGTCTTTTTCCGATGGCGCGGCCGGCGCGGCGCTGGCAACGGTCTGGGCGCTGGCGGCGAACGGCATCATCAACAAGGCGCTCGAAATGCCCATGGCAATACTGGTTTTCTTCATCGTATTGAACGTCATGTCGCTCTTGCTACGAAGGCTTTTAGGCTGTTGCGGTTGTTGTTGCTTCAAGATTAACTCCTCAAATAGATGTGGCAGATTATAGCCAGATCTCTCATCTCCGTAAACGTTAATCAATCTCATTTGCATTCACGGTATTGACGTTGCTGTTGCGCAAATGATGAAAAAGCAGGGAAGGAGGGGAGCGTCGCGCCGGTGCGCGGCGAGCAGGAGCGGGAAAGAGATGGCGCCGGACGCACAACAGCGGCCGGTCGCGGAAAAAAGGGGCGGGCGCATGCCTCAAGCCGGCCGGCCCCGGAGACGCCAAGGGCTGACTTTTCGTACTTATTTCTTGTAATAGCCCGCCGAGATGACGACGTCCTCGACTTTTTCGAAATACGCCGACTTGGCTTGCATTTCTTTGCTCACCGGATTGACCCACTTGTAGTCGACCCAGCCGCTGCCGGGATTGGCGGCCTTGGCCATGATTTCCTTCATGAAGTACTTGTCGTCGGCATCCTTCAATTCGATGATGTTCTTGCCGGCCATCTTGGGATTGGCCCCGTGCGCCAGCACCTTGGCCTTGGTGTCCCACACGCTCAGGTACAAGTCCTTGCTGACGAACTGGCCCTTGGTGTTGGCCACTTCGGCGATCAGCTTGTCCTTCCCGTGGGCCTTGAAGTAAGCCACGCCCTGCTTGACCAGGGCGCTCGCTTCATCCGCCGTTCCCGCGTCGGCCGCCAGCACATTGGCGGCAAATACCAGCGACGCGGCCACGCCGAGTACGCTTTTGATCAATATTGTCATCAACTTACTCCTTCAGATAGTGGGGCAAACAGGTGCCGGCAAGCATCCTGATGGTGTACCCGCCACCCGCGAAAGTCAACCGCACTGTTGTAGGCGCGTGCTCCCGGCCTCGACCGTTGCAGGCCGATCCGGCTCAAGCCATGGCATGGCCCGGTCAGGCCGAGCGCACGGTGGCCAGGCGCTTCAAGACCAGCTCGCGAAAGTCCGGTGCGCCGGGAAAGCGCAGGCACGTTTCCAGGTCGGCGATGGCGGCGGGACGGTTGCCCAGCGCGTAATGCACGTTGGCCCGGTTGTAGTAGGTGAAGGGGTATTGCGGATCGAGCTGCGCCGCCCGGGAGAAATAGCCGAGCGCCTTGTCGTACTCGGCCGTTTCCAGGCAGACCGTGCCGGCCGTACTGTAGGCCGATGCTTCGTCATAGCCGAGCGCGAACGCGCGCTCGAGGTCGGCCATGGCCAGCGCGTACTGCTTCTGCATGGCCCAGGCGGTACCTCGGTCGGCGTAGCCCTGCACATTGTCGGGATCGACCGCGATCACGTCGTTGAACAGACCCATGGCGTCCTCGACGCGGCCCTGGGCAAGAAAACCGCGCGCGCGCAGGCAAAAGGGCATCAGGTCGAGTTTTTGTACAGTCATCTTCAAAGCTCCCGGACAGCGGCGCGCCAAGCTGGCCGCCATCCTCGTTCAATTAATCGGTTGGCGCGGCATGCCGGCTCAGGCGGCGACCAGCGTGCGCAGATAGGCCTCGAAGGCGTCGAAGTCGATGGCGCTGGCATGCGGCCGCGCCGGATCCTGGCGCGCATGGGCGCGGATCGCCGGCGCCACCGTCTCGTCGAGCCACAGCTCCTTGTGCCTGTAGATGGCGTGCGGGCGGCCGTCAATGTCTTCCACCAGCAGATGGCCGTTCCAGGCCGCCTCGTACAAGCGTCCCGAGATCGTCGTGAAAAACACGACCGCCAGCTCGCCCGGCGCCAGCGGGGTATTGCCCCAGCTGCTGGCGGCGTGGATGAACTCGATGTCCTGCTGCGGCTGGCACCCCGCCAGTGCCTTGCGGGCGCTGTAGAGCGTGAGCAGGCGCGCGCGCAGCTGCTGCGGCGCCGGCGCGGCCAGGATCCGCACCAGCGCCGCATCGTGGCTGGCGACCTTGTCGGCTAAAAAAACATTCTCTGCGCTCATCGCTTCATTCTTTCGGGACCCAGGGCACGCCCAGTTTTTCCAGCGCCGGCATGTAGCTGCGCATATTGCCGGTCGTTTCGGGGATCGGGATGCCCATCTGGCTCGGATAGGTGGCGCAGTTGAAGGTACAGCCTCCCGGCTTGGGGAAGCCGTACAAGAGGTCGTCCATCGGCATCTCGACCCCGCGCGCCTTGTGCACCGCGGCGATGGCGTCGTACTGGGCTTTGGTCATCGGAATCTTTTGCTCGATCACCACTTGCGGGGCGCCGTCGCGTCCGATGCGGGGGTTATCCACCACGGCCTTGAACACCGGCGTATCGTCGGTGATTATACCCTTGTACATCTTCCCCTCGCGCAGCGACTGGACCGCGTCGAACGCCGTCATCGACTTGGGCACGTCGGGGCCGAAGCCATGGATCGTCTTGCCGCCATCGAGGGAATAGCCGACGTGGCCGGTGACCTGGTAAGGATGGGGCGGTTCCGCGGCCAGCAGGTCGGCCGGTTTGCCGGCGCCGCGAAAGCCGATGATGCTGACCGAATGATCGGCGCGCGCCGCTTGCCAGGCGCTGCCGCCCTTGGTGCCCAGCAGGCCGCCGATCAGGCTGCCGCCCAGGGCCGACCATTTCTGCCCGTCCGAGCCTTCGCCGAAGATCGCGCCGCCCAGCATGCCGCCACCCAGGCCGCCCAGCAGGCCGCCGGCCAGGCCGGCGGCGGCCAGCAATGGCCCGGCCAGCACCACCGCCGAGCCGATGCCGACCACCAGCAGGGCGCCATGGACCCAGCCGGGCACCAGGTCTTCGGGCGCGATGTCGTCGGTCTTGACCGTGGCCCCGCCGATGTAGACATTGTCCGAGCCGCCGGTGATGACGGCGCTGCAGGCGATGGTGTCGTCGACCCGGGCCGCCGGCTGGCCGTTGATGAAGACGGTGGCGCTACCGGTGGCGATCGGCAGGGGCGCCTGCGGATGCTTGGCGCACAGGACCATGTCGAGGTGGGCGCGCGCCGCCGGCTTGTTGTTGGTAAAGACATTCAAGGAGCACAGGCCGGAAATCATGCCGCTCACTTCCTTGGGCGCCCAGCTCATGGTGCTCATCGCTTCGCCCAGGCCGGCGCCCATGGCCGCGGCGCCGCCGACGATGGCGACCGCGGCCAGGCCGCCGGTGCCGACAATGGCCACCGCGGCGATCGCGATCGCGGCGCCCGCCAGCAAGCCGGCGAGCAGCCAGCTCATGGTGGGGCTATGTCCGATCGGGTCGGAAATCCTTGCCGCTTGCGGCATCGGTCAGGCGCTTCCGGCGAACGGATCGGGCAGCACGCCGGCGCCACCGGCACCAGCGGCGTGCGCCAGCAGGTAGGCGCGCATGTCCTCGATGCCGGCGAACGGCAGGGCCGGCGCCAGCGCCTGCAGCATCACGCCTTGCGGCAGGCGCGCCATCAGCGGCGCGGCGCCGGCCGTCACCGCCGGCACCAGCTGGTAGCTGCCGGCCTTGCGCCACAGCGTGCCGGAATTGGGCACCACGAACTGCGCCTGCAGCGGCGCGCCGGCGGCGTCGAAGAAGGCCCAGGCATCCTGTTCGACCTCGCGCGCATCGGTCTTGCGGCACGCCTCGTCGCCATCGGCGAAGACATTGAGCATGCGGCGCCGCTCGGAGAGCGCGAAAATAAAGGTAAAGGGCTGGGTCGCGCCGGGGGCGGCCGCGCCGGCCTCGGGGTGCGCGGGCGCCAAGGGGCGGCGCAGGCGCACGCTTGCCAGCAAGCGCTCGAACGTGGCGTTCCACTCCTCGCCGAAGGTTCCCAGGCAGGTGGCGGCGATCATGAGGGCCTGGGTGCTGTCGGGCGCGGCGCCCTGCGTCAGCGCGATCACCTGGCGCTGGTGCATGAAGATGCCTTCCTTGCGCCAGCTGTAAGCGAGGTCGATCGCCGCTACGCCGTCGAGCACGCTCTCCCTGCTGTGCCTGAGCTGGAACTTGGGCAGGGCGCGTCCCATTTCCTGGATCAGGCGCGCGCTGAAGTCGTCCAGCTCTTCCTCGGGCAGGGTGGCGGCATGCGAGAGCACCAGGCTAAATTCGCTTGCGCCCTGGTCGCTGAGCGTGAACATGTGCATGGTCTTGTCCTTGAGCCGGGCCGGAAGCGCGAAGCTCAGGTCGTTCGTGTGGTAAAGCTTGGTTTTATCGTCGTCCATTGATGCGCTTATTTATTCAGGTCGATCCGGCTGCTGCCCACGATGTCGATGTGCACGCCCTGGATCGAAATGGTGCCGTCGGCCATCATCACGATCTTGCTCGCGCCCACCTGGAAGGTGATGTCGGTGCTGGCCGTCACCAGCACATGCCCGGTCTGGGCCTTGGCTTCGATGTCGGTCTTGGCGGTCTGGTGGATGTGCGCCGTTTCGGCCGTCAGCTCGATATTGGTCTTGGCCGTATCGTGGATGTGCGCCGTTTCCGAGGTGGTTTCGATGTGCTGCTTGACGGTGGTGACGTGGAAACCCGTGCTCACCGTGTTGGTCTGGTGCGGACCATGGACGATGTTGTCCTGGTTGTTCTGCACCGTGGTGACCATGTCCTTCTGCGAATGGATGTTGATCAGCTCCGCGCCCTTGGAGTCGTGGATCACCATCTCGCTGAAACCCCCGCCGCCGGGCGTGGAACGGCTCTTGAAGCCCATCATGTGGGCCGCGCCGGGCAGCGCGTACGGCACCGGCTGGTCGGCGTTGAACAGGCGGCCGGTGCACACCGGGCGGTCCGGGTCGCCTTCGAGGTAATCGATGATCACTTCCTGGCCGATGCGCGGAATCGAAATCGTGCCCCAGCCCTGGCCGGCCCACGGCTGCGAGACGCGGATCCAGCACGAACTGCGCTCGTCGCGCCGTCCGTAGCGGTCCCAGTGGAACTGGACCTTGATGCGGCCGAATTCGTCGGTGTGGATCTCGGTGCCTTTCGGCCCGACCACGGTGGCCGTCTGCGGCCCCGGCATTTGCGGCGGGCGGTGCGCGCGGCGCGGCCGGTAGGGAATCTTGCGCCGGATCGCGCTGAAGGTGTTGCGGTAGACGTCGCTCATGCCGCGCTGGAAGTAATTGTTGCGCGCGTTGTACTGCACCGACAGCACCAGGAAATCGTTGTCGGTGCCGTCGGCCACGTCGAACCAGTGGTGCTCCAGCAGCTTGAAGCTGTGGCCGGCGATCAGGCCGCGGCAATCCGAGGCGCCGTGGAAGATCTTGGCCTGCCACTCCAGCACTTCCATGCGCTGGCGCGCCTCGCGCTTGCCGTCGTCCTTGTTCTTGTACGCAAAAGCCGGATTGCCGTCGTAGATTTCCATCGCCGGCACGTCGCCCTGCACCGCCACGGTCGGCTGCTCGACGTACTGGATGCTGTTGGGCGCCTTGAAGTCGAAGGTGTTCAGGGCCAGCTTGGTCGACTGCAGCATGCGCTCGGCGGTAAAAGCAGTCACGGCATCCTTGTCCTGGGTGCGGTTGCCGCCGTTGAACGTCACCACCGCGTGCGCGTCCTGCGGCGGGCAAAAGCCGGCGTTGCAGGAATCGTCGCTGATGACCATGATGTGGCCCGAGGCGCTGTGTTCGAAGTAGTAGAACAGGCCGTACTTTTCCATCAGCCGGCTGGTGAAATGCTCGTCGGTCTCGTCGTACTGGACGATGTAGTTTTCCGGCTTGTAGGCCCCGCTGGTGCGGAACTCGTAGGTGGCCAGGCCGCTGTAGTCGCCCTTGAAAATCTTGTCGAGCACGCCGAGCACGGTCTCGTCCTGGAAGATGCGCGAGTTGACCCGGCGCTTCAGATAAGTGAACCAGGGCACGATTTCGGCGTGGTAAAAGGCGAAGCCGCCGTCTGAATGCGTAAAACCGAAGGAATTGACGTAGCCGTTGATGAAATGCTCGCTGCCGTCGGCTTGCTGGATGCCCACGCTGACGTTTTTGCCCATCAGGTCCTGCAGATCGATGGCCGCGTTTTTTGAGAGCAGGTTGAGCTGGAACACGTATTGTTCCGACAGCGAAGTGGCGCCGTTCATCGATTCGATCAGCAGCGCCTTGGCGCCCTGCAGCGGCGAATAGAAACGCAGCAGGCGGGTGCCGTCGACGAAGTTGGCGGGGCCGGCGCCGCCGGACGCGCCGGCAGCTGCGCCGGCGCCCGGCTCATCGCTTGGGGCCGGCACGCGCGACGGGTCGATCGGCGAAGGCATGAATTCCGATTCCGGGGTGGCGAAGTCGTTGACCGCCTGGCCCGCCAGCGGATGCTCGGCAATGACCAGGGGCGCGGCCGGCAGTTCGGACGCCAGGGTTGGCGCCAGGCCTGGAGAAATGCCGGACCCCAGGCCGGACGCCAGCGCCTGCGGCGCCTGCGGCGCCTGAGGCAAGGCCGGCTTGCTGCCGGCCGCGTCGACCAGGGCCTTGGCCTGGCCGGCCGCGGCCAGCGCCTTGGCTGCGCCCGGACTGGCGTGGCTGGCAATGGCGGCAGCGCCGCCGGCCAGCGCCTGCGCGCCGCCGCCGGCCTGCAAGGCCACGGCCGTATCGAGCGCGCTGTTGCCGACGGCGAGCGCGGTGGGATCGGCCCCGGCCATGCCGGCCACGCTGCCGGCCAGCCTGGCGGCGGCGACGGGCGTGTCGGCGTCCGGGCCCGGCACGCCGGAAAGGGGAGAAGATGCGTCTACAGGTTGGAATGTCATCGGGAGCTCGCGCGAAAAACGATCACGTTGAACAGCGCCAGGACCGCCTGGCACGGCGGTGTGGCCACGAATGGACTTCATGGGGCGGCGCGCCGGTTGCGGCGCAACGTACCCGGTATTGCCGGAGTCCTGAAATATGAATGCCAAAAGATTGTGTATATACTATCATAAGCAGGCTCATCATTTCGTTTCTTGAATCCGCACCAGCCTAACGCGTTGCTTCGACGCCAGAAAGTTCGCCGCGTATGTCATCTTCCGACTCTCCCAAGCATTTTTTCGACTTCCAGCGCGCACTCACGCAATTAGGGCGCGCCTACGACACCGCCGGCGACCAGGTACGCCATGACATCGACCGCAGCTTGCAGCGCTGGTCGCACCGGGTGGCCGAATCGGTCGACTCGCTGGGCCGCGCGGCAATGCGGGTGGACGCAGTGCGCAGCACGCTGGCGGTGGCTCAGGCGGTCGACGGCGCCGAACACCGTTTCCACGCGCTGCTCAAGGCCCAGCTCGACGGCCTGGATTTTTCGCAGATCTGGGGCGTGCTGTGGAGCGTGGTCAAGGAAGTGGTGCTGTACGTGGGTGGCGGCGCGGTGCTGGGCGGCACCGTGGGCGGGGTGGCCGGAGCCTTTGCCGCCGGCGCCGGCGCGGTGCCGGGCGCGATCGGCGGCGCGGCGCTCGGGGCCCAGATCGGCGGCGAAATCCTGGTGTGGATGGGCCTGGGCAGCCTGGTGCTGTATATCGGCGAGACCATTCCCACCATGTGCGCCAAGATGGCCGAAGGCTTCGCCACTGCCTGGCACGCCGGCGCGCTGCCCGACAGCGCCAGGGCCCAGTATGCGGCCCAGCTGCGCCAGGCCAGCGAATCGTTCGCGCAGGGCAAGCTGCTGCTGGTCAAGGCGATCCTGGCGGCGATCGTGCTGTACCTGTCGCGCGGGCAGGCCAGCAAGTCCATGCTGATGAAGGAACTGGGCCGCAGCAAGCTGGGCACCGGCTTTGCCGACTGGGTGGCGGCCAACGAGGCTAAACTGATGCGCCATCCGGCCTTGCAGCCGCGCATTGCGGCGGCCGAGGGCGAAGCGGCGTCGGCGGCCAAGGCGGCCAAGGCCAAGCCGGCCGCCGAACCGGTCAAGCCGGCCGAACCGGCCAAGGCGGCGCAGAACCCGGCGGCGGCCGCCGAAGGCAAGGCGCGGCGGCCTTGTCCAGCTTGTCTGCTGGTGGCGCATCCGGTCAATCCTCTGTCCGGCAGCAAGATCCTGGCAGGCGAGCTCGACCTGGACTTCGCCCTGCCCGCGGCGCTGGGGCTGGCATGGCAGCGCAGTTACAGCTCGGCCTCGGCCTCGGACCAGGCCGGATGGATGGGGCCGGGCTGGAGCACGCCGTTGTCCGATGCCCTGCAAGTTGGCGCCGGCCAGGTGGTGCTGCTCGACGCCTGGCGGCGCGAGGTCACGTTTTCGCTGCCGCAGGTAGGCCAAGCGCGCTACTCGCCATCCGAAAACAAGACCCTGGCGCGCACCGGCGAGGGCAGTTTCGAGCTGATCGACGAGGATGGGCTGCGGCGCCAGTTCGCCATTGCCGCGGCAGCGAGCGGCCTGGCGCGCCTGGTCGGCCTGACCGATGCGAACGGCAACAAGCTCGTTGTCGGCTACGACGAGCGGCACCTGCCACAGCGCATCGAAGACAGCGCCGGCCGCGTCTTCGTGCTCGAGTTCGGCGAGCACCGGGGTGCGCCGCGCTTGCGCGCCATTGCCTTGCTGCCGGAGGCGGGCGAGCAGGCCACCGTGCTGGCGAGCTACGCCTACGATGCCGACGGCAACCTGGCCGAAGTGCGCAACCGCCTCGGGCAGGTCACGCGCAGCTTCGCTTACCGCGACCACCTGATGATCGAGCACGCCCAGCCGGGCGGGCTGGTGTCGCGCTATGAATACGAGTACAACGGCGAGCACGACGGCGAGCACGACCGTGTGCAGGCGAAGGTGGTGCGCAACTGGACCAATAACGGCCTGTCCTGGCAGTTCCGCTACCTGGCGCGCGAGACCGTCGTGACCGATCACCTCGGACGCGAGCAGCGCTACCGTTTCGATGCGCAGGGCGGCTTGATCGGCCAGGTCGATGCGGCCGGCGGCCTCACCGAACACCGTCTCGACGGCAATGGCAAGCCGCTGAGCATCCGCGACCCCGGCGGGCGCGCCACCGGCTACCGCTACGACGCGCGCGGGCGCCTGGTGCGCGTGGAACGCGAGGGCAAGGGCAGCGGCATCGTGTACGACGCGCGGCTCGACAAGCCGGCCCTGATCACCGATGCGCTCGGCGCGGCCACGGCGCTGCGCTACGACGAGCGCGGCAACCTGCTCAAGGTCACCAATGCGCTCGGGCAAAGCACGTCCTACCAGTACGACGAACACGGCTTGCCGGTGAAGGTGATCGATGCGGCCGGCGGCGTCAAGCGGCTGGCCTACAACCGTGCCGCGCAGTTGAGCGCCTATACCGATTGCTCGGGCAATACCACGCGCTTCGCTTACGACGACGAAGGCCGCTTGCTGCGCGTCGCCGATGCCAACGGCAATGCCACCGAATACCGCTACGATGCGCTGGGACGCATGACCTCGGTGCTGCAGGCCGATGGCGCGGCCGAGCGCTACGAATACGACGATCTCGGCCGCCTGGTGGCGCGCATCGATGCGGCCGGCAACCGCACCAGGTACGAGCTCGACAGCGATGGCAAGCCGCTCAAGCGCATCGATGCGCGCGGCGGCGTGCTGGAATACCGTTACGATGCCGCGCGCCGCCTGGAGCAATTGATCAACGAAAACGGCGACGTGCACCGCTTCGCCTACGACGTGCTCGACCGGTTGATCGAGGAAACCGGCTTCGACGAGCGCCTGACGCGCTACCGCTACGACGCCAGCGGCCTGCTGGTGGCAAAGGAAGAGCACGGCAGCAGCGCGCGCACCGGGTTCACCCGCATCGACACGAGCTACCTGCGCGACGGCGCCGGCCAGCTGGTCGACAAGATCATCTCGCGCAGCACCGGCCCGGCCCAGGCCGAGCAGCTGCGCTTGCGCTTTGCCTACGATGACCTGGGACGGATGACGCAGGCCATCAACGCCGACGCCGAGGTGGCCCTGCAGTATGATGCGCTGGGCCAGCTGGTGGCCGAGGAAACCCGCAGCGGCGGCGAGACAAGCGTGCTGCGCCATGCGTACGACGAGCTGGGCAACCGGGTAAGCACGGTGCTGCCGGACGGGCGCGTCCTCAACAATCTGTTCTATGGTTCCGGCCACCTGCACCAGATCAATATCGATGGCGAGGTGATCACCGATATCGAGCGCGATCGCGCGCACCGGCCGCTGAGCCGCACCCAGGGAGCGCTGACCAGCCAGTTCCGTTACGATCCGGTTGGCCGCATGCTGTCGCAGGTGGCCGCGCCAAACGGCGTGGGCGAAGGCGCGGCGCCGGTCGTCGCGCGCCATTACCGGTACGACGAGAGCGGCAATCTGCTGGCCATCGACGACCAGCGCAACGGGCGCACGAGCTACCGTTACGACGTGATCGGACGCATCCTGGCGGCCGTGCAGCCGCAGTCGGACGAGCGCTTCGCCTTCGACCCGGCGCACAACCTGCTCGATCCGTCGCTCGCCTTGACCGGCCGGGTCGAAGGCAACCGGGTCCGCGTTTTCCAGGATAAACGCTACGACTACGATGCCCATGGCAACCTGAGCGACAAGCTGATCGGGCGCCACACGCACATGCGCTTCGAGTGGAATGCGGCGCATCAGCTGGTCAAGGCGGTGGTCACGCGCGACGCCGGCGACGCGGCGCCGACCGTGCAGACGGTCAAGTATGGGTATGACGCATTCGGCCGCCGGATCGTCAAGCGCGATGCGTTTGCGACGACACGCTTCGCATGGGATGGTAACCGCCTGCTGTGCGAGGCGCGGGGCATGCACAGCCGCACTTACCTCTACGAGCCGGCATCGTTCGTGCCGCTGGCCCACATCGACGCGCTGCTGGACGGGATGGTGGAGAACGCGCCGTGCGCGCAAGTGTCGTATCTGCATACGGACCATTTAGGCACGCCGCGCGAGATGACCGATGCAGATGGCCGGGTCACCTGGGCGGGGCGCTATAGGGCGTGGGGCAATGTGCTGAGGATCGATGCGCCGGCGGCTTCCGGTGACGCTGTTGCCGCGCAGCAGGAGGATTTGCACCAGCAAAGTATTCGTTTTCAGGGGCAGTACTTCGATTCTGAAACCGGATTGCATTACAACCGGTTCCGGTATTACGATGCCGATGTCGGGCGGTTTATCTCAAGCGATCCTATCGGACTGCTGGGCGGAATTAACCTGTATCAATATGCGGCAAACCCCAGCGGATGGGTCGACCCCTTGGGATTGGCGGGTTTCCTGTTTCGGGGCGACAATGCGTATTCAGGCGGTCCGATAGGGCAGCCTATGCAAGGAGCGGTGACCGCGAATGATATTTGGCAACATGTCACCAGCAAGGGAGATGGAAGCCTGACATCCTTCTCCGAGCAGTTGAAGAATGGTAATGGAACGCGTGGAGCGACATTTTTTGGCGATCCTGTCAAAGTGTCGAAAGACGCGATTGCACAATTGGTGACTGAAGGAAAACTCGAGACCATTACGCCGGAACAGGCCAAAGAAATCATGAAAGCCGACCCCAAGCTGAAAGGGAAGGCGAACGATGTGGTTCAGATAATGAAGAAAAACAATGAGGTGCTGGTGCGCGGGCAGGTTCCGGGAGAAATTGTCGTGAAATGTAAATGTTGAGTGAAGTTTGTTGATGCGTAAATTTGAAAATCGGAAATGTCATGCCCTTAGGTAGCCACGCCAACGTTTATAACACCTGTTTGTTAATTTTGCGCGATCGCGGTTTCAAAATGCACGTGGAGGGCGAATTGGATGACGAGGGTTGTTATCCGACCGATGCGCTGTGGGTCGCCGAGAGAGACGGGTTTCGTTTCATGGCGGATAATCCCATCGAGCTGCTCGGACTTGTGGGAGTGTACGACCATATGCAGCCTTTGGAAGACCGGCCATATTGGTGGCGCAAGGAAGGCGAGGATGTATGGGAGCAAATAATGAGTGAAGCCTTTCACCAGCGCGATGCCGGGAACGAATGAAACGCCGCTGCTTTGCATGCCGCTGCTTTTCCGCTTGCGCATCCAGTTCGGCTCGATGAGATGAACGCGGATATATGTTTCAAGGTCGGGCCAGCCAGGGATGAATACATGAAGAAGAGTTTTTATTCCACGTTCGGCACCAGCCAGGATGGGGCCGAGCTGGCGGCGACGCTTGCCAAGCTACTGGATGTGGAACACCAGTCCGACCGGACCATCCAGGATCACTGGAGCAATTCCTCGCTGCCCCATTTCAGCGGGATCATTCTCGGCAATGGCATGATGGTGGCGATGGGTGAGCAAAATTTCTTTGTGGATGGGAAGATCCAGCAGCATGTCTATCCCATCTGCGAAACGTCGATCGACAGCTTCCTCGGCTTCGACAACGAGTTCGTCGAGGTCGCGTTCGATGACAGGCGCGTCCCCGTTCCCGGAACAAATTGCTTTGCAATAGGCGGGGAAGGCGAGATGGGCAATGAAGGATTTGTCGCGGTGGTGAACTGCGCGGGATTGGTGTGGGCCGGATTTTTCACCGGTTCGAACCCATTCCACCAGGTGCACGTCGCCGACGACTGTATCGTCGCCAGGACGACACACGGCACGACGTGGCGCTTTCCGCTCAGCGCGCCGTGGAAGGTGCGGATCGCGAATGAAGGCTAGGACAAGCGCAGGCAGCGCCGAGCCGGCCGCCGGCGCGCCAACAACGATGGATTGATCAACATTGATAACGCATTGTGATCGTCAGTGTCACCCACGTCCAGGCCTGCCATCATGTTTCGCCAAAGGGTTTGCCTGACATTCTTCCCTGCCACGCTCGCAGGAACCTCGCCATGCAAACATCAGCAGTCCTCTTCCTCAGGGGTCTTCTTTTTGGCGCCGCCGTCCCGGGCTACGCGGCCAGTGCCGGCGTGGACGAGATAATCAAGACGATCGATGACAAATTCAAGCGCGAGAATTGGCGCGTTCTGGATGCTGTCTCGTTCAACGACGCTTGCCTCCCACTGCCGGCGGATGAGCGCATGGATAGAAAAAGCCATGCGCGGCAGCCACGTGCCCAAGCCACCCACCACGCCATAGAGAACAGTCGCATGCTATGACGATTGGACGAGGCCGGAATACCGATGAAGCTGGTATTCGAGCTGAAAGAAGCACTCAAGAACGACCCGGCGCGGATTGAAGCGACGCGGGCGCTGACCCTCAACGAGGCCAGGCCGAGCATGGGAGTGCGCGGGCGTTTCGGCCTGTTCGCATCGCAGCAATGGTGGGACAACATCCAAAACGGCAGCATGCCGCGCCGGCTGGTATCGGGCGTGATCAGCCGGGCCTATGTGAGCGGGCAGAATGCAACGGTGAACAATACGATCGACATGGTCACGCCGGAGGGCGCGGTGCGCGGCGAAGGCATTTATGTGAACGACCGCGCCGATATCGCCTTGTTCCAGGTCGGTCACCGCGTCGAGATGCTCTACGCGCTCGACGAAATGAAGCACCAGGCGGCAGCCGACGGCGGTGCCAACTACGCCAAGGTGGCGCTGGAAGTGGTGGTGTCGCTGGCGCCGGCTTAAGACTGCATACGAGCATACGCCGGCTTGTCCGCCTGGCGCCGGGCCGGGCGGCGGCATTGACGCGGCTGCCTTTTCACAGTTCGACAGGCTTGGTGCACGTGCTGCGCCTGCCGTCAGCGCTGCCTGTGGCACCGCTCTCCGGCAACCTTCGTCCTCACGCGCCTGTCAACTGAAACAGCGCTGAAACAGCGTGGCGTTGTACGGCGCGCCACAGTCATGGCATCGTCACATTTCATCGTTACATTTTTACATTTCTTCCTTCGCGAATCAGCCACGCGGTCACCGCACCGCTGGCGTCACCCTGGAGTCATGATGAAACCGACACTGCTCGCCGCCAGCCTCTCGCTGTCCCTGGCCCTGTTTGCCAGCGCACCCGCCAAGGCATGGCAACAAGAAACGCATCGCCGCATCGTGCTCGATGCGATCACCTTCATGAAGAACAATCCATCGAGCACCAACTACGCCAAGCTGGCCGCCGGCGTGGCCAAGGCCGGCTACACGATGGACCAGTTCGCCCAAGCCGTGGGCCAGGGCGCCTACGACGTCGACGACTTCGCCGATACCTACCTGTGCGGCGCCACCACGGGCAGCTGCCAGATGGCGCCGGTGTGGGGCCTGGGTTCTTCGCTGGCCAACTACACCTCGTACTGGCACTTCCAGAACCACACGGGCGGGCGCGATGTGCACGGCAACGCCTTCGGCGGCTACAACTACGCCAGGCTGACCAACCGCGGCGATATCGACAAGCTGGCCGCCGGCTGGCTGGTGGGCGACTATCTGGACGACGGCGCCGGCGGCCTGAAAGGCTGGTTCGGCGACAGCAGCAAGTACAACAGCTTCGGCGTGACCGAGGCGAACTACCGCATGGGCGGCAGCTCGTCGAACAAGCAATATGCCGACTTCGAAAGCATGCCGTTCCAGCCGATCGACAACCTGGGGCAGTACTGGTGGCAGCAGTTCCTGGCCCGCCCGACCGCGCAGTCGCTCGGCTTCGTGCTGCACACCACCGACCTGGTCCAGCCGCACCACACTTGGGGCACCTCGGGCAACGGCCACTCGGGCTGGGAACAGTGGGTCGGCGACTACTACGAGCGCGAACAGTTGAACGACGCGGCGCTGGTGCGCAGCGCGCTGGCCAGCTTTACCCCGCTTGCACCAAGCGCCACCGACATCCGCGCGCTGCTGACCCAGGGCGGCAGCTATTCGTACGCCAATGGCGGCATGGTGCTGTCGTCGACCGATCACGCCGACCGCCGCACCGTGGGGCGCGCCATGGTGCCGCATGCGATCGCGATGGTCGTGCACGTGCTCAACCGCGCCGCCGAGCGCCTGGCGATTTGAACCCGGTGCCGACCCTGCGCCTGTTGCGCGCGCTGGCCGGCGCCGCCTGCGTCGCGTGCGCCTGGCCTGCCGTGGCGGCTTCCGGGCAGAGCGTGCAGGCAAGCACGCCGGCGGGCGCCACGGCGGCGCGCATCGACGGCGCGCCGCTGCTCGCGTTCAGCGTCGAGAGCAGCTGGCGCATGGCGCGCGCCAGCGATCCGGCGGCCCAGCGCAGCGCCGTGCTCGACAACCTCATCGCCAACCGCCTGCTGGCCGCGGAGGCGCGCAAGCGCTTCGGCGAAGCGGCGCTGTGGGCTGGTCAGCGGGTCGGCTTCACGCGCGAGGTGAGCATCGACGACCAGTTGGTGAGCACGTTGCGCAGCCTGTACGGCAAGGAGATGGAGCAGGATTTACAGCAACTGGCGCAGCAACTGTCGCAGCAACTGCCGCAGCAACTGCCGCAGCAACTGCCCGGCGGCGGCCTCGACAGCCTGCTGCGGCCCGCGCCGCCGCTGACCGACGCCGAGCTCGATGCGGTGTTCGGCAAGCCTGGGGCGCTGCAGCTCGACACCAGCCTGAGCGAGGCACAGCTGGCGCAGGCGGGCAAGCTGGTGCTGCTGCGCTTTCGCAAACCGGGCGGTGGCGAAGGCAGCATCAGCCTGGCCGACGTGGCGCGGCGCCAGAACGTCCAGGGCCGGGTGGCGCTGTTCGCGCGCCAGCGCGATTTCATGCTGCAGCAGGCCGGGCTGCAGGTCGCGTCCTGGTATGTGCTGGACTGGAGCGCGCGCCGTTTCGGCGCCGCGTCCGTGGCCGACCTGCGCCGGGTGCTGGCCGACCAGGGCGATGTGCAGGCCATGATGCGCCTGCACGGCGTGGGAGACGACCAGCATGCCGGCAGCCGCCTGCTCGACACGCTGGCCGGCCAGGTCGGCGCGCAGCAGGTGCGCGCTTACTACGAGAAGCATCGCGAGGACTTCGTGCGCATCGAACGCGTGCGCGCACGTCATATCCGCCTGCCCGATGAAGCGGCGGCGCGCAAAGTGGCGGCCGCGCTGGCCGGCGGCGCCGGTTTTGCGGACATGGCACGGCGCCACTCGATCGCGCCCGACGCCGCCGCTGGCGGATCGCTGGGCTGGGTGCACCATAAAAACGAACCCGAAAGCAAACCCGGCGGCAAACCCGACACCAAACCCGCAGGCAAAACCGACTGGCTGGCGCAGCTGCTGTTCACCCAGGTGCCGGGCCAGGTCTCGGCGCCGGTGCGCACCCCTTCCGCCCCCGGCCGCCATGCGCCGTGGGAAATCGTGCTGGTCGAAGAGCGCGTGCAAGGCTACCAGGCGGCCGATTCCGAATCGGTGCGCTACGTGGCCAGCCGCGCGGTGGCGCGCGAGATGGCCGCCGCGCAGCTGAACGCATTGCGCTCGGAACTGCTGCGCAAGGCGCGCATCGAGATCACCAGGGCTGCGACGGCAGGGGAGGGGCCGGCATGAAGGGCGGCGCGCTGCTCGCGGCGCTGTTCGTGGCCGCTGCCGTCTCCTTGCTGGCCCGGCCGCCGGCGGCGGAACCATCTCCGGGTGCGCCGCCGGCCGAGGCCGCGCAGCCCGCTGCGGACGGCGCCCCCGCAGCCCGGACCGTCCAGGCGGCGGGACCGGGATGGTTCGGCGAGGTGCCGCGCGGCACGCCCGTCGCGGCAGCGGACAGCATGGCCGATGCGCGCCTGCATGGCGACCCGCGTACGCCGCCCCTGGCCCTGCCAACGGCGGGCGGCACGCGGCCCAATGCCGCCCAGTTGGCCGATCCGCAAGCGTACCGGGCTTACGAAGCGCGCCAGGATGCGCGCGTCATGGCCGCCTTCGCCAGCGCCGTCCAGCTCGAAGTGCCGCGCTTGCAGCTTGACGTCGAGCGCGCCCGCGCAAGCGGAATTGCGCCGGATCGGATCGCCAGGGTGGAAGAGAAGATCCGGCGCCTGGAACAACTGCGCCGCGAGATCGCCGACCCCGCAGCGGCGCCGCGCAACTGAACGCAGGACGCTGACAAGCTACAGCTACAGCTACGGCTACGGCTACGGCTACGGCTACGGCCACGGCCACAGCCACGGCCACGGCCACAGCCACAGCCACAGCCACAGCTACAGCTACAGCTACGGCTTGCTGCGCATCGGCGCCGCGCCCTGTTCAGCCGCGGCGCGCTTGTTGGCCTCGCTGATCGTCCAGACGTAGATCGTGCTGCCGTCCACCTGTTCGGTTTTTTCGGGCGGCCACTCGGTCCCCATGTCGAAGGCATGCGAAACGACCCGGGTGCCCACCTTTAACTGGCGCCACAATTGCGGGCGCAGGTCGCGGTTCACGCTGCTGAGCAGGTACAAGGTGACCACGTCCGCATCCGACAGGTCGGTCTTGAACAGGTCTGCGGTGACGAACTTCACCTGGCCCTCCACGCCGGCCCTGCCGGCATTCTCGCGCGCCTCCCTGATGCGCGCCGGATCGAGGTCGATGCCGACGCCCCTGGCGCCGTAGCGTTTGGCGGCGGTGATGACAATGCGTCCATCGCCACTGCCAAGGTCATACAGCACGTCGCCCTTGCCGACCTTGGCGAGGACGAGCATGCGGTCCACCACCGCTTGCGGCGTCGGCACATAGGGCACATCGAGCGAGGGCCGCTGGGCCGCGGCACCCTGGCTGGTGCCGGCCAACAGCATGAACAGCAGCAGGCCGGCGGCGAGGATGGCCGCGCCGGGGAAACGGTCGTTGCGGTGATACGGGCGCATGGTGAACTCCTGGTTGGTAAGATTGGAGCGTCAGGGCGGCGGCGCACTGCCGCAGCGGTGCACGAAGGGCAGCAGCAGGCAGCCCGCCAGCAGGACGGCGACGCCGATCCAGGCGGCGTTGAAGCCGCCCAGCGACTGGTTGTAGACGTACGACAGGCTGGCCCACAGCATGTAGGCGCACGTGGCGCAAAACAGCAGTGGCAGCAACGGAAACAGCGGCACCCTGAACGGGCGCGCCGCATGCGGCTCGCGCACCCGCAACACGAACAGCGACGCACCCGCGAGCAGGAAGAACAGCCAGAACACCGGTGCGGTCAATTCGACCATGGACTTGAAGCCGCTGCCGGTCCAGGCGCCGGCCAGCACCAGCAGCAGCGCCACCGCGCACTGGATGCGCACGGCGTTCGCCGGCGTGCCGCGGCGCGCGTCCCACACGCCGAGGTGGGCCAGTGCCGGCCAGTCGCGCCCGGCCGCGTAGCTGGAGCGGGCGCCGACGATGATGGTGGCGTTGATCGAGGTCAGCGCCGCCAGCGCGACGATCAGCGAGATCACGGCGGCGCCGCCGTCGCCGAAGGCGGCGCGCAGCAGGTCGGCGGCGACTGCCTCCGAGCGCTGCATGCCGGCCATGCCCAATGCGCTCCAGTAAGCCCAGGTCGCCAGCAGGTAGAGCGCCGTGATCGCCAGCAGCGATGTCACCAGTACGCGCGCCATGTTGCGCCGCACGTCGACCAGTTCGGCGCCGAGGCAGGCCGCCTCGTTCCAGCCGCCGTAGGTCAGCAGCACGAAGACCATGGCCAGTCCGAACGAGGCCGCTGTCGGCGCCGCCGGCGCGGCGGGCGCGGCGGGCGGCGGCGGTGCAGCGCCGTCGGCGCCCAGCACCAGCGCCGCGCAGACGATCAGCAGCAGCCCGCCCACTTCCACCGCCGTCAGCCAGGCTTGCGCGGCGGTGCCGCTGCGCACGCTGCGCAGGTTCAGCCATGACAACACGACGATGGCCGCCGCCGCGTAGCAGGCCGGCCCGGCGCGCCCCAGCGGCAGCAGCTGGTTCAGGTAGTCGCCGAAGACGAAGCCGAGCAGGGCGATCGATCCGGTGGCGATCACCGAAAAGCGGGCCCAGGCAAACAGGAAGGAAAGCCGCTTGCCATAGGCGCGCCGCAGGAAATGATAGTCGCCGCCGGCGCTGGCGTAGGCCGTGCCCAGTTCGGCGTAGCAGAGCGCGCCGACCAGGGACATGAGCCCGCCCAGGGCCCAGGCGGCGAACATCCACGGGGCCGAGCCGGTCATGCCGGCCACCAGGGAGGGCGCCTTGAAAATGCCGGCGCCGATGACCACGCCGACCGTGAGTGCGATCGCCGCGCCCGGCCCGATCACGGCGCGTGGCGCTGCCGCAGCCTCGGGTGAAGGAGGCGCAATCAGGGGGACGGGCGTGGAGCGCGGCATGCTGGGGTCCGGGGTGCGGTGACAGTCCATGTAAGAGGGCTGCGCGGGCGCTTGGTTGTGGTCTTCGGTGGACGGTTTGAGCTGCCTCAATCCTTGTGAGGTTCGTACGCGCGCGGGCTTGACGCGCGAGCTTGCGCAGGTGTTCTGCGGCGCGGGAACGAGCCCATGCAGATGCACGGCAACTGCCGCAAGCACGCTCTTGCGCACGTTTGAGCTGGCGCAAAAGCAGCGCGGGGCCGCTCGCTAAGATGCGCCATGACTGCCAACCACGACCTCGGCTACCGTTCCTTGTTCGCCCACCCGGAACTGGTGCGCGAGTTGATCACGGGCTTTACTTCCTTCAAGCTGCTTGACGGCGTCGCCCTGTCGGCCTTCGAGCGCGTCAATTCGGTGTATGTGAGCGACCGGCCGTCGGCACGCCAGGGCGACGTCGTCTGGCGCGTGCAGGTCGGCGGCGATGTCCTGTACGTGTACATCCTGCTCGAATGCCAGTCCGGCGTGGACCGCTGGATGGCGCTGCGCATGCAGACCTACGTCGGCCTGCTTTGCCAGGACCTGGTCAAGCGCCACGAATTGTCGCCGGGCTTGCTGTTGCCGCCGGTGCTGCCGCTGGTGTTCTACAACGGCGCGCCGCGCTGGAGCGCGAGCATGGACCTGGCCGCGCTGCTGACGCAAGCGCCTGCCGAGCTGGCGGCCCTGCAGCCATCCCAGCGCTACGTCCTGATCGATCAGCAGCGCCTGGACCGGGCGGCGCTGGACGCGAATGCCGATTTGCTGGCGCTGCTGTTCCGGATTGAACTTTCAGTGTTTCCAGATGTCTTAAAACGCATTTGCCAGCGCTGATGACCTGGTTCAAAGACACGCCGCAGACCAGCCTGCGCAGCTCGGTCAAGGCGTGGTGGAAAGCGCTGCTGGCGCGCAGGACCGACAATCAGGAAGGGTTTGACTGGGATCGTATCGAGGAGGATCTTGACATGGAATCGACAACCTTAAGCTGGGCCGAGCAGATGCAGGAGATCGGTTTTCAAAAAGGGCTCGCGCTGGCCGAGAAAGCCAAGGAGGAAGGCATTGCCGGAGGGCAGGTCATCGCCCTGCGCAAAGTGGTCGGCAGCCTGTTGCGCAACCGCTTCGGCGAGCTGCCGGCGCCAGCGGCGCAGCTCATCGCCCAGGCTGCACAGGACCAGCTTGAACAATGGTTCGAGCGCAGCCTCGATGCGCCCAGCCTGGCGGCAGTGTTTGGCGAGGATCCGGCGAGCCGCTAGGCGCACCGTCTGCCCGCTTGCCCGGGCATCGCCGCCTGGCGCGACCGATGGGTTCCGCACCGGCAAGCGGCATGGTAATCTGATCCCGGCATGAAGACATGCATGGCGCCATGCGCGCTATTTGTTGCTTTGCCGCACTTTTCAAGCGATCTGACCAACGGCGCCGTGCGCGGCTCCAGAAAGGAAGCCACGCATGAGCAACGCCTTCTTGAACGGTATCGACGTGTCGCATTTCCAGGGGCGGATCGACTGGCCCACCGTCGCGCAGCAGGGCATCGCGTTCGCCTACGCCAAGGCCAGCGAAGGCAACAGTGTCACCGATCCTTCGTTCAGCGCCAATTACCAGGCCATGCGCGCCGCCGGCATTGCGCGCGGGGCGTATCACTTTTTGCATGCGGACGTGGATGCGGACGAGCAGGCGCGCCATTTCCTGGGCGTGCTCGGCGCCGTGCAGCCGGGCGACCTGCCGCCCATGCTCGATGTCGAAACCGCCTGCGGCCTGCAATGCGCGGCCATCGACCGTGCCGCGCTGGCCTGGCTGACCGAGGTGCAACAGGCGCTCGGCGTCACGCCGCTGATTTATTCTTCGCTCTCGTTTTGGAACAGCAACCTGGCCGGCTGCGCCGCGCTGTGCGCCTACCCGCTCTGGATCGCCGAGTACACCAGCGCCGCCGCGCCCGTCCTGCCGCATGGCGTGAGCGGCTACGCCATCTGGCAGCACGCGCAAACCGGCAAGGTGGCCGGTATCGCCGGGGCGGTCGACCTCGACCGGTTCAACGGTACCGCCCAGGCGCTGGCGCAACTCGGCCGGCCGGCCTCCTGAGCGATTCGAGCAGCGGTACTGGCAGCGCTGCGGGCAGCGTTACAGCGGCGCGCGCACGATCGCGCCTTTTTTCCAGATTGCCATCACTGCGCTGCTCAGGTTGATGCCTTCGTGATCATCTTCCGAGAACGGCTTGTTGTAGATGGCAATCGCGCCCGGCACCGTGGTGCTGAGTTTTTCCAGCGCGGCCTTGATCTTGACGCCGTCGGTGCTGTTGGCCTGGCGGATGGCGGCGGCCAGCAGCAGGATCGAGTCGTGCCCACCGGCGGCGGCGGTCGGATTGGTCATGCGTGGACGCTTGTACTCGGCGCGGTAGGCCGCTTCGAATTCGCGCCCGCCCGCCGAGGTGGCGCCTTCCACGAACGTCTGCGGCGAGATCGCCCCTTCGGCGTGGGCCGCCGCCACATTGATGAAGGAATCGGTGGCATTGGCCCAGGAGCCAATGAGCGCCATGTTCAAGCCCAGCTTGGCGCTGGCAGCGGCGATATGGCCCTGCTCGGTGCCGATGCCGTACACCAGCAGCACGGTCGCACCGGCTTCCTTGGCCTTGGCCAGCTGGGCCGACATATCGGTGTCGCCCACCTTGAAGCTGCTTTCCGAGACCGCCTTGACGTCATGCGTGAGCAATTGCTTGACCATGTCGTCATGCCCGCCCGTGCCGTACGGCGAGGTGTCGTGCAGCAGCGCGATCTTCTTGTGCCCCTTCTTGACCGCGTAGTCGACCATCATCTGCGCCTGCAGCGTGTCGGACGCCTGCACGCGGAAGGTGTAGTTGCCTTCCGGGGCGTTCTGGAACGCCTTGGTCAGCTTGGTGCCGGCCGAGGCGGGCACGATATTGGGCAGCTTGGCCGCTTGCATCACCGGCTGGTAAGCCAGCACCACGCCCGTGTTCACGCCGCAGGAGCAGGCCACCACGCCCTTCGACAGCAGGGTCTTCATGTTCTGCGCCGCCAGTTCGGGTTTGCTTTCGTCGTTCAGCTCGACCAGTTCCAGGTTGCGCCCCAGCACGCCGCCACGGGCATTGATGTGCGCCACCGCCAGCCGCTGGCCGTCGCGGACCGCCAGGCCCAGCGGGGACGATCCGCCCGTCAGCGGCAGCAGCGCGCCGATCTTGATGGTGTCGGCCGCAAACGTGGCGCTGCCGAGGCACAGCGTGGCCGCTGCAAATCCGATATGGCTAAGTTTCATGCGTAGTCCTTTTCCTTCTGGTCTGTAAGAGGCAAACTGCTGATCGGGATCTCGGAAAACCTGCTGCGCAGCGCACAATCGCCCTGCGATGCTCACCGTACCTTCGTACGGTTGCGCTTCTCCGGCGACACTTGCGCCGCTCGCTACGGTTTTTCAAGGTCCCATGATGTTAAGCAAACTGATAGCGTTTTTAGCAAGGGCGCTTTAGTTTAAGGCAAATTTGCGCTGATGCAACACTTTAACTGTTGTATTTGCGTCAGCCAATCAAGCGGGGCCGCCACCGCCATGCGGCACGCATGCCGATTGCATGAGATGCACCCCGGGCGGGTACGATACGGCCCCCGGCGCCAGGCCGGCTGTTATATTGCCCATGCATACATCACCAGGAGAGACCATCTTGTCGTTACTTGAAAACCATTTCAAACTCAAGGAGAACGGGACCGACGTCCGCACCGAGCTGCTGGCCGGACTGACCACGTTCCTGACGATGGCCTACATCATCTTCGTCAACCCCTCGATCCTGGGGGCCGCCGGCATGCCGGCCGATGCCGTGTTCGTGGCGACCTGCCTGGCCGCGGCGATCGGCAGCCTGATCATGGGCCTGTACGCCAACTATCCGATCGCGCTGGCGCCGGGGATGGGCTTGAATGCCTATTTCGCCTTCATCGTGGTCAAGCAGATGGGCTTGTCGTGGGAGGTGGCGCTGGGCGCGGTCTTCATTTCCGGCTGCCTGTTCTTGCTGGTGAGCCTGTTTCGCGTGCGCGAAATCATCATCAACGGCATTCCCACCTCGATCCGGGTCGCCATCGCGGTCGGGATCGGCCTGTTCCTCGGGCTGATCGCGCTGCACAACGCCGGCATCGTGGTCGCCAACAAGGACACCATGGTCACGATGGGCAACTTGCATTCGGCACCGGCCTTGCTGGCGATCATCGGCTTTTTCGTCATCGTCGCGCTCGACAAGCTCAAGGTCAGAGGCGCGATCCTGATCGGCATCCTGCTCGTCACCGTGCTCAGCTTTTTCTTCGCCGGCAACAAATTCATGGGCCTGGTATCGGCCCCGCCGTCGCTCGCTCCCACCCTGTTCAAGCTCGACATCATGGGCGCGCTCTCGGTCGGCATCCTCAATGTGGTGCTGGTGTTCTTCCTGGTCGAGCTGTTCGACGCCACCGGCACCATGATGGGCGTGGCCAGCCGCGCCGGGTTTGTGGTCAACGGCAAGATGGCGCGCCTGAACAAGGCCCTGATGGCCGACAGCTGCGCCATCGTGGCCGGCGCCGCCCTGGGCACGTCGAGCACCACGGCGTATATCGAAAGCGCGGCCGGGGTCCAGGCCGGCGGGCGCACCGGCCTGACCGCGGTGGCGGTGGCGATCCTGTTCCTGTGCTGCCTGTTCTTTTCGCCCCTGGCCTCGGTGGTGCCCGCATACGCCACCGCCCCGGCGCTGCTGTACGTGGCCTGCCTGATGCTGCGCGAACTGGGCGAGATCGACTGGAGCGACACCACCGAAAGCGTGCCGGCGGCGATCACCGCCCTGGCGATGCCGTTCACGTATTCGATCGCCACCGGCGTGGCCTTCGGTTTCATTTCCTACGCCGTGCTCAAGCTGCTGACCGGGCGCGCGCGCGACGTCAAGGCGGCGGTGTGGGTGATCGCCGCCCTGTTTCTCTTCAAGTTCATTTACCTCGGGGCCGGCTGAAACCTTGTGTGTTTATTCAGCTTGCGACAGGCGCGCAACACTTCGGCAGGGCCTTAGCACGATTGATCGCGTTTGGTCTTGACCGGGCGCAAGCCAGACATGAGTATGGTCTGGTGTTGTGACGTCCTGTCACCGAAAGGACACTGCCTTGACCCTGCTGCGCCACCTCTCGATCCAGAAAAAACTGATGTTGAGCATGGCAGCGTGCCTGCTGCTGTTCGTTGTTATTTCCTCTACCCTGAGCATCACCATGACCAGCCGCGGCATCCGCGAACGGGTCGTCGAGCAGGAACTGCCGTCGGTGATCGGTGAAATCCGCAACGACGTGCTGCGCCAGATCGCCGTTCCGCTGGCGACCTCGCTGGCGCTGGCCAACAACACCTATGTGCAGGCCTGGGAAGCCGATGGCTTGCCCGACAGCGGCCTGGCAGCCTGGAAGGCGTACGCCGGCCAGATCAAGGCCAAGAACAAGGCCGCCACGGTGTTCTGGATTTCCGAGTCGACCGGGAAGTACATGACCGAACAGGGTCTGAGCCGGACCCTGGACAAGGCGGCCGGCAACGATCAGTGGTTCTACGGTTTTCTTGCCGGGGGCAAGCCGTACACCCTTGACCTGGACAAGGAAGTCGGGACCAACGAGTTCATGTTGTTCATTAACACCCGTGCCGAGAGCGCGGGCGGCAAGCTCGGCGTGGCCGGGGTGGGATTGTCGGTAACGGCCCTGGCCGACACCATCCGCGCTTACCGCATCGGCCGTTCCGGCTTCGTCTCGCTGGTGCGGGCCAATGGGGTGGTGCTGGTGCACCGCGATCCCGCGCTGGCCGACGGCAAGCACTACCTGAAGGATTTGCCGGGTTACGACGAGGCGCTCAGCAAGGTCTTGCTCAACAACGCCAAATTCGTCCACGCCGAAACCGACCTCGGCGCGGCGCGGCGCATGCTGGTCTCGTCCTTCGTGCCGGAACTGAACGCCTATGTGGTGGCCGAAGTGCCGCAAGCCGAATTGCTGGGCAACGTCGCGCGCGACGCCACCATCTCGGCCCTGGTGGCGGCCCTGGTCGGCGGCGGGATCGGCCTGTTCGGCATCTTCCTGATCAGCCGCGCCATCGCCGGCCCGGTGGCGCGCGCGGCCCACATGCTGAGCGAGATCGCCGGCGGCAATGGCGACCTGAGCCGGCGGATGCCGGTCGAGAGCGGCGACGAGGTGGGCGAACTTGCCGAGGCCTTCAACCGTTTCGTGTCCTCGCTCAACCTGACCATCAGCCAGGTGCGCGGCAGCACCGAAACCATCGCGGCGGCGTCGAGCGAAATCGCCGCCGGCAACATGGACTTGTCGGGCCGCACCGAAGCGCAGGCATCGAGCCTGGAAGAAACCGCCGCCGCCATGGAGCAGATGACCTCGACCGTGAAGCAGAATGCCGAAAACGCCAGCCAGGCCAACCAGCTGGTCGTGTCGGCCTCCTCGCACGCCGTCAAGGGTGGCCAGGTGGTGGGGCAGGTGGTCAGCACGATGGGATCGATCACCGACAGCTCGCGCAAGATCGTCGACATTATCGGCGTCATCGACGGCATCGCTTTTCAGACCAACATCCTGGCGCTGAACGCCGCCGTGGAAGCGGCGCGCGCCGGCGAACAGGGCCGCGGCTTTGCCGTGGTCGCCTCCGAAGTGCGCAACCTGGCGCAGCGCTCGGCGGCCGCAGCCAGGGAAATCAAGACCCTGATCGACGACTCGGTGCTCAAGGTCGATGCCGGCAGCAAGCTGGTGGACGAAGCCGGCGTCACCATGCACCAGATCGTCACGTCGGTGCAGCAGGTGGCCGACCTGATGAGCGAAATCGCCGCCGCCAGTTTCGAGCAGAGCCAGGGCATCGGCCAGATCAATCAGTCGATCAGCGCCATGGACGACGCCACCCAGCAGAACGCGGCGCTGGTGGAAGAGGCGGCGGCGGCCGCCAAGTCCTTGCAGGACCAGGCGGCGACCCTGGCCG
>DASVVC010000057.1:0-54102 GCA_036386755.1 Telluria sp.
CGGGCTGTCGATCTATGGCGCGCTGATGCTGGTCGTCTTCGGCGGCCTGGTCATTCCCGCCATGATCGGCAGCTATGTGCTGATCGGCGTGCAGGAGCAGACGGCGGCCAAGGCGGTGCTGAACGAGTCGCTGCGCCGCAACGCCGACATTCTCGCCCTCGGCATGCAGGAGTCGCTGTGGAACATGAACGCCGAATCGGCCCAGTCGCTGGTCGAATCGGTGATGCGCGATCCATCGGTGCTGCATGTCCAGGTGATCGGCCAGTCCGACGCCCAGTTCATCAACATCCACTCGGCCCAGCGCCCGGTCGGCAATATCTACCGCGCCGAGCGCGACATCCTGGTGCGCGGCGAGCGCATCGGCGTGGTCGTGGTCGAGATGGACGACGCCCGCAGCCAGCAGGAGTTGCGCGGCAAGCAGTCCAACTACGCCTTCGTGCTGGCGTTCCAGCTGACCGTCTCGCTGGCGCTGATCGTGCTGTTCCTGAACAAGCGCCTGCTGGTGCCGCTGCGCCAGCTGATGAAGTTTTCCGACCGCCTCTCGCACGGCGATTTCGAAACGCGCCTCGAACTCGAAGGCAGCGATGAACTGGGCCGTTTGGCCAAGCAGATGGAGCAGATGCGGGTCGCCATCAAGCACCTGTTCGAAGACATCGGCCGGCGCGAGGAACGCTTTCGCACCATCGTCACCCAGGTGCCGGGCGCGGTGTTTCGCGTGCGTCCGGGCGGCTCGATCGATTTCGTGAGCGACGCCATCGAAGACATTTCCGGCTACCCGGCGGCACTGTTCATGCGCAGCACCACCGACGCCTGGTCGGACCTGATCTGCCCCGAAGACCGGCGCATGCAAAGCCGCACCGTGCGCGAGGCCATGACCAGCGGGCGTCCTTACCAGATCGAGTACCGCATCGTCGACGCCACCGGCACCGAGCGCTGGGTGTCCGAGAACGGCCAGCCGCAGGCCGCCGAGAAGCTCGACGATTCGTGGGTCGACGGGATCATCTCCGACATCAGCGAGCGCAAACACAACGAGATGCGCATCGAGGCGCTGCTGACCGAGCAAAGCGCCATCCTGGACAACGTCATGTTCGGCGTGATGTTCGTGCGCGAACGGCGCATCGTCTCGGCCAACCGGCGCTGCGAAGACCTGTTCGGCTACGCCAGCGGCGACATGGCGGGCAAGCTGGCCGACATCATGTACCCGAGCCACGAGGAGTTCCTGCGCGCCGGCGAGCGCCAGTACGCGGCCCTGGCCGAGGGCAAGGACTACAACGAAGAGCGCCAGTACATGAAGGAAGACGGCACCGTCTTCTGGTGCCGGGTGAGCGGCTGCGCGCTCGACCCGGCGCGCCCGAACGGCGGCAGCATCTGGGTCTATGCCGACGTCACCGAGCGGCGCGAGGCCGAGGAAAAGCTGCGCCTGTCGGCCACCGTGCTCGAACATATCGCCGACGCGGTGATGGTGATCGACGTCGACCTCGAAATCGTCGCTGTCAACCCGGCCTTTACCCAGATCACGGGCTTCACCGAGATCGAAGCCGTGGGCAAGGATGTGCGCCTGCCCCGCTTGTCCAACGAAAACGCGGCCATGTACCAGCAGACGTTGGCCGAACTGGGCGAGCACGGTTTCTGGCGCGGCGAGCGCTGGGACACGCGCAAGAACGGCGAAACCTACCTGCAGTCCCTCACCATATCGGCGGTGCGCGACGATCGCGGCGTGACCACCCATTACGTGGCCGTGTTCAGCGACATCACCAAGGTCAAGGAATCGCAGGAGCAGCTCGATCACATGGCGCACCACGACTCGCTCACCGCGCTGCCGAACCGCCTGCTGTTCCACGACCGCCTGCACCACGCGCTCAAGCGCGCCGCGCGCGACGACCAGCAGCTGGCGGTGCTGTTCATCGATCTGGACCGCTTCAAGAACGTTAACGACACGCTCGGCCACCACGTCGGCGACGAGCTGCTCAAGCAGGTCGCCACAGCCCTGCAGGGCAAGCTGCGCGAAGGCGACACCCTGGCGCGCCTGGGCGGCGACGAATTCATCGTCCTGCTCGAAAACGTGGCCGGCCAGGTCGGCGCCGGCCTGGTGGCGGAAAAACTGATGGCCATGTTCGAGCAGCCCTTCATCGTTTCCGACTACGAGCTGTTCGTCACCGGCAGCGTCGGCATCAGCGTGTTCCCGGACGACGCGGCCGACCTGACCATGTTGATCCGCAATGCCGACGTGGCCATGTACCAGGCCAAGGCGCGCGGGCGCAACGGCTACCAGTTCTATGCGCCGTCGATGACCGGCGAGGGCGTCGAGCGATTGCGCCTGGAAGCGATGCTGCGCCGCTCGATCGACAAGAACGAGATTTTTCTGAACTACCAGCCGCAGGTCGAAATCGACACCGGCCGCCTGATCGGGGTCGAGGCGCTGGTGCGCTGGCATAATCCGGAACTGGGCAATGTGACGCCGGTGCGTTTCATCCCGCTGGCCGAGGACACCGGGTTCATCAACCAGCTGGGCAAGTGGGTGCTGGACGAAGCCTGCCGCCAGATGATCCGCTGGGAAGCGGCCGGCCTGCACGTGCCGAAGATCGCGGTCAACCTGTCGGTCAAGCAGTTCGAGCGCGGCAGCATCGTCAACATGGTGGCCGACATCCTCCAGGAGACCGGCCTGGCGCCCCAGCGCCTGCAGCTGGAAGTGACCGAGTCGGTGATCATGAATACGGGCGACGCGCTGGTCTTCATCAACGACCTGCATTCGATCGGCGTGGGCCTGGCGATCGACGATTTCGGCACCGGCTACTCGTCGCTGGCCTACCTCAAGCAGCTGCCGGTGCAGACCTTGAAGATCGACCGCAGCTTCATCAAGGATATCTCGACCGACGTGAACGACGAGGCGATCGCGATCGCCATCATCCAGCTTGGCAAGAGCATGAATTTGTCGGTCATCGCCGAAGGCGTCGAGACCGAGGAGCAGGCTGCCTTTTTGCTGCGCCATGGCTGCAACCAGGCGCAGGGCTACCTGTACAGCCGCCCGGAACTGCCGGCGGCGATCCTGGCGCGCTGGCACGCACCCCAGCCTGCGCGCCTGCCGTCGTAAACACGCGCGGCGCCAGCGTCCCGCGCGCATGCTACAGTTCGGCTCCCGACGCACGCCATGAGAATGCAATGAACCAGAGCACACCGAAGAACAAGACCCGCCGCCGTTTCCTGCTCGGCGGCCTGGCCGCCGGCGGCGTTCTGGTGGTGGGCTGGGGCTTGCAGCCGCCGCGCCAGCGCCTGCACAGCGAGCAGCCATTGGCGCTCGGCGGCGGCGCCGTGGCCCTGAACGGGTGGGTGGCGATCGCCCCGGACGGCACTGTCTCGGTGGTGGTGCCGCGCTGCGAAATGGGGCAGGGCGTCAATACCGCGCTGCCGATGCTGCTGGCCGAGGAGCTCGACGTGCCGCTGGCGCAGGTGCGCATCACCCAGGCGCCGATCGACAAGATCTTCAGCAACCTGGAAGTGCTGCGCGAGAACCTGCCGTTCCATCCCGACGACCGTGGCAGCGTCAAGGAAGGCGCGCAGTGGATGCTCTCCAAGGTGGCGCGCGAGATGGGCATCATGATGACGGGCGGCTCGAGCAGCATCAAGGACGCCTGGCTGCCGATGCGTGAGGCGGGCGCCGTGGCGCGCGCCATGCTGGTCGCCGCCGCGGCCCAGGAGTGGGGCGTGCCGGCCGCGCAGTGCAAGGGCACGGCCGGCTTCGTGGTGCACCCAAGCGGCAAGCGCGCCTCGTACGGCAGCCTGGCCGCCAGGGCGGCAGCGGCGGGCCTCGATATCGGCCCGGGCGACGTGCGCCTGAAGAAGCCGGCCGAGTTCACGCTGATCGGCACTGCGCAGGCGCGCCGCGATTCGCCGGCCAAGGTCAATGGCAGCGCCGTGTTCGGGATCGACGCGCGCGTGCCGGGCATGCTGTATGCGGCGCTGACGATGTCGCCGGTGGTGGGCGGCAAGGTCGCCTCGTTCGACGCCGCCGCGGCCAAGGCGATGCCGGGCGTGGTGGCGGTGGTGGGTCTGGCGCCTCCGGCCAGTCACAGAACCGGCGCCGGCGCCGGCGTGGCGGTGATCGCGGACTCGTACTGGCGCGCGCGCCAGGCGCTCGGCGCGCTGGCCGTCAAGTGGGACGAGGGCCTTAACGCCACCTTGTCGAGCGCCGATATCTTCAAGCAGTTCGCCAGCGCGCTCGATAACGAATCGGGCTTCACTTATTACGAGAGCGGCGACGTGGCCGCAGCCAGGGGGGAGTCCAGGACCGGGGTGAAAACGATCAGCGCCGAATACCGCGCGCCGTTCCTGGCGCATGCGACCATGGAGCCGATGAACTGCACCGCGCAGGTCGCGCTCGGCAAGGTCAGGCTGTGGGCGTCGACCCAGGTACCGAGCATGTGCGTCGACATGGCGGCCAAGGTGGCCGGCGTGGAGCGCGCCGATGTCTCGGTCGACGTGCTGCTGCTGGGCGGCGGCTTCGGGCGCCGGCTGGAGGTGGACATGGTGGGGCAGGCGGTGGCGCTGGCCATGGCGGCCGGCGGCAAGCCGGTGCAGCTGGTCTGGTCGCGCGAGGACGACATGACGCACGATGTGTACCGTCCGGCCGCGCTGGCGCGCTTTACGGGCAGCGTGGACGCCAAGGGCCGCATCGTCAGCTACGACAACAAGTCGGCCAGCGGCTCGATCGGCCACCAGTATTTTCCGCGCAACCTGGGTTTGCCCGGCATCGGCCCGGACAAGACCACGGCCGAAGGCGAGTACGACATGCAGTACGAGATCGACAACCAGCGCGTGGTGCACGTGATCGTCGACAGCCAGGTGCCGCTCGGTTACTGGCGCTCGGTCGGGCACTCGCACAATGCCTTTTTCAAGGAGAGCTTCATCGACGAGCTGGCGCATGCGGCCGGGCAGGATGGGGCGCCGTTCCGGCGCGCGCTGCTGGCGCGCCATCCGCGCCACCTGGCGGTGCTCGACGCCGCGCTGGCCAAGGCCGGCGCCGCGCCTGCCGGGCGCGCCCACGGCGTGGCGCTGCACCAGTCGTTCGGCAGCATCGTGGCGCAGGTGGCCGAGGTGTCGGTAACGGACAAGCAGATCCGCGTGCACCGCGTGGTCTGCGCGATCGATTGCGGGCTGGCGGTCAATCCGAACATCATCGCGCAGCAGATGGAGTCGGCGGTGGTGTTCGGCCTGTCGGCCGCGCTGGGAGGGGAGATCACCTTGAAAAACGGACGGATCGAGCAGGGTAATTTTGGCGACTACCCGGTGCTGCGCATCGACAGCGCGCCGGAGGTGGAGACGGTGATTATCAAGAGCGCCGAGCCGCCCGAGGGCGTGGGCGAACCGGGCACGCCGCCGATTGCGCCGGCGGTGGCCAACGCGCTGTTCAAGCTGACCGGGCAGCGCTTGCGCAGCTTGCCGCTGCGCCTGGCCTGAGGGCGGCGCCCCGGCGATCAGTTTTTCTTGGTAAGGCGCGCCTGCGCCGCCTCGCGCATCCACTGGCTCGACGCCGGGACGAACAGCAAGATGGTCGCGGCCAGCGCGATCAGCTGGCTGATCGTGGCCAGCGTGCCGTATACCGGCGAGATGACGAAGGCCGTCTTCAGGGCCGTGTAGGCGTTCAGGAAGCCGATCACCGCCATCACCGTCCAGATCCAGCGCGCCACGTTCGATGCGCGCGCGATGAAGTGCATCAATACCAGCACCAGGATGATGGCAGCCACAAGGCTGCCGTACACGACGTATTTCATGAATCCTTCACCCATCGCCACATTCTGGGTGGCGAGTACGTCCGACATGTAGATCAGCCCCAGGACGGTGCCGCCCAGCGAGTTGAACAGGCACAGGACGATGGCCAGCGAGATCGTGCGCGGACGCGGCGCGAGCGCCACCGGGGCCACCTGCGCCGCCGGCGCGCTCGTCACGCCGCCCGGCGGCGCGTAGGGATGGTAGGACTGGCTCTCGGCCGGCGTTGGCGCCGGGGCGGCGCCCTGGTAGGCCGAATCGAGGCGCGGATTGCTGCGGATCGCCTTGAGCTGGCGGAACCAGGCATTGCACGAGGGCGCAAACAGCATGCACGAGAGCACGAACAGGACCAGGTAGACCACGCACTTGAGCGCTGCCGCTTGTGGTGCGTAGGCGAACATCAGCACGAGCGTGCCCAGCGCCACCAAGGAGCCGAACAGCATGCACATGACCAGCCAGACCCAGCGCGCCCAGTTGTGCCCGAAAGCGATCAGGGCCAGCACGCCGCACATGAACGCGGCGATGAACAGCGAACTGTTGAGCAGGCTCGCGCGCATGGCGTCGCGCGGCAGTTTGCTGGCCTCGGGCGAACTGGTCACGGAGGCGAGCTGCGCGGACAGGTTGGCCAGGTCGACAGCGGTCAGCGCCACGATGCAGGCGGCAATGAGCATCAGCACCACCAGCAGCAGGCCCGGGCGCGGGGCGGCAACGCCGTACCCGGCGGCGCGTTGAAAAAAGCCGCTGGACGCGCTGGCGTTTGGGGCGGACTGTGGCGTCATCGGGGTTTCTCCAAAAGGTGATGCTCGGCTGGCATCAGGCCGCCAGGCTTGCCTGCGGCGGCCTGGGCCTGATGCCTGGATTTACTTCAGGAACGTCGCCAGCGGCAGCCGGGTGTCGCAGGGCAGCTTGGCCGCCTTGGCCTTGGCCAGCCAGGCAGCCGATTCGTCGGCATTGGCCGTCACGCCTTCGCCATGGCGCAGGGCCCTGGCATAGCGGCACTGGCCGGGTGCGTGCGCCGCCTCGGCGGCCTGCTTGTAGAGCGCCACGGCCTTGTCGCGCTCGCCTGGTGCGCCGCGCGTCATGAACAGCATGTCGCCCAGGTTCACGGTGGCGTCGAGGTTGCCCCCTTCGTGGGCGCGCTCGAAATACTCGCGCGCCTTTTTCACGTCCTTCGGCAGGTTCTTGCCGGTCTTGTAGAACGTGGCCAGGTTGTTGAGCGAGGCCGGATTGCCCTGGCGCGCCGCGCGCTCGTACCAGGCCACCGCGCGCCGCATGTCGGCCGGGCCGCCGCGGCCGAACTGGTACATCACGCCCAGGTGGTGCTGGGCCTGGCTGTCTTCGCCGGCCGCGGCCAGCGTCAGCCACTGGCGCGCCTTGGCGTAGTCGCGCGCCACGCCATCTTCGCCGGTCAGGTAGATCATGCCGAGGATCGACTGGGCGCGTACGCTCGGCGTATCGGCCTGGGCCGCCTGGAGCAGCAGCTTCAGGCCGGCGGGACCGTCGCGCGGCACGTCCAGCCCGAAGAAAAGGGCCTGGCCGGCGTAGAAGGCGCTGTTGGCGTCGCCCAGGCCGGCGCCCTGGCGCCACAGGCGCAGGGCCTCGACCGGGTCCTTGTTCACGCCGGTGCCGTTGGCGTAGCGTACGCCCAGCGCCAGGTAGGCGTCGGGATAGTTGGCGGCGGCCGCCTTGCGCGTCCATTCGAGCGAGCGGGCGGCGTCGGCCGGCACGCCGAGGCCGTCGCGCAGCATCAGGCCGATGTTAAATTGCGATTCGCTGTGGCCTTGCTCGGCCAGCGGCAGCCACTGCGTGTAGGCCTGGGCGTGGCGTCCGGCGGTCGAATGCTCGAGCCCGAGGTCGCGCCGCAGTTCGCCTTCTTCGGTCAGCCTGCCGTTCGATACCAGGGTGCCGTACTGGGTCGCGGTCTTGGCGGCGGAATCGGTGGCCGGCGCGGAGACGCAGCCGGACAAGATGAGGGCGGCAGCCACGCTGGCGAAAAGGGGGCGGAGGGCGATAGTCATGGGATGGATGCTTGGCTTTAAGGGTAGATGATTTATTTGCTGAGGCTGTCGGCGGCGACGCGGTCGAGCTTGCGCAGGCGCGCCAATGCCTGGCGCCGCGCCGGCTGGTCCTGGCGCAGGCTGTGCAGCACTACCAGGCTGGTCCAGGCGTTGGCCGATTTGGGATCGAGCGCGACCGCCTTGTTCAGGGCGATCAGCGCCTTGGCGAAATTGCGCTTTTGCAGGTAGCGCACGCCCAGCCCGTGCCAGGCGGCCGCGTAAGTCGGGTCGAGCCGGATCGCGCGCCGGCTGGCGTTGACGGCGTCGTCGATGCGCCCGATCGAGGCCATCGAATTGCTCATGCCGTGCCACACGGCCGGGTCGTCGGCGCGCTGCCGCACCGCGTTGCGGTAGACCTGCAGCGCGTAGGCGTATTTGCCCTGGGCGTGGAGCAGGGTAGCCAGCGCGACGGCCGTGTTTTCGCGCGCCGGCGCCAGTTCCAGGGCCTTGCGGTAATCTTGTTCCGCTTCGCTCATCTGGCCCAGTTTTTCGTGCACCGTGCCCAGCGTGTGCCAGGCGAAGCTGCTCGACGGATCGAGTTCGATGGCGTTCATCAGGGCGGTGCGGGCCGGCTGGTACTTGCCGGACGCGGCCAGTACCGCGCCCAGGTTTTCGGCCACGGCCGGCAGGGCCGGGTCGGCCTTGTGGGCGCGCTCGTAGTAGCCGATGGCGGCCTCGCGCTTGTCGCGGCTGCTGGCGATGATGCCCAGCTCGTTCAAGGTCTGGGCATCTTCCGGCGCCAGGGCGAGCGAGCGCTTGAGCGAGACTTCGGCCTCGGCCGATTTGTCGAGGTGATGCTGGGCCTTGCCGAGGTAGTACCAGGCGCGCGCCGAGCCGGGATTGCTGCGCGTCCAGGCGCGTGCCAGCGGCAGCACGTCGGTCCAGCGCTGCTCGAGCACGAGGGCGGCGATGGTGCTGTCGCCCAGGCTGTCGATCTGGGCGCGCACGGTGTTGTCCGCGGGCGGTTTGGGCTCGGCGCCGTGGGCGCTAAGCGAAAACGCCAGGCAGGCGGCGGCGATCGAGGTTGTCAACAGGGCAGTGCGGGCGGAAAGAAGCATGGTGTCAGCGGGCGTCGGTGGAATTGAAGGACAGGTTGATGCCTGGCCGGGTGTTTTTCTTGGGAAGCTTGAAGTCTTTCCTGAAACTCAGGTAAGCCGGCGTTTTCATGATCTTGGCAAACTCCGGATCGTCGTCCAGCGCGAGTTTACGCAGGTCGGCGCGGGCCAGGGTATCGAATAATTGCGGCTGGTATTTGTTTTTGGCGAGGGCGTTGGCCTTCATGTAGACCGTGGCGCGCGTTTCATAAAAATTGTCGAGCACCGAGTCGTCCTCGATCGGCGAGACGGTCTCGAAACACTGCTCGATCTGGGCGATGGCTTCTTCGTGCTGGGCCAGCGTGGTGGCGACCGCGCTCTGCTCGTAGGCCAGCATGTTGTGGCAGGCGCGGCGCGCGGCGCGCACCACGTTGAACTCGGCCAGGTAAGGCCAGTCGTTGGAGGCGAGCACCTTGACGGTGCGGCGGCAGTTCTCGACGGCCGCTTCCTGCTCGCCCATCTCGTACAGGGAGAAGCGCTTGAAGTCGAGCACGTAGGCCCATTGCGCCTTTTCGCCGTAGGACGGGTCGGCGCGGGTCAGTGCTTTTTCCAGCTCCAGCACCTTTTCCTTGACGCTGGCGTAGCGCTTCTCGCTCATGGCCTTCTGGGCCGCCTTCATCTGGGTGTCGAAATAGGCGTCGAATTTATCGTCGCCGGCGGCCAGCACGGGGCCGGTCAGGGTGGCGGTCAGGATCAGGCTGAGGAGTCGCTTAGGGTTCATTCGGGCGCAGAAGTGATCCAATCCGGCAGCAGTTGTGCGCGCCAGCAGGCTGTTGCCGGCGTCGCTCCCGATGTCGTTTTAGAAGAGTTTCAATAATTACACGGAGGGTCGACAGAATACCAGTAAATGGTGCTCTAAGGACAATCTTCGTGCAAGTACAAGGTGATGACGGGCGTTGGAAGGTGCCCGATGCCGCGTCCGGGCGTAAAAAATCCCCGGCAGGCGGGGATGGGGCAGGCTATGTTGAACGGGGCGTGGCTAGTGGATGAATTTTGCGGCGGCGAAGGCGACGCCGGCCAGCGTGATCGCTGTACCGACGAACCATTTGAGTATGCGCGCCTCGAGCGCCGCCAGGTCTTCCTTGGTAGCGTAGTTGGAGCGGATGACGGCGACGTCGCGCTCCACGTCGACAAGACGCTCGAGAATTTTTTCTGTCACCAACTCAAGTTTGACAATGCGGGCTTCCATGAGGTCCATTATCTGCGCTTCCAAAGGAGTTTTCAATCTGGAGATGCAATGGTGTTCGTGAACGCTTCGGACGCGCTTGACTTGACTCAAACGCCTTCACAGCATGCAGAGCCAGGCGGCGCCCCGCAGCAGGGCGCGCAGCTGGAAGGTGCTGGAAGGCGCATCCGGACCTAAAAAATCCCCGGCGTGCGGGGATGGGCAGGCTGTGTAAGGGGGGGCGTGGCTAGTGGATGAATTTTGCGGCGGCAACGGCGACGCCGGCCAGGGTGAAGGTGAGGCCTGCAAGGGAAATCGCTGTCGTGACAAACCGTTTGAGCATTTTCGCTTCCAGTGCCGTTATGGACGCTTGCAGCGCTGCGATGTCTGCCTTGGTCGCATAGTTGGAACGGATCACGGCAATGTCACGCTCCACGGCGGACAGGCGCTCGAGGATCTTTTCTGTCGCCAACTCAAGTTTGACGATACGGGCTTCCATGAGGTCCATTATCTGCGCTTCCGAAAGGGTGTTCAACCACGATATGCCATCGTCGGCGATCCGTTTTCGGGCACGGTTGACTTGACTCAAACGAATTCGTAGTTGAACAGCCTCAGGCGCCCCGCAGCAGGACGCGCAGGTTGCACTGCTGCTGCCACAAGCGCCGCTCGTCGCTGCTGCGTGCCTGGAGGGCCAGGTCCTCGTCCGACTGCGCGACCTGGGCCTGGATCAGCCGCTCGGCCAGCGCCGGGTCCGGCAGCATGGTGCCGAAGAAGGTCACCATGTCGTGGCGCTGGATCAGCAGGGTAGGGAAGTTGTCGACGTCGAGGTCGCCCACCACCTCGGCCTGGTCTTCGATATCGATCCAGATGAAGTGCTTGTCGGGGTGACGCGCGGCCAGGGCCTCGAAGGCGGCGCGGTAGGAGGCGCAGGTGCCGCACCAGGCCGCGCACAGGCAGGCGACGATCCAGCGCTCGCCGCCCAAGGCTTGCGCAAGGCTGTCGCGGTTGTCGGAGTCGAGTGTATGGCTGTGCATGAGCGGCATTCTACATCGGGCGACGAAGCCCTGCTTGACTGCGCCCCGTCGGGTTAAAATACGGCATGTCTATTATTCTCGCTATTGAAACCTCGTCCGAGATGGCGTCCTGCGCCTTGCTGCGCGACGACACCGTCATCTCCCGTGAATCGTCGGGGGTGCGCACCCACTCGCAATCGATCCTGCCGATGGTGCAGGAACTGCTGGCCGAGGCCGGCATCTCCCTGAAGCAATGCGACGCCATCGCCTTCGGCGCCGGCCCCGGGTCGTTCACCGGCGTGCGCACCGCCTGCGGCATCGCCCAGGGCCTGGCTTACGGCGCCGGCTTGCCGGTGCTGCCCTTGATCACGCTCGAAGCGATGGCCGTGGCCTGCCGCCAGCAGCATGGCGCCACCGACGTGGTGGCCGTGCTGGATGCGCGCATGGGCGAGGTCTACTGGGCCCAGTACCGCTACGATGGCGCCGCCGGCCTGTGGCGCGAACTGGCCGCGCCGCAGCTAGGCGCGCCCGGCGCCGTGGCGCCGCTGCCGGTGGACGGCCCGCTGGCTGCCTGCGGCAACGGCTTGTCGGCCTATCCCGACGCCTTCGCCGCCCAGGCCTTCGGCGCCACGTACCCGGACATCATGCCGCACGCCGCCCAGCTGGCGCCGCTCGGGCGCGCCGCGCTGGCGGCTGGCAAGGCGGTCGGCGCGGCCGAGGCCCAGCCGCTGTACCTGCGCAACAAGATCGCCTACACCAGCGCCGAGCGCAGCGTGATCAATGCGGCCAAGGCTGCCGCATGAGCGCGCTGCGCGACGACGACCACCTGGTCTATGCACCGATGGTGGCGGCCGATATCGACGATGTGTTCGAGCTCGAAAAGCAGGTCTATCCGCACCCCTGGACGCGCGGTAACTTCGCCGATTCGCTCGGCAGCGGCTACAACGCCTGGGTGCTGCGCGAGCGCGGCGGGACCTTGCTCGGCTATTTTTTGCTGATGCCGGTGGTCGACGAAGCGCACCTGCTCAACGTGGCCGTGGCCGCCGCGCGCCAGGGCGAGGGCCTGGGCCGCTACCTGCTCGACAAGGCCGCCGCCTGCGCGCGCGGGCTGTCGATGGGCTCGATCCTGCTTGAGGTGCGCCCGTCCAACGAGCGCGCGCTGGCCGTCTACCAGCGCTACGGCTACACTGAAATCGGCCGCCGCCGCGGCTACTATCCCGCCCATGAGGGCAAGCGCGAGGATGCCATCGTGATGAGGTTCGTCTTATGAGCACCAGCGCGCGCGACAGCGCTTTTTTGCAGGAGATGGGCATCGGCCCGCTGTGGACCTTGCGCAATGCCGCCGCTGACGTGGTCGAGGAAGAATATCCCGGCGACGTTGCGGCGCTCGCGCAGGAAGCCGCGCGGGAGCCTGTCGCCACACCGGCACCGGCACCGGCGCCTGCCGTGCCTACTGCCGTGCCGACTGCCGTGCCGACCGCCGTGCCGACCGCCGTGCCTACCGCCGTGCCTACCGCCGTGCCCCTCACCACCCCAGCGCCGGCGGTGGTGGTCAAGGCCGCGCCGCCCGCCCTTGGTCCCGCTGCCAGCCCCGCCGGCGATTCGGCCTGGGGCGAGGAGCCGCCCGCGCCCCCGCCGACCGAAGACGAGATCGCCGCCATGGACTGGGCCGCGCTCAAGAACGCCATCGCCAACTGCACCCGCTGCGGCCTGTGCAAGGGTGGGCGCAAGCCGGTCTACGGCAACGGCGCGCAGCAGGCGCACTGGTTCGTGGCCGCCGGCGCCTCCACCGCGTCCGACGAAAAGGAGCGCCAGCCGGTGTCGGGCGAACCGGGCAAGCTGCTGGTGAACATGCTGGCCGCGGTCGAGCTCTCGCGCGAGAGCAATGTCTACGTCACCAACCTGATCAAATGCCGCCCGACCAGCGCCAACGGCGGCGACCGCGCGCCGAGCGCCGAGGAGGCGCTGGCCTGCCGGCCCTACCTGGACCGCGAACTGGCGCTGTCGGGCGCGTCGATGGTGCTCACGCTCGGCCAGATCGCCGCCAACGCCTTGCAGGGCAAACCCTTGCAGGAATCGCTGGCCGGTTCGCGCGGGCAGGTCCACGAAGTCAATGGCGTCAAGCTGGTGGCCACCCTGCATCCGGGCGAACTGCTGCGGCGCGGCGCCGACAAGGCGCTGGCCTGGGCCGACCTGTGCCTTGCGCGCGCGAACGATGACCGGCCCGGCTGACAATTCTGACAACTACCAGGCGGCCTTCGCGCGCCGCTGGGGACAGCTGGCGCAGCCGCACGTGCGCGCGCTGGCCTGGCTGCTGCACGCGCCCGACCTGCTCGATGCGGCCGATCCGCACTGGGACGGCCGCATCGCCAGCCTGGGCGTACTGCCGGGGGCGGTCGACGACTGGCTGACCGGTCTCGATGCCGATCCGTCGCGCCTGTTAGAGGCGCTCGGCACGCGCAACTACACGCGCCTGGGCCTGTATGCCGAAAAGTTGATGGCCTTCTATTTCCAGGAGCACGGCCAGCTGGTGGCGCACGGCTTGCAGGTACGCGCCAGCCGCAACGACACGGTCGGCGAGTTCGACTTCCTGCTCGACGACGGTCACGGCGGCCTCGAACACATCGAGTTCGCCACCAAGTTTTATCTGCTGGAAGGGCAGGCCGCCTCGCGCTTCGACACCTTTGTCGGCCCCAACCTGGCTGACAGCCTGGGCGCCAAGATGCGCAAGATTTTCGACAGGCAGCTGGCGCTGGGCTCGCACCCGGCGGCCCAGGCCGTGCTACCGCGTCCCGTTACGCGGGCGCGGGCGCTGGTCAAGGGATGGCTGTTCTATCCGGGTGGGGCGGGGCAGGCGATGGACGGTGTCTCCCGCCAGCACTGCCGCGGCTTCTGGTGCGCGCTCGACGAGGTGGCGGCACTGGCGCCAGACGCCTGGGTGATTCTGCCGCGCCTGCAATGGCTGGCGCCGTTCCGCTCGCCGGACCAGGCCGGATTGCTCGACCGGGAACAGTTGCAGGCCACCTTGGCGGAGAAATTCGGCACGGTGCCGATGCCGGTGCTGGTCGCCGCCGTGTGCGTGGAAGACGGCTACCTGGTCGAAACGCAACGCGGTTTCATCGTCCCCAACGACTGGCGCGTGCGCGCCGCCTTCCGCCAAAAAATGCTCGGGCAGCCTGCCTGATCAGTGCTTGTGCTCGCCGATCAGGGCGAGCGAATCGTGCTCGGCCTGGTTCATCTTGTGCTTGCGCATGATCAGGTACATGATGCCCGCTACCGACAGGCCGAAGCCGACGATCACGATATTCAAGTCCACTTTCATGGTGATCAGGATGGCGTAAATGGCCAGCATGGTCAGGATCGACAGGTTTTCGTTAAAGTTCTGCACGGCGATCGAGTGGCCGGCGCTCATCAGGACGTGGCCGCGGTGCTGCAGCAGCGCGTTCATCGGCACCACGAAGAAGCCCGACAGCACGCCGATCAGCAGCAGCAGCGGATAGGCGATCAGGACCGAATGGACCATGGTCATGCACATCACGACCACGCCCATGATAATGCCGAGCGGGATGACGGTCAGCGACTTCTTCAGAGGAATCAACTTGGCCGAGCTGGCGGCGCCCACGGCCACGCCGAGCGCGACGATGCCGATCAGGGTGGTGGCTTTGTCGAGCGGCATGTGCAGCGATTTCTCGGCCCATTTGAGCACGATGAATTGCAAGGTCGCGCCGGCGCCCCAGAACAGGGTGGTCACGGCCAGCGAAATCTGGCCCAGCTTGTCTTTCCACAGCAGCGAGGAGCAATTGGCGAAGTCGGCGATCAGCTTGGCCGGATTGCGTTCCTGATGGGCATACTTGGCCAGCGTATCGGGAATGCGCAGGTTGAACAGGGTGGCCAGGATGTACACGGCCACGACTACGCACAGCGCGGCTTCCGTGGTGGTGTTGATGCCGGTGTCGACGAAGGGCACGTCGAAGCCGAGCATGTAGGCCGAGGCCTTGGCGCTGACCAGCGCGCCGCCCATCACGGTGCCGAGGATGATCGACATCACCGTCAAGCCTTCGATCCAGCCGTTGGCGGCGACGAGTTTTTCTGGTGGTAATAATTCAGTCAGGATGCCGTACTTGGCCGGCGAATACACCGCCGCGCCGAAGCCGACCACCGCGTAGGCCAGCAGCGGGTGCACCTGGAAGAAGATGAGCGCGCAGCCGGCCACCTTGACCAGGTTGGCGATGAACATGACTTTGCCCTTGGGCATGGAATCGGCGAAAGCGCCGACAAATGGCGCAAGGAGCACATAGAAAAGGACGAAGGAGAGCTTCAGCAAAGGCGTCAGCGAAGCCGGCGCATTCATGGAGATCAGCAGATCGATCGCCACGAACAGCAAGGCGTTGTCCGCCAGCGACGAAAAAAACTGCGCCGCCATGATGGTGTAAAAACCACGATTCATTCGAGAAGTCTAAAAGCTAGTGTGGGTTGCTTTATACCATGAATGGCTTGGAAGCCAAAGAAATCGGCACGTCGGAACGGGCTGCGTCCGGTAAAATACAGGCTTGTCAATTTTCCCATGTCGCACTATGCCGCGCCCGCTGATCGCCACGATTCACCTTGATTCCATGAAGCATAACCTGATGCGGGCGCGCGACTGCGCACCGCACGCCAAGGTGTGGGGGGTGGTCAAGGCCAACGCCTACGGCCACGGGCTCGAACGGGGCATGCGCGGCTTTGCCGAGGCCGACGGCCTGGCCCTGATCGAAACCGAGAACGCGCTGCGCCTGCGCGAACTGGGCTGGACGCGGCCGATCCTGTTATTGGAAGGGATCTTCGACGCGGCCGATGTGGACTTGCTGGTGCGCCATCAGCTCAACAGCACGGTGCATACGGTGGAGCAGATCGTGCTGCTGGAGCAGGCCGCACTCGCCGGCCCGATCGACGTGCACCTGAAAATGAACACGGGCATGAACCGGCTCGGCTTCCGCCCGGAAGCGTTCGGGGCCGCTTATGCGCGCCTGCGCGCCATTGCCGCGGTGCGCGACATCACCCTGATGACCCACTTCGCCAACGCCGACGAGCTCGAACACCCGCGCCTGACCGTGCTGGAGCAGGTACGCCGCTTCTGCCTGGGCGCGGACGGTTTGCCGGGCCAGCGCAGCCTGTCGAACTCGGGCGGCGTGCTGCACCAGGCGGCGCTGTCGGACGAATTGTCGAACGACTGGGTGCGCCCCGGCATCATGCTGTACGGCGGCACCCCGGGCGGACGCAGCGCGGCCGCGTTCGACCTGCGCCCGACCATGACCCTGTCGAGCGAAATCATCGGCGTGCAAGACCTGGTGGCCGGCGATTCGGTCGGCTACGGCAGCGGCTTCCAGGCCGAGTGGCCGATGACGGTCGGGGTAGTGGCCTGCGGCTACGCCGACGGCTACCCGCGCCACGCGCCGCACGGCACGCCGGTGCTGGTCGACGGCATCATGACCAAGCTGGTCGGGCGGGTGTCGATGGACATGATGGCGGTCGACCTGACCCACGTGCCGCGCGCCGGGGTCGGCAGCAAGGTGGTCCTGTGGGGCGCCGGCCTGCCGATCGACATCGTGGCCAACGCCGCCGGCACCATCGGTTACGAATTAATGTGCGCGCTGGCACCTCGCGTGCGTGTCGTGGAAGGCGATCTGGAACTCAATGGCTAAAGCTAAAACGCAATACACCTGCAGCGACTGTGGCGCGATCAGCAACAAATGGACAGGGCAGTGCACCTCCTGCCATCAGTGGAACACGATGGTCGAGACGGTGGTCGATACGCCCGGCGTGAACCGGCTGTCGCAGACCCAGCACAAGAGCCTGGCGCAGACCGCGCCGGTATTGTCGCTGGCCGATATCGAGGCGGTCGACGTGCCGCGCTTCGGCACCGGCATCGAGGAATTCGACCGCGTGCTGGGCGGCGGGCTGGTTTCGGGCGGGGTGGTGCTGATCGGCGGCGACCCCGGCATCGGCAAGTCGACCCTGCTGCTGCAGGCGCTGGCCAATATTTCGCATATCAAGAGTACCTTATATGTCAGTGGCGAGGAATCGGGCGCCCAGATCGCCCTGCGCGCGCGCCGGCTCGGCGTCGATGGCAAGGAACTTAAACTGCAGGCCGAGATCCAACTCGAGAAGATTCTCGGTACCCTGGCCGACCTGAAGCCCGAAGTGGCGGTGATCGACTCGATCCAGACCGTGTATTCCGACGCGCTGACCTCGGCGCCCGGTTCGGTGGCGCAGGTGCGCGAGTGCGCCGCGCAGCTCACGCGCGTGGCCAAGCAGACCGGCGTGACCATCATCCTGGTCGGGCACGTCACCAAGGAGGGCGCGCTGGCCGGGCCGCGCGTGCTCGAGCATATCGTCGACACGGTGCTCTATTTCGAGGGCGATCCCCAGTCCAGTTTCCGGCTGGTGCGGGCGATCAAGAACCGCTTCGGCGCGGTGAACGAGCTGGGCGTGTTCGCGATGACCGAAAAAGGGTTGAAAGGAGTGTCCAACCCGTCGGCGCTGTTTCTGTCGCAGCATGACAACCAAGTGCCGGGCTCGTGCGTGATGGTGACGCAGGAGGGCACGCGGCCCTTGCTGGTCGAAATCCAGGCGCTGGTCGATACCAGCCACCTGCCCAATGCGCGCCGTCTGTCGGTCGGACTGGAGCAGAACCGGCTGGCGATGCTGCTGGCGGTGCTGCACCGGCATGCGGGCATCGCCGCGTTCGACCAGGATGTGTTCATCAACGCCGTCGGCGGGGTCAAGATTACCGAACCGGCGGCCGACCTGGCGGTGTTGCTGGCGATTAATTCGTCGATGCGCAGCAAGCCCTTGCCGCGCGGACTGGTGGTGTTCGGCGAAGTGGGGCTGGCGGGCGAAATCCGGCCGGCGCCGCGCGGGCAGGAGCGCCTGCGCGAAGCGGCCAAGCTGGGCTTCTCGATTGCAATGATTCCAAAAGCCAATGTGCCCAAGCAGAAAATCGAAGGCATGACCATCGTGGCGGTCGAGCGGATCGATGAAGCATTTAACAAACTGCGCGAGCTCGATTAATCAACGTTTGTTGCAAATTAGAATTATAATGGGCGACTCTGGCAAGCCAACGGGCGAAACGTGTTTAACGAACAAAGACAAACGCAGCGAAAATTGTTAAAAGTAAAAGCTGTCGTGGTGGTGGACGGCTTCGCGCCGGTTGCCGCCAAGACGGTGGACGTGGGGGCGAACGGAATGTGCATCATGTCGCCCGATCCGATCCAGGTGGGGGCGAACGCGCAGCTGCGCTTCGACCTGTTCGTCGACGGCAGCATGACCACGATCGATGTACGCTGCAAGGTCACGTATTGCATCTTGAGCCATGGCGACTTCAAGGTCGGCTTCAACTTCCTCAATCTCAACTTGTCGGGGATGACGCAGCTCGCCAAGTTCATGAAGTGAGGCGGGACGATCCCGGGTCAGCGATGCAGGCAGCCGCGCGGGACCGGCGCAATTTTGTTCCCCTTTCCCCTTGATCTGCCTCACGTCTTCATCAGGAATTTGAACGCAGGGCGGCAAACGAATGTGTTACCTTTACGTTAAACGTGAATCAAAGGTAAAACATCATGGCCGTGCCGATCAATTCCAACAGTGTCCTGGGTGGCCTCAAGTCGGGCAATGCCGCCTCCGCCGAGATGTACGGCCGGGTCAACAGGAGCTTGTTTGCGCAAAACGCCGGCGTCCAGAAACTCAGCGCACAGCTTACCCGCGACCAGACCCGCCTGTCCGGCCTTGGCCAGTTGCAAAGCGCGCTGGCCAATTTCCAGTCGCTGACCCAGTCGCTGTCCGGCGCGGGCCTGCAAACCGGCGCCACCTCGTCGACTCCCAACGTCCTGACCGCCGTGACCATGACCGGGGCCAAGGCCGGCACCTACGCCATCGACGTGCAGCAACTCGCGCAGTCGCAAACCCTGCTGGCGCGTCCGCAAAAAGACAAGGATGCCCCGATCGGCAGCGGCTTGCCGTCCGCCATCAAGGTCGAATTCGGCACCGAGTCGGGCAGCGGGTTCACGCCAAACGGCAGCGTTCGTTCGATCAGCATCGACACGACCAACAATACTCTGCAAGGCATGGCCGACGCCTTCAAGGCGGCCGGCATCGACGCCACCATCGTCAAGGGCAGCGCCGGCTTTGCGCTGCAGCTCAACGGGCCGGAAGGGGCGGCCGGCAGCATGCGCATCAGCGTCGGAGGCGATGCGGCGGTCGAAAAACTGCTGGCCTACAATCCGGCCGGCCTCAAGAACCTGACGCCGGGCAGTACCGCCCAGGACGCGGTACTGAACATCGACGGCAAGCGCATTACCAGTTCGGCCAACGTCATCACCGGCCAGATCGGCGGCACGGCGCTGGCGCTGACCGGCAAGGGCGCGACCAAGGTCGTGGTGGCGCAGGAAACGGGCGCGATTTCCAAAAATATCGGCAATTTTGTCGATGGCTTCAACAAGCTGTCGTCGACCTTGCAAGAGCTGCAGCAGGGCGGGCTGAAATCCGATCCGGCGCTGCGCCAGGCGCAGGATCAGCTGACGAGTATGGTTCGGAGCAACAGCGCCGCGCTCGAAAAAGCCGGCATCACGCTCGACAAGAACGGCAGCCTCAAGATCGACGCCAAGGCGCTGGAAGCGGCGGTACAGGCCGATCCGGGCGCGCTCGGCAAGTTGTTTACCGACGGCGGCAACGGCATTGCCGACAAACTGGACGCGCAGCTCGGCCAGTTGCTCGGCGCCAGTAGCAGCATCGGCAAGGAAAAACTGACTGCCGAGCGCAGCGTGACCAGCCTGACTGGCCAGAAAACCGCGCTCACCAGCGCGCTCAATGCCCAGGCCAGCAACCTGGTTGCGCGCTATACCGAGATCAGCCAGGGTAGCGGCGCCAACAGTGCCTTGCCGGGCCTGCCCGGAGGAGGGGCCCGCTCGCTGTTCGACTTCATGGCGTAAGGAGATGTGGAATGGCAGTTCGCAAGAACTTTAGTTTCAGCGACATGGACCTGTGGCTCAACCAGCGCCAGGTCACCGAGATCGAGTGCCTGGTCCCGGACCTGACCGGCGTGGCGCGCGGCAAGATCCTCCCACGCACCAAATTCACCAACGAGCGCGGCATGCGCATGCCTGAAGCCGTTCTCGGCATGACCGTCACCGGTAATTATCCGACCGACGACGTCGCCTACTTCCGCGCCATTTCCCAGACCGACCGCGACATGGTGCTGCGGCCCGACCCGTCCACCATCACCATGGTGCCATGGGCGCTCGACCCGACCGCCCAGGTCATCCACGACTGTTATTTTTCCGACGGCAGCCTGGTCGATTTTGCCCCGCGCAGCGTGCTGCGGCGCGTGCTCAAGCTGTATGCGGACAAGGGCTGGCAACCGAGCGTCGGCCCGGAACTGGAGTTTTACCTGACCGCCCGCAACAACGACCCCGACCTGCCGCTGCGCTCGCCCATTGGCCGCAGCGGGCGCGCCGAAACCAGCCGCCAGATCTACAGCATCGACGCCGTCAACGAATTCGACCCCCTGTTCGAGGACATCTACGACTTTTGCGAACTCATGCAGCTTGACGTCGACACCTTGATCCACGAGATCGGCGCCGGCCAGTTCGGCATCGACCTGCTCTCGTGCGAGCCCTTGACCATGGCCGACAATGTGTTCTTCTTCAAGCGCACCTTGCGAGAAGCGGCGCTCAAGCACGATATGTACGCCACGTTCATGGCCAAGCCCCTCGCCAACGAACCGGGTTCGGCGATGCATGTGCACCAGGGCGTGACCGACAGCGCCACCGGCCTGAATCTGTTCAGTACGCGGGAAGGGGCGCCGTCGCCCGCGTTTTATCACTACATCGGCGGCTTGCAGCGCTACATGCCGGCGGCGATGGCGCTTGCCGCGCCCTATGTCAATTCCTACCGGCGCATCGTGCGGCACACCACCGCGCCGATTAACGTGCAGTGGGGGCTGGACAACCGCACGGTCGGCTTTCGCGTGCCGGAGTCGACGCCGCAGGAGCGCAAGGTGGAAAACCGCGTCATCGGCGCCGACGCCAATCCCTACCTCGCGTTCGCTGTCACCTTGGCGTGCGGCTATCTCGGCATGACGGAAGAGATCGAGCCGAGCGCGATGACGGTCGGGAGCGCGCACGCACTCGACTTCGAGCTGCCGCAGGGCTTGCCGCAAGCGCTGAACCTGCTGCGCGCGGAAGACAAGCTGCGCGACGTACTGGGCGAGCGCTTCGTCGACGTGTACGCCGCCATCAAGGATCAGGAACACCTCGAATTCATGACCGTCATCAGCCCGTGGGAACGCGAACATCTGCTGCTGCACGTGTGAGGAAAGAACAGCGCATCGCGTTCGAACGCCGTACGGTCATGATTGCTGCATTGGGCATTGCAAGGTTGATCCGACCTTACTCAGGCAGACCCTGCACGGACGCCTCATCGTCGCCAAACACGTCCGCCAGGCTGGACGCGGTGAGGACGCGGCCGATCCACTGTTCAAGCTCAGGCTGCGTCGCCATCTCGATGCGCTCGGCGGCCGGCGCTGGCAGGCCGCCGAAGCGGCCGCGCAACAGCGCGTGCAGTATTTCGCGTATCGCAATAACCTTGCCCTCAGCCTTGCCTTTTGCCATGCCTTCGGCGCATCCTTTTTGAAAGCCGACGTACTCGAATTCTTCGGCCCAGGTGTCGAATTTACGTCCCATGTCAGCAAGCTCCTCCACATCATCAAACGAGAACGGTCCAGGTTCTCCGTAGCGCCGCGTCACCAACCGGTTCGCCCACTTTGCGACCGAGCGCCGCAGGCTGTCCTGCGGCGATGCGCTCAGCCAGGTGATCAGCGCGGACGCTGCCTCGCGTAAGATATCGGGAGTAGACGAAAGTTCGAATCTGAAAATCAGCGCCAGCAAATTGGTATTGGCTTCGAGCGCCGTCCTGTCCAGGCGCTGCTGGTCGATCAGCACGTAGCGCTGCGATGGCTGGAGCGCCGCCAGCTCGGCAGGCGCTTGCATCACGAGTCCGGCCAACTCCATACTGGCGCTCCAGCGCCGCGCGCCGTTGTAAAACACCACCGGTAACACGGGCGGCAACAGCAAACCCGGCGAGAACTCGTGGCGCTTGACCAGGTCCTGGTACAGCAAGCCGATGTAGGTCTGCATGCGCAGGGCCATCCAGCGGTCCACGCTGGACTGGAATTCCAGGAGAATGTACACGTACAGGAACCTGTCGCCGACCTGCACGCGCCATACGATGTCGTTCTCGCGCACCGACGCGCGCTCGCTCACATACGAGCAATTGACCCGCTTGAAGCAGGACAGGGCGATACTGTCGAAGAGTTTGAAGGGCGTAAAGTCCGTGATCAGGTCGCGCACCAGTTCCGGGTGGGCAAACAGCGAACGGTAGCCGAGGTCGTGATCGGTGGTCATGGCGCATTGTAGCGAGCGACAATCCCCTTCCTTTGTGCTGTCTCAGGCGTGCGCGCGGCACGAAACAGGCCATTGACGGTCGCCTCCTTATGCGCACATCGCCGCACGTTTTTTCACGGCAGGCACTGTCGCAGTCACCCTGGGGAGTTGTGTAAAATGCCATGGTTTTAAACTACGTCACGCAGTTTTTGATCAGAGCCCCAAGGATAGACTTGATGAAGAAGATGCTGTTTTCCATCGCCGTATTGCTGCTTGTCGCCGGCTGCGGCAACAACGTCAAATTTTCGATAGATAACCCGACCGATGCGGCCCTCACACTGCGGATCGATCAGACGGCGTATGTGATTCCCGCACATCAAGCGCAAGAGATTGCTTTGGAAGCTGGCGAACACAGCATGGACGCACCGGCGACGGGCAGGATCAAGTTCATTGTCTACGCCGACCGCGCAGGCGGCCTGATCAATCCGACGCTGAGCGACTATGTGATCGTCAGCATCGCTTACGTGACTGGCGAAGAGAAACTGAAGAACTTCAGGCCCGGAGGCGGCGGTGCGTTCAAGCTCGACGGCGTGCCTTTCAGCGGTCCCTTCACGTTGGTGAACGGGCTGTTTATTGAAAACAATTGGCGCTTCGGTGTGCGCGAACCGTTCCCCGCATCCTTGCAGGGGTACGATCCTGGCAATGGCGGCAACATTTACAGCAAGCTGTTTACCACATCGGGCTTTGTGCGTTATGTCGAAAGCGAATCCGGGCAAGCCGGTTTTTTCGAAAAGAATCGCCAGCACATTGTTTCGGCGCCGCGCAAGCCCTCAGCGCCGGCCCCGCTGCCCGATTTCGCCGACCCGCAACTGCAAAGCGCCTCACTCAAGCTGCGCGAGCTGTACCAGCGTTACCTGCGCGCCGTCACGCCGGACGAGCAGAAACAGCTGCAAAGCCAACGCCACCCACTGACGATGGAGTTCGTCACGGTTGCCGCGCGCCGCCTGGGCGCTTCTGCTCCGGAGGAAAATGAGCGATACAACGAATTCGTCAGGTTGATCGGTACGGCGTTGGGATCGTCGGCGCTGGTAAAAGCCCCATGAGGTGCGCTAGACGCCGGTAAATGCATAGCGCTCTTTGCCGTCGGGAAGAACGTAGCGTCGTTCCGCGTCGGTGACGGCACCGATGCGTTGGAAATTCTCTCGCGCATCGCGCAGCGTCTGGTGATTCGGCCCGCTGCGGCTATCTGCCTCGGTCGTGCCATCATCTTCCCAGAAGCACACGGGGCAAATCTCGTATTGCGCGCTCGTTTGCAGGCTTCGATAGCCGCAACAGGGGCAGGCCGCCATCTCATCAATATCGCCCTCGACGGGGCCATGCCTGCCCGAGAGTGCGAACGCCCGCCTACGGCGTGGCTAGCCTTGCACAAAGATAGACGCTCTTGCAATAAAAAACCGCGAAAGTCGTGTCTTTAAAGTCACATATCCAAATAACATCAACAGTAGTAGAATGCAAATTGGCCAGACCGAAAATTAACTGGTCTGACCGATAACATATAAGTGGGCGTGCACCTTTATATAGTGGCAAACCACGGCTTGTTCGACCAGGATGTTTTTGAAAGCAGGGGCAGCATGAATCCATTTCCACGCCGGCAGTTGCGCGGCTTCGTCGCTCGCGCCCCGCGCTGATCCGCCCGTGCGCTTCGCGATTCGTGCCGTGGGACCCGACAACCGGGTTCAGATGCTGGAACTGGACGCCAGCGATGCCGGCGCCGCATCACGCGCCGCCGTCGAGCGCCGCCTGACCGTGCTCGAAGTGCGACCACTCGCGGGCAGCGCCCAACGCCGCGGCAAGACCTTTTCCATCGTGCTCTTCACCCAGGAGCTGCTTGCGCTGCTCGAAGCAGGTCTCGGCCTGGTCGAAAGCCTGGAAGCGCTCAGCGAAAAAGAATCCCATACCGATACCGGCGCGCTGCTGGCCCGCCTCTTGGCGCGCATGCGCGACGGCTTGCGTTTTTCGGTGGCGATTGCGGCCGAACCGGAATCGTTCCCGCCGCTGTTCGGCGGCATCGTCAAGGCGGCCGAGCGCACCAGCGACCTGCCGCGGGCGCTGACCCGCTACATCGAATACCAGGTGCGCGTCGATGGCGTGCGCAATCGCCTGGTCAGCGCCTCGATCTATCCGGTGATCCTGCTCACAGTGGGCAGCGCGGTGAGCATGTTCCTGCTTGGGTACGTGGTGCCCAAGTTCTCCGCTGTCTACCAGGGCAGCGGACGCGAACTGCCGATGCTGTCGCAATGGCTGATCAAATGGGGCGGCGCCGTCGCCGGCCATGGCGGGGCGATCATGCTGGCCATGGCCGGTACCGGCGCGGCGCTGTTCTTCTGGCTGCGCCGCATGCACCGCTCCGGCCAGCTGATGCAGCTGGTAACAAGCCTGCCGGGCGTGCGCGAACGCATGCACATCCTGGAGCTCGCGCGCCTGTACCTCACGCTCGGCATGCTGCTCGAAGGCGGCATCGCCGTGGTGTCGGCGCTGGACATGGTCAGCAGCGCCATCTCGCCAGGGCGGCGCGCGGCGCTGGCGGCGGCGCGCCACGCCATCGCGCAGGGCGGCAGCTTTTCCGAGTCGCTCGAACAGAACGGCTTGAGCACGCCGATCGCGCTGCGCATGCTGCGCGTGGGCGAGCGCTCCGGCCAACTGGGCCTGATGCTCACACGCGCCGCGCTGTTCTACGACGCCGAAACCACCTTGTGGATCGAAAAATTCAGCAAGACCTTCGAGCCGGTGCTGATGGCGGCCATCGGCGTTGTCATTGGCGCCATCGTGGTGCTGCTGTACATGCCGATCTTCGACCTGGCAGGGACGCTGCAATGAACCCGATGGAGATGGCGGCCCTGATGGAATCCCTGCGCGCGGCGCAGCGCAATGCACGCCTGTCGGGCCGCGCCTTTTTTACCGAACTCGAAGCGCTGACCCGGTCCGAACCGCGCCTGCTGCTGGCGCAGGCGGCCGATGTGTTCCGCCTGCCGGCGATCGACATGGCCGCCATGCTGGCCTGTACCCCGGTTTTCGCGCGCTTGCCGCTGGCGCGCGCCCAGCAGCGCCAGTGCGTGCTGCTGCAGGATGCCGACGGCTTGTGGGCCGTGCTGTGCGACCCGTACGCGCAAGACCTGCAGGTGTGGGTCGAAACCCTGGCTGGCGCCCCGGTGCGCTGGCGCCTCGCGCTGCCGGCCGACCTGCATGCTTATCTGTCCAAGCAGGAGGAATCGGTGCGCTCGGTCGATTCGCTGGTCACGGGCGAGGGCGGCGAGGGCGATTCCACGCGCCTGATGGAAAGCCTCTCCTACGCATCGCTCGGCGACGCCGGCAGCCCCGCCGTCAAGCTGGTCAACTCCACCTTGTACGATGCGCTCAAATCCGGCGTATCGGACATCCACTTCGAAAGCACGCCCGGGGGCATGCTCACCAAATACCGCATCGACGGCGTGCTTGACCAGGCCGCGCAGGTGGCCGGCAGCGCCCTGGCGGAGCAGGCCATCTCGCGCATCAAGGTACTGGCCGAACTCGATATCGCCGAACGCCGCGTGCCGCAGGACGGCAGCTTCCGGGTCGAAACGCAGGGTCGCGAGATCGACCTGCGCGTGTCGATCATGCCGAGCGTGCATGGCGAAGACGCCGTCATCCGCATTCTCGACAAGCAGTCGATGATCAGCGCCCACGGCACGCTCACGCTCGACTCGTCCGGCTTTGCGCCCGACCACCTGGCTACCATGCGGCGCCTGGTGTCGGAACCGTACGGCATGGTGCTGGTGACCGGGCCGACCGGTTCGGGCAAGACCACCACCTTGTACGGCGCCATCACCGAAATCAACAGCGGCCATGAAAAGATCATCACCATCGAAGACCCGGTCGAGTACCAGCTGCCCGGCATCCTGCAAATTCCCGTCAACGACAAGAAGGGCCTGTCGTTCGCGCGCGGCCTGCGCTCGATCCTGCGGCACGACCCGGACATCATCATGGTCGGCGAAATCCGCGACAAGGAAACCGGTGAAATCGCGGTGCAGTCGGCGCTCACCGGCCACCTGGTGCTCTCGACCGTCCACGCCAACAATGTGTTCGACGTATTCGGACGCTTCGCCCACATGGGTATCGACCCGTATTCGTTCGTGTCGGCCCTGAACGGCGTGATCGCGCAGCGCCTGGTACGCCTGTCGTGCCGCCAGTGCAGCGCGCCCTATACGCCGGACGACGAGGAACTGGTGCGCAGCGGCCTGGCGCGCGCCGCCGTTTCGCACTACAGCTTCCGGCGCGGCGCTGGTTGCGGCGAATGCCGTGGCACCGGCTACAAGGGCCGGCGCGCCGTGGCCGAAATCCTGATTCTCGACGATGCGCTGGCCGAACTGGTGATCGAACGCCGTCCGCTGCGCCAGATCAAGGAACTGGCGCGGGCCGCCGGCATGCGCAGCCTGTTCGACGATGCGCTGGCGCTGGTGGCGACCGGAGAGACCACGCTAGAGGAGGTGAAACGTGTCACTCTGGCAGGCTGAAAACATCGGCGTCGATATCGGCGCCCGTACGATCGCGCTGCGGCGCGGCGCGCAGCGCACTACGCTCAAGGCGGCGGGTGGCGACTGGGCCGCGCTGGGCATCGAACTGGCGCAGGTGCTGCCGGCGCACGCGCGCCTGTCGGTGCGCGTGGCCGATTGCTGGAGCCGCACCTTTTTGCTCGACCCCCCAAGCGGGATAGCCGGCCTGCGCGACTGCCGCCTGCTGCTCGATGCCCGCTTCGACACCCTGTACGGCCAGCCGCCAGCCGACTGGCTCCTGCAAGCCGACTGGCACGCCGACGCACCGATGCTGGCGTGTGCCATTCCGCGCAGCCTGCGCCACGCGCTGGCCGGTTTTTCGCTGGCGCGCCTGCTGCCGGCACTGCTGCAGGACTGGAATCGTCACTGCGCAGCGCTCCCCCTTGACGGCGTGTGGTGCGCGGCGGCCGATGGCGTGATCAACCTGCTGGTCTGGCACGAGGGACGCTTGCAACTGGTGCGCCAGCAGCCGGGCACGGACGTCGACGGCTTGCTGGCGCTGGAAATGGCGCGTCTCGGCGTCGCCTTGCCGGCCGCGCGCTTCTGGTCCGGCCCCGCCGCGCCGGCCGGCTGGACGCACCTGGAGGCGGCCGCATGAAGCCAATGATGATCGATTTCGCCGACCAACGTAGCGTATGGCGCTGGGACTGGCGCATGCGCGGCACGCAGCTGGGCGTGGTATTCGCCTTGCTCGCGATGATCTTGGGCGGGGTGGCATTCGCGCGCGGCTTGCGCGTGCAGCACGAGCTGCAACAGGCGAGGGCGGCGCAGGCTGCGCGCCTGGCCGCGAGCGAACAGCGCGACCGCACCGAACGTAGCCGCGCGCAGCCGCTGGCCGAGGAGGCGCAACTGCTGCGCCATGCGATGCTGCAGCGCGCGCAGCCCTGGGAAGACATCTTTGCCGCATTCGAGCGCGTACCGCAGGCGCGCCTGCAATCGTTCGAGCCCGACCTGGTGCGCGGCGTGGTCAAGGTCCAAGCCAACATGGACGATGTGGAGGGACTGCAGGAGTACCTGCGGTCCTTGAAGAGCAGCCCGGTGTTTGCGCGTCTGAGCCTGATGCGCCACGAAGCCGCGGCTGACGGCGGCATCAACTTCCATTACGAAGCGCAGCTCTCGGCACGATACCGCCTGCCCGATACCGACACCCGGAGCGCCCCATGATGCAATGGAACGCGCTGCGCTGGCGTCTTGAAGTCCTGGCGGTGCGCCACGGTGTGTGGATCCTGCCCGGCGCGGCTTTGCTGCTGTGCGCATTGCTGGCGTGGTGCTGGTGGCTACCGTCGCAAGAAGCCGCCTTGCGCGACGCTCTTGCCATGCAGGTGAGCGAACGACCAGCCGCCAGCGTGCAGACCAGCGCCTCGCATAGCGCGTCGCACAGCGAATTGTCGCCGGCGGCCCGTGCCGATGCGGCGGTGCAGCGCCTCTTTGCGCTGGCTGCGGAGCACGGGCTGACGATCGCGCAGGCCGACTACCGGCGCCAGGAGACGGGCCACGTCGGCCGCTGGCAAGTGCAGATGCCCGCCACCGGCACCTATCCGCAAGTGCGCCGCTTCCTGCGCGCGGCCCAGGCCATTCCGGGCCTGTCGCTCGACGAACTGGGCATCCACCGTGCGCCGGCCGGCGCCGGCGTCGAAGCACGGCTGCTGTTTTCGGTCTGGTTCACGCCTGACGCGCCACTAGAAAAGGCGCCTTGATGTCGACCCGTCTCAAGATCATGCTGGCGGTGATGCTGGGCGTGGGCCTCCTGACGCTGTTCGACAGTCCGTCCGAACCCGAGATAGTGGGCGTGGCCGAACGCCCGCGCCGCCCACAAACGCAGCGAGCAGCCCCGCCGCTGCGCGCCCCGCCGCTCGCGGTCGATCCGGCCAGCCCGGTGCCCGACCTGTTTGCCGGTGGCCCGGCGCAAGCGGTGGAGCAGGGCGCCCCGCCAAAGACGGATGACCCGGACGCCAGCGACAAGCCGCAAGCGCCGTTCGTGCTGCTCGGTTTTAAGGTGGAAGACGGCGTGCGCGAAGCTTACTTGCTGCGCAACGACGCCGTGCTGCTGGCACGCGCCGGCAGCGTGTTCGAAAAGCGTTATCGCGTGCTGGCCCTGCGCCAGGAATCGGTGGCCATTCAGGATCAACAAACCGGCAAGGAACACCGGATCAGTTTCGGGACAGAAGAATGAGAAGAATAGCAGGCAACCTGGCGTTGGCATGCAGCCTGGCCGCCCTGGCCGCATGTGCGACCGGACCGCAGTCCACCCCGCCGGAAATCCGCGCCATGCTCGACGCCGGCAAACTGGAAGAGGGCATGGCGCGCCTGGAGCAGATGCTGGCCGCCACGCCGGGCCATATCGAAGCGCGCGTCCTGCTGGCCAACGCGCGCGTCCAGCTGACCAACCAGTTGTTGGCGCAGGCCGCGCAGGATGTGGCGCGCGGCGCGTGGGACGCGGCGCAGGAAGGCTACCGCCGCGCCGCCGCCCTGGGTGCGGTGGACCAGGCCATGATCGGCATGCGCAACCTGGCAGCGGCGCAGTCGCAGGCGCAGGCGCTCGCCAGCGTCGAGCAGTTGCTCGCCGCCGGCAAGCGTGAGGACGCGCGCAACGCCGTTCGCACGCTGCTGGCTACATATCCGAAGAACGCGCGTGCGCTGAAAATGCTGCAAGCGCTGCAGGATCACGCGGCTACCGCGCCTGGCGGCACGGCGCTGGGCAAGGCATTCCAGAAGCGACTGAGCCTGCGCTTCCAGGATGCACCGCTGCGCGCGGTGCTCGAATCGATGTCGCGCACCTCGGGCATCAGCTTCACGCTCGACAAGGACGTGCCGGCCGACCTGCGCGTCACGCTCAACCTGCAGGACACGACCATCGAACAGGCGCTGCGCAACCTGCTGATGAGCGTGCAGATGGAGCAGCGCGTCGTCGACGAGCGCACGGTGCTGCTGTACCCGAACGACGCAGCCAAGCAGCGCGACTACCAGAAGCTGACGATCCGCAGCTTCCGCATCGCCAACGCCGAAGCAAAAACAGTGGCCAACAGCCTGCGCACCCTGCTCAAGACGCGCGACCTCGTGGTCGACGAAAAGCTCAACATGCTGGTGCTGCGCGATACGCCCGAAACCATCCTGATGGCGGCCAAGCTGGTGGCGCTGCACGACGTGGCCGAACCGGAAGTCATGCTGGAGGTGGAGATCCTGGAAGTGCAGCGCAGCGACCTCGAATCGTTGGGCGTGAAGTGGCCGGGCAACGTGAGCCTGACGCCGCTCGGGGCGTCCACCGTGCTGTACGACGGAACCCTGGCGACCAGCCCCTTCACCCTCAACGACCTGAAGAACCTCAATTCCAAGGGCCTGCTGGCCAGCGTCGACCCGATGCGCCTGTCGGCATCGGTGAATCGCGATAACGTCAGCGTGCTGGCCAATCCGCGCATCCGCATCAAGAGCCGCGAAAAGGCGCTGATCCGGGTCGGCGAGCGGGTGCCGAGCGTGTCGGCCAATGTGACGTCGACCGGCGTGACCTCGCAGTCGGTCAATTACCTCGACGTGGGCCTCAAGCTCGAAGCCGAGCCGGTGGTGTACATGGACGATGAAGTGTCGATCAAACTCAGTCTGGAAGTGAGCAGCATCCTCGGCACCATCTTCGACAGCAACGACCAGCCTTACGGCTACCGGATCGGCACGCGCAACGCCAGCACGGTATTGCGCCTGCGCGATGGCGAAAACCAGGTGCTGGCGGGGCTGATCAGCGAAAACGACAAGCGTTCCTCGAACGCGATTCCGGGCCTGGGCGAGCTGCCGATGCTTGACCGTCTGTTCGGCAGCAAGGGGAGCGAGCGCACCAAGACGGAGATTGTCCTCTCGATCACGCCGCGCGTGCTGCGCAACCAGGAGCGCGGCGCCGGCGGCGAGGTGGAGTTCGACGCGGGCACCGATGCCAGCTTGCGTGGTCATTCCGGCCAGCCGGGCCAGCCGGCGCATGCCGCGCCGCAGGAGCCGCCGCCGGTGCCTGTGGCGCAACCGGCCGGCGCGCCGCCGCTCGAACGCAGCGGCGGCTGACATGCCGCGCGCGCGTGGATTCACGCTCATCGAGCTGATGGTGACGCTGGCGATCGTGGCGTTGTTGTCCACCATCGCCTTGCCGCTGGCGCAAGTGGCCGTGCAGCGCCAGAAGGAGCAGGAGCTGCGCGTGGCGCTACGCGACATCCGCACCGCGCTCGACGAATACAAGCGCGCGGCGGGCGAGGGGCGCATCGCCAGCCTGCTCGATGGCAGCGGCTATCCGCCCAACTTGCAGGCATTGGTGAACGGCGTTCCGGACCAGCGCAGCGCCAAGGCGCGCAAGGTGTTCTTTCTGCGCGCGCTGCCGCGCGATCCGTTCAACACCGATCCGGCCCTGCCGGCCGAGCAGACCTGGCACCTTCGCTCTTACCAGAGCGACCCGGCCGACCCCAAGCCGGGCGAGGATGTCTACGACGTGCACTCCAATTCTGAACAGGTAGGCTTGAATGGCATTCCATACCGGCGCTGGTAAGCGCGGCTTCACCTTGATCGAACTGCTGGTGGTGCTGGCGATACTGGCGCTGCTGCTGACGATCGCCGCGCCGCGTTTTTTTCGCAGTGTCGACCAGTCGAAGGAGACGGTCCTCAAGGAGAACCTGCACATTACGCGCGAGGTGATCGACAAATTCTACGGCGATAACGGCCGCTATCCGCACACGCTTGGCGAACTGATCGAGCGCAAGTACCTGCGCTCGCTACCGCTCGATCCGATGACCGAAAGTACATCAACCTGGATTCTTGTGGCGCCGGACAACGCTCCCGGCGTTTACAACCTCTACAGCGGCGCAAGCGGCAATGCCCGCGACGGCATGCCTTTCAGCCGGCTCTGATTAACCTCCAATACGCCATCGATTGTGGTCAGTCCAAATTTCAAATTGCGGTGAATTTTAACGCCGTCGGCAAATTTTGGACTGACCAAATCGGAAAATAATCTAACCAATATTCGACTTCGGTTAGACCAAATGTTGTTTTTTGATCTTGTATTTTACATTTTTAATCGGCATGAGGTCTTATCTCTCTTGAAATATAACCCAATCCGCCCGTTTTGCATGAAAAAGTACGACTAGGCGACGTTGATATGAATTTGATGCATATACATAGACGTTACACGAAAAACAATGATCGTCGCTGTGACAATCTCACGCCACAGCCACTTTCGTTTGAAGCCTGCCCCAGCAATTGGTATCTTAATAATGCTTTTAGTCATTTAACATGATATTGACACGACAATATAACAACGTGCATTCTCGCAGCAGACCTAGCGAACGTTGATTTATTTGCATTATGGCCGACCTGCGGAACACGTCATTCATGGTTTTTGCAGATGCAATACGGCAACAAAGCGGCGCTCCGTTTGGTCCACATCGCCAGGTTTCCTCGACAACGCTGGCGGCTCGAAAAAACCAATATTTACGGAGTAACCCGCATGAAAGTATCGACTTTGAAACTGACACTGGCTGCTGCTGCCGTTGTGGCCAGCACCCAGGCAATGGCCGGACCGATTGGCTACGGCGCCGCCACCACCGGCGGCGGCGCCAAGGCTGCGGTCAACGTCGCCACGCTGGCCGACATGGCGGCGAGGATCAAGGCGTATTCAGGCAGCGGTGGCCTGGTGTTGAACTACACCGGCAAGTTCGACTTCGCCAGCATCAAGGACGTCTGCGCGCAGTGGAAGAAACCGGCGCAAACGCTGGAAATCAAGAACAAGAGCGACATCACGATTCGCGGCGCGGCAGATTCGTCGGCCAACTTCGGCATCCGTGTCGTCGGCGATTCGAACAACGTGATCGTGCAGAACATGACCATCGGCCTGCTGCAGGGCGGGGAAGATGCCGATTCGATCTCGATCGAAGGCACGTCGAGCGGCAAGCCAAGCAACATCTGGGTCGACCACAACACCATCTTCGCCTCGATCAAATCGTGCCCTGGCGCGGGCGACGCGTCGTTCGACGGCGGCATCGACATGAAGAAGGGCGCCAACCACATCACCGTGTCGTACAACTACGTGTACGACTACCAGAAGGTGGCACTGAATGGATATTCCGACAAAGATACGCTCAACGCCGGTTCGCTGACCACCTACCACAACAACCGCTTCGAGAACGTCAAGTCGCGCCTGCCGCTGCTGCGTTACGGTAAAGCCCACATCTTCAACAACTACTTCGGCAACGTCGATACCTCGGGCATCAACGTGCGCATGGGCGCCATGGCGCTGATCGAATCGAACTACTTCGAGAACGCCAGGAATCCCGTCACCTCGCGCGACAGCGCCAAGATCGGTTACTGGGACCTGCGCAACAATTTCGTCGGCAGCGGCATCACCTGGGGCGCGCCGGACAGGGGCACCTACGCCAACGCCACCGACTGGAAAACCAGCAAAGCCTACGGCCCTACCGGCTACACCTACAGCGCCAGCGCGGCTGCCGGCGTGAAAGCGAAAGCCATCGCCACGGCCGGCGCGCGCACCAACCTGGCCCAGTAATTGCGCTGTGCCCAGGCCATCCCCGCAAGGGGATGATCACTTCATTCATCCACCAGGAGTCATCATGAAACGCTTCAATGCCCTTCTTTTCGCAGTCATCGGACTGTGCCTCGCCACCAGCGCATCGGCCGCCCCAGGCAAGCGCGCGGTCCCGTCGTGCACCAAGGTGCTGGTCACGCAAACGACGGAGGTGCCGGCCAATACCGTGTTCGATGGCCTGGTCAAATACGGCAAGATGGTTTGCCTGGTCGGTAATACCAAGAAGATGGACGGCAGCCAGTCCGAAGGCCAGATCCCGCACTTCAACCTGGGCGTCGGCGCAACGCTCAAGAACGTGGTGCTGGGCGATCCCGCCAAGGGCACGGGCCGCAACCTGACCGCCGGCGGCGCCGACGGCGTCCATTGCGCCGGTAACTGCAAGATCGAGAACGTGTACTGGGGCGACGTGGGCGAAGATGCGGCCACCCTCAAAGGCGCCGGCACCATGACCGTCACCGGCGGCGCGGCGTACAAGGCAGCCGACAAAATGTTCCAGAATAACGGCGCAAACAGCAAAATCGTCATCACCGACTTCTACGCGGAAGAAGGCGGCAAGCTGTATCGCTCGTGCGGTAACTGCTCGAGCCAGTCGGCGCGCACCGTGACCATCAGCGGCGTGACGATCTATAACGTCAATGCCGGCGTGGGTGTCAACAGCAGCTTCGATGCGTCGAAACTGCCGGCGCTGGCCAAGGCCTACGACGTGGCGACCATGAGCGACTTCGTGTCGAACAAGTCGTCGTCGCGTTGCGCCACGTTTGTGGGCACCTCGAAAGGCAATGAGCCAGGCAAGGACACCAACGCCGGCAACATCGCGCGTGCATGCGTTTTTAAATAATTAGCAAGAAAGCTCAAGCAATCGGGTTTCAGGTGAGAAAACGGCCTATGTAGCCGGTTCGACCACGCCAACGGGCGATCCCTGTTGGCGTGGTCTTTTTTTTGTTCGAACCCTCAGTCTTCGGGGCGCAGCGTGTCCTTGCAGTTGCCGCCGCAGGCCATCACGTACGCGAACTGCCAGTCGCAGTAGCGCTTTTGCCCATCGAGATAAATGAAGTCGCCGTCGGTGAAGCTGCGCCGGATCGTCTGTGCGCACGAGGCGCTGCGCACGCCCATCACGCCGCCGCCCGGCGCGCGCACCAGCTGCCAGTCGGCCTTGCCGGTGATCGGGTCGGGATAGAGCTGGCGCAGGTAGCGCTTCATGCCCGGCTGGCGCGGGTCTTGCAGCAGGTCTTCCAGGCGCGATGGCGCATGGCTGGCGTGGCCTTCCGGCGTATTGAGCTCGTATTCGAGAAACGCGCGGATGTACTGTTTGCCGACGAACAGGAGCTCCGTTTCGGCATCGCGCTTGCGCGCCAGCTCGCCCACGGAAACGGTAGCCGCCGTCGCCACCCCGATCACGGCGACCATCACCATCAGGCCCACATAGGTGAAGCCCCGCGCGCCGTGCCTACGCACGGGAGAAGGTGCGCGTCACGCGTTCGAGGTGCGCGCGCATGGCCTGGCGCGCGCCGGCCACGTCGTGCGCGGCGATCGCCGCCAGGATATTGCGGTGGTCGGTCAAGGTCTGCTTGCGCAGTTCCTCGGTCTGGAAGTGTTCCTTGAGCTTGTGCCACAGCGTGCCGCGCTGGTTCCACAAGTAGTCGACGGCGCCCACCAGCGCCGTGTTGCCGCTCGCGCGCGCCAGCGCCAGGTGAAAATTGCGGTCGGCCTGCTCGTTGCTGGCGCGGTCTTCGTGGTCGCGCTCCATTTCCAGCACGGCGGTGAGGATGGCGTCGATGGCCGAATCGGTGGCGTTTTTGGCGGCCAGGCCGGCCACCTCGGTTTCGATCATGCGGCGCGCGGCCAGTACCTCGAACGGGCCGGGGCCGACTTCCGGTGCCGCTCTGGCGTTCGCCGCGTGCAAGCTGACATACACGCCCGACCCGCTGCGCACCTCGACCACGCCGCCCAGTTCGAGGGCGATCAGCGCTTCGCGCAGCGAGGCGCGGCTCACGCCCAGGCGCGCCGACAGCTCGCGCTCGGCCGGCAGGCGCTGGCCGGGCCGCATGCTTTCGGCGGCGATCAGTTGCGCAATGCTGTCGGCCACCACGCGGTACATGCGCGGTTCCGGCGCGCTGGCCTCGGGCGCCGCAGGGGTTGTTTTCATCGTCTGGAGCCGTCCGGGAAGGGGGAAAGTGGAAAGGATACCGCAAGAGGCACGATTTTAGTTGGCGATGCGCGTCCATGCAAGGCGGTTGGCGGCGGCGCTTGCCAACCGGGCCGCAATGCCGGATCATTCTGGCAGTGCACCCCGCACGGGGCTTAATCTACTTACGGAGGCATCAATGGTGGCAGTCAATCGGCATATGCACGCGAAACGGCGGCTCGGCTTGGGTCTGGCCGCGCTGGCGGCGGCTCTCTGGTCGGGCGTCCCGGCCCAGGCCCAGCAGAGCGAGGAAAAAGTCCTCAACATCTATAACTGGTCCGACTACATCGCTGACGACACGATCAAGAACTTCACCAAGGAGACCGGCATCACGGTGCGTTACGATGTCTTCGACAGCAACGAAGTCCTCAACGCCAAGCTGGTCGCCGGCAAATCGGGCTACGACATCGTGGTGCCGACCGCGCCGTGGGCACGCCAGCAGATCGACGCCAAGCTGCTGCGCAAACTCGATAAATCCAAGCTGCCGAACCTGGCCAATCTCGACCCGGCCATCCAGGCCAAGCTGGCCACCCTGGACCCGGGCAACGAGCACCTGGTGGACTGGATGTGGGGTTACACCACGGTCGGCATCAACGTCGACAAGGTCAAGGCCGCGCTGGGCACCACGCCCATGCCGGCCAATGTGTGGGAGCTCATTTTCAATCCGGTGTACACGTCCAAGCTCAAGTCGTGCGGCGTGTCGTTCCTCGATTCGCCGTCCGAGGTGTTCCCGGCGGCGCTGCATTACATGGGCAAGCCTGCGTATTCGAAGAACCCGGCCGATTACGCGGCGGCCGGCACCATGCTGCAGGCGGTGCGTCCGAGCGTGACCCTGTTCAGTTCTTCCGGGTATATCAACGACATGGCCAATGGCGCCATTTGCGTGGTGTTCGGCTGGGCCGGCGACATCAATATCGCCCGCCAGCGCGCCATCGATGCGAAGAAGGGCGTCAAGATCGAGGCGCTGGTGCCGAAAAACGGCGCGCCGCTGGTGTTCGATACCATGGCCATTCCGGCCGATGCGCCGCATCCGAACAATGCGCACCTGTGGATTAACTATATCTTGCGCCCGGAAGTGCAGGCCAGCCTGACCAACAAGGTGTTTTTTGCCAATCCGAACAAGGCCGGCATGAAGTTCGTGCGCAAGGATGTGGCGGAGAACAAGAGCGTGTTCCTGGCGGAAGAGGATTTGAAGAAGATGATCCCGCCGGAAGCGGTGCCGCAGGATATTCGCCGGGTGATGACGAGGACGTTTACCAAGTTTAAGACCGGACGTTAAGCGGCGCGTCGATACCGTCTCCCCGTGAGTAGTCCGCTGCTCGCGCGCGTTCTCCGGCGCGGGAGCGACGGTAGCGAATTGATCGGGCACGAGACAGTGCATGGCAAAAGCGGCAAGCGCCCATCGGGCCTTGCCGCTTTTTTATCGGCCCTTACCAGGCCCGGTGCTATTCGTGATAGCGATCTTGCAGGTCGAGCTTACTGCCGTGAACCTCTTCCACCAGTTCATACAGCACCAACCCAACCGTGCCTCCAAAAATGGCCATGACAAGCATGCTGAACATGATCATGAACCGCCGTTGAGCGATGTCTCCCTTGGTTGATACACCTAAACTTTAGCAGGTGAATGCAACAATTCAAGGGCTGGCGGCCGACTTATTTAACAATCAGGTCGGGCGCCATCACGCCTTTCAAATACAAACTGTAAGGATCGAGCGCCTCGCGCTGCACCAGCCACCACGCATTGGCCTTCTTGATCTGCCAGTCCTGCGGATGCCCCGACAGCAGCAGCGCCGCCACCTGGCCCAGGGTCGGCTGGTGCCCGACCACGAGTACCGGCTCGCGTCCGTTCGGCCAGTTGGCCGCCATCAGCACGTCTTCCGGATCGGCGCCCGGCGCCAGCTCGTGCACGATCTTGAACTTGCGCTTGAGCGGCTCGACTGTCTGCAAGGTGCGCAGCGCCGGGCTGACCAGGATGCGGGTGCTGTCGGGCAGCTGCGACGTGAGCCAGTCGGCCATGCGGCGCGCCTGCTTCTGCCCCTTGGGCGTGAGCGCGCGTTCCATGTCGTCCTGGCCCGCGTCGGCGTCGTGCGCCTCGGCGTGCCGCCATAAAATCAGATCCATGCTGTTCTCCTGTCACTCTCCACTATCGACCGGGTGCGTGCCCAATAATTCCATCAGATGGCGCTGCGCCGAAAACTCCACCTGCTTGCCGCGCACCTTGCGGCGCTGGTAATGCCCGCTCGCGTCGAGTTCCCATGCGTTCGAGTTATCTTTCAGGTAAGGGTTCAATCCTTCCGTGAGCACGCGCCGTTTCAGGGCCTTGTCCAGGATCGGGAAGGCCACTTCGATGCGGCGGAACAGGTTGCGGCTCATCCAGTCGGCGCTGGCCAGGTACACATCGTGCGCCAGGTCGTTGCGGAAGTAGTAGATCCGGCTGTGTTCCAGGAAGCGCCCGATGATCGAGCGTACCTTGATATTTTCCGACAGCCCCGGCACGCCCGGTTTCAGGGTGCAGGCGCCGCGCACGATCAGGTCGATCTTCACGCCGTCGTGCGAGGCCGCGTACAGCGCGCGGATCACCGATTCGTCCACCAGCGCGTTGATCTTGACGATGATCCGCCCGGGTCGTCCCGCGCGGGCGATCTTGGCCTCGTTGCGGATCGCCTTGATGATTTCGCTCTGCAGCGCGAACGGCGCCAGCCACAAATGGGTCAGCTTGTGCGGCTTGGTCAGGCTGGTCAGGTGGATGAACACTTCGTTCACTTCCTGCGCCATTTCGGCGTGCGCGGTCAACAGACCAAAGTCGGTGTACAGGCGGGTGGTGGTCAGGTGGTAGTTGCCGGTGCCGAGGTGGGCGTAGAAACGCAGGCCGCCCGGGTTGCCCTCGGCGTCTTCCTCCTCGCGCCGGATCACCAGCGCCACCTTGGCGTGGGTTTTCAGGCCGACCACGCCATAGACCACCTGGGCGCCGGCCTGCTCCAACTTGTCGGCCCAGTTGATGTTCGCTTCTTCGTCGAAGCGCGCCATCAGCTCCAGGATGACGGTCACTTCCTTGCCGGCGCGGGCCGCGGCCATCAGCGCTTCCATCAGGTCCGAGTGCATGCCGGTGCGGTAGATGGTCTGCTTGATGGCGACGACCGCCGGGTCGTGCGCGGCCACCTGGATGAAGTCGACCACGGTCTGGAACGACTGGAACGGGTGGTGCAGCAGAATGTCGTGCTTTTTGAGCTGCTCGAAAATATCGTGGTGCGCGGTCTTTTGCGGCATGCCGGGTACGAAGGGCTCGAAGCGCAAACCCGGCTTCTTGACGTGGTCGATCAGCTCGGCCAGGCGCACCAGGTTGACCGGACCGTCGACCGCGTACAGGCGGCTCTTGTCGAGCCCGAACTGTTCAAGGAGGAATTCCGACAATTCCGGCGCGCAATTCTTGGCCACTTCCAGCCGCACCGAGGTGCCGAACTGGCGGCCCTGCAACTCGCCCTTGAGCGCCTGGCGCAGGTTCTTGACTTCTTCCTCGTCGACCCACAGGTCGCTGTCGCGGGTGACCCGAAACTGGGAATAGGCAATCACCTCGCGACCGGTGAACAGGTCTTCTATATGCGAGTGGATGATCGACGACAGCAGGCAGAAGGAAATGCCGCCGTTGGTCGACAGGTGGTCGGGCAGGCGGATCACGCGCGGCAGCACGCGGGGGGCCTTGACGATGGCAATCCCGGTGCCGCGCCCGAAGGCATCCTTGCCGGTCAGGGAGATGATGAAATTGAGACTCTTGTTGACCACTTGCGGAAACGGATGGGCCGGATCGAGCCCGATCGGGGTGAGCAGGGGGCGCACCTCGCGCTCGAAATACTCCTTCACCCAGGCGCGCTGCGCCTCGTTGCGGTCGGTATGGCGTACCAGGTGCACGCCGTTTTTCTTCAGTTCAGGCAGCACTTCGGTGTTGAGCACCGCGTACTGGTCCTTGACCAGATTGTGACATTCGTTACTGATGCGCGCGAGGTTGGCGATCAGGGCCGGATTTTCAGCAAGGTTGCCCTGAGCCAGCAGGCTGGCCACGCGCACTTCAAAAAACTCATCGAGGTTGTTACTGACAATACACAGGTAGCGCAGCCGCTCCAGCAAGGGCAGCGAGGTATCCTCTGCCTGGGCCAGTACGCGGCGGTTGAACGTCAATTGCGACAACTCCCGGTCCAGGAAGATGTTGGCGCGCGCCGGGTCCGCGGTCGTTGCAGTTTTCATTATGTCTTTAACTAGTCAGATAGATAATAGTAAACGCCGCCAGTGTAATAAACAAATATGACACGTCGGTGACACCGGGCCCGAATTGTGTGACATGCCTCTGTGACACACAAAGCGTATCATGCAGGCGTTAGGGCGATTCTTACAGGATTTCAGCCATGTCATAAACGTGTCATATTTGCGCGGTAGACTGCGCAGCATTCCACGTTGTATAACCCACAAGGACTTGATATGCGAATGAAACAGTTGTTGGCTTCCATCATTGTTGGCGTTGGCGCCCTGGCGGCAGCAAACTCCATGGCTGCGGACATGACCGGCGCGGGTGCGACCTTTCCTTACCCTGTGTATGCGAAATGGGCGGAGTCGTACAAGAAGGCAACCGGCAATGGCATGAACTATCAATCGGTCGGCTCCGGCGCCGGCATCAAACAGATCAAGGCAAAAACCGTCGACTTCGGCGCGTCCGACAAACCGCTCGGCGTTGAAGAACTCGACGCGGCAGGCCTGATGCAGTTCCCGGCGATCATGGGTGGCGTTGTCACCATCGTCAACCTGGACGGTATCGCTCCTGGCGCGATGAAGCTGACCGGTCCGGTCATCGCCGACATCTACCTGGGCAAGATCACCAAGTGGAATGCCCCTGAAATCGCGGCCCTGAACCCGGGCGTCAAACTGCCGGCCGACGACATCACCGTCGTGCATCGCGCCGACGGCTCGGGCACCACCTTCCTGTTCACCGACTACCTGTCGAAAGTGTCGCCGGAATTCAAGACCAAAGTCGGTGCCGATGCATCCGTGAAGTGGGCGGTTGGCGTGGGCGGCAAGGGCAACGACGGTGTTGCTTCGACCGTTCAGCGGGTCAAAGGCGCGGTTGGCTACGTCGAGTGGGCGTTCGCCAAGAAGAACAAGATCGCGCACACCCAGCTGAAAAACAAGGACGGCGCCTTCCTGCAGCCTGACGACGAGAACTTCAAGGCAGCCGCTGCCTCGGCCGACTGGGTCAAGGCGCCAGGCTTCGGCGTGGTGCTGACCGACCAGCCAGGCAAGAACAGCTGGCCGATCACCGGCGTGTCGTACATCCTGATGCACAAGAGCCAGGCCGATGCCGCCAAGGGCAAGGAAGTCATCAAGTTCTTCGACTGGGCGTTCAAGAACGGCGACGCCGCCGCCGTCGAACTGGACTACGTGCCGCTGCCGGACAGCGTCACCAAGCTGGTGGGCGACTCCTGGAAAGCCAATCTGAAAGATGCCGCCGGCAAGGCGATCTGGTAATTATTCGGAAAACCCACGGGCGGGCAGGGCGCGTGTGCGGCCCGCCTGCCTTTTTGCAGTGATCAACATCATGTGGACACCTGGCGAAGTCAATCAATGAGCGCAAACCCAACTATCGCAATGGCCAGAAGCAAGAGCGCAACGCTTGAACTCGAGCACACTGCGCTGCTTTCCACCATGCGCAAGCAGCGCATGCAGGATTTTATTTTCCATAAAGTGACCCTGCTGTTCGCGGCAACGGTCCTGCTGGTCCTGGTCGGCATTATTGTTTCGCTGATCATCGGCTCGGCGCCGGCCTTCAGCAAATTCGGCCTCGGCTTTGTCAGCAGCGCCGAATGGGATCCGGGCAACCAGCAATTCGGCGCCCTCATTCCCATCGTCGGCACGCTGGCCACCTCGATTATCGCCCTGCTGATCGCCTTTCCGGTCAGCTTCGGCATTGCGCTGTTCCTTACTGAAATCTGCCCGGTCTGGCTGCGCCGCCCGCTGGGCACCGCCGTCGAACTGCTGGCGGGCATTCCTTCGATCATTTACGGCATGTGGGGCGCCTTCGTGCTGGTGCCGCTGTTTTCGGAATACGTCCAGCCTTTCCTGAAAAGCACGCTGGGCCAGCTGCCGATCATCGGCCAGCTGTTCAGCGGCCCGATGATGGGCTTTTCCATCCTGGCCGCCGGCCTGGTGCTGGCGATCATGATCATTCCCTTCATCGCCTCGGTCATCCGCGACGTGTTCGAAATCGTCCCGGCCGTGCTGAAAGAATCGGCCTACGGCCTGGGCTGCACCAAATGGGAAGTCGTGCGCAAGATCGTGCTGCCTTACACCAAGACCGGCGTGGTTGGCGGCGTCATGCTGGGCCTGGGCCGCGCGCTGGGCGAAACCATGGCGGTGACATTCGTCATCGGTAACGCCAACAACCTGTCGTGGTCGATCTTCTCGGCCGGTAATAGTATCGCCTCGATCCTGGCCAATCAGTTCGCCGAAGCCGAACAGCCGCTGCACACCGCGTCCCTGCTGGCGCTGGCGCTGATCCTGTTCATCATTACTTTTATCGTATTGTCCGCAGCCAAGCTGATGCTGGCCGGAATGTCGCGCAAGGAAGGCGTCAAATGAGCCAGACTATTGTTAATCCGGTCTACCGCAAGCGCCTCTGGAAGCACCGGATCGGCATCGCGCTGTCGGTGGTGGCCATGTCGGTCGGGCTGATCTTCCTGCTGTGGATCCTGTCGACCCTGCTGATCAAGGGTTTTTCGGCCCTGTCGCTCGACCTGTTCCTCAACGACACGCCCGGTCCCGATACCGAAGGCGGCGGTTTGCGCAACGCCATTCTCGGGAGCCTGATGATCGTCGGCCTGGCCACCTTCATCAGCACCCCGATCGGCGTGCTGGCCGGGGTCTACCTGGCCGAATACGGCGAAGAGAACCGCTTCGCCCAGGTGACGCGCTTCGTGACCGACATCATGCTGTCGGCGCCGTCCATCGTGCTCGGCATTTTCGTGTGGACCCTGTATGTCAACGTGGCCGGGCACTATTCCGGCTACGCCGGGTCGATCGCGCTGTCCCTGATCGCCATCCCCGTGGTGGTGCGCACCACCGACAACATGCTGCGCCTGGTGCCGCAGAACCTGCTGGAAGCTGCCTTTGCGCTCGGTGCGCCGCGCTGGAAGGTGGCGACCACGGTGCGCCTGCGCGCCGTCAAATCGGGCGTGGTCACGGGCGTGCTGCTGGCGGTGGCGCGCATTACCGGCGAGACCGCGCCGCTGCTGTACACGGCGCTCAACAACCAGTTCTTCAGTTCCAACATGAACGCGCCGATTGCCAACCTGCCGGTGGTCATCAATACCTTTGCGCAAAGCACGGCCAATAACTGGGTCAACCTGGCCTGGGCCGCATCCTTGCTGCTGACCTTCAGCGTGTTGTTGTTGAACATCGTCTCGCGTACCATGTTCAGCCAGAAAACCACGAAATAATCGACCGATCCATCTTATGAGCCCTATGCCTACACCGATGCCTACTGTAACGCCGAAGAACAAGACGATCGAGATTTCCGGCCTGAACTTCTTTTATGGCAAGACGCAGAGTTTGACCAACGTCAACCTCAACATTTACGAAAAGCAGGTCACGGCATTCATCGGCCCGTCCGGCTGCGGCAAGTCGACCCTGCTGCGCACCCTGAACCGCATGTACGACCTGTATCCGGGCCAGCGCGCCGAAGGTTCGGTCATGTACCGCGGCAAGAACATCCTCGATCCGGACCAGGACGTGAACATGCTGCGCGCCAAGGTCGGCATGGTGTTCCAGAAGCCGACCCCGTTCCCGATGTCGATCTACGACAACATCGCCTTCGGCGTGCGCCTGTACGAAGACCTGTCCAAGGGCGAGATGGACGAGCGCGTCGAATGGGCGCTGAAAAAAGCGGCGCTGTGGGGCGAGGTCAAGGACAAGCTGTCCAAGAGCGGCCTGTCGCTGTCGGGCGGCCAGCAGCAGCGCCTGTGCATCGCGCGCGGCGTGGCGGTCAAGCCCGACGTGCTGCTGTTGGATGAGCCGACCTCGGCGCTGGACCCGATCTCGACCGCGAAAGTGGAAGAACTGATCAGCGAACTCAAGCAGGACTATACGATTACCATCGTCACCCACAACATGCAGCAAGCCGCGCGTTGCTCGGATTACACCGCCTATATGTACCTGGGCGAGCTGGTCGAGTTCGGCGAAACCGACCAGATTTTCATGAATCCAGCGCGCAAAGAGACGCAGGATTACATTACCGGACGCTTTGGCTGAGCCACGACAATTCTAATTACGGAGAGCAGCAATGATAGGCGAGCATTCATCCAAGCAGTACGATCACGAACTAGAAACCATCCGCTCCAAGGTGTTGCTGATGGGTGGCATTGTCGAGACGCAGTTCCTCGACGCGATGACATGTTTTCGCATTGGTAACCTCGAACGCGCCGACCGCGTGATCGCGGAAGACGACGAAGTCAACCAGCTCGAAGTGGCGCTCGACGACGCCTGCAGCCACCTGATCGTGCGGCGCCAGCCGACCGCCAACGACCTGCGCACGGTCATGGCGACGATCAAGGTCATCACCGACCTGGAACGGATCGGCGACGAAGCGGCCAAGATCGCCCGCACTTCCAAGAACTTGCACGGACGCGGCGCGGTTGGCGTGAACCATTACGAAATGGTGCGCACGATTTCCACCGCCACGTCCGACATGCTGCACGACGCGCTCGACGCGTTTGCGCGCCTGGACGGCAAGCAGGCCTTGCAGCTGATCGCCCAGGATGCCGTGATCGACCATGAATTTCGCTCGATCATGCGCAACCTGATCACCTTCATGATGGAAGACCCGCGCACGATTTCGTCGGCGCTGGACACCTTGTGGGTGGCCAAGGCCATCGAGCGCATCGGCGACCATGCCAAGAACATCGCCGAATACGTCATCTACGTCGTCGAAGGCAAGGATATCCGGCACAGCAAGCCGGCGCTTCTGATTCCCGATCAACCTGTACCGTAATCTCGATGGCAGCCGATAAAACCACTGTATTAATCGTAGAAGACGAACCGGCCATTGTTGAACTGGTGACCTTTTCCCTGCGCGAAGCGGGCTGGAATGTGTGTTCGGTGCAAAATGTGGCCGATGCCTGGGAATTCATGCAGCAGCGCATTCCGCACCTGATGCTGCTGGACTGGATGCTGCCGGACCAGACCGGTCTGCGCCTGCTCTCGCGCATGCGCTCGGACCGCAACTTCCAGGATATTCCGGTCATCATGCTGACGGCCAAAAGTATGGAAGAAGACAAGATCGCGGGCCTGAACAATGGCGCCGACGATTACGTCACCAAGCCGTTTTCCCCGCGCGAGCTGCTGGCGCGCGCCAAGGCGCTGTTGCGCCGCAAGAGTCCGGAGCATGACCAGGCGCCCATGAGCGCCGGGCCGGTCACCCTGGATCCGGTCAGTTGCACGGTGTCGATCGACAGCCAGAAGATCGACATGGGGCATGCCGAGTTCAAGCTGCTCAAATTCTTGCTGGCGCATCCGGAACGGGTGTTCTCGCGCAGCCAGTTGCTCGACAAGGTGTGGGGCGACCATGTGGTGATCGAGGAGCGCACGGTCGACGTCCATGTGCTCAGGCTGCGCAAGGCGCTCAAGGAATCGGAAAAACTGATCAAGACGGTGCGCAGCGTGGGGTATATGCTGTCGGAGAAGTGATGCCGTAGTAGATGTTGTCATAACCTGTACCGTGTCCGCCGTCTTTCCCGCGCCAAGGCGGCACTCGGCGGGAACGACGGGCGGTAGAGGGAACGATGTCGTTGGCTGCGCGAGCGCCGCAGCATGCAATTATCTGAAAAAGGACACCCCCCGTAACATGAACCCGAAACTGCTGTTCTGGATCCCCGCGCTGCTGCGCATGAGCTTCATCCTGCTTGGCGCGGGTGTTTTCTGGTGGCTGTTCGGGCTGGTCTACGGCCTGGCGGTCGCCTTTTTGTCCGTCTTCATCCTGCTGTTCATCCAGCTCTCCTACCTTCACCAGCTCGGCGACTGGCTGGACGACCCGCACTCGGGCAAACTGCCCGACGGCTGGGGTTCCTGGACCAACATTTTCTCGCGCCTGTACCGCCTGCGCCGCGACGACGAACGGAACCAGGCCGAACTGACCGAATGGCTGGCCCGTTTTCGCCAGGCCATGCACCTGCTGCCCGACGGCGTGGCCATCATGGACGACGTATTGTTCCTCGAATGGTGCAACCCGGCCGCCGAACGCCACCTGGGCCTGACCCTGGAGCGCGACAAAGGCATGCGCGTGACCAACCTGATCCGCCATCCGGATTTCATCGACTACATCATCCTCGGCCGCTACGAGAATCCGCTGACGCTGAGTTTCCGCGACCGCAAGCTGATCTGCCAGATCATCCCGTTCGAAAACCGGCGCCAGATTTTAGTCACGCACGACGCCACCGAAACCCAGCGCATCGAGGAAATGCGGCGCGACTTTATCGCCAACGCCTCGCACGAGCTGCGCACGCCGCTGACGGTGATCGTCGGCTTCCTGGAAATCGCGTCGAGCGAAATGAACCTCGACCCGGAAACGCGCATGTCGCACCTGAAACTGATGACCGAGCAGGGCCATCGCATGCAGCGCCTGATCGAGGACATGCTGACCTTGTCGCGCCTGGAATCGATGGATTACCCGCTGCGCAGCGAATCGGTCGATATTGCCGCGCTGATGGAGCAGGTGGTGCAGGAGGCGAGGGCGCTGTCCGGCGGCAAGCACCAGATCACGTCGAGCGTGAACGGGCCGAACATCATGGGCAATGCGGAAGAACTGCGCAGTGCCTTCGGCAACCTGGCCTCGAACGCGGTGCGCTACACGCCGGCGGGCGGCACCGTGCACCTGGCCTGGCAGATCGGCCCGAACGGCCCGCAGTTCGTCGCCACCGATACAGGCATCGGCATCGACCAGAAGCATATCGCGCGCCTGACCGAGCGTTTCTACCGGGTCGACAAGAGCCGCTCGCGCGAAACCCAGGGTACCGGGCTGGGCCTGGCGATCGTCAAGCACGTGCTGCTGCGCCATGGCGGCAGCCTGACCATCAAGTCGGAAGCGGGGAAGGGCAGCAGTTTCATCGTGTCGCTGCCGGCGGCGTGAACACTGCCGCCTCACTAAAAGTGCCGAGATGAAGTCAGCGTATCGATTGTATTCCCTGTGGCACGAATAGGCGGCCGAGCCGGAAATCGTCGATGAGAGACATTGCTAAATCGCAACACCCAGGTACGTGACACGGCTACCCTTGGTTTCTATCTGGCAATTTTTGCCGGCATTCTCACACAGAGAACAGGAAAACCATGCCCAGGTCAAGCTTCTTTCGGTCGCTTCTTCGTCACCCGGGTTCCGCGCTGATGCTGCTCCTTCTGGTACACGGCAGTGTCCGCGCAGAGAATGGTCCGCCCGAGGGAACGCTGGGTTGGTGGTATTACAGCGGAACGTCCGGACTGGATCTTTATGCTGCCGACCCGATTACTGCGTGCCAAAAGACAGCGATAAATCACATGGGACACCCGTTGGTCGCGATGCGGCCTTATGAGGGCCGCCGCGACTTTTTTAAATGCTACTACCCGCATTTTTTGCAGGTAGGCGGAGTTCAGTGGTTTGGGAATGTCCTCCTGCATTGCAAGCCGGGATACACGGCTTACGCACAGGGCGTTTGTCGCAAAACCAGGCCGGAAATTCCTGTACCCCTGAAATGCGGCGAGGCCGCGGGGAACCCGGTCCAATTCGCCAGCGGCGCCAAGGTCCAGCATGAAACCGACTTGGCTGGAGGCGTCAATGACGCACTGTCCGTTCGGCGCATCTACCGTAGCGTGCGCGAGAACGGGCTTGGCCAATCAGCAGGCATGGGCTGGTCGTTTTCCTTCGAGCGCGCCTTTTTCGCGCCACACTCACTGCTTGGCAGCATCAGACCGCGCATCATTGGCGCGCTCAGCGACGGCAGCTTTTTCGAATTCTGGCGGGTGAACGACGGCCCGTACAAGTCCCGTCACGATAGGGGCATGAACTTGGAAGTGCAAGGCCCCGATGAAACTGTCTTTCTTCTGACAACGCCGGACGGCACGGTCGAACGTTTTCTTCGGGAGGGTGACAACTTCAAACTCAGCAGCGTTCATACCCGTACCGGCATGGCCACGCAGTATTCCTACGATGAGAAAAATCAGCTCAGCAAGATTGTCGACACCAGCGGTCGCAGCCTCGCAATCGCTTGGGAAGGTGACGGCATCGCGTCGATTTCCAATGCCACCGGCAGCGTGCGCTACGAATATGAGCATGCCGCCATACCCGGCTATGCACCCATTGAAGGCATGGACCGCCTGGTCGGCGTGCACTTCCTCGACCGCTCCGGTATCGAGACATCATCGCGCGCGTACCATTACGAAGACGCCAACGATCGCTTCCTGCTCACCGGAATCACCGATGAACATGGCAAGCGCTTCGCCACGTATGCATACAACGACGACGCGCAGGCAGTGCTGTCGGAGCACGCCGGCGGTGCGCAGCGCTATACATTCGCCTATCCCAGCCGGGCCAGCCGGATTGTGACCGATCCGCTCGGCAGCAGCCGGAGTATCGGCATCGCGTACGACGCCAATAACAAGAGCCAGATTACGGCAGAAAGCCAGCCCGCAGGCGCCGGCTGCGCTGCGAGTGCCAAGGCAACCACGTACACCGACAAAGGCGACGTGGCCAGCCGTACCGACTTCAATGGAAACAAGGCTTGCTTCATCAGCGATCCTGTCCGTGGAAACGAGCTGGCGCGCACGACCGGGCTGGCCCAGGATGCCGCATGCCCTGCGAGCATCGATAGTCCGATTCCAGCGGGCGCGCGCAAGAGCAGCACGCGCTGGCATCCGGACTGGCCATTGGCCATCGGCACCGCCTCGCAAGGACGCATGGAAACGACGATCTACAACGGCCAGCGCGACGCCGCAGGCAAAGTCGTGGAATGCGCCGGCGGCGCAGTGCTGCCCAACGGGAAGCCGATCGCCGTCGCATGCCGCAGGGCCGTCCAGGCGACCACGGACAGTAGCGGCGGACTCGGCTTTGCGGCAGCCCGAACCGGCCCTGTCCAGGAATGGCGGTACACCTATAACGGCAACGGGCAGATGCTGACGAGCACCGGTCCGCTTGGCGCCAATGGCAAAGCCGAATCGTCCAGCAAGGTTTATTACGCCGACACCAGCGCAAGCCACGCCCCGGGCGACTTGGCGAGCGTGCGCAACAGCGTTGGCGAGGTGACCAGTTACCTCGAATACAGCGAGGACGGCTTGCCGACGAAAATTCAGCATCACACCGGCCAGATTGTCGGGCTTGAATATGGCCCGCGCCAGCGCCTGACGTCCAGCACTATCCGCGACACGAGCGGACGCGTAGAAACTACCCGCTACGAGCACGACGTTGCCGGGCAACTGATCCGTATGACTGCCCCTGACGGCTCGGCGCTGGAGTACAGGTACGACGACGCGCACCGCATGACCGGCTTGCGCGACAGCGCCGGCAACAGTATCAGCTTCACCCTGGACGCGATGGGCAATATTGTTCGCCAGGAGGTAAAAGACCCGGCCGGGAAACTGGTGGCGCAGTCGACACGCGCTTTCGATGCGCTTAATCGCCTTCAACGGGAACAGCGCAGTGCCAGAGACCAAGGCGCGCGCTTTGAATACGATCCGGTCGGTAACCAGACGTCGAGTATCGATTCGATGGGCCGCGTCAGTAAGGGAACTTACGACGCCTTCAACCGTTTGATACAGCAGGCGCTGCCCCCCGCCGATGCCACGGGCAAACCGGCGACGATCCACTTCGGGTACACGCCGCAGGATCAGCTCGCGTCGGTGCTCGATCCGCGTCGTTTGCAGACGCGCTACGTCGTCAACGGATTGGGGCAGCAAACGACGCTCATCAGCCCGGACACCGGCACAACGAACACGCAGTTCGACGGAGCCGGAAACGTTACAGCGAGCATCGACGCAGTCGGACGCACGACTGCCTATCGATACGACGCGGCGGGCCGCGTTACTGGCATCGGCGCCAGCACATTTGAATATGGAGCCGCCAGCAGTCCTGCGGCGGGCCGCGTGACGATGATGACTGATGAGTCTGGGAAAACGGTGTACGCCTACGATGGCATGGGAAGGCTTACCAGGAAAGAACAGACGAGCGGCCCGGCGGCCAGGCGCTTCGTGACTTCCTACACTTACGGTAGCGAAGGAAGTGCCGTGGGACACGTCACGTCCATGATCTACCCGAGCGGCAATCGCATCGACGTCATCTATGACAGCAACGGGAAGCCTTCCGCCTTGGGCCTGACGCGCCCGAATGCTGCGCGCGTGACGATCCTGAGTCAGATAAGCTACCAGCCATTTGGCGCCGTGCGCGCATGGTTATGGGGCAACCACAGCGCGGGTAATCCGAACGGATACGAGCGCCAGTTCGACCTGGAAAACCGCGTTGTCAGTTGCCTACTCGGCAACCTGAAAGCGGGGGGCTCGACGCGCACGCTCAGTTACGATGCCGCCGGACGGATCGCGTCAAGCACGCATGCGGGGAACGCCACGTCGAGCAGACTGGACCAGCGCTACAGCTACGATGGGCGTGATCGCCTGATTGGCTTTACCAGCGCCACCGCCAGCCAGCGCTTCGAGTACGACGCCAACGGCAACCGGACCAAAGTAATTCTTGGAGCTAATAGCTACCTCAACACAATCGATCCGGGCAGCAACCGGCTTGCCGCCACCGCCGGACCGTTGCCGGCGAAACGCAATACATACGACGTCACGGGCAACCTGGTCAGCGACGGAACGATACGCTACGTCTACGGCAACAATGGACGCCTGAGCAGTGCCACAGGCGCCGGTGGCGCGGTTGTCCAATACCGGTACAACGGGCTTGGCCAGCGGGCCAGCAAGACTGATGCTGCCGGCGCATCGACTTACTTCGTCTACAACGAAGCGGGACAAATGGTGGGGGAGTACAACAGCGCCGGGACGCCGATACAGGAAACCATTTACTTGGAAGGGATGCCGGTCGCCGTGGCCAAACCGCGCGCAAGTGGGGCGGAAGAAAATGCATACTACGTCTACGCGGACCACTTGGCAACACCGCGGGTTATCACACGCGCCAGCGACAACAAGATGGTGTGGCGCTGGGACGGCGCAAATCCGTTTGGCGAAGATCCACCCGATGAAAACCCGAATCGCCAGGGAAATTTTTCCTACAACCTGCGCTTTCCCGGACAATATTATGATCGAGAAACGAATCTTCATTATAACTACTATCGCGACTACGATCCGCAGACCGGGCGCTACGCTCAGTCAGACCCGATCGGGCTAAATGGCGGGATTAATACATATGGATATGTGGAAGCTAACCCAATAAGTAATACCGACCCTCTAGGGCTAGTGCCGCCAAAAGAAAACCCGGCTCGTCGATTTAGAAGTTGTAAGCCTGCTGAATATGACGCTTGCTTCCAGCAGTGCTCACCGGACCCGGTGGAAAGCTGTATGGTGCCACAAACCTTCAAGTTAACCACTGTGTCGGGCGGCCTCAGTGGTCGGGCCTGGGTTGACGGACCGATGAGTTGCAGCTGTAAGCGTCCTGAGAAGAGTTGGTGTGAACGGAATCCAAAAACGTGCACAACTGGCGCGTGCCTTTTAGGGGTTGGAGCACTGCTGCTCGCGCCGGAGGTTACGGTCCCAGCTTTGGTAATCGGCGGCGCGGCTGCTCAATAGGAGATAACATGAATGATTCACATTTATATGCGGAACCGATAGGCGCATCCGAATTGAAGCAAGGTAATCTTTATTTTATGCTGAACTATTTTGACGAAGACTTATTAATCCCCGAACTTCAAACCCTTGTTTTTCTTGGTCGTGATGTTACAGGGGGAGGGGACTCACTGCTTTACTTCCAAGATATTCAATCTTATACGACGCGCGGTCCGTATCCGAATTCGACCGATGGGCCTGGAGATATTTTCAATTGCACAGATGATCAGCTTGGGTGCATTTTCAGACTGGATAAAGCTGTCTCGGCATTGCAGAATTGCGTAAGGCGTCGAGAAAAAATGATGCCAAAGGGTGACAGCTAGGGAAGCACTGATCAATTGATGATTTCGACGGTCATGGTGACGACATCGCCGACTGATTTTCGGAGCGCTCCGAATTCATGTTTTCAGAGCAGATGGCGCGGGGGGATTTCGCGATGTTGATGCATTTCTGCGCGCTTTTCATCAACAGGACGGAGTTCGGGCCTCCGAGACCTTAAATTGCCGGCCAGCGAGCACCAGATTGGCAAAGCCGAACAGGGTGAACAGTTGCGCGGCGTTTTTCGCCAGACCACGGTAGCGTGCTTTCCGATGGCGAAAGAGGTTCTTCGCGACATGAAACGGATGCTCCACTTTCGCCCGGACACTCGCTTTCAGGTGTCCAGCTTTTCCGTCATGCGGCCGAGTTTGTTGGCAGGAAGCGCCTTGCGTTTGGCACGCTTCATCGCGACGTGCCAGGTCACATTTTTCCCCAGATTTTCTTCGCGTTTTTCGACGCCCTGATAGCCCGCATCACCCAGTACTGCGACTTCCTTGCCATGCAGCAGCGCGTGCGCCTGCGTCACATCCGAGACGTTGCCTGCCGTGGCGATCACGGTATGCACCAGGCCCGAAGCCGCATCCACGCCAACATGCGCTTTCAGTCCGAAATGCCAGTCGTTTCCCTTCTTCGACTGGTGCATTTCCGGGTCGCGTTTCTTGTCCTTGTTCTTGGTCGAGGGAGGCGACGCGATCAGCGTGGCATCGACAATGGTACCTTCGGGCATTGTCAAACCCTGCGCCGCCAGGTGTCCGTTGATCGTGTCGAAGATCTTGCGCGTGAGGTTGTTCTTTTCCAGCAAACGGCGGAACTTCAGCAACGTCGTGGCGTCCGGGGCCGACTCGCGATTGAGGTCGATACCGACAAAGCCACGGATAGCCTGGCTGTCATAGATTGCATCCTCGATGCCTTCACCCGACAATCCGAAGCACTGCTGGACAACATACATGCGCAGCATGCGCTCCAAGCCGATAGGCGGACGACCCGCGCCTTCCACCTTCGGATAAAACGGTTCGATCAACGCATACAATTGCGGCCATGGGGTGACGCTTTCAATCTTTGCCAGGAACACATCCCGCCGTGTCAGCTTCTTCTTGGCGGCATACTCGAGGTCGGAGAAGCTCTTCTGCATGATCAATCTTACCGTGATGAACGAGCTGTTATTGTCTCAGGTCTGGTGATAGCTTGGAACCGGGCCGGGGGAATAAATCAGCACTTCCCTAGCCGATTTTTTAGGAGCGGCAGCCCTTCCTATAAACCATTGTTGGCAAGCGCAGTGGGCCGCTTCGAACGAACAATCCTTAATGGAAACTATGTCACTCCAGTGCGTCATTTTCGTCATGACCCGTTCAGATACCCGAACGGGTGGCGTGATTTAGGGCCGAAACTTCCTCCATTAATGCAGCAATGGTACAGAATTCCGAATGTATTCAAAGGGGCAGGAGGGGGAGCCGGATACGGAGCAGCAGCGGCTGAGGTTAACGGATGTGAGTGCAGAAAGTAGGAATATGTTTAGAAAAATATACGATTGGATAAGAGGAAATTCTCTTCTTCGGCCATACGAAAATATGTGCTTGGAGGCGTGGCGCTGCACGCTATGCAAACACAGTAGAGTGATATTAAGTGCGCAGCTATCGCAAGTAAGCGATAATTCAACGGCAAGCAAAAGGGAAAAAATTATGCTTTTATTATAGAAGCGCTACTGCGCCATTGTTCAGCCGGATGGAGCCAAATCTTCATGCGGCCACGGTGATCCTTATCGATTCTACGTCACATCCTCCAGCAGAACTTAGGGGGCGAATATTTCTCCATAGAGGCCTGTTTTTTTCGATCGAGTTCCCTCAGCGACCGTCTCGCTTCGCGGAGCAGCACGGGTTAAAACTGGCGGACCTAAAAGTAATGCGAGTACTGTCCCATGCAGATCTAGATATCGAAGGAACATGTATCCTCCCTTCGAATAAATAATGTCATAAAATTCTGGCAGCCTCCTACACGTGCCCCGTTATTGCAGATTTTCCTGAGTTGGATCCAGACCCGGAGACTTGAAGAAGAAAATTCGCTAAAGCTTAATCACGAATGCAGCAGGAGCCCTGTCGATTATGACGACAGAA
>DASVVC010000058.1:0-91729 GCA_036386755.1 Telluria sp.
TCTATTCGACCATCTTCACGCGCGCCGCCATCCTGCCGCCGTTGCTGGGCAGCGTGCCCACGGTGCTGCTGAACTGCCATGCGAAGGAACTCGACCACTGCTCGGTGGTGCCCGGCGAAGTGCTGGGCGGCTACGCAGCCACGATGCACCTGATCGAGGCCGGACACCGGCGCATCGGCTTCATCAACGGCGAACCGTGGCTGGAAGCGGCCAGCGACCGCCTCAAGGGATATCGCCAGGCATTGTCGTCGGCCGACATTGCCTACGACCCGGCGCTGGTATGCGAAGGCGACTGGCAGGTGAGCGGCGGCTTCGAGCATGCCCAGCGCCTGCTGTCGCTGGCGCAGCGGCCCACGGCCCTGTTCTGCGCCAACGACCTGATGGCGGTGGGCGCCATGGATGCCGCGCGCAAGCTCAAGCTGGACATTCCCGGGCAACTGTCGATCGTCGGTTACGACGACCAGGACATCGCCAGCTATACCCAGCCGGCGCTGACGACGGTGGTGTTGCCCAACTATGAGATGGGGCGCTGGGCCGCCGCCACCCTGATCGCCGAAGCAAGGGGCGGCAGTGGAGCAGGCGCTGTGTCGCGCCGCGCCAACATCAAGATCGACTGCCCGCTGGTGGTGCGCGGCTCGGTTGCCGCGCCCGCTTGAGCTGGATCAAGGCCGGTATTGCTTTATCGGATAGCTTCTAATGAAAAACATATTTGTTATGACTAATAACGAATCATACTATTAGTTGCATCTAGCCGAGTGCCGTGTGCTCGGCTTCATATCAATCACAAGAACAACGAGGAGACTTGCTGATGAATACGAGACCGACACCGATTTGCGCCGCCATCCTGCTGATGACCAGCTGCGCCGTTCCGGCCCTGGCGCAGTCGCCGGCGGCCGCTCCCACCAACCAGGCTGCCGACGCAGCCGAGCCCATCCAGACCGTCGAAGTGACGGGCATCCGCAAGAGCATCCGCTCGGCCGAGGAAATCAAGCGCGCCGCGGTGCAGGTGGTCGACGCCATCAACGCCGACGACATCGGCAAGTTCCCCGACCGCGCCGCCGGCGACGCCCTGCAGCGCATCGCCGGGGTCCAGGTCGGGCGCGACAAGGGCGAAACCGGCAGCGTCATCATCCGCGGCCTGCCCGACGTGGTCACCACGCTCGACGGCAACGAGATTTTCACCGGCACCGGGCGGCGCCTGTCGTACCAGGATTTGCCGGTGCAGTCGGTGGCGGGCCTGGATGTCTACAAGTCGGCCACCGCCAACCAGCCGGAGGGCGGGATTGCCGGCGCCATCAATATCCGCCTGCGCGCGCCGTTCGACTTCAAGGGCTTGACCGCCACCGGCTACGTGGATAACCGGCGCTCGAGCACCGAGGGCAGTGCGGCTTCGTCGAAAAACAACAATCCGGGCGGTGGCGTTCTGGTCAGCAACCGCTGGCAGACCGGCGTGGGCGAGATGGGCCTGCTGTTCGACGTGGCCTACAATAAAGACAAGTGGAGCTACCCGGTCCAGTGGGTCGACCGGCCGGACCGCCTGTTTTCGGTCAGCCCCGACGGCAGCGCCACGCGCCTGAACGACGACCAGCCGGTGGCCCCGCTCAAGCCGGGCGATCGGCTGGGCAACATGTCGCATGTGGGCGGCATCTACAATGCCGGCGAGCGCGAGCGTGGCAGCATGCATGGCGCGTTCCAGTGGAAGATCAATCCCAAGCTCGAATTGACCACGCAGTACCTGGGCACCGGTTACCGCGGCCGCAGCGAAGTGGACTACATGATAGCGAACGTCGGCTGGTCGCCGCGCCTGACCGGCACCGTGCTCGCGCCCGAAGGCGACTACTGCAAGACCCCCCTGGGCACGATCTGCCCGATCCTGTCGGCCCACTCGCCGGCGGCGCGCTGGGGCGGCCCGTACGACTTCGATCCGTTCATCGCCACCAGCGCCTGGGGCGTGAAGGAAAGGACCGATACCAACTACCTGAGCATGAACCTGCAGTTTCGCGACGGGCCGTGGAATGTCGTCACCAACCTGGCGCATACGCGTTCCAAGTTCGTCAACGATACGGTGATCGTCGACCAACAGGTGCCGAACGCGAGCGCGAGCGTGTACACGGCCGGGCAAGATGGCCATGGCGGCTACAACAGCATCACCACGCCCGGGAGCGCTTCGCCGCTGACCGATCCGCGCCAGTTCGTGCTGCGTGGCATGGTGCAGAACTGGGGCGAATCGAAAGGCGACCAGACCCAGTTGCGCACCGACCTGACCTACCGCCTCGACGCCGGCATCGTCACCGGCTTGCAGGCCGGCGTGCGCCTGTCCACGCGTAACGCCAGCTTTCACAGCGGCGAAGGCCATAGCGACGTCGACCCGAATGCGCGTCCGGTGCCGGCCGACGTGTTCGGTCCCGGGTTCGAAAGCCTGGTGCCGGGCCTCGACCGGCTTGGCGGCCCGTTCCTGGTGCCGTCGCGCGACTTCCTGATCGACCAGGCCGACAAGGTGCGCCAGGGCTACGGCGTGGCGGCGGGCCGGGTGTCGGACGATCCGGGCCGCCTGTTCGAACAGCGCGAACGCACCACCACCATGTATCTGGGCGCGCGCTTCCAGACGGAACTCGCTGGCATCGAAGTGAGCGGCAATGCCGGCGCGCGCGTGGTGCGGGTGGCGCGCGACCTGAAGGGCAAGAGCCGGATCGGCGACGTGATCACCGATGTCGACCTGTCGGCCTCGGAAACGAACGTGCTGCCGAACCTGAGCGGCCTGGTGCAGTGGAGCCCCAAGCTGCAGTCGCACCTGAGCGTCGGCAAGACCATCACGCGTCCCGAGTTTTCCTCGCTCAATCCGGCCTTGTCGCTCATTCCGCCGACCGTCAACGCGCCCGGTTCGGGCAGGGCGGGCAATCCGACCCTGGAGCCGACCTCGTCGATCAACACCGACGCCACGCTCGAATACTACTTCGAGAGGAACGGCTACGCCCAGGTGGCGGTGTTCAACCGCGACATCGAAGGCTACTTGCAGAACTTCGAGCAGGATGAAGTCATCAACGGCCAGAACTACCGCGTGACCCGTCCCCAGAACTCGGGCAAGGGCACCTTGCGCGGCGCGGAATTTGGCGTGCAGAAGTTCTTCGACTTCCTGCCCGGCATCTGGAGTGCGTTCGGCGCCCAGTTCAACTACACCTGGATCACGGGCGACAACCAGACCCGCACGGCGTTCAACAGCGGCACCTACACCAAGACGTCGTTGATCGACGTGGCCAAGAAGAGCTACAATGTCGCCCTGCTGTACGAGCGCGGTCCGCTCACCGGCCGCCTCTCCGCGACCCATCGCGGCAAGTATGTCGAGCAGATTGCCGAGCCGCGCTTCGGCCAGGACCGCATCGTCAAGGACAGCACCTACGTCGACCTGAGCGTGGGCTACGAACTGACCAGCCACCTGTCGGTCCAGCTCGACGCGGTCAACCTGACGCGCGAGAAGTACGAGAGTTACCTGGGCGACCCGATCCGGCCGCGCGACATCCGCTATTCGCCGTCGGCGATCGGCCTCAGCCTGCGTGGCAAGCTGTGACGGGGGCCGGCAAGATGCAGACAAGCTACGTCAATCCGGTATTCGACGAAACGATGGCGGACCCGTTCGTGCTGCGGCACGAGGGCTTTTACTATGCCTACGGCACCGGGCCGGGTTCGCCGGACGGCATGCGCTTTCCGGTGCTGCGCTCGCCCGACCTGGTGCAGTGGGAGCGGCTGGGCTGGGCCCTGGTGGCGCCGGGCGGCGTCGATTTCTGGGCCCCGGAGGTCGCTTTTTTCGAGGGCAAGTTCTACCTGTATTACTCGGCGCAGGGCATCGACGGCAACGACCACCAGTTGCGGGTGGCGGTGTCCGACCAGCCGGCCGGGCCGTTCCGCGATGCCGGGACGGTCCTGGTGCCGGGCCAGCCGTTCTCCATCGATCCGCACCCGTTCCGCGCGCCGGACGGCCAGTGGTACCTGTATTACTCGGTCGACTTTCTTGAGATCGAAGGCGACTGGCGGGTCGGCACCGGCATCGTGGTCGACCGCATGACCAGCATGACCAGCCTCGCCGGGGAGCCAAAGGTGGTGGTGCGCCCGCACGCCGACTGGCACTTGTTCCTGGCCGGGCGCACGATGTACGGGGAAGTGTACGACTGGCACACGATCGAGGGGGCGGCGCTCCAGGTCCACGATGGCAAGTTCTACTGCTTTTACAGCGGTGGCGCCTGGGAACGCGAGAACTACGGCGTGAGCTATGTGGTGGCCGACCATCCGCTGGGTCCGTTCACCCGTCCGGACAGCCCCGGCGGTGCCTTGTTGATGGGCAGCCGGCCGGGCAAGGTGATCGGTCCCGGGCACAACAGTTTCACCGTGTCCCCGGATGGCAGCGAAACCTGGATCGTGTACCACGCGTGGGATCCGGCCATGACGGCGCGCCGCATGTGCATCGACCGGCTGTCGTGGCGCGGCGGCGTGCCCGAAACGGACGGGCCGACATGCGAGGCCCACGCGGCGCCCTCGCGCGAGCGGGCCGATGGCGGCGCGGCCTGAGATGAGCTGACGGCGCGGCGCGGGTCGTCATGTCCTTGTGCTGTCGCCTGGCAGCGCGGTTCACGCGACCGCTTTGGGCGCGCGGGTTGGCTCCGGTTTGCCGCGTGCCGAGAGCACGATCGCGAAGACGATCAGCGCCGCGCCGGCCAGCATGCGCGGCGCGGGCTGCTGCGCGAACAGCCACCAGGCGCAGGCAATCGCATACACCGGTTCGAGCGCAACGATCATGCCGGCGCCACGGGCATGCAAGCCTTCCAGGCTCTTGACGAACAGGTATTGCGCCAGGCCGGTGCAGAACACGCCCAGCAAGGCCAGCCAGAGCCAGTCGATTGGCGCCGGCGCGCCCAGGCCGGCCGCCGCGAACGGCGCGACCGCCACCGTCACCACGAGGTTTTGCCAGAAGGCGACTTGCAGCGCGTCCATCCCGCGCGCGCCGCGCCGGTTGGCCACGGCCAGCAGCGCGAATGACAGGCCCGACAGCACGCCCCACAACAGGCCCGCAGTGCCGCTGTCGCCCAGATCGAACGATGGCGCGACCAGCACCAGGCCCAGGGTGACAAGGGTAAGCAGGAGCGCTTCCGGGGCGCCGATCCGCTCGCGGAACACCAGGGTGTCCAGCAGCGCGATAAATGCCGGGAAGCTGGCGAAGCCCAGGGTCGCGACCGCCACGCCGCCGACTTTCACTGCAACGAAAAAGGTTATCCAATGGGCCGCCAGCAACAAGCCGCTCAGGATCAACATGCGCAGTTTGTAGCGGTCCAGGCCGCGCAGCAGCGGGCGCTGTTGCGTCACGGCAAACAGCGCCAGCGCGGCCACGGCGAACGCGGCGCGCCCGCAGGTGATGACGGTGGCATCGGCGTGGATCAGCGCGCCGAAGATGCCGGTCAGGCCGAACAGCACCGCTGCCATATGCGCCATCATCAGCGCGCTGCGATGGCTGGTCAAGAATGCGCCGACCCGACCGCTTGCGCGGTCCGCAGTGCGAGGGAGGAGGTGGGGGCGAGCGCGCCGGAAAGCAGGTTCATGGCGTGAGCCTACCCGGGACAGGCGAACCTGTCAAAGCGCTTCTCGACGCTGCCCCGGGGCGCGGGCCGAGGAAGCTGGTCCACGCGGCGCCGTGGCGCACTTGCCGCTGGCGCCCGACCCGGCCCGCTAATGCCACTTGACCTGCCTGTTGTCGTCCCATGAACCGAGCACGACGCAGGGGCCGAACACGGGCAACGTCTGCACGCGCTCGTCGCCCTGAGCAGGCTGCGGCAGGCATCCCACCCAGCCATCCCGGCCGCTGTTTTTCGCCGCGTACAGGCACTGGTCGGCCAATTCCAGCGCCTGTTCCCAGCCAAAACGCTCCGGCGCGCCGGGCAGCAGCGGGAATGCCGTGAATCCCACCGAGCAGCTCTTGTGCAGCATCACCCCATTGCCCAGGTCGAACTGGTGCGAGCGGACCGCTTCGCATACCTGGCTTGCCAGCAGATGTGCGTGGTTGCGGTCGGTATTGCGTGCCACGATCAGGAATTCCTCGCCGCCCCAGCGCACCACTACGTCGGAGGCGCGGCAGGCCACCCGCATGAGGTCGGCGACCTGGCGCAGCACGCTGTCGCCGGCGGCGTGGCCATGTTCGTCGTTGACCGCCTTGAAGTGATCGAGGTCCACCATCAACAGGCACAGGTCGATATTGCGCTCGGCGGCGGTATCGGCCCCAGGCTCCCGGCAGCGGTGCTGGCGCATGGTGCGCGCCAGTTCCTCCGGCATGAGCGCGCTCAGGAAGCGCCGGTTCTTCAGGCCCGTAAGCGGATCGACCATGCTCGATTCCTGCAACGCGGCGTTGGCTGCCTGCAAGTCTTGCGTGCGGGCAGTCACCAGGTTTTCCAGGCGCACGTTCTCGTGGCGCATGTGAGCCACACGCCAGCGGTAGCCGGACATCATCAGCAGCAGCGTGCCGACGGCGGCGATGCTGCGCAGCCACCAGGTCTGCCACCATGCCGGCATGACCCGGAATGCGAAACTGCTGGCCGGACCCCAGGCGCCGTTCGGCCCGATGCGCGCGGACACCTCGAACCGGTAGTCGCCGTGCGCCAGCCCGGAGTAGCGGGCGTCGCGGCTGTCGGTGACATTGAACGCCGTTTCGCGGCCCAGCAGGCGTTCCCGATACTGGATTTTTCCTTCTCCCACGAAGCTCAGGCCCGTGTAGCGCACTTCGAAGGTATTGTCCGGCGCCACGCGCAGATCGCGCGCCGCCGCCGGATAGTCGACGCCGCCGATCCTGGTGCGCAGCAAGGTGGTGTGCAATGGCTGTTCGGCGGGCAGGGCGGCGAACGCCTTTTGGTCGAAGCGCACCAGGCCCTTGGTGGTCCCGAACCAGACATCGCCGTTGTTCTCGGCCAAAAATGCCATGGCGGCCGTGTCGTCGCCGATCACTCCCTCGCTCGCGCCGAAGTGGCGGCTGCTTTGCGCGGTCAGCAGGTCGATGCCCTGTCCTCCGCCCAGCCAGATGCGGCCGAGCGCATCTTCGCCCGCCAAAAATACCTTGTCGGCCGACTGGGTCGATGCGGCGTCGTAGTGCTTGAGCGGGCGCAGCTTGCCGTTCTCGTACTGAACCCGGGCTACGCCCAGCGGATTGAAGTAAGGCAGGAGCAACTCGCCACTGCGCAGTGCGACGATGTAACTTACCCAACTGTTCCTGAGCCCGTCGCTGGTCGTAAAGCGGTGCCAGGTACCGTTGTCCAGTACGGCAGGGCCGTTCTGGCCGGCGACCCACACGCGGCCCTGCGCATCTTCGCGCACGTCGCTGATGTATTCGCCGGCGGTGCCGCCGGGCAGGGCGACTGGTTTGAAATTCAACTGCGCGGCGGCGCCGTCGGCACGCCACAAGCCGGCGCCGTCGGTGCTGGCCCACACCGCGCCATCGCGCCCGGCGAGCAGGCGGAAGGTGCGCTTGGCGGGATTGCCGGCGCTGATGACCTGGCGCATCAGCGCGCCGGTCGATGGCGTGTAGCGCAGGATTTCGTTGCCGGGCACGCCGGCCAGGTAGATGCTGCCGTCGGCCGCCTGGACGATCGAGCGGATCATGTTGTCTTCCGTGCCCTTGATGGTGCGGAACTGCGCGCCGTCGGCCACTGCCAGGCCGTGGCTGGTACCGACCATCAAGCGCTGCTCGCGGTCGCGGAAAATATTCCACACCACGTCGTAAGGCAGGCCTTCGCTGGTGGTGTAGGCATGGAAGGCGCCGCGCCCGAGCAGCCGGTGCAGGCCGACCGAACCGATCCACAGCGAGCCTTCCCGGTCTTCCAGCACCGGCCAGGGAGCGCCCGGCAGGCCATTCTTGCCCGTCGCGATTTCCCATCGCTCGCCTGTCCGATGCAGCAAGCCGTGATCGGTCGGCACATACAAGTCGCCGCGTTTGCCGGTGGCAAGGTAGCCGCGGCTGCTGACCAGGGGAATTGGGGTGGCGGCCAGGTCGAAGCCGGAGCCGTCGGCGCGCAGCAGCCACAGGCTGGTGGGCGTGCGCGCCCAGATCCGGCCGTCGCCGTCTTCCGCCAGGGCGTCGACCCGTTCGTGCGGTTTGCCTGCGGGGACCGGAACGTCGTGCCATTGGCCGTCGCGCCATGCCAGCATGTGCGCTTCGCCATCCCAGCGCGCGACCCATAGGGATGTCGATGCGGCCGATTGCACGATGGCGGTCGCTTCGCCTCCGGGCCAATTGCCCAGCGCCTTGAAACCGGATGTGACGCCGCCGCCGTACGGCCCGTGCGGCGTGGCGATGAACAGGTCGGTTTTACTATAAGCAAGTCCGCTGATGGACGCCGGCGGCAACCCCGAGCCGGCCGTCACGGGGACGAAGCGGTGCCCGTCGTAGCGGCCGAGGCCATTGTGGGTGCCGACCCACATCACGCCCGACGCGTCTTCCAGCAGGGCCGTGATCGTGGTCGACAGCAAGCCCTCCTTGAGACCGAAGCCTTCGAAGCGGTAGCCGTCGTAGCGGTACAGGCCGTCTTCGGTGCCAGCCCAGATGAAGCCGTGACGATCCTGGACCAGGCGTAGCACGCCCACATTGTTCAAGCCCTGTTCGGCGCCGTAGCTGCGATAGGTAAAGCGGGCCTTGGGCAGGATGCCGGGCTCGCCGGCGGAATCGATTGCGTTGGCAACAGGTGGCGCTGGCAGCGGGCCCGCATGCGCGGGCGCCAGGGTGCAGCACAGCAGGCACAGCCCCACCAGGCTGCTTGCATGACGCACAAGGGCGGAAGCGGCGGTGCGGGATCCTGCCGTTGCGTGGATCGCCATTCGTTCTGACTGCGGTGCATGGGTCTGGACTCGGAGTATCTGCATTGAGCAACGGCGAACCGCGGAAATGGCAAAGGGCGTCAATCCAGTATCACGGGGTGGGTTGCCAGTGTCAAATAGTTGTTGCCGAAAGGCGTGCAAATGTGACTCTGGCGAGACGACATTCCTCTATGCCTAGCTTGCCTGAAAGTCACCGCTTGCATGCGCTGTGCAAGCGGGCCGAAACCCTGGCACCGGCAAAATGCGCCCGGTGTGCTGGTCGGCCGCCGCATCGTGCACGGACCGGTCTCGAATCAGGAAATGTTGTTTATTACAAAGAAGATTGACGGTTGCCCAAAAATATTTAATAGCGGTGCATGCCACCGCCAGGCAATTACCGACAGTATCCATGGCGGGTCCGCATGGATTCGTTTTATGCGCGTCGACTATGCAGCATGCATTAACTTGCTAAGTGGAAACATGAAAACGATTTCCTTTTGTCGCATGGCTGGTTTATGTGTCTTTACGGATAGGGATGGTGCTCGCAGCCACCAAAGCCCGCAAAGTGAAAATCCACAATGTGTTCAAATTCTCTAGATATTGTCCTTACGCGACCCTTACAAGTCTCCAAATCGGTTTGAGTTTAACGAAATGGGACTAAATTCGTGAGTTTTGGGGAGATTATGCAATAAGGATAATGCAACATTTGTAATTGACAAAATTATTCCAAACATGATCTGATGAGTTTTCGCATGTACATATGAGAAAACCGAATGAGCGATGTCCGAGTCGATCCATGGTTGGTGCTTCGTACGAGAAGTCGTCACGAAGGCGTTGTCGAAAGCTTTTTGCAGCAGAAGCTCATCACCTCATATCTACCGAAATGCAAGGTAGTCCGGTCCTGGAAGGGCCGCAGCAGGGTAGTGGAGTTGCCGCTGTTTCCAGGCTATGTATTTGTGCGGCCGACAGCGGCCCAGTACGACAGCATGCGCTATATCCGCGGTTCATGCGGTCTGGTGCTAGCCGATAACAAGCCGGCATGCATGCCCGAGAAGGATCTGGAATCGGTCAAGATTTTGGTCGACAGCGGCATATCGCTGATGGTCGACCCGGAACTGACCGCCGGCAAACGCGTCAGGATCATCGCCGGTCCCCTGTCGGGAATGGAGGGCGAACTGGTGTCGGTCAAATCGCAGGACCTGCTGGTCGTCAACATCGACATGTTGAATAGCAGCGTGCGGGTCGATATCGACCGGGATGCCATCGAAGTACTGTAATCGCAATTGCTGTACCCAGCTGCACCGGAATCCACTTCAGGGGCAGGTAACGGGATGGAAAGCATCCCAAGTAATGAAGCAGTCATTCTATTTATATAGGCTTGACTCCGCGCACAGTGCAACCATGCACTCGACAGGGCGGAGCCTGCCCGGATGTACAAGCAGTCGCCGGTTCCCCGCACAAGTGCCCGATGCACTCGAAAGGGCGGAGCCTGCCCGGATGGAACCAGCCGCCATCGTTGTCGCGGTCTCTTCCACCGATGTTTTGACCTCGACGAGGACAATACCAACGCGTGGATGAACCGTTCCGGCGATCGATTCAACTAGTCGCGCAACCGCAGTAGATCGTCAGGTCCGAATGCCTTACCGTTGGGATGCAGTGGGAAGGTGATGGGCAGCTTGCGCTGTCCGCACTTTCCCGGCGCCACGCTGTACGTCCAACGATTTTCTTTCGAGTTTTCGTGTGTCCGCCTTACCGCCGGAGATGAAATGCTTAGCCAAGAAATGCTGCTCGAATACACCGAGTCCTACCTCAAATCCCTGGTCGCCGATACGTCGGCGTCGCTGGGCACCAATTTCGATAGCGCCGCGCCGTTCGGCGAGCTCGGGATTGATTCGTTCCGAATTTTGAAGATCATCAAGGCGCTCGAAGCGGATTTTGGGACCTTGCCGAAAACGCTGCTATTCGAAAATTTCAACGTCGACTCGCTGGCGCATTACTTTGTCGATGAGCATGGCGACACCCTCCAGGCCAAGTTTTCCAAAGCCAAATCAAACCCGGCCGCGTCGCCTGCAAAGGCATCGGCGGCGAGCGCAAAAGCACATAGTGGAAGCGCTCCCGATTCCCCTGCGGCAACATCAAATGCACGGCCCAAGAAAGTATTGCAGGCTCCGGTTCCGGTAACGGCGTGGGCGCGTCCGGCGCCAGCGGCGAGCGCGCCGAGCGCCCCGAAAGCGTCTGCCACCTCGCACACCTCAAACGCCCCGAACGCCCCGATCGCCCCGATCGCGCCAGCGGTGGTGCCGGTGCGCGTGCTCGAAACCGATCTGCCCGCGCATCCGGCCTTGGCGGCGCTGGTGGCCGATTTGTTCGAGCGCTACAAGAACGAAGGCTGCGTCTCGCGCGGCACGCGCAACATCGCCCCGAATCTGTTCATCGGCAGTGCGCGCAAGGGTTACTTCAATTACAGCCGCAGTAATAACATCATCCTCGTGTATGCCTACACCGGTCCAGAAGACTACTTCGCCGAGATCGCGGCCGAGATGCAGCGCTATTGCGTCGAAAAACACTTCCAGCTCAATATTTTCGGCGACGCGCCAATTCCCGCCATCGCCGGCACGGCGTTTTCGTCGACGCCGTTCGGCGCCCTGCAGCGCGTGCTCGACATCGGCAGTTTCAGCCTGGAAGGCGGGGCCATGCGGCGCCTGCGCTACCAGGTCGCCAAATTCGAAAAAGCCGGCGCCTGCCGCACCACCGAATACGCGTGCGGCACCGATCATGCCGTCGACCAGGACATTGCCGCCGTCATCGACCGCTGGTGCGCCGCCAAGACCATGGTCAACCCGCTGATCCACATCGTGCGTGAAGAAATCCTGGCCGGCACATTGCATGCGCAACACCGCATCTTCCTGACCTACCTCGACGACAAGCTGCAAAACGTGATCCTGATTTCAGCCATGTGCGCTGCGCTGAACGGTTACCTGATGGACCTCGAATTCTATGGCGACGACATGCCGCTTGGCGGGCTGGAGTACGCCATCGCGCAGATCATCGCCACGCTCAAGGCCGAGGGCTGCGGCATGTTCAGCCTGGGCGGCACCTACGGCTGCCGGCTGGAGACCTCGCCACACGCGGACCCGGCGGTGGACGCCATCCTCGACGACCTGCACAAGCAAAACATTTTCAGCGACGACGGCAACCTGCAATTCAAGAACAAATTCCGCCCGGAGAACCGCACCATCTATTTGTGCCGCCCGGTCGGCAGCGGCAGCGGCGACAACGTCATCGACCTCATCATGATGATCGCCGACCCGGCCAAGGCCCAGACCTCGGAAGCGGAAAACCAGAACGCCGATAGCGCGCACGCTGGCAAAGCCGCAGCGCCGGCCGCCACCACGGCGGCGCCTGGGCCTGCGCCTGCTCGTGCGAGCATCCAGCCGCCGTCCACGCCCGCGCCGGCGACGGCACCGGCAGCGGCACCGGTCGAGTCGACCGCTTTCGCCGCCTGCGGCTACAACCCGCTCAACATGGCCGACGACCAGGTCGAATACGACCTGAAGACCGACTCCTGGGCACAGCTCAAGCACGCCGCCTTTATCGACAAACAGATGGCGCACCTGCACACGCAACTGCAGCAGCCGGCCAACATCGACGACAGCCTGCGCGCCGTTTTCCCCTTCAACTACTTCGTGCTGACCGATTCCGGCCGCAGCGCGGACCACCTGTTCTGCAAAGCCTGGCCGAAGAAGGGCGTCGTCGTCCAGAACCTGCTGTTCCCGACCTGCATCTACCACCAGATCGACAAAGGCTACACGCCGCTTGAGCTGGCGCACCCATCGGTCTTCGTCGTCGATTCGAACGACCCGCGCCAGTCCGAGCTGGACTTCGAATCCCTGCAAGCGTACGTGGCCAGCCATGCCGGCCAGATCGCCTATGTGTGCATCGAAGTGAGCGACAACGCCGCCGGCGGCCACGCTGTATCGATCGAGCACCTGCGCCAAGTGAAAGACCTGCTCGCGCCGCACGCGATTGCCCTCGTGATCGACGGCACCCGGGTGCTGGAAAACGCACAATTCCTGATCGAACGCGACCCCGCCTGCAAGGGCCGGGCGCTGTTCGACGTCGCCGCAGACATCTTGTCGTACGCCGATGCCGTCATCGGCAGCCTGGCCAAGGACTTCAGCGTCAACAAGGGCGGCCTGATCGCCACCAATGACGAAAACCTGCTGCGCACGCTCCAGGACCTGATGCGGCGCGAAGGCGGCGGCCTCAACGTGATCGAGAAGAAGCTCGTCGCCTTGTCGCTGCAAAACCGCAGGCAGATCGAAGCGTCGGTCGTGCGCCGCATGCGCGCCGTCGAAACGATTTGGCAAGCGTTGGACAACGCGCGGGTTCCATTGGTTCGCCCGGCCGGCGCGCATTGCATCTTGATCGATGTCAAACGGCTGCCGCAGTTCGCCGGTTTCGCCCATCCGGTGCCGTCCTTCCTGGCCTGGCTGTTCGCCAATACCGGCATCCGTGGCGGAGCGCACAGCACCGGCATGCAAACCCATAGCCCGATCAGCGGACAGGTGCGCCTGGCGATCCCGGTCGGGCTCAAGAAGGAGCAGGCGGACGACATCGCCGCCCGCCTGGTCCAGCTGTTCCAGGAAAACAAGAACATTCCCGAGCTGGCGCTGCCGGCATCGAACGCGGACTCGTTCGGCGGCGTGCACGACCATTACGAGCTGGTGCGCTACCACGGCGCCGTCGACGTTGCCGAAGAGGAGTCGCCCGCCGATACCGGTCCGGTGCTGCCCGCGCTGTCCCTGCTGCCCACGCCGGTGCGGGCCAGCGCACCCAAGGCGCCGCAGGCGGAGAGCCTGGTGGGCGAGCTTGCCATCGTCGGCATGGCCGGGCGCTATCCCAAGGCGACCAGCCTGGCGCAGTTCTGGGACAACCTGAAGGATGGCGTCGATTGCGTCGGCGACCTGCCGCCCGAACGCCGCGCGCGCCGCTTTCAGAATCCGTTTTCGCAGGATTACCGGGGCGGCTTCGTCGACAATGTCGACAAATTCGATTCGCTGTTCTTTAATATCTCGCCGCGCGAAGCCGAGTTTCTCGATCCTCAGGAACGCCTGTTCCTGGAAGTTGCATGGGAAACCCTGGAAGACGCAGGTTACTACCCAGAAATCATGTCGCGCGACGATGGCGCACGCCATGTCGGCGTGTTCGTCGGCGCGGTGTGGGCCATGTACCAGATGGCCGGGGTCGAGGAAAAAATCTCTGGCAACAACCTGAACCCGAATTCCTTCCTCTGGAGTATCGCCAACCGCGTGTCGTACTGGATGAACCTGACCGGTCCGAGCCTGACGGTCGACACCGCCTGTTCATCGAGCATGAGCGCGATTTACCTGGCGTGCGAAGCGATCCGCAACGGCGACTGCACCAGCGCCATCGTCGGCGGCGTGAACCTGGACCTGCACCAGCACAAGTTCGACATCAACAACGCCGGCGGTGCGCTCTCGCCCGATGGCGTGTGCCGCAGCTTCGGCGCCGGCGCCAACGGCTATGTGGCGGGCGAGGGCGTGGGCGCCATCCTCATCAAGCCGCTGGCCCAGGCGATTGCCGACAGGGACAATATTTATGGCGTGATCAAGAGCGCCGTCGTCAATCACGGCGGACGGACCAGTGGCTACACGGTGCCCAATCCCAAGGCGCAGGGCGACCTGATCGCCGCCGCGCTGGACAAGGCCAACGTCGATCCGCGCAGCATCGCCTACATCGAAGCGCATGGCACCGGGACGGAGCTGGGCGATCCGATCGAAATTGCCGGCTTGACCAAAGCCTTTGCCGGGCACGATGTGCAAAAGCAGAGTTGTCCGATAGGCTCGGTAAAGACCAATATCGGCCATCTGGAAGCGGCCGCCGGCGTTGTCAGCGTGAGCAAGGTGTTGCTGCAGATGAAGCACCGCCAGCTGGTGCCGTCCCTGCACTCGGCCGAACTGAACGAACTGATCGACTTCAAGAATTCGCCGTTCTACGTCCAGCGCCGCCTGGAAGCGTGGAACGAGAAGGAAGTCGACGGCATCACCCAGCCCCTGCGTGCCGGACTGAGCTCTTTTGGAGCAGGCGGCGCCAACGCCCACATCGTGCTGGAAGCGTACACGGCCCCCGAGCGCGAAACGCCGGCCGTGGACGGCAGCCTGATCTTCCCTTTGTCGGCGCGCAATGACGAGCAGTTGCGCGAGATGGCCGCGCGCCTGCGCACCCATCTGCAGCGCGGCGATCAGCATGCCGAACTGGCCGACATCGCCTTCACCTTGCAAAACGGCCGCAAGTCCTTCGAACATCGCCTGGCCGTGGTCGCCGCCAGCATGGATGAGCTTATCGCCAAGCTCGGCTTGTTCGTGGATGGAACCAAAGACAGCGATATCCTGTCCGGCCACGCGAAAAACGCCGATGGCGTGACCAAGCTGCTCAGCCGCGCCGAAAAAGAGCTGTTCGTCGCCTTGCTGTCGCAAAGCCGCGATCCGCACAAGCTGGCGCAGCTGTGGATCGATGGCTTGCTGTCCGACTGCCGCGGCTTGCCCGAGTCGGGCGGCAAGCGCACCTCCTTGCCGACCTACCCATTCGCAGACAAGCGCCACTGGATCGGCGCCGGGAAGGCCGCGCCCGCCGCGCTGGCAACCCAGGCGGTGCCCAGCTTGCATCCAATGATCGACAGCAACGAGTCGACCTTCCAGCGCCAGTTGTTCAAAAAGACCTTCCATGCGCGTGAATTCTTCATCCGCGACCACGTGGTGTCCGGCGTACCGACCTTGCCTGGCACGGCCTACCTGGACCTGGCGCGCATGGCTGGCGAGCTCGCCGCAGGGCGCAAGGTGCGCAAGATCCGCAACGTCACCTGGGTCAGCCCGCTCGCGGTGGAGGGCAACCTGCCGACCGAAGCCTTCGTCGAACTCAAACCGGGCGCCGATGCGGTGCTGTTCGAAGTGTTCAGCGAGGCTGCCGGCAAGAAACGGCTCTACGCTCAAGGCAAGCTGGTGTACTCGCCAGACGATAACAGCGCTTCGTTGCCGGACTGTATTGATATCGATGCCATTCGTGCGCGTTGCGGCGCTCCCATCGTGGCCAAGGATGCATATCCCCTGTTCGATGCCATGGGCATGCACTACGGCCCGAGTTTCCAGGTGTTGAAGGAAGTCTACAAAAACGACGATGAAGTGCTGGGCTTGTTGACCATTCCGGACGTGCGCAGTGCGGACTTTGACGACTTTGTGCTGCATCCCTGCGTCCTGGACGCGGCGATGCAAGCCGGCGTCATGGCCCAGTTCGGCGAAGCGGCGGGCGACATGAAGGTGCCGTACTCGATCGGCGAGGTCGAGCTGCTGTTTCCGCTAACGCGTACCTGCTACAGCTACCTGACCAAGGTCAAGAGCGAGCGCGGCGCCGGGTCGAACGTGTCGCGCGAGAACGTGACCATCGTCGACGAAAACGGCAAGGTGCTGGCGCGCATCCGCGAATCGGTTGGCGTGTCCTTGACCAGCGTCCACGAAAAACCGGCTTTGGTGCAGGTGGAAGAGACGTACGATGAGCTGTACTACGCGCATTCCTGGCAGGCGGCGCCGCTGGCCCCGGTGGCGAGCGACGTTCAATCGCTGTTGCTGTTCGATACCAGCGATCGCCTGCGCAACCCATGCGCCGACCGCCATATCAAGACCGTGCTGGTCTTGCCGCGCGAACGCTTCGAGGACCTGGGCAATGGCACGTACGGAGTCAATCCCCGCGAGCGCCAGGACTTCACGCGCCTGTTCGAGGCCCTGAACCGCGCCGGCTTCGCCACCGATAAGCTGTGCTACGCCTGGCCGGAAGCGGCCGAACCCGACGCGCCAGAACAACTGGGCAAGGCGCTCGACCTGGGCGTGCACGGCTTTTTGGCGGCCTGCCAGGCCCTGATCGAGCAGAAACCCAAGGGCAGGGTGCAGATGCTGTACCTGCACGCCGGCGCGCAAGCGCACAACGAGGCCGTCAACGGCTTCGCCCGCAGCTTGCGCCTGGAAAATCCCAAGATCGATTGCAAGGTGCTCGGCGTCAATGCGAAAGACGTCGGCGCGGAGCAAACGCTGTCGGCGATCCTTGCCGAGTTGCACGCCGGCGCCCAGGACGATATCACCGTGCGTTACGACGGCGGCGCCAGGTCGATCCGCGTGCTCGGCAAACTCGACATGGCAGCGCAGGCGGGCGCACCTGGCATCGCCCTCAAGCAGAACGGCGTGTACCTGATCACCGGCGGCGTGGGCGGCCTCGGCCACATTTTCGCGCAGTTCCTTGCCGGCGAATGCAAGGCGAGGCTGGTGCTCACCGGCCGCTCCCGCCTGTCCGACGAGCAGGAAGCCAAGCTCGACACCTTGCGCAGTCTCGGCGCGCAGGTCATGTATGTGGCGGCCGACGTGGCCGACCCCGCCCATGTCGAGCGGCTCATTGCAGACACCCGGGCCCGCTTCGGCGCGCTGAACGGCATCATCCACGGCGCGGGCGTGCTGCGCGACTCCTTGCTGCGGAACAAAACCCGCGAGGAAATGGAAGCCGTATTCGCGCCGAAAGTGGCCGGCACTTTCCACCTGGACAAGGCGACCCGCAACGACGATCTCGACTTTTTCGTGCTGTTCTCGTCGCTGGCGGCGGTGGGCGGCAATGCCGGCCAATGCGATTACGCGTTCGCCAACCACTACATGGACAGTTTCGCGGCCCGCCGCGAGCAACTGCGCGCCAGCGGCGAGCGCACTGGCCGCACGGTCAGCATCAACTGGTCGCTGTGGGCCGATGGCGGCATGAAACTCGATGCCCAGACCGAACAGTTCTTCAAGAAAAACCTTGGCATCGCGCCGCTGCGCACGGAAGTCGGCCTGGATGCCTTCCTGAACGCGCTGTCGATGGCCCAGCCGCAGATCGCGGTGCTGGAAGGCGTGCGCGAAAAAATCGAGCTGGCATGGGGCATCACCAAAAAAGCCGCTCCCGTGCCCGCCGCCGTCAGCGTGCAACCGGCGCAGGGCGACCTGGCCGCGCTGGTCACCGGCGAGCTGTCCGCCACGGTCATGGAACTGCTCAAGATAAGCGCCGACGACCTGTCGCTCGACGCGATCCTGCTCGACCTGGGCTTCGACTCGATCGGCTTGGCGACCTTTGCCAACGTGATCAACGAGCGCTATCTGCTCGACATCAATCCGGTCATGTTCTTCGAATATCCGTCAATTCGCGCCATCGCCGAGGTACTTGCCACCGATTACAAGGATGCGGTCGCCAAAGCCCATGGGGCGGTTGCAGCCACCAACGTTGCCGCACCGAAGCCGGCTGACGTGCGCCACGACACCGCGCCGCTCAACGCAATCAACAAAGGCTGGACACCGCCCGCAGCGCCATCAGCCGCGCCGAACACCCTGTCGCGCGAGCTGCGCTTTGCCAACCAGCCGATTGCCATCGTCGGCATCGGCGGGGTCATGCCGCAGTCGGCCAACATGGAAGAGTTCTGGGACAACCTGAAAAACGGCCGCAACATGGTCACCGACATCCCGCGCGAGCGCTGGATATGGGAAGACTTCGACGGCAATCCGTTCAAGGAAGTGAACAAATCGAACTCCAAATGGGGTGGATTCATGAAAGAGGTCGATAAATTCGACCCGCTGTTCTTCGGCATCACTCCGCGCGAGGCGGAGATGATGGACCCGCAGCAACGCATCTTCATCGAAACCGTGTGGAGCGCCATCGAGGATTCCGGGCACAAGGTGTCGGACCTGTCCGGCACCAGGACCGGGCTGTTCGTGGGCGCGTCGGCCAAGGATTACATCGACGTCCTGGCCGAGAACAAGTCGCCGCTCGACGGCTATTCGGCTTCCGGCAATTCGCACTCGATCCTGGCCAACCGCGTCTCGTTCCTGTTCAACCTGCGCGGCCCGAGCGCGCCGCTCGATACCGCGTGCTCCAGCTCGCTGATCGCCTTGCACCGCGCCATCGAATCGATCCACACCGGCAGCAGCGACATGGCCATCATCGGCGGCGTGCAAGTAATGCTCACGCCAATCGGGCATATTTCGCTCAGTTCGGCCGGCATGCTGAGCGTGGACGGCAAATGCAAGACGTTCAGTAAAGATGCCAACGGGTACGTGCGTGGCGAAGGCTCGGGCGCGATTTTCATCAAGCCGCTGGCGCAGGCCGAGCTTGATGGCAACCCGATCTACGCCGTCATCAAATCCACCGCCGAGAACCACGGCGGCCGCGTGACCATGCTGACCGCTCCCAATCCCAAGGCGCAGGCCGAGCTGCTGGTGGAAGCGTACGAGAAGGCGCAGATCGATCCGGCCACGGTCGGCTATATCGAATGCCACGGCACCGGCACCAGCCTGGGCGATCCGATCGAGATCCAGGCGCTGAAAAAGGCGTTCGCGGACCTGTACAAGAAGCACGGCAAGGCTGCGCCGACGGTGCCGTCGTGCGGCCTGAGCTCGGTCAAGACGAATATCGGCCACCTTGAACCGGCGGCCGGCATCGCCAGCCTGCTCAAGGTGCTGCTCTCGATCAAGCACCGCCAGATTCCCGCCTTGCTGCACTTCGACCAGCTCAATCCTTACATCGACCTGGCCGGCAGCCCGTTCTACATCGTCGACAAGACGACCGCGTGGGAAGCGCCCATCGGGCCGGACGGCTCGCCCTTGCCGCGCCGCGCGGGCGTGAGCTCGTTCGGCTGGGGCGGCGCGAATGCCCACGTGGTGTTGGAAGAATACATTCCACCATCGCGCGAGGTCGTGCAGGCGGGCGCGCAGCTGGTCGTACTGTCGGCCAAGAGCGAAGAGCGCCTGAAAGCCAGCGCCGCATCCTTGCTGGCGCATATCGGCAAGCACGACGTCGACCTGGGCGACCTGGCTTACACCCTGCAAGTCGGGCGCGATGCGATGGACCACCGCCTTGGCGTCGTCGCCGGCTCGGTCGCGGAACTGGCTGACAAGCTGCGTGCCTTCGGCGACGGCACCAGCGCCGGCCTGCATCGCGGCCGTGTGCAGCGCAGTAAACCAGAAGCGGCCAGCGGCGAGCTCGATGCCGTGGCCGCCGCCTGGGTCAAGGGCGCCGACGTGGCCTGGAGCGAACTGCACCCGCACGGCCAGCGCCGCCGCATCAGCTTGCCGTCGTATCCATTTGCCCGCGAGCGCTACTGGATTGCCGTCGCTGTCGAGAAAAAGGAAGCGAAGCCGGCGCCGACAGTGTCCGTGCTGCACTCGCCGGACGTGGGCAGCCTGCTGGCCCGTCCGGTATGGACCAGCACCGCCGGCGCGGTCGTCGGCAGACAGGCTAGCGTGCACATGCACCGGGTGCTGGTATGCGGCATGCCGGAGCTCGACATCGATGGGCTTAGCGTCGATGCGCTGCGCCTGCCGGCGCAAGAAACCGCAGACATGGCGGCGCGTTTCAGCGCGATGGCCACAGCCTGCTTCGAGCAACTGCAAGCGATCCTGAAGACCAAGCCAAAGGGCAAGGTGCTGTTCCAGGTGCTGGTCGGCCATACGGGCCAGGACGCGCTGCTGGCGGCCCTGGCCGGCATGATGAAAAGCGCGCGCATGGAAAGCCCGAGCCTGATCGGCCAGGTCATCCTGACCGACGCGGCCGACCATCAGACCATCGCCGGACAGTTGCTGGTGTGCCGCGCGCAGCCGGACGAATCGCTGTTCAAATTCGAAGGCAGCACCCAGAGCGTGCTGCGCTGGCAGGCCCAGGTCAACCGCGGCGTTGCCGCCGTGGCTTTCCGGGAAACCGGCGTGTACCTGATCACCGGCGGCCTCGGCGGCTTGGGAATGCTGTTCGCCACGGAAATTTTGGAGCGCACCCCGGGCGCCAGGGTTGTGCTGACCGGCCGTTCGGCGCTGACCGGCGCACAGCGCGACATGCTGGAAGAAACCCCGCAGCTGGCTTACCGGCAGCTGGACCTGGATAGTCAGGACCAGGTGACCGCAGCCATTGCCGAGGTGGCTGCCACTTACGGCGCGCTTAACGGCGTCATCCACAGCGCAGGCACCACGCGCGACAGCCTGATCGTCAACAAGACGGCGGCGCAGTTTGCGCAAGTGCTGGCGCCCAAGGTCGGCGGCACCGTACACCTGGACCAGGCCACCGCCGGCATCGAACTCGACTTCATGGTGCTGTTCTCGTCGGTCACGGCGGTGATGGGCAACGTGGGGCAGGCCGATTACGCCGCCGCGAACGGCTTCATGGATCAATTCGCCACCTATCGCAACATGCTGGTCGCCGCAAAACAACGCCACGGCCGCACCCTGTCGATCAACTGGCCGTTGTGGGAAGAGGGCGGCATGCAGGTCGACGCGCGCAGCCGCGCCATGCTGCTCAAGATGTCGGGAATGCTCCCGATGCGCACCGATACCGGCATGCAAGCCTTCCACCGCAGCCTGGCGCTGCCGGTCGGTCAAACCCTGGTCATGGAAGGCCATGTCGAGCGCCTGACGACACTGCTGTTCCCGGACCAGGCGGCCGAGCCGTCAGCCAAGCGCGGGCCTGCCACCGGCACCGTGACCACCATCCAGGCCGACAAACTGCGGGAACTGGTCCTGGCCGATTTGCGCCGCTTTCAAACTTCAAACAAGGGGTAATCATGTCCAACGCTAACGTTTTGAATCGTTTGATCAGCATCGTCGAGGCGACTTTGAAGTTGCCAGCGGATAAGATCGATATCGATGTTCATCTGGAGACGATGGGCATCAACTCCCTGATCATGATGGAGTTGATCGAGAACATCGACGCCGAATTCGGCCTGGCGCTCACGCCCGCGCTGTTCGTGGACGTGGAAACGCTGTCGGACCTCGCCAGCGTGGTCGATGGATTGCTGCCGCGCGCGCAGGCTGCCGCCCCGGACATGCTCGGCTTCATCAATCAAAAGTACGCGGTCGACCTGTCGCACCTGGGGCTGGCTTCGGTCGACGCCATGGTCGACGCGCTCGTTGCCGATCACACCGTGGACCTGCTGCGCCACTACGGCATCGGGATGGAGGATGCGCCCGCCGCGCCTGCCCGCTCGCAGGATGTGGCCATTGTCGGCATCAGCTGCCGCCTGCCGGACGCGCCCGACGCGCGCGCCTTCTGGGACAACCTGCTGAACGAAAAGAATAGCGCGCAGGAAATTCCCGCCTCGCGCTGGCAGTGGGACCAGCACTATTCGGCCACGCCGCAGCCGGGCAAGACAGTCTCGAAGTGGGGCGCCCTGATCGATGGCGTCGATTGCTTCGACCCGGCGTTCTTCCATATTTCGGCGCAAGAAGCGGCAGTCATGGACCCGCAGCAGCGCCTGCTGCTGCAGGAAGCGTACCGCGCCGTGGAAGATGCCGGCATCGACATGATTACCCTGGCCGGCTCGAAAACCGGTGTCTTTGTCGGCTACCAGTATTCGGAATACGAGCAACTGTTGCGCAAGAGCGCGAACCAGGACCCGAAACAGGGGCCGCTGTTCAGCTCGTCCAGTCCCTCGTATTACCTGGCCAACCGCGTCTCGTTCGCCTTCGACCTGCATGGGCCGAGCGAGTCGTTCAACGTCAACTGCGCCTCGTCGGCGGTGGCGATCAACCGCGCGTACTTTTCGCTGGTCAACGGCGAGTCGGACGCGGCGCTCGCCGGCGGCGTATCGCTGAACCTATTCGAGGGCGATTACATCGCGTCGTCCCAGTACGGCTTGCTGTCGCCGGACGGCACCAGCGGCGTGTTCGATAACGACGCCAAGGGGTTCACGCGCGGCGAAGGCGTTGCCGCGATCGTGCTCAAACGCCTCGATGACGCCGAACGGGACGGTAACCGCATCTATGCGGTCATCAAGGGCTGCCACCAGAACTTCCGTGGCGCGGCGCGCAGCCAGTCCGAGGTGAAGCACGAATCGATCACCGACGTGCTCGGCGCATGTTATGACAAGGCAGGGATCGATCCCGCCACCGTGCGCTATGTCGAAGTCGACGGTTACGCGACCAAGTGGGCCGATTCGTTCGAGTACGAGGGCGTCAAGAACGCATTCAAGGGCGGCCGCCAGGACGACAAGCGCTGCGCACTGGGCAGCGTGAAAGGCAACATCGGCAACGTGGAGGCCGCCAGCGGGGTGACCAATGTGATCAAGCTGGCGCTGGCGCTGCACAACAAGATTTTCCCGGCCACGATTTCCTGCAAGAGCGTCAATACCTTCATCGATATCCAGAACGCCGCGCATCCTCTGTATATCGCCAGCAAAGCTATTCCATTTGCGGACATCCGCCAGGCTGGCGTGCCGGTGCGGGCAGGTATCAATTCCTTCGCCGACAGCGGCACCAACGTGCATATTTTGCTGGAAGAATACGTCGCCAGCCATCCCGCCGCGATCTCGCACGCCGCCGGCAAACAGCTGTTCGTTCTCTCCGCAAAGAACCCGGGCCGCTTGGCCGCTTATGTGGACGAATGCATGGCCTGCCTGTCGCGCACCGAGGACATCGACTTCGGCAGCCTGGTCTACACAATGCAGATGGGCCGCACGGCCATGGCCGAGCGGCTGGCCATCGTCGCCGGCTCGCGCGCCGAACTGATCGAGAAGCTGTTGCTTGTCAAGCAGACGGGCCTGCGCGCGCCGCTGGGACTGGACGCGAAAGACATCTTCCGCGGCAGCGCCGGCCAGGGGGACAACCATCCCGTCGCCGGCCTGATCACCTCCGACATGGCGCTGGCGCCCTTGATGCAAGGCATCCATACCCGGCAATGGAAACCGGTCGCGCTGCTGTGGGTCAACGGGGTAGCGATGCCGTGGCAAGCGGTGTGGCAGGGCACAGCCATGCGCCCCGTGTCGCTGCCGGGCTATCCGTTTGCCCGCGAGCGCTACTGGATCGACAGCGTAGCCGCGCCGGTGGCCGACTTGCCGATGGACACGGCCGTGCCGCCTCTTGCGCATGCTGCCGTGGCTGCCGAGGCTGGCCCGATGGATCGCCGCCAGACCATTGCGCTGTTCCTGAAGCAAGAAGTAGCGCGCCAGCTCGGCCAGCGGGTCGAGCAGATCGCGACGGACAAGAACCTGATCGAACTGGGAATGAGTTCGGTCGGCATTGCCGAGCTGATTACCCGCACCGATGCGCTGCTGGACTGCCATCTGTCGCCAAGCGAGATCTTCAAGCACCCCGATATTGCGCAGTTGTCGGCCTACCTGGCGCATGCCTACCCGGACACGGCCCGCCAGACGCCGGCGCGCGCACCGTCCGAGATCCTGGTTGCCATCCAGGGCAAGGGCGAGCGCGAACCGATCTTCGCCATGCCTGGCGCCGGTGGCAACGCGCTGTCGCTGCAACAGTTGAGCCACGCGCTGGGCAACGAGCAGCCGTTTTACTGCCTGGAACCGGTCGGCCTGGACGGCCGCGCCGCGCCGATGACGAGCGTGGAAGAGATAGCCGAACTCAATATCGAACGCCTCAAGTCGGTCCAGGCACGCGGTCCGTACCGCCTGCTGGGCTATTCGAACGGCGGCGTGGTTGCTTTCGAAATGGCGCGGCAACTGCTGGCGCGCAAGGAAAAGGTCGCTTCGCTGATCCTTCTCGACAGCCTGTGCCCGACGGCGCGCGGCGGGCAAGCCATCGAAGACATGGTCGTGGCCGTGTTCAAGAACTTCGCCAGTTCGCTCGGTGGGCACGTCGAGCTCGACGTGCAGACCCTCAAGCGCGTCCCCGAAGGCGAACGCAGCGATTACCTGTACGACAGCCTGGTCATGCTGGGCCATGCACTGCCGCGCGAGCAATTCGTAGCCACGTTCAACGTCGCCACGGCGAGCGAGCTTGCCTGCCGCGCCTACCAGCCGATGCCGCTGGGCCAGAAGGTGGACGTGGTGCTGATGAAAGCCATGGACGGCTTCAAGGGCGTGCCGAACGATTACGGCTGGGGCGAATTCGCCTCCGTGCCGGTGCGCATCTTCCCGCTGAAGGGCGATCACTTCTCGCTGATCGAGAAAGGTTCCGTGCAGGAGCTCGCACGAAAAATCAATGCGCTCGGCGGCAAGCCGGGCAAAGCAGGCAAGTCCGCAGCCATGGACGAGCTCGAAGTAAGCGCCTGATCGTCAGTGTGATTCAACCAATTTGGAGAAATCGATGAAGCGTTTGATGAACACCCTGATCGCTTACTTCGGGAACGTTCCCGACCAGCTCAGGAAGCATAAATATGTCGCTTGGCTGTTTTTCGTGCTGGCGACGGCTTTCATGTTCGCGGGCCTGGGCCGGGCCAAGTTCGACGCCTCGATCGAGGGCTGGTTCGAAGCAAGCGATCCAACCATCGTCGCCTTCGACTGGTTCCATCATGAGTTCGGCAGCGACGACCATCTGTATATCGTCTACAAGCCGAAAGACGGCAATGTGTTCTCCGAAGCCTCGCTCAAGACCTTGAAAGCGATGCAGGACGAGCTCGCTGCAAGGGTGGCGGCGGTCAAGGAAGGCGACACCTCGCCGCTGAACCACGTGGTCAAGGTCACTTCGCTGATCAACGCGCCGGTGTTGCGGGCTGAACAGGACGCGCTGATCTCGAAAAAGTTGGTGGGCAACACCGTACCGACGACGCAGGCCGGGCTCGACGAGATCCGCAAGGTCGCCTTGTCGCAAAAAAGCTTTCCGCTGCTGTATTTTTCGAAAGACAGCAAGTACGGCGGCATCATGGTCGAGACCAACTTCGGCGCGATTCCGGTCGAGGCCGCGGTTGCCACGTCCGACCTGGCGTTTTCCGACCTCACGTTCGACGATCCAGGCGCGGCCGCCAAGCAGCGCCGGCCCAAGTTCAAGCCGACGGACATGCCCGACTACATCGCGCTGATGGATGCGGTCAAAAGCGTGCTCAACAAGCCGGCATACGCGCAGCATTTCGAGTATTTCCCGGTGGGCAGTACCGCGATGGCCGAGTTTAACTGGGCCATGGTGATGGAAATGGGCATGCTCAACGTGGCGGCCCTGTGCATCATCACCTTGCTGCTGTGGTTCCTGTTCCGCTCGCTGAGCGCCGTCGTGTGGCCGGTCGTGATCGTCATCCTCAGCGTGATCTGGATGACCGGCATCACCGCCTGGCTCGGCCTGCCGATCACCTCGTTCGTGATGATCGCCGTCATGCTCACCCTGGCGGTGGGGGTGGCCGACACCGTGCACGTGCTGGCGGGTTATTTGTCGGCACGCAAGGAAGGCAAGGACCACGCGGCCGCGCTGCGCACGGGCTTCCGGCACGTGGCCGTCGCCTGCCTGCTGACCAGCGTCATTAACATCGTGGCGGTGCTGGCGCTGAGCATCACGCCGGTGGTGCCGATCAAGGTATTCGCCCTGATGTGCGCACTGGGCGTGGCGCTGCCGTTCATCTTTTCGGTGTACCTGCTGCCGCTGATGCTCGACATCTGGGCGCCGAAACACGCCGGCCAGGCGCCGCGGGCAGGGCTGACGGCCGCCATCGGACGCCTGGTTCCCGACGTTGCCAGCTTTGTTGCGCGCCAGCTCGACAAAGTGCTGCCGGCCGTCGAAAAGCGCCCGGTCACCTTCATTGCCATGTTCGTGTCGCTGTTCGCGGTCTGCGTGTACGGCTCCATGCTCACCAAGGTAGACACCGATCCTGTCGGTTCGTTCCCGCTCGATTCGCCCATCCGCCGCAATGTGCAGGTGGTGGACCAGAACATGATGGGCGCGCAGAGCATGGAAATCTTCCTCGACCTGGGCAAGGACAATGCCTTCCACGACCCGTTCGTACTGCAGACGGTGGAGCAGCTGCAGCGCACCATCGAGGGCAAATACGGGCATCTGGTGGTCAAGACCACGTCCTTGGTCGATACGGTCAAGCACTCGTACAAAACCCTGAACGAGGGCAGGGACGAGATGTACATCATTCCGGACAAGGAGGCGACGGTATCGCAGACGCTGTTCCTGTTCAACCAGTCCAATCCGGACGACCGCCGCAAGCTGGTATCGGATAACTTCGACAAATCGCATATCAGCGTGCGCCTGTATAACGCCGGTTCCTACGAATACGCCAAGACCTGGGATGCGATGCGCCAGGATATCAACCAGTCGGTGGCGACCTTGCGCGGTAAATATCCCAAAGCCGAGGTATCGATCACCGGCGTGCTGGCATTGATGATGCAGGGCGCCGATTACCTGACCCGCTCCGAACTGCAAAGCTTCGGCTTGGCGCTCATTCTCATCAGCGTGATCTTGCTGATGCTGTTCGGTTCCGTGAAAGCGGGCGCGATCGCGCTGATTCCCAACCTGATTCCGGCCATCCTGGCGTATGGCGCCCTGGGCCTGCTCGGCAAACCCCTGGACATCACGACCATGATGATCGCGCCGATCATTATCGGTATCGCGGTCGACGACACAGTGCATTTCATCATGCGCTACCGCAATGAGGTAATTATCGACGGCAATATCCGGCGCGCGCTGCATATGACCATTACCGATACCGGCCAATCGATCGTGTTTACCACCATGATCCTCGGCCTGGGCTTCGGCGTGATGGCGTTCGCTTCCGGTACCGGCATGGCCAACCTGGGCCTGTTCGGTTCGATGGCGATCCTGGTTGGCCTGTTGAACGACCTGTTTTTCCTTCCCGCGATGATCCTGGTGTTCAAGCTCAAATTCAACACCCTGGATGCCGCCATGCCCGCCGTTGACTCACCCGAACTCGCACCCGAACTGGCGCCCGCCAGCGCCGACTGACCACACCGACCACCGAATCAAGAGGACTGTATGACATTCATCAAGACCAAGTTGTGTACGACCTTGCCCATCATCCTGCTGGCCGCCGCCATTGCGCCGATGGGGCCAGTGATGGCCGCCAGCGTCGAATCGGCCGACGCCATCATGGCCAAGGTCGATCACGCCACCCGCACCGCTTATTCGACGCAATTGGCCAGCGTGAAAATCACGACTTGCAAATACATGCTGGTCGGCGGGAACGTGAAGTGCTCGGAAAAGCCGCGCGTCGTGGTGGCGGAAAATATCAAGAAAGGCGCCGTCGTCGACGGCAAATACAACGATAAATCGCTGCTGATCGTGCGCGAACCGATCAGCGACAAGGGCACCAGCCTGCTGGTCTACGAATACGGCGAGCGTAACCGTGACAACGACAACTGGCTGTACCTGCCGGCGCTGGGCAAGGTCAATCGCGTCATTGCCAGCGACGACGACGCCGGCAGCGTGTTCGGCTCCGAATTCTCGGTCGAAACCACCGAGAATCCCGAGGCCCGCAAAATCTACGAATACACCTACAAGATCCTGGAAGAGACCAATTACCAGAACCGTCCGGCGTGGGTCATCGAAATGATGCCGACCGAGGAAAAGGGCCGCAAAACCAGCTACGGCAAGGTGATTTCGTGGATCGACAAGGAAACCCACCTGCCGCTGAAAGAAGACCTGTACCGCAACGGCAAGATTCATAAACAGCGCACCCAGACCGACATCAAGAATATCGATGGCGTGAACGTGATGCTCAAGGTGGTCATTAACAACCGCTCGTCGTCGCGCGTGAGCCAGATGGATTACATGGCGATGCGCCATAACACCGAAGTGCCGGACGATTTCCTGAGCCAGCGCGGCCTGACCGACTTCGCCTTCCGCGAGCGCAGCCTGGCCGAGTACCGCGCCCGACTGGCTAAATAGGCTGTCACCGGATGAAAGTTCATTGTCGAGTAGCCTATTTTGCGTGCGGCATGGTTTGCGGCCTTGCCTTCAGTCCCGTGGCGCTGGCGCAGGATGCAACGAGCGCCGCGGATATGGCGCAGTCCGAAAACATCGATCTGTCGGGGGACGACAAAGCCAATCCGGTCGCCAAGGCCTTGCGCACCACCCTGGGCCACCAGGGCGCGTACCTGGTGCGGGGCGACCAGGGCGTGGTGAATAACCGCAGCTGGTTCCGCCTGGAGTATTCCAAGTTCTTCCTTGACAGTTTTTACGTGCAGCTCGATTCGAAACTGAACGGGTTCTGGAAAAAGGATCACCGCGCCCGTGCCGAGAACCGCAGCACCTTGTTCGAAACCACCACGCCGGAAGCGTTTTTGCAGTACAGCGCGGCCGGCGGGCAAACGAGTATCAAGGTCGGCATCCAGAAAATCATCTGGGGCGAATCGGAAGCGGGGGCGATCACCGATGAAGTCAGTCCGCGCAATTACTCCGAATTGTTCCTGGTGCCGCTGGAGGAGTCGCGCATCGGCCAGATGATGGTCAGCGTCGATCATTTCACCAGTTACGGCGACTTGAGCGCGTTTTACGTGCCGAAGCCGAAGTTCAACAAATATGCGGCGCCGCGTTCCGCCTACGACACCTATCCATTCAACGGCACGGTGTCGATCACCGAAGAGGAATTCGGCGCAAAGGACCATGAATTCGGCATGCGCTGGAAAAAAACCTTCGGCAAGAGCGACATCAGCTTCATGGCCGCCAGCCTGATCGACAACAACTACGGCGTGCGCGTCTCGGGCATGAACGCGGCGGGCGAGATGGAGCTGGTGCGTTCGAAGAAGCGCACGCACCTGGCCGGGGCGACTTTCAATTACTCGCGCGGGCATTTTCTGGTGAAGGGGGAATCGGCCTACAAAACACCGAAGGACTTCGCCGAGATCGGTGGCGGCCTGACGGACAGGGACGTCGTCGATTCGTCGCTCGGCGTGACGTATGCGCTGGGGCAGTCGAACACGGTCGGGCTGGAAGCGGTAAATAGCCATGTGCGCGATTGGAGCGACCGGATCATGGGGATTCCGAAAAACGGCAATTCGGTGGTGTTGAATGCGAATTTCCTGTTCTTGAACGACAACTTGTCGGTGAACTGGCTGACGATTCGCTCGCGGCCTTATTCCAGCACCCAGTCGTCGCTGCGTACCTCGTACAAATGGAACGACAACACGACGTTCAGCATCGATGCCCACCTGATCGATGCGCAGCACCCAAAGAGCCAGCTGGTGACGTTCCGGCAGCGCGACCAGATCGTGTTCCGGGTCCAGTATCAATTTTAAACGGCGCAATTCTCTCCAGGAAAACAGATGAAGATCCAAAAAGAAAATGAATTCGATGCCATCGTGATCGGCTCGGGAACCTGCGGAGCGACCATTGCCAGGGAACTGAGCAGGCAAAACAAAAAGGTGCTGATTCTCGAACGCGGAGCGAATGCGGCGTTGAGGGAAACCTTCATGGGCATCGCCACCATCGCCGACCAGGTTTTTCTGGGCGACGACAAACTGTCGACGGTGCGGGCGCTGGCGACCGGCGGCTCGACCAGCCTGTATTTCGGGGTCGTCAATTACCCGCAGGACGAGACATTTCGCAAGGTCGGCATTGACCTGTCTCAGGAACTCGATGCGGTGAGGAAGGAATTGCCGATCGCGCCCTTGCCCGATTCGCTGCTCGGCTCGCAGGCCATCAAGCTGCGCGACAGCGCCAATGCGTTGGGTCACGCCTGGCAAAAGAACGACATGCTGGTCGATTTGGCGAAGTGCGGCGCCGGTTATTCGTACGACGCCAAATGGAAAGCCAAAAGCTATGTCGAAGACGCGGTGGCGCAAGGCGCAACGCTGATCAACCGCGCCACGGTCCTGTCCATCATCATCGAAGACAACGTGGCCGTCGGCGTCGAATACCGCATTAAAAAGAGCATGTTCGCTTCCGAGATCAAACGCGCGTACGGCGCCAAGATCGTGGTGGCGGCGGGCGAACTGGCCACGCCGAAGCTGCTGCGCGACAGCGGCGTGCAAGGCATCGGGCAGCGCGGCTTTTACTGCAATCCCGGTTATGCCATCTACGGGCTGGTTCCCGGCCTGAACGCCAGCAGCGGTTTTGTGGGCAGCATGGGCTGCGTCTATGAAGACGGCATCGAACTGGGCGATGCCAATATTCCCCAGTCCCTGCACCGGCCGATGATGATCGGCGGGATGAAACTGCGTCATCTGATGGGCTTTTCGGACTGCATCGGCATCGGCGTCAAGGTCAAGGACAAGCTGGGCGGCCGGCTCAAGGAAGACGGCCGCTTCTTCAAGGACTTCGACAACGAGGATATCGCCAAGCTGAACAAGGGCAAGGACGCCGCCATCCGCATCCTCAAGCAGGCCGGCGCCGGGCACATCGTCGACTTCGGCCTGACCGCCGCCGGCAGGGTAGGGGGGCTGGTCAGCATCGGCGAGCACGTCGACCACAAGCTGGAAACGCAGTTTCGCAACCTGCACGTCTGCGACGGATCGGTGATTCCCGACGACATGCGCGGCACGCCCACGGTGACCCTGGTCAGCATGGGCCGGTATCTCTCCAAGCACCTCCTGAACGCGCTGTAGGCGCGCCAGGCAAAGCCATCTCATTGACCACTATGGAGCCACAATGGAAACCTTGACACCAACGCAAGACTTCAGTCCGGCCGCCGCCACGCAGCCGGCAACCCCCAAGCGCAAACGCAGATTCGCGCGCTTCGCCCTGTATGGTTTGCTGGCGCTCGCCGTCATCCTGGCGCTGTCGCACGTGTTCTGGAACCGTTCCGGTTCGAACCAGTGGGAGCCGGCGCTGGACAAGGAAGGCGTCCAGGTCTGGACGATGAAGACGCCCGGCACCAACCTGGTGCGGATCAAAGCCACCACGCGCATCAAATCGAGCCTGTCGGGCATGGTCAAGCTGCTGGAAGACCTGGAAAGCTGCGTCGACGCCAAGTGCTACGACGCCAAGGTGATCCAGCCGATCGCCACCTTCCCGAATCAATACGCCGCCTTCGTGCAATTCAAGTTCGACATTCCGGGTCTGAAGACGCGCGAATACGTGCTGATGCAGGAGCATGTGCAAGACCCGACCACGAAGAAGCTCGACATCAACATCATCGCCGCGCCGAACCGGATTGCCCGCGACGAGTGCTGCGTGCGCATCACCCACCTGCACAACCACTGGACCCTGACGCCGCTGAAGAACGGAGAGCTCGACATCGAATTCATGCAGGACACCGACATCGGCGGCTTGCCGTACTTCCTGGCGAACCCGGCGCTGACCTACGGCACCCACGAAATCCTGCACGGCATGCAGGCCCTCATGGATATGCCGAAATACCGTGAGGCGCGTCTTGCCAACATCCAAGAACTGTCCGCCGACTAACCCTGACTGGAGCAAACATGCAAGCGCAAATCACCACACCGATGGTCGAGCCCGTCGTTCCGGCGGCAACCCGCAAGGCAGGTCCGTCCAGGCTGCGGCGTTACCTGAAGAACACCTTGCTGGGCCTGATGTCCCTGATCACCCTGAGTTTCATTGCGAACTGGCTGTGGACGATGTCTGGTTCCAACCAATGGGAACTCAAGATCGACGAGGGCGGCACCCAGGTCTACACGCTCAAGGCGCCGGGCGCGACCATGCTCAAGATCCGGGCAGTGATGCAGACCAAGGAATTCACCCTCAGCAATCATCTGGCGCCCTTGCTCGACACCACCATCCAGGATGACTGCGCCAAGTGGGTGCCTGGCTGCCTGAGCTACAAGATCCTGCAACCGTGGGACGCAAAGACCCAAAGCAACGTGACCATGTGGACACTGGGCATGCCCGGCCCGTTCTCACCGCGCGAAATCTTGCTGCAAGGCCAGCTGACCCAGGACCCGACGACCAAGGTGCTGACCCTGGAAAACATCGCCGTGCCGAACAAGATTGCTCCCAACGACTGCTGCGTGCGCCTCTCGCACGTGCACAACGTGTGGCGCTACACGCCGGTGGGCGACGGCAACATCAAGGTGGAATTCGTCAACGACATGGACATGAGCGGGGCTTTCCCGAAGTTCCTGCTGAACCTCGGTGCGCCGGGTGAAATCCACAAGATGCTGACGGTCGACAATCCAAAACTGCTGCGCCAGGAAAAGTACCGCAATGCACGCCTGGACTTCATCGATGAAGGCGTGGCCAAGTGATGGCGACGCCGATGAGCTGGATCAGCGAACGATTGGAGCAGTTCGGTCAACGATTGATTGCCATCAACGAGTCCGGCGAAGTCACCTATGCCGACTTCCTTGCCAAGGTGGCCCAGTGGCGCGCCGCCGTGGCGCAATGGAATGTGGTGGCGGGCGACCGGGTCGGACTGGTCTCGCACTACCACATCGACGTGGTGGCGCTGCTGCAGGCGCTGGTGGAGGCCGGCTGCATCGTCATTCCCCTGTCGGAAGATGACCGCAGCCTGTTCGACGAGCGCCTCGTCACCGTCTGCGCGACCAAGCTGGTGACGGTGCCGGCCACGGGGGAGATCAGCCCGGCCACCACCATGTGCCGCGACCTCTCCCCAGGCCCCTTGCACGGCTTGCTAGAACCGATGGTGACGGCTGGCCGCCCGGGCTTCGTGATCTTTACCTCGGGCAGCACGGGCAAGGGCAAGGCAGTGCTGCTGGACTACGAACGCATGACGCAAAAGTTTCGCGGCAAGGTGCGCGAATCGTTCCGCACGCTGCTGTTTCTCAAGCTCGACCATATCGGCGGCTTGAATACCCTGTTTTCGGTCATGTTCAACGGCGGCACCATCGTCACCTGCGCATCGCGCCAGGCCAAGGATATCTGCGCCTGCATCGAACAATACCGGGTCGAGCTGCTGCCGACCACGCCGTCGTTCCTGACCATGCTGCTGATGTCGGGCGTGCAACGGCAATTCGACCTGTCTTCCCTGAAGGTGATTACCTACGGCACCGAAGCGATGCCGGCCTCGACGCTGGCCAGCCTCCACGGCGCGCTGCCCGGCGTGGTGCTCAAGCAAACGTACGGCCTGTCCGAGCTCGGCATCCTGGCCACCAAGTCGAAGGATTCGGCGTCGAAATGGATGAAGATCGGCGGCGACGGCTTCGAGGTGCAGGTGCGCGACGGCGTGCTGTGGATTAAGAGCGAGCAAGCCATGCTCGGTTACCTGAATGCGCCGAGTCCCTTCGACGCGGACGGCTGGTACAACACCGGCGACCGGGTCGAGGTCGATGGCGAGTACATGCACATCCTGGGGCGCGAGTCGGAAATCATCAACGTCGCCGGCGAAAAAGTGTTCCCGATCGAAATCGAGAGCTTCCTCCTGACCATCGACAACGTCAAGGACGTGCTGGTGCGCGCCAAGAAAAGCCCGGTGGTGGGCCAGATGGTCTGGGCCGAGTTCTTGCTGGACAACGCCGAAGATAGCGCGGTCTTCAAGAAGCGCGTCATCGAGCACTGCCAGCGCCATCTGGCGCCGTTCAAGGTGCCCGGCTTCATCACCATCGGCAATGACGACAGTCTGGTCGGCGCCCGCTTCAAGAAGATTCGCCTGGATAAGACATCACCCGCAACAACCACACACGGAGCATGACCATGTCGGAATTGGCAAAGAAAGTCGCCGTCGTCAGCGGCGGCAGCAAGGGTTTGGGTTTCAGCATCTGCAAGAGCCTGCTGGCGGACGGTTATCACGTGGCCACCTTCAGCCGCAAGAGCACGCCAGAACTGGACGAATTGCTCATGCGTAGCGAAGGCCGGCTGTACTGGGAAGCGCTGGACATCTGCGACGACGGCCAGCTGGGCGGCTATCTGCGCCGCGTGAAAGACAAGCTCGGCCGCGTCGGCTACCTCGTCAACAGCGCCGGCATGGCCCATGAGGGCTTGCTGACGATGATGAAGAGCAAGGACGTTTCCCAGATGATCCGCGTCAACCTGGAAGGCGCCATTAACCTGGCGCAAGCGTGCGTCAAGCAGATGATGGTCGGCCAGTTCGGCGTGATTCTCAACGTGTCCTCGGTCGTCGGCGTGCGCGGCTTCAAGGGCGTGGCGGCGTACAGCGCCACCAAGGCCGCCCTCGACGGCTTGACGCGCAGCATGGCCAAGGAGCTGGGACCGGTCGGCATCCGCGTCAACTCGGTCGCGCCCGGCTTCATGGAAACGGAAATGACATCCGACCTGACCGAGGCGCAAAAGGCCCGCCTGGTGCGGCAAACGCCGCTGGCGCGCCTGGGCCGGGTCGACGACGTGGCGTCCGTGGTCAAGTTTTTACTTTCCGATGCATCCGGTTTCATCACCGGTCAAACCCTCGTCGTTGACGGCGGCTTAACAGTCTGAACAGGAGATTTGCATGATGAGTAGCGAAGTCAAGGATGTGAACGTAAGGGATGAGATCGACAAGGTCATCCGCAAGATTGCCGAGGAACGCAGCCTGACCCTGCCGGCGTTGAAGGACGACACCGAAATCGTGGACGAGCTCGGGTTCTCTTCGATGATGGTGGCCGGCCTGATCGCCAACCTGGAAGAAGAGCTTGGCGTCGATCCGTTCCAGGACGAGGACGTGATGATTACCGACATCCGCACCATCAAACACCTTTGCGACGTGTATGTGAGCTGCCTCGCCCGCAGCCGCTGATCACCCGGCATCAGTTTTTCGAGAGATAGGACCGCATGAATATCAAGGACCAACGTGTTGCCGTTATCGGGATGTCGGGGAAATTCCCCGGCGCCAATAGTGTTGCCGAGTTCTGGGAGAACATCTGCGCGAAAAAGGAGAGCATTCGCGCGCTATCCGACGAAGAGCTGAGAAGCGCCGGCGTGCCCGAGCGCGATATCGCCGATGCCGCCTACGTGAAAGCGTCGGCGCTGCTGGACGACGTGGAAATGTTCGACCCCGGCTTCTTCAAGATCTCGCCGCTGGAAGCGGAGCTGATGGATCCGCAGATCCGCCTGCTGCTGCAATGCGCGTGGGAAACGCTGGAAGATGCCGGCCACGCCCGCAAGGACGCCCAGAACATCGGCGTGTTTGCCGGCGCGGGCGGGGTGACGACCAGCTATTTCGCCAATTTCGTCAATGTGGACGAGCGCTTCAAGAAGATCACGGCGGGCGCGACGCACCTGGGCAACGATAAGGATTTTCTTGCAACCTATATTTCGTACAAGCTGAACCTGACCGGCCCGAGCATGACGGTGCAAACCGCGTGCTCGACTTCGCTGGTGGCGCTGCACCAGGCTTGCCAGAGCGTGCTGAACGGCGAATGCGCCATGGCGCTTGCCGGCGGCGTTACCGTGCGGGTGCCGCACGTGCAGGGGTATCACTATAAAGAAGGCTATATTTTCTCGCGCTCGGGGCAAATCAAGGCGTTCGACGAGGCGGCCGACGGCGTGGTGTTCGGCAGCGGCCTCGGCCTGGTGCTGGTCAAGCGCCTGGCCGACGCAATTGCCGACGGCGACCATATTTACGCCGTCATCAAGGGCTCGGCCATCATGAACGATGGCAAGGGCAAGATGAGCTATGCCGCCAGCAGCGCCAAGGGTCAGATCGCCTGCGTGCGCGCGGCGCTGGCCAGGGCCGATGTGGAGGCCGGCTCCATCGGCTTCGTCGAGTCGCACGGCACCGGCACGCTGATGGGCGACCCGGAAGAGGTCAAGGCCCTGTCTGCCGCGTTCAAGGAACAGACCGAAAAGAAGGCGTTTTGCGCGCTCGGCGCGGTCAAGGCCAACATTGGTCACCTGGAAGCGGCGGCTGGCATTGCCGGCTTCATCAAGGCGGTACTGGCGGTCAAGCATGGCGTCATTCCGCCCACGGCACACTATTCGACACCGAACCCCCGCATCAAGTTCGACAACACGCCGTTTTTTATCAACGGCGATGTGCAGCAATGGGTGGACGGCGGCAAACCGCGCCGGGCCGCGGTCAACAGCCTGGGCGTTGGCGGGACCAATGCGTTTGTGATTATCGAGAATTACGTTGCGCCGAAGCGGTCTGGCAAAAAAGTTGCCAGCGGGCCGGTCGTGGTGCCGCTGTCGGCCAAATCGTCGGCCAGCTTGCACAGCCAGATGCAAAAACTGGCCGATTTTCTTGCAGGCGAGCGCACGGTGGACCTGGGCGACCTGGCCTATACCTTGCAGACCGGGCGCGAAGCGATGGACGTGCGCGCGGCGTTCGTCGTGACCTCGGTTGCCGACCTGCTGCTGGGACTCGCCAGCTTCCTCGACGGCAACCCGGTCAGCCTGCCCGACGGCGAGCTCGCCGCCTCATGGGTGGGCGGCGCCGACATCGACTGGAATGCGCTCAATGGTAGCGCCAAACGCAAGCGCATCAGCTTGCCGACCTATGCGTTCGCCAAGGAACGCTGTTGGATCGATCCTGTAGGCACCATTCCTGCTGCGGCGATGCTGCATCCACTGCTGCACGTAAACAAGTCCGATTTGAACGAACAAAAGTACAGCTCGACCTTCAACGGCGAAGAATTCTTCCTCAAAGACCACCTGGTGCGTACCAAACCGGGCGCATCCGCACTGCACAAAGTGCTGCCGGCGGTCGCTTACCTTGAGATGGCGCGCGCCGCCATCGAGCAGGCCGCACCCGTCCACGCCGACGCCAGCGTGCTGGAACTGCGCGATATCGTCTGGCTGCGGCCCATCCCGGTCGATGCCGACACGCAGGTCAACATCGCCATCGTGGCGGACCAGCGCATCGACTTCGAAGTCTACACATCGGACGACCAGATTCACTGCCAGGGCTGGTGCCAGTTCAGTGCAGGCACCACGCTTGAGCGCTTCGATCCCGCCCAATTGAAGGAATCGATGGGCCAGGGCCACTGGTCCGGGGCCGCGCTGTACGAAGCGTTCGCGAAAATGGGACTGGCCTACGGACCGGCGCATCGCCCGATTGCCAGCATCGAGCGCGGCGAACGGGCTTTGCTCGCGCGTTTGAACCTGCCGGCCACTGTGCAGGCCGGCGGCGCGGCCTATGTGCTGCATCCGAGCCTGATGGACGGTGCCCTGCAAGCGGCCACCGCGCTGATGTTCGACCCCGCCGATCCGCCACGCACGCCCATCGTGCCGTTCGCGATCGACAGCGTGCAGGTGCTCGCGCCGTGCACCAGCGAGATGCTGGCCTGGGCGCGCCATGCGGATGGCGACAAGGCGGCCAGCTTCGACATCGACATGCTCGACGCCGACGGTAACCTGTGCGTGCGCATCCGCGGCTTTTCACCGCGTCCACTGGGCCGCGAAGTGCTGGGCAGCCTGCTGGCCACGCGCGAATGGCAGCGCAGCGATGCCACGCAGGGCCAGGCGGCCCTCGCCGAGCAGCATGTGATGCTGTGCGGCTTGCCGCAGATCGACGCCGACAAGGTCGCGCGCGACTGCCTGCTGCTGCCGCTCGCTTCAAGCAACGACGTCGCCACACGCTATTCGGACCTGGCGCTGGCCTGTTTCGACAAGCTCCAGTCGCTCCTCAACAGCAAGCCTGAAGTCAAGACCCTGTTGCAGCTCGTCCTGCCGAACACCGAAGAAAACGCCGTCTACGCCGGCCTGGCCGGCATGTTCAAGACGGCCACGCTGGAAAATCCGCAGGTCGCCGGGCAGATCGTACTGGTCGACGCTGGCGTCAGCACGGACGCTCTGGCGGCCCTGCTGCTGGCCGAGCGCGCCCACCCGCACGATACGCTGATCAAATACGAGCACGGTGCCCGCCACACGGCCGGATGGCGCTTACTGACCGACGACGCGCCTGCCGAAAGCCCGTTCAAGGATCATGGCGTGTACCTGATCACCGGCGGGCTCGGTGGCCTGGGCGTGCTGTTCGCCAAAGAGATCCTGGCCTGCTGCCGGGCGGCGACCATCGTCCTCACCGGCCGCGCCGCACTGGCGGAGCTTGACGACAAACAGGCACTCCTGGCGTCGCTCCAGGCAGGCGGCGCGCGGGTCGAGTATCGTCAGGTCGACCTGGAAGATGCGGCGCAGGTCGACGAGTTGATTACAGCGGTACGCAGCGCGCACCAGCAGCTCAATGGCATCATTCACAGCGCCGGCATGACCGCCGACGCCTTCATCCTCAAGAAAACGGCGCAGCAGTTCCGCCAGGTGCTGGGGCCGAAAGTGCTTGGCACCGTCCATCTGGACCATGCAACACGCGACCTCGATCTCGACTTTTTGGTCCTGTTCTCGTCGTTGACCGCGGCCGTGGGCAACCTGGGCCAGGCCGATTACGCGGCCGCCAACGGCTTCCTGAACGAATTCGCAGCAAGTCGGCGGCGCGGCAGGACCGTGGCAATCGGCTGGCCGCTGTGGGAGGACGGCGGCATGCAGATCGACGCCGCAGCACGCGACCAGCTGCACGAGGCAACCGGCATCCATCCGATGCGGTCAAGCACCGGCATGCGCATGTTCTACCGCAGCCTCGCGCTGGGCGTGGATCACACCGTGGTCATGGAAGGGAACCTGAACGCCATGCAGCGCACCCTCGGCGTGGGCGCCGCGCTGCACGCCGCCTCGGTGAGCGCGGACCCGGCATCGCCTGCCACCTCCGTGGGCGGCCTGGCGGAGCAATGCGAAGCTTTCCTCTGCACGCAGCTGGCAGGCTTGCTCAAGCTCCCTGCGCACAAAGTCGACCCGCGTGCGCCGCTTGGCGACTACGGCATCGACTCGATCCTGGCGCTGGACCTGACGCGCGTGCTGGAAAACAGCTTCGGCGCGCTGCCCAAAACCCTGTTCTTCGAGTACCTGAACATCCGGGAATTGGCCGCTTACTTCGTCAAGGCGCATGCGCCGGCGCTGGCCGCGCTGTTCTCAGGTGCGGCAACGCCGCCGCCGGTTGGGTTGCCTGAACAGGAATCCACATCCAGCATCCGCAACCGGGCCGCTAGAAAAGCACAGGCGCCCGAGCATGACGCAATCGCCATCGTGGGCCTGAGTGGACGCTACCCGGAAGCGCGCGACCTGCATGCATTCTGGGACAATCTGCGCGACGGCAAGGACTGCATCGTCGAAGTGCCGAAAAGTCGCTGGGACTGGCGCGAGTACTACACCGAAGACCGCACCAAAAAGGGCCACCATTTCAGCAAATGGGGCGGCTTCATTGAAGGCGTGGACGAATTCGACGCGCGCTTCTTCAACATCTCGCCGCTCGAAGCCGAAACCATCGATCCGCAGGAACGCCTGTTTTTAGAGCACGCATGGATGGCGATCGAAGACGCTGGCTACACCCGCGCCTCGCTGCAAAGCCCGAACGGCAGCGACCTGCCGGGCCAGGTCGGCGTGTACGCGGGCGTCATGTACGGCGAATACCAGTTGTTGGGCGCGGAAGCGAGCATGCAGGGCAATCGCATGGGCATGGCCAGCAACCCGGCCAGCATCGCCAACCGCGTGTCGTACGCGCTGAACCTGCACGGCCCGAGCATGGCGGTCGACACCATGTGTTCGTCGTCGCTGACAGCGATTCACCTCGCGTGCCAGGACCTGAAGCTCGGCCGCACGCCGGTCGGCATTGCCGGCGGCGTGAACGTGACGATCCATCCGAACAAGTACCTCATGCTCAGTGCCGGCCAGTTCATCTCCGGCGATGGCCATTGCCAGAGCTTCGGCGAGGGCGGCGACGGCTACATTCCGGGCGAGGGCGTTGGCGTCGTGGTGCTCAAGCGGCTGGCGGACGCCCAGCGCGACGGCAACCATATTTACGGCATCATCCGCGCCAGTGCGCTGAGCCACGGCGGCCGGACCAACGGCTACACCGTGCCCAATCCGCAGGCGCAGGCCAGCGCGATTCGCCAGGCGCTGGCGCAGGCCGGCGTCGAGCCGCGCCATATCAGCTACGTAGAGGCGCACGGCACCGGCACTAAACTGGGCGACCCGATCGAGATCGCGGCCTTGAGCCGCGTGTTCCAGGAGAGTACTCAGGACACGGGCTTCTGCCTGATCGGATCGGCCAAATCGAACATCGGCCATTGCGAGGCTGCGGCGGGCATCGCCGGGTTGACCAAGGTCCTGCTGCAAATGAAGCACAGGCAGATCGTGCCGTCGCTGCATTCGGCGCGCCTCAATCCGCATATCGATTTTGCCAGTACGCCGTTCGTGGTCAACCAGACGCTCACGGCGTGGGAACAGCCGGTGGTGGACGGCAAGCAGGTGGCGCGCATCGCCGGCATTTCGTCGTTCGGTGCCGGTGGCTCGAACGCGCATGTGATCGTGGAAGAATATGTGCCGGTTTCCGTGGCTGGGCAGCCGGATGCGATGATGATTTTCCCGCTCTCGGCGCGCACCGCCGATCAGCTGCGCGAAAAGGCGCGCGACCTGATTGCGTTCATGCCCAAGGACGGAGGCGCGTTGCCGCTGGCGTCCATCGCCTACACCCTTGGCGCGGGACGCGAAGCGATGGCACAGCGCTTCGCCGTCGTCGCCGACTCGGCCGCTGCATTGATCGAGCGCCTGCAAGCGTACGTCGATGGCCGGGCCGCTGTTGCGGACCTGTCGCCGATGGCAGCGCTGGCGGACAGTTGGATCAAGGGAGCAGATATCGATTGGGCCGGCTTGCATACGACCCAGCCGCCGTTGGTCAGCCTGCCGACGTATCCGTTCGCGCGCCAACGCCATTGGGTCGACATTGCGCCGCGCACGGCGAAGCTGCAATCGGCGCTGCATCCACTGCTGCACGCGAACACCTCCGACTTCAGGCAACAGAGCTACACGTCGACGTTCGAGCACCAGTTAACGCGCGAAACATGCCTGGACATGGCGCGCGCCGCCATCGCACTGTCGATGCCTGCGCCGTCCGCAGCGATGGCCCTGGAATTGAGCGACGTTGCCTTTGTCCAGCCGCTTGACGTCGGTGGTGTTCCGGTCACCATCGCCCTGTTCGACAAACGCGGCGATCAGGTGGCGTTCGAGATTTATAATGGCGATGTCGTGCACTGCCAGGGGCGGGCGGCCTGGAGCGAGGTTCCGGCGGTCCGGGCGCCGGTGCTGGTCCAGCCGGTCCAGGTCAGTTTCGACAATCCACTGCTGGAAAAGCCCAAGCGCAGCATTACCTTGCGCGCGCCGGATGCAGCGCTGGCCGACGCACACAGCAACGTGGCAAAACCGCGCATTTCGCTGTCGGGAACGACGTTCAACGCACCGGCACCGGCGCAATCTGCATCGTCGGTCAGCCTGTTCGAACTCGGTGACGGCGTCTTTACGATCCGGATCGCCGAAAGTCGCCTGTCGCCAGCGCTGATCGGCGACCTTCTGCGCGCCATGCGCACCGTTGCCGACGCGCCGACGGCAAAAGCGCTGACCATCGAAGGCGGCGCCCAATCGTTCCTTACCGGCGGCCTGGCGCAGCACCGGCAAGCCGTCGATGCTGGCTTATACAAGGCAGTGGCTGAATTTCCGTACCCCGTCATTGCGCTCGCCCAGGGGGACACCAGCGGCGCCGGCTTCCTGCTGGCCGCCGTCTGCGACTTTGTCGTGTGCAGCGAATCCGCACGCTACGCCTTCGCCCAGCCGGCCGATGGCTTGTATCCATCGGCCGCAGAGGACCTGCTGGTCGAACGCTTCGGCCGGGTGCAGGCGAACGATTTCCTGTACCTGACGGCTGGCGCTACCGGCGCGGACCTCAAAGCAAAAGGTTGGACCTGCCCGATTGTGCCAGCCGATGCTGTCGAAAGCGTGGCGCGGGCATTGGCAGCAAATCTGGCGACGAAGTCGCAGACTGCCTTGCGCCTGCTGAAACAGCATCTGGCGCGCACGATCACCAGCGCCGTCCACGCACTTCCGGCCGTCGCCGATGCCTGGTTTGCGCCAGTTACCGCAAAAAATACCGTGCGCGAAGCGCCGTCCACCAGCCTGCACCTTGCGTTGCACGGCGACCGCATACTGGTGGTGACAATCCGCAGCGCCGATGGCCTGCTCGATGGCCTGACCCGGGTGCTGCAGACGACAAACTGCCGCTGCGTGGTGCTGACCAGCGAACTGCCGCAGTTCCTTGCGGAGGTGAGCGAGGAGAGCATCAGTAGTATGATGCTGGCCGTCAGCGTGCCGGTCATTGTGGCGTACACGAGTGGCGCCAGCGGCGCCGGCTGGCTGCTCGGCCAGTACAGCGATGCTTGCGTCTACAGCGAGCAAGGTAGCTACGCTGGCGACACTCGCCTGGCTGCCCTGGCGTCCCTGCGCTTTGGCGACGATGCGGCAAAACGCTTCCTAATGGCCGGTGCGGCTGCGACGGGAACCGAATTGCGCACGCAGTTCGGTGCATTGCATGTCGTACGTGCGGACCAGGTAATGACCACCGCCCTCAAGATTGCGGAGTCGGTTGCGGCATTTCCGGCAGCCGTCCTGGGGGCGTGGAAGCAGCGTACGGCCAGCTTCCTCGACGCCGCCGGTCCGCTGCTCGTCGCCGATAGCGGCCTGCCTGCACCTGCACTCAGGCTGGCATCCAAAGTCATCACGGCCACCGCGCATCCGGACGGGGTGCTGGAAGTGCACATGGCGGACCGCGACGCAAAGAACATGTTTTCAGATGCTTTTTCTGATGGCATGCGCGAGGTATTCGCCCACGTGGAAGCGAGCGGCGCATACAAGGTCGTGCTGTTGACCGGCTACGACAACTACTTCTCTTCCGGCGGCACCCAGGACACGCTGCTGGCGATTCACGAAGGCCGGGCCAAATTCACCGACAACCTGGTGTTCCAGCTTCCGTTGCTGTGCACCGTGCCGGTCATCGCCGCGATGCAGGGCCACGGCATTGGCGCCGGCTGGGCGATGGGCATGTACGCCGATTTTGCGCTGTTCAGCGACGAAAGCCGCTACGTCAGCCCGTACATGGGTTACGGTTTCACGCCCGGCGCCGGCTCGACCCAGATGTTCCCGGCCAAAATCGGCCACGATCTGGCCCGCGAAACCTTGCTGACAGCGCGCGAATTCGCCGGCGGAGAGCTCAAGGAACGCGGGATGCGCAATCCCGTGCTGGCGCGCGAACAGGTGCTGCCTGCCGCACTCGCGCTGGCGCACCGCATCGCGCAAAATCCGCGTTCGCTGCTGGTGGCGGTCAAGCGCTACTGGTCCGAAACGCAGCAAGCCGCGCTGATGGACACGCTGTCGCGCGAACTGGCGATGCATGAACTGACGTTCGTCGGCCAGGCGGACACGCTGGCGCGCATCCAGAAACGCTTCGGCACCGACGCGCCGGTTCAGCGCACCGCTGCGGCAGCGACGCCGGCCGGCGCGGCGGACATTGGCGCCGTTACCGCCAATCTCAAGGCCATGCTGGCGCACGAGCTGCGCATGCAGGAGCACGAAATAGCGGAAGACGAGCAGTTCGTCGACCTGGGCCTCGATTCGATCACCGGCGTGACCTGGATCCGCAGGATCAACGACACCTACGGCACCGCGATCGAGGCGATCAAGGTGTACAGTTATCCGACGCTGGCGGCGCTGAGCGCTTTTGTGGCCGGGGAAGCCGGGCTGACGGGCACCGTCGTCGCGGTTCCGGCGCAAGCCGCAGCCGCGGAGCCGGCGACGCTCACATCGTGGCGCCAGGCCAGTCTTGCGAAAGCGGCCGATGCGCCGCCGGTGCGGGGCATGCAGCAAATCGCCATCATCGGCATGGCGGGCCAGTTCGCCAAGTCGAACAACCTGGAAGAGTACTGGCAGAACATCGCGCAGGGCAGGGACTGCATCGGCGAGATTCCCAAGCACCGCTACGATATCGACCTGTATTTCCAGGCCGGCGACGCCACACCCGGCAAGACGTACAGCCGCTGGATGGGCGCACTGGACGAATTCGACCTTTTCGACGCGGCGTTTTTCAACATCTCGCCGCGCGAAGCCAAAAGCATGGACCCGCAGCAGCGGCTGTTCCTGCAAACCTGCTGGCATAGCATCGAACATGCCGGCTACAACCCGAAATCGCTCGCCGGCAGCAAGTGCGGTGTCTTCGCCGGATGTTACGCAGGCGACTATCATCAGCTGTCGACCCGCGAACGACTCAGCGGGCAGGGATTCACGGGCGCGTCGCCATCGATTCTCCCCGCGCGCATTTCCTACCTGCTGGACCTGCACGGCCCGAGCCTGCCGATCGACAGCGCATGCTCGTCGTCGCTGGTGGCGGTTGCCACGGCATGCGACAGCCTTCTTTCCGGCGGCAGCGACATTGCGCTTGCCGGCGGCGTGAACGTCATGGCCGGTCCGTCGATGCAGATCATGACGTCGCAGGTGGGCATGCTGTCGCCGCAGGGGCGCTGCTTCACCTTCGACGAACGCGCCAATGGCATCGCCAACGGCGAAGGTGTCGGCGTGGTCATGCTCAAGCGCCTGGCCGATGCGGAGCGTGATGGCGACTGCATCTATGGCGTGATCGAAGGCTGGGGCGTCAACCAGGATGGCAAGACCAACGGCATCACCGCGCCGAACGCCGATTCGCAGACGCGATTGCAGAACGATGTCTATACCAAGTTCGGCATCGATCCGGCCGGCATACAGCTGATCGAAGCGCATGGCACCGGCACGCCGCTGGGCGACCCGATTGAAGTAGCGGGCCTGAAGGCGTCGTTCGGCAAGTTCACGACCAACAAGGCTTACTGCGCCCTCGGCTCGGTGAAGAGCAACGTCGGCCACTGCCTGACAGCGGCCGGCGTTTCCGGCCTGCTCAAGGTGCTGCTCGCGCTCAAGCATGAACAGCTGCCGCCCACAATCAATTTCAGCAAATTGAACAAGCATATCTCGCTGAAGGACTCGCCATTCTTCGTCAACGACCAGCTGCGCGAGTGGAAGCGCAACGGCAGCGAACCACGGCGCGCTGCGATCAACTCGTTCGGTTTCAGCGGCACCAACGCACACGTGGTCATTGCCGAACATGTGGCCGCACGCCGCAGCGCCGCGATTGGCGCGCCGGTCATCGTGCCGCTGTCGGCGCGCACGCCCGCGCAGTTGCAGCGGAAAGCTGCCGATCTGCTGGCGTTCATCCGCGCCGAGGGCGGCGCCAACCTCGATCTGGCCAGCTTTGCGTACACGCTGCAAGTGGGCCGGGAAGAGGGCAACGAACGTGCCGCTATCGTCGCCAGTACCATTGGCGAGCTTGAAAAGGCACTCGCCGCGCTCGATGGCGCGCAGGTCTATCGCGGCCAGGTCAGCGGCAGCAAGGACGCCTTGACGGCGATGAGCGCAGACAGCGACTTCCAGGTCATGATCGGCAAGTGGATCGCCAGGAAAGAACTGCCACGTCTGGCGGAACTATGGGTCAAGGGCATGGCGCTCGACTGGAGCGCTTTCCATCAAACCCCGCCACAACGCATGGGATTGCCCGGATATCCGTTTGCCAAGGAGCGTTTCTGGATCGACGCAGTCGATGAATCGCCGGTATTGACGCCGGCTGTGGCCCCTGTCGTCGCATTGCCGGTACCCGCCGTTCAAGCGCGTGAGGCATCCGTTCCGGCCGAACAGGTGCGCCAGCAGCTTAAAACGAGCCTGGCGGAAGCGTTGTTCATGACTGCGGCGGATGTCGATGTACGCAAGTCGTTTACCGACCTGGGGCTCGACTCCATCATCGGTGTCGAATGGATGAAGGCGGTCAACAAGCAGTTTGGCACGGCGCTGTCGGCCACGCGCGTCTACGATTATCCGAGCGTGATCGAACTGGCCGATTTTATCCAGACGCAGCTCGGCGTGGCGGAACCGGTCGTGGCGCCGGTGCTGCCGGCGATTCCTCCGGTTCCACGCGACGGCCTGCAGCAGCAATTGAAGATCAGCCTCGCGGAAGCGCTGTTCATGCAGCCGTCCGATATCGACGTCAACAAGTCGTTCACCGAACTCGGTCTCGATTCGATTATCGGCGTCGAGTGGGTCAAGAACATCAACAAACAGTACGGCACCAGCATCGGAGCGACCCGGGTCTACGATTACCCGAGCGTCAAGGAGCTGGCCGCTTTCCTCGGTGGCGAAATGACGGTCGCCGCCCCGGTGGTGCCTGTTCCTGTCATCCCCACGCCGCCGGTTCGCGTTGCCGGACCGGCGACGATCCGCTTTGAACCAAAGTTTGCGAAGCGCTTCAAGGACCTGACCTTCTACTGCGGCGATGGCGAGGGCGATTTCGACGCGGATGGCGAGTTCGCGGTACGCCTGGCGATCGACCCGGCGACCAACGTGTCGCTCAAGGAGCATGTCGTCTTCGGCGCGCACCTGTTGCCGACCGACGCTTATCTTGAACTGGTCCTGGCCGCATGCAAAACGTATTTCAGCTGCACCGAGGTCACGCTGAAGAACCTCATCATTGTCAATCCGATGGTGGGCGCGCAGGGCAGGAAGAACCACATCAAGGTCGTATTCCGGCGCGCTGGCGACGAGTTGCAGTTTTTTGTGAAGTCGAGCGCCTCGCCTGACTTCAGCAACGACAAGCTGCATATGCAGGGCTTCATCGCGGTGGCGGCCGCAGCTCCGGCAAGCCGCTTCAATGACGGATTCGCAGTCACAAAGATACTCGATCATGGCGACATCGCGACCAACGCCGGCACTTACTACGCACCGCTGCAATCGCTACGTTTTGGCGAATCCGCAGCGCTTGGGCTGATCAAGGTCGCGCATCACGGTTTTGCGTTCACCGCCAATCCCTTCGCCTTGTATGGCGCGTTGTGCACCGTGATCAACTATGGTGGGCACCTTGCCGCCCAGCGCTTCGGCGCCAGCGACGACCAGTTCCTGCCATACCGGATCGGCCAGATTACCGTGCAGGGCGCGCTCGACGGCGTTGACTACCGCTGCTATGCGCAGGTGCGCAACATCGAGCACGACGCGATCGAGTTCTATGTTGAGATGGTCGATCGTGCCGGCAAGGCCGTCGTCGTCATCGATGCGATCAGCTTGCGCCGGGTGGCACGCAAGGCCATCGAGCAGCAAACGGCCGTATCGCCATCCCATGCGGTTGTCGGCATGGCCGAAGAGAAGGTCGCCATCATCGGCATGTCGTGCCGTTATCCGATGAGCGAGAACGTCGAGGCGCTGTGGGAGAATCTCAAATCCGGCACCCACTGCGTGACCGAGGTGCCTGCGGAGCGCTGGAGCGCCTATCCTGACTGGTATAACCCTGACCCGCGCCACCCGCACACCTCGTATTCGAAGTGGGGCGGCTTCCTGGATGATATCGACGCCTTCGATTCGCTGTTCTTCGGTATTTCGCCGGCGGAGGCGGAATTGATCGATCCGCAGCAGCGCATCTTCCTGGAAGAGTGCTGGAAGACGATCGAGAGCGCCGGCTACGCGCCTGGCGCGTTGTCGAACAAGGCGTGCGGCGTGTATGTGGGCTGCTCCACCGGCGACTACGCAAGGGTGCTGGCCGACGATGGCCAGGATACCGTTGGCGCCGCGTTCATGGGCACTTCCAACGCCATTCTGGCCGCGCGCATTTCGTATCACCTCAACCTGAAGGGTCCCGCCCTGGCGCTCGACACCGCCTGTTCGTCCTCGCTGGTGGCGGTGCACCTGGCGTGCGCCAGCATCCGCAGCGGCGAAACCCAGCTTGCGCTGGCGGGCGGCATCAACGTGCTGGCCACGCCGCTCGGCCACATACTCACCTCGCAGGTGGGCATGCCATCGCGCGACGGGCGCTGCGCCGCGTTCGACGCGTCGGCCAACGGCATCGTGTTTTCGGAAGGCTGCGGGGTCGTGCTGCTTAAGGCCTTGTCGCAAGCGCAGCGCGACAACGACAATATCCTCGGCGTGATCCAGGGTTCCGGCATCAACCAGGATGGCAAGACCAACGGCATCACCGCGCCGAGCTCCCGTGCGCAGGAACAGCTGCTACGCCAGATCTACAGCCGGTTCGACATCGATCCGAAGCGCATCGGCTATGTCGAGGCGCACGGCACGGCGACGGCGCTGGGCGACCCGATCGAGGTCAACGCCCTGGCGTCGGTGTTCGGCAAGCCGGCAGACGATGCGCGCTACTGTGCACTCGGCTCGGTCAAGAGCAATATCGGCCATGCCGGTTTTGCCGCCGGCGTGGCGGGCATCGTCAAGGTCCTGCTGTGCATCAAACACCGCAAGCTGGTGCCGTCGCTTCACTACAGCCAGCCCAATCCCCACATCGAATTCGACAGGTCGCCGTTCTTCGTCAATACCGAGTATCGCGACTGGATCAGCGATTTGCCGCGCATGGCCACGGTCAGCTCGTTTGGCTTTAGCGGCACCAACGCCCACGTGGTGATCGAGGAGCACATGGCATCGTCGCCATCGGCCCACCGCGCGCCAACGCCGGAGAACAAGGTGCTGGTGCCCCTGTCGGCCAAGGCAAGCGAACAATTGCAGCAAAAAGTACGCGATCTGCTGGCATTCGTCAGCCGCCAGGAACAAGCGGTCGATCTGGCCAGCCTGGCCTACACCTTGCAGGCAGGCCGCGATGAGATGGACCACCGCCTGGTCCTGGTCGTCGACTCGGCCGCGCAACTGGCCGGGAAGCTCCAGGCAGTCCTGGATGGCGAACGCCAGGTCGCCGATGTGTATCGCGGCCAGGCATCGCAGGGCGACGACACCTTGTCCGCCTTCGCCGCCGATCCGGAGATGCGCACCGTGATCGAGAGCTGGATCACGCGCAAGAACCTGCCCAAGGTCGCCGATCTGTGGGTCAAGGGCTTTGAACTGGACTGGAGCAAGCTGCACACCGGCGCCACGCCACGCCGCATGACCCTGCCGACCTACCCATTTGCAAAGGAGCGCTGCTGGGTCGATGGAAGCGGGTCGCGCAAGAACGCTGCGTTGGGTAGCGCGGTAACGGTGCTGCATCCGCTCCTGCATCGCAACACGTCGGACCTGAACCAGCAAAGCTATACCAGCACCTTCAGTGGCGACGAATTCTTCCTGGCCGACCACCGGGTGGGCGGTGAGCCGGTGCTGCCGGCGGTAGCGTACCTGGAGATGGCGCGTGCCGCACTGATGGACGCGATGCCGGCTGAAAAAGCGGTCGGCCAGCTCGAACTGCGCCACGTGGCATGGGCCCAGCCGATTATCGTCACCGAACCGAAAAGCGTGACGATTGCCGTGTTCTCCGACCACGGCGAGCAGGTCGCGTTTGAAGTCTACAGCGAGGCCGGTGACGGCTACGAGGAAGTGCTGCATTGCCAGGGCAGCTTCGCGATGGGCGAGCAGGGTGCCGTGCAGCCGCTCGACTTGCAGCGCTTGCGGGCCCAGATGAGAGGCGCCAGCGTCCAGGCAGGGGCGCTGTACCCGGCCTTTGCCGACATGGGTCTCGGTTATGGACCGGCATTTCGCGGCATCGTGGCGGTCCACCAGGGCGACAACGAACTCCTGGTCGAGCTGCATCTGCCGCAGGCTGCCCGCCGTTCTGACAATTACGTCCTTCATCCAAGCATGATGGACAGCGCGCTGCAAGGATCGATCACCTTGATCGACACCTACCTCAAGGCGTCCGGCAAGGTCGCGCTGCCGTTCGCCCTCGAATCGCTGCGCATCGTTTCGCCCTGCGTGGAGACGATGGTGGCATGGGTGCGGTACTCGGCGGGCGGGCAGGGCGCAGCGGCGGGCCTGATCAAGGTCGACATCGACCTGTGCGGCCCGGCCGGCGACGTCTGCGTGCAGATGCGGGGCTTTTCCTCAAGGTCCATGGAAAGCCCCGCCGCCTTTGATGAAGCGCATTACCAATCGATTTTGGCTGACATTGTCAGCAACAAGATCTCCGTTGACGAAGCTGTGGAGTTAGGGAACCTATGAAGCAAGAGATAACGAACATCTATCGTGCACTGGCCGCCGGCAAGCTTTCGCAACAGGAGGCTCTGGAGCAGATCAAGGCGCTGAAAAAACAGCCAGTGAAGGCCAGCCCACTCGCCACGCTGCTGGCGTCGCCCGTCTGGGAGCGCTGCGCCGCGCCCGCGGCAGCGCAGGACGAGGCACCGGCATTCAGCCAGCACCACATCGTCCTGTGCGACCTGCCGCAGATCGCCGCCGCCGAACTGGAATCGCTGTTGCCGGGAACCCGCTGCAGTAACGTGAACGTCGTCACCGCAACGGTCGCGCAGGCGTACGCCGATATTGCGCTCAACTGCTTCGAGGCGATCAGGCGCATTCTGGAAGCCAAACCGCACGGCGTGCAATTCGTGCAGATCGTCGTCGCTGACCGTGACGATGCGCAAATGCTCGCCGGCTTGTCCGGCATGATCGACACGGCGGCCCTGGAAAATCCGGCGATCGTCGGCCAGATCGTGCTGGTGCGGCCGGCCATTCCGAGCGGCGACCTGGCACGCCGCCTGCGCACTGAACTCGGTAATCCGCAAGACCGCGTCGTCCACTACACGGCAGACAGCCGCCTCGCGCGGCGCTGGCGGCCTGTCGATATGCCCGCCAGGGCGCCGTGCGCGTTCAAGGAGCATGGCGTTTACCTGATCACCGGTGGACTGGGCGGCTTGGGCGCCCTGGTGGCAGCGGAGATCGTGCGTGGCACCACGGGCGCCAGCGTCGTACTGACCGGTCGCTCGTCCGACGCCGGCATCAGGCTCGCGGCACTGCAAAAGAGCGGCCGGGTGGAGTACCGCCAGATGGACGTCCTTGACGCCGCAGGCACGAAACGCGTACTGGCCTCGATTGTCGACCAATACGGCCACCTTAACGGCATCATTCATAGCGCCGGCATCGTGCGCGATGATTTTTTCCTGAAGAAGAGTTCCGCGCAGTTCAGCGAGGTCCTGCAACCGAAGGTGGCCGGCACCGAGCATCTCGACCTGGCCAGCCAGGACCTGGACCTGGACTTTTTTGTGCTGTTCTCGTCGATTGCATCATGGTCGGGTAACGTCGGCCAGGCCGATTACACGGCCGCCAACGGCTTCATGGACCAATTTGCGGGCTACCGCAACGTGCTGGTAACTGCCGGCCAGCGCAAGGGGCGCACCGTGGCTATCGCCTGGCCGCACTGGCTCGACGGCGGCATGCATATCGATGCGGCCAGCAGCGACGCCTTGCAGCAGCGGACCGGCCTGCGCTCGCTGGCCACGGGGCAGGGCATGGAAGCGTTCAACCGCTGCCTCGCACTGCCGCAAAGTTCGTTGATGGTGATGCACGGCGATCGCGTCAGCATGCAGCGCGCCCTGGCGGCCGAGCGGACGATTCGCAAGAGCGTCGCGAAGCCAAGCGCCGTGGCCGGATCGGCCGACCTGGCGACAAAAACCCGCGCATTCCTGCGCGCCGAATTCGCCGCCATCCTCAAGATCCCGGTTCACAAGATCGAAACCCGCGCCGCGCTGGAAAATTACGGCATCGATTCGATCCTGGCCATGAGCCTGACCAAGCAGATCGAAGCGACCTTCGGCGCCTTGCCCAAGACCCTGTTCTTCGAATACCAGAACATCGACCAGCTTGCGGATTATTTTGTGGAGTCGCACGCCGACAAGTTGAATACGATGTTCGCGACGCCATCGGCGCTTGAGCCGGCACGTCCGATTGTCATCAAGTCCGCAGTGCAGCCACCCAGTGGCGGGCGTCGCCAGCGTCAGCGCTTCCCGTTCGCCGCCACCCCGGCCAAGGCACCGCCGCCAGTCAATGAAGCGATCGCAATCGTGGGCCTGAGTGGCCGCTATCCAGAATCGCCTGACCTTGATGCCTTCTGGCGCAACCTGCGCGACGGGACCGACTGCATTGTGGAAGTGCCGAAGGAGCGCTGGGACTGGCGCGAGTACTACAGCGAAGACCGCACCAAGGAAGGTGCCCATTACAGCAAATGGGGCGGCTTCATCGAGGGCGTGGACGAATTCGACCCGCGCTTCTTTAACATCGCCCCGCGCGAGGCGAGCACCATCGATCCGCAGGAGCGGCTGTTCCTGCAATACGCGTGGAACGCCATCGAAGACGCTGGTTATACCCGCGACAGCCTGCAAATCCCGAACGCCAGCGGCATGGACGGCCAGGTTGGCGTGTACGCGGGTGTCATGTACGGCGAATACAATCTGTCGGGGAGTCTGGCGAGCATCGCCAACCGCGTGTCGTACTTCCTCAATCTGCACGGTCCGAGCCTGACCCTGGACACCATGTGTTCGTCGTCGCTGACCGCGATCCATCTGGCCTGCCAGGATCTGGGCATGGGGCGCACCAGCCTTGCCATTGCCGGCGGCGTGAATGTCAGCATCCATCCGAATAAATACACGATGCTAAGCGGCGGCCAGTTCATCTCCAGCGACGGTCACTGCGAAAGTTTCGGCGAGGGCGGTGGCGGCTACATTCCGGGCGAAGGCGTGGGCGTGGCGGTGCTCAAGCGCCTGTCCGACGCCGAGCGCGATGGCAACCATATATATGGCGTCATTCGCGGCAGCGCGCTCAATCACGGCGGCAAAACCAACGGCTACACCGTGCCCAATCCGCAAGCGCAGGCCGATGTGATCCGGCGCGCACTGGCTGATGCCGGGATCGATGCGCGTCACGTCAGCTATATAGAAGCGCATGGAACCGGCACCAAACTGGGCGATCCGATCGAGATCGCGGCGTTGACCCGCGCATTCCACGAGGGTGTAGAGCTGGCCGGGCGCGAGACGGGCTTTTGCCTCATCGGTTCGGCCAAGTCGAACATCGGCCATTGCGAATCGGCGGCCGGCATCGCCGGCGTGACCAAGGTGCTGCTGCAGATGAAGCACGGCGCGATTGTTCCGTCGCTTCACTCGAGCAAACTCAATCCGCACATCGACTTTGCAAGCACGCCGTTCGTGGTCAACCAGACGCTCAAACCGTGGCAGCAACCGGAGGTGAATGGCCGGCTCCTGCCGCGCGTGGCCGGCATTTCGTCGTTCGGCGCGGGCGGGTCGAACGCGCACGTCATCATCGAGGAGTATCGCGCACCAGCGACGGCGGCCGTGGCTTTTGAAGGACCCGTCGTGGTGCCGCTGTCGGCACGTACCCCGGAGCAGTTGCAGCAGCGCGTACGTGCGTTGTTGGCCGTGGTCGAAGGCGAGATCGACCTGCGTTCGATGGCGTACACCTTGCAGGTCGGGCGCGAAGCGATGGAGGAGCGTGCAGCCTTCCTGGTCACGTCCGCCGGCGACCTGGCCGCCAAGCTGAAGGCGTTCATGCGAAGCGACGCAACCGGGCCGGAGGTCTATCGCGGTCAGGTCAAACAGCATCGCGAAGAAGTCTCGCAGCTCGAAGAAGATCCAGCTTTCCAGGAGTCGCTCGCGCAGTGGGCCGCCGACAAGGATATCGCCAAGCTGGCCGGAATGTGGGTCAAGGGCGCGAACGTCGACTGGAGCCGGCTCACTGAGGCACGCGCGCCGCGCCTGATGAGCCTTCCGACCTATCCGTTTGCGAAGGAACGCTACTGGGCTCAAGCGAAGGCACCGGCGCCAGCCACGCAGCAGGCGGTCATGCATCCGCTGGTCCATGCCAATACGTCCAACCTGGCCGAACAAGGCTACACGTCGACGTTTACCGGTTTTGAGGACTATCTGGTTGAGGAAGCGGGCCAAAAGACGCTGCCGCCCAACCTGGTGCTGGACATGATGCGCGCCGCCGTGGAACTGGCGGCGCCGAAGCGCGTCGATGCAGGCGCCTGGAATGTGGGCGACGTGGTCTGGGGCGAGCCTGTCGTGATCACTGCCGGTCAACAAGTCGGCATCGCCCTGTTTGCGCGCGACGACAATGCGGTCGATGCCGAAATCTACAACGGCGCCGATAACGCTGTCTATTGCCAGGGAAGGGTCATCTTCGGCAGCCAGGGTTCGCAGGCGCGCTTGCCGAAGGCACATGGCCCGCGCGAAATCCGGCTGGCGACGGCTGGTCCCATGGTGCTGCCGCCACTGCGCAAGAAGCCGGCGCAGATCGCACTGCAGGCCAGCGTAGCCGTTCCTTCGCATCCCGCCGCGCCAAAGGCGACCTTCGCGTTAATGGACCTGGCCGCGCTATCGAACGACGCGGGCAACGTGCGTCTGTTCGACCTGGGCGACGGCGTATTTTCGATCGATATCGACGCGGCGAGCGTGCGCGAGGCAGTTGCATCGGTGTCGCAAGCCCTCGACCGAGCGCGTAGCGAAACATCGCTCAAGGTGCTGCTGCTGAACGCCCGCCACGCGCAGTTCTGGCGCGGCGACCGGGCCGCCTGCAACGACGCCGTCGAGCGTGGCTTGGTACAAGCCGTTGCCGCATTTCCGTATCCGGTCATCGCGGTGGTGCGCGATGGCGCCAGCGGTGCGGGCATGCTGCTGGCCGCGCTGTGCGACTTCATCGTGCGCGGCGAAGGCGGGACGTTCGGTTTCACGGCGGTTGAACAAGGCATCTTGCCAAGCGCTGCGGAAGAGCGTCTGTTCCGGGAGCGGCTGGGCGTGTCGGGGTCCGATGCGTTTTTGTACCGGATCGGCCGGGAACCGGCCATCGGTATCGTTGCGCCACACGCGCAAGTTGATGCGAAAGCCAGGAAACTGGCTGCCGACCTGTCCCAAAAATCGCGCCTTGCGCTCGGATTGCTGAAGACTCACCTGGGCCGGCATCTTTTGGCCTTGGCCGATGCGCTGGGGCCTGACGAACCGGCTGCCGCCGGCCCGGCGCAGGGCGTCGCTGTCGTCAAGCTGGGCAAGGCGTACGGTGTCAGGGAATTGATGGCGGATCTGAAGCACGGCTTCGAAGCAGGCACGCGCGTCGCCATCGTCTCCAGCGCATTGCAGGGCTTCTTGCCGAAGACCGATGACAAAACGTTCGCCGCCTTGCAGCAGCTTGTGCGCGACTGCCCGATTCCTGTCGTTGCCGCGTTCGACGGCGACGCCGAGGGCATGGCGTGGCTGTTTGGTATGAACTGCGACGCCGCATTTTACAAACACGATGCCCGCTACACCACTTCGCCGGCGCCATTTTCCGGGCGTTTCGACGCGGTTGTTGGCCAGGAAATAAGCCTGGCGGGCGGCAGTTACTCCGGCGCCGACCTCGGTGCACGGGTGGACGAGCCACTGGCCCAGGCCCATGCGCTGGCGGCGTTGTGGAGCAAGCGGACATGGAAGCAGGCACGCGTCCTGGAGGTTGTGGCGCTGCCGGATGCTGTTGCGCCGGACGTCGCTGCCCCGCCGGCAGGCGCGGTTGAACTGCGCTCAGGCGTGGTGACTTTGACTGCGCACGCCGATGGCGTGGTGGTCGTCCGCATGCAGGACCGCGACGACAAGAACATGTTTTCGGAGGCGCTGGTCAGCGGCTTGAAGGAAGCCTTTGCGCACATCGAGCAGACCCCGGGCTACAAGGCGGTGGTGCTGACCGGATACGATAGCTATTTTGCCACCGGCGGCACGATGGAAACGCTGCTGGCGATCCAGGATGGCCAGGCGCAGTTCACCGACGAGAAGGTGTTCCAGTTGCCGATGGATTGCCCGCTCCCGGTCATCGCCGCCATCCAGGGCCATGGCATCGGCGGCGGCTGGTCGTTCGGGATGTTTGCCGACGTGGTCCTGCTCAGCGAGGAAAGCCGCTACCTGAGTCCCTACATGGGCTATGGATTCACGCCAGGCGCCGGCTCCACCTTGATGTTCCCTGCGAAGATCGGCTACGACCTGGCGCGCGAGACGCTGCTAACCGCGAACGAAATCTCCGGCCACGAGATGAAACAGCGCGGCGTGCCGCTCACCGTGCTGCCGCGCCGCGACGTGGTCCCGGCGGCCATTGCGCTCGCCACGCGCATGGCGCAGCAGCCGCGTGCCCGGCTGGTGGAACTTAAGCGCCTGTGGACCGACGCGCTGCGCGGCTCGCGCGAGGACAGCTACCGGCGCGAAGTCGAGATGCACGAGCAGACTTTCGTCAAGAATGCCGACACGCTTGGTCATATCCAGGCAAGGCTGGTCACCGCCAAGGCGCAGCCGGTGGCCGCTCCCGTAAAAGCCGCGCCAGCTTCCTCGTCCATCATCGGCAAGCTGAAAACCATGCTGGCGCATGAACTGTTCCTGGCGCCGGAAGAAATCGACGAGAACACCCAGTTCATCGACCTGGGTCTCGATTCGATCACCGGCGTTACCTGGATCCGCAAGATCAACGCGCACTACGGCACCGACATCGAGGCGACCAAGGTGTACAGCCACCCGACCTTGAAGGAGTTGAGCCGGCTCGTGGCAGGTGTCGCGGTAGCGGAAGTCCAGGCTGCACCGGCATCCCCTGACGCGGTGATCGGCAAGATCAAGGAAATGCTCGCAAAGGAACTGCATCTGGGCGTTGACGAAATCGACGAGACCACCCAGTTCATCGACATGGGCCTCGATTCGATCACTGGCGTGACCTGGGTACGCAAGATCAATGAGCACTACGGCACCAATATCGAGGCGACCAAGGTCTATAGCCACCCGACCCTGAAACAATTCGGACGGCTCTTGCAAGATGAAGTCGGCCAGCCCGTGAGCAAGGCTCCGCTACCCCAGCCGGTTGCCGTTGCGCCGGTACGCGCCGCACCAGCGTCGCGCAGCGCGCTCGTGTCATGGCGCGGTCACGCACGGGTCATTGCGGCCCCCGCGTCGCCCGTCGTGCCGGCGCTGTCGACCGCATCGCAGCAGATCGCGGTGATCGGCATGGCAGGGCAGTTCGCCAAGGCGAACAATCTGGACCAGTTCTGGACCAACCTTGCCGAAGGCAGGAACTGCATCGATGAAGTGAGCGACGCGCGCTGGAACCTCGGCGCGTTTTATCAGGAAGGCGCGCCAAAGGCTGGCAAGACCAACAGCAAGTGGCTCGGCGCGCTCGAAGAATACGACCTGTTCGATCCGCTTTTCTTCAGCATCTCCCCGACCGAAGCGGAGTGCATGGACCCGCAGCAGCGCGTGTTCCTGCAATCGTGCTGGCACAGCATCGAGAACGCAGGCTACAACCCGCAGTCGCTGTCGGGCAGCCAGTGCGGCGTATTCGTCGGCTGCGGGCCAAGCGACTACCTCCAGGTCGCACCCGAGCAGCAATTGAGCGCGCAAGGCTTTACTGGCGCCGCAAGCTCGATCCTGGCGGCGCGCATTTCGTACTTTTTAAACCTGCGCGGGCCATGCGTGTCGATCGAGACGGCATGCTCGTCGTCGCTGGTCGCCATTGCCAACGCTTGCGACAGTTTAAACGCGGGCAACAGCGACCTGGCGTTGGCCGGCGGCGTGTATGTGATGGCCGGTCCGGCAATGCACATCATGACGGCGCAGGCGGGCATGCTGTCGACCGACGGCCGGTGTTTCAGCTTCGACCAGCGCGCCAACGGCTTCGTACCGGGCGAGGGCGTCGGCGTGATGATGCTCAAGCGCTTGGCCGATGCCGAGCGTGACAACGACCGCATCCAGGCCGTGATCGAAGGCTGGGGCGTGAACCAGGACGGCAAGACCAACGGCATCACCGCCCCGAACGAAGAATCGCAAACGCGGCTGCTGCAGTCTGTGTACCGCAAGTTCGGCATCGACCCGGCCAGCATCGGCTTGATCGAAGCGCACGGCACCGGCACCAAACTGGGCGACCCGATCGAGGTGGCTGGGCTCAAGGAGGCTTTCAAACCGTTCACCGACGCGGCCAGCTTTTGCGCCCTCGGTTCGGTAAAGAGCAATATCGGCCACTGCCTGACGGCGGCCGGCGCGGCGGGCTTTATCAAGCTGGTCCTGGCGTTGCAGCACCGCGCGCTGCCGCCGACGATCAACTTCGAGCGCCGCAACGAGCATTTTCAGCTGGACGGCAGCCCGTTCTACATCAACGACACGCTCAAGCCGTGGACCGTCGCCAAAGGCGCCAAGCGGCGCGCGGCGATCAGTTCCTTCGGTTTCAGCGGCACCAACGCGCACATCGTCATCGCCGAGCACCAGCCGACCGCGCAAGCGAAGGCAGACATATCGATTCTCACGCAGGATGGCAAAATGGTCGTGCCCTTATCGGCCCGCACCGAACCGCAATTGCGCCAGGGCGCGCGCGATTTGCTGGCCTTTATCGAGGCACGCAATGGCGAGATCGACCTTGGCGAGCTGGCGTACACCTTGCAGCTTGGCCGCGACGTGATGGGCGAGCGGCTGGGCTTTTTGGCCGGCTCGGTCGACGAGCTGCGCGCCAAGCTGACGGCTTATGCCGCGAGCGAGAGCGACATCGAGGGCGTGTACCTGGGCCAGGTAAAGCGCCACAAGGAAGGCATGAAGCTGATCGTCCAGGATGACGACATGAAGGCGATGATCGTCGATAAGTGGCTGGGCCAGCGCGCGCTGGGCAAACTGCTCGACCTGTGGGTCAAGGGCCTGGACCTGGACTGGTCGATGCTATATGGCGACGTCAAGCCGCAGCGCATGGCATTGCCGGGCTATCCGTTCGCAAAAGAGCGCTTCTGGATCGGCGCAAGCGCGGCCAGCGCACCGCAACAGGCCGTCGCCAGCATGCTGCATCCGCTGCTGCACAAGAACGTCTCTGTATTGAGCCAGCAGCGCTACCGTTCGAGCTTCACCGGTGAGGAGGCGTGCTTCGAGCGCACCAACGATGGCGTCAAGGTCATGGCGCCTGCTGCATTGCTTGAGATGGCACGCCTGGCGGTGGAACATGCAACCACCGATCTTGAGCAAACGGGCGCGATCGAGATAGGCGAAGTTAGTTGGGAGTCGCCGCTGCGCGTCACCGGCACGCTCGAACTGGTCGTCGATTTGTTCGCCAATGACGACGACAGCATCGCGTTCGAGATCTATACGGACGGCGCGCAAGACAGCGTGCATGTGCGCGGCGTTGCCGGCTTTGTCGAGCAAACCGCCATGGAAAACATCGATAGCGCCGTCATGGTGATGACAACGCCGTGTTGGGATACCGTCAAGCCCTCGGCCCAGGCACCAGCTGGTGAACGCGTCGTGGTCGTCAACGCCAGCGACGAGCAGCGCGTCGTCCTGGAGCAGCACTACGCCGCCGCCACGTTCATGCGCATCGCGGAAGGTGACAGCGTCGCCGACGTCAAGGCCAGGCTGCAAAACGTCGACATCGACCGCCTGATCTGGATCGCCTCGGCCCATGCCGTCGAGTCCTTTACCGAAGAAACGATCATCGACGACCAGCGCGGCGGCATCATGCAGGTGCTGCGGATCATGCGCGCGGTCACCAGCCTCGGTTACGAAAAACGCGCGCTGGCGTGGGATATCGTCACCTTCAACAGCCTTCCGGTCCGGGCATCGGACGTCGTCAACCCGACGCACGCCGCCCTGCAAGGCTTCTCGGGCAGCCTGTCCGACGCTTATCCGCGCTGGCAGATGCGCATGCTCGACCTGCAAGCGCTGACCGGCGTCGCGGTGACCACCATGCAAAAGCTGCCGTGGGCTGCAAAGAACGCCTGCTACGCGATGCGCGGCGACGAATGGTTCGCGCAGAAGCTGGTGCGCGTCACCGGGCTGGCCGACGCAACACCGCCGTACCGCGCGCAAGGCGTGTACGTCGTCATCGGTGGCAGCGGCGGGCTTGGCGAAATCTGGAGCCGTCACGTCATCGAGCACCATCAGGCGAACGTCATCTGGATCGGCCGCCGCGAATTGAACGCGCAAATCCAGCAGAAACTCGATAGCTTCGCCTCCCTGGGAAAGGCACCCGAATACATCCAGGCCGATGCCGGCAAACCGGGCGAACTGGCGGCCGCCTACGAGCAAATCAAGCGCAAGCACCCGGCGATTCACGGCGTCGTCCATTCGGCCGTCGGCGCATTCGACCAGAGCCTCAAGACCGTATCGGAAGACGATTTCAGGGCGGTGCTGTCGGTGAAAATCGATCTGAGCGTCCGCATTGCCCAGGTGTTCAGCGCCGAAGCGCTCGATTTCGCGCTGTTCTTCTCGTCGAACGCCTCGTTCGTGCGCGGCGCCGGGATGAGCGGCTATTCGGCCGGATGCACCTTCAAGGATGCCTTTGCGCTCCAGCTGGGCAAGCACTGGGATTGCGCCGTCAAGGTCGTCAACTGGGGCTACTGGTCGGTGGGCGCAGGCGAGGCCCTGACCGACGCCACCAAGACCTATTTCAACGAGATCGGCTACCGGCCGCTCGATCCGGCGGAAGGGATGCGGGCGCTGGATCAGTTCATCGCCAGCGGCATCGACCAGATGTCGATCGCTAAAACCGTGCCGCAGCTTGGCGCCGAAAAATGGATGACCAGCTACGACAACCAGGCCGCCGCCGCCATGGTGGTGGCGGATGCGGATATCGAACGCATGAACCGCGCGTCGCCGTTCGTGCACATGAAGGAGCACGCCGGCCAGGAAATGGAAGCGCTCATCGCACGCCTGCTGGGCGGCATACTCGCGACCACGCCGACCGTGTTGCCGGCGTACGAACGCTGGCGCACCGAAAGCCAGCTGATCGCCACGCAGGAAAAAACCCCGCTGGCGGCATTGTGGGCCGAATGGGACCGCGCGATGCTTGTCTGGCAGCAAGCTGAAGGCAAGGCAGCGCTGTGCCAGCTGGTCGATAAATGCCTGCGCGCATTGCCGGACATCCTGACCGGAAAGCAGAAAGCCACCGACGTGATCTTCCCGAACTCGTCGCTGGAACTGGTCGAGCGGGTCTACAAGTCCGATACGCTCTCGCTCGCCTACAACGTCAGCCTGAGCGACACCCTGGTGGCCGCCGTGCAGGCGCGCTTGAAGGCCGAGCCCGACGCCCGCATCAAGATGCTGGAAATCGGCGCCGGTACCGGTGCGACGACGGTCAGCATCCTGGACAAGCTGACGCCGTACCAGGACCGGATTGCCGAATATTGCTACACCGACCTTTCCAAGGCGTTCCTGTTCCACGCGGAGAACATCTACGCGCCGCGCGCGCCGTACCTGGTCACGCGGATCTTTAACGTCGAGCAGCCGGTCGGACAACAAGTCGAGGCCGGCAGCTACGATGTGGTGATCGCCGCCAACGTAATCCATGCCACCAAGAACATCCGCAATGCCGTGCGCAACGCCAAGGCGGTATTGCGCAAGGGCGGCATGCTGCTGTTGAACGAAATTAGCGACAAATCGGTCTCCGGCCACCTTACTTTCGGCCTGCTGGACGGCTGGTGGCTGAACGAGGATGACGAGGTCCGGATTCCCGGCTCGCCCGGACTCTACCCGGACGCCTGGAAAATGGTGCTGGAAGAAGAAGGATTCCACTCCGTGCAGTTCCCGTGCAGCGAAGGTCATGCCGCAGGCCAGCAGATCATTATGGCCTTCAGCGACGGTATCGTGCGCCAGCGTCCGGTGGTCAAGGTGGCAGCCGACAGCAGCAAGACCGTGGCGCCACGCCTGGCTGCGACGAGCGTGAACAGCGGCGACGTGCTCATGGACAAAACCGTCCAGTTCTGCAAGCAGGTCATCGGCAAGGCGCTCAAGATCGCCAGCCACGACATCGACGCCAGCGAGCCGCTGGAAAGCTACGGCATCGACTCGATCATCATCGGGCTGGTCAATCAGGAGCTGCAAAAGCATTTCGACGAGATCGGCAGCACCTTGTTGTACGAGTTCCAGACGGTTGACGCCATTGCCGCCCACCTGATCGACACCCAGGTGGAGAAACTGGAAAACCTGTTCGAGGTCGACCGTTCGGCTCCCGCAGCGGCGCCGGCAGCGGCGGCCGTGCGCCCCATCGCCCCGGTTGCCGGCGATGACGTCTTGCGCGCCAAAACCGTGCACTTCTGCCAGCAATTGTTCGGAAAAGCGCTTAACATCGACCGCCAGCTCATCGATCCGGAGCAGTCGCTTGAAGTCTACGGCATCGATTCGGTGTCGGTCAGCCTGGTCAACCAGCAGTTGCAGAAACACTTTGGCGATGTGGGCAGTACCTTGCTGTATCAGTTCCAGACGGTCCATGCGCTGGCCGCGCACTTGGTGGAAACGCAAAGGCCAGCTCTGGTCCGCATGTTCGCGCTGGAACAGTCGGTGCCGCAGGCAACGTTGCCAGTGGCGCGTTCCGTGCGCGGCAGGTCGCGCGCCATGGCCCCGGCCGGCCGCAACGCGGGCCTGCAGAAAGCCGTCGCGATCATCGGCATCAGCGGCATGTATCCCGGCGCACACAGCCTGGAGCAATTCTGGGAAAACCTGAAAGCCGGCAAGGATTCCATCAGCGACATCCCGGAAAAACGCTGGTCGATGGACGGTTTCTTCGAGCCGGACGAGCACAAGGCCGTCGAACAAGGCAAAAGCTACTGCAAACGCGGCGGCTTCATCGACCGCTTTGCCGAATTCGACACTCTGTTCTTCGGCATTCCCCCGCGCGAAGCACTCAATATGGACCCGCAGGAACGCCTGTTCATGCAGGCATCGTGGAGCGCGATGGAAAATGCCGCCTACACCCGCAGCGTGTTCAAGCGCAACTTCAAGGGCAGGGTAGGCGTGTTCGCCGGCATCACCCGGGCGGGCTACAGCCTGTACCGCAACACCGCGCAAAGCGACGACAAGTTCTGGCCGCGCACCTCGTTCAGCTCGGTCGCCAACCGCTTGTCGTACTTCATGGACCTGAACGGTCCGAGCTTGCCGGTGGACACCATGTGCTCGTCGTCCCTGACGGCGATCCACGAGGCTTGCAAGCACATCAACGACGGCGATTGCGACCTGGCGTTCGCCGGGGGCGTGAATCTGTACCTGCATCCGACCAGCTATGTGGACATGTCGTCCCAGCACATGCTGTCGAAAGATGGCCTGTGCAAGAGCTTTGGCGAGGCCGGCAACGGCTTCGTGCCGGGCGAGGGCGTTGGCGTGGTGCTGCTCAAGTCGCTCGACCAGGCGGTGCGCGACAAGGACATCATCCACGGCGTGATTTTGTCGACCCACGTGAACCACGGCGGCAAGACCAACGGCTTCACGGTGCCCAATCCGGTCGCGCAGGCCGAGTTGGTGCGCATTGCCATCGACAAGGCCGGTATCAGCGCGCGCGACATCAGCTACATCGAAGCGCACGGCACCGGCACGGAACTGGGCGACCCGATCGAAATCGCCGGCTTGCAGCAGGCGTTCGCCAAGGACACGCAGGACAAGGGTTACTGCCTGGTCGGCTCGGCCAAGTCGAATATCGGCCATCTGGAAGCGGCAGCCGGCATCGCCGGACTGACCAAGGTACTGCTGCAGTTAAAGCACGAGCAGGTGGCGCCGTCCTTGCATTCGTCGACCCTGAACCCGCATATCCGCTTCGAGAAGACGCCGTTCAAGGTGAACCAGGCGTTGGCGGCGTGGGAGCGGCCGCTTGTCGATGGCAAGGCCAAACCGCGTATCGCCGGTATTTCGTCGTTCGGCGCCGGCGGAGCCAACGCCCACGTCATCGTGCAGGAATACCAGGCCCCGCGCAGTGCGGCTGCGGTGCGCCATCCGGATGACGCGGTGATCGTGCCGTTGTCGGCCAAGAGCGCGGATCAACTGCGCCAGAAGGCCGTCCAATTGCGCGACTTCCTGCGTGCTTCCGGCGCCGGCGTCGATCTTGGCGCGGTCGCCTACACCTTGCAGGTCGGGCGCGAGCCGATGGAAATGCGCGTCGGCTTCGTGGTGACCAGCGTCGATCAGCTGGTTGCCAATCTGGGCGCGTATGCCGATGGCGACGACGGCATCGACGGTTCGTGCCGTGGCCAGGTCCAGCGCAACAACGATGGCCTGAGCAGCTTCATTCACGATGAAGACATCAGCGAGGCGATCGACAAATGGATCGCGCGTAAAAAATTCTCGAAGCTGCTCGAATTGTGGGCCAAGGGGATGGATCTCGACTGGAACAGGCTCCATGGCGCAAGCACGCCAAGCCGCATGCAGCTGCCGACCTATCCGTTCGCCCAGGATGAATACTGGATCGACAGCCCGGTCCTGCGCCGGCCAGTGGCCGTGGTGGCGAAGGCCGAGCGCGCGCCTGCTGCCCATGCAAGCCTGCGCCTGATCGAAGACCTCATCGACCGAATCGACGAATCGTCGCTCGACGCCACCGAAGGCGCCCAACTATTGAGAAAGCTCGTGTAAGCCCTCTGCGACCCCAAAGAAGCCAATTCAATCAAACAAGCGCCGCTCCCGCGAGAAAGTGCAAAAAACAATGATCGACTTTATCGAGTATGTTGTTTCGGAACTGAAGAACAGAAGGCTGTCGAAAGAAAATGCAGTCAATTTGATCAGGCAGTTCTCCGGGAACGCAGCCTCCGGCGGTGCGGCATCGCTGCACCCGCTGCTGCACCGGAATATCTCGGATATGTATCAGCAGTGCTACCGCTCGTCGTTCACGGGCGACGAGTTTTTCCTGAACGATCACCAGGTGCTGGCCGATGGCGGCGCCGCGCTGCGCGTACTCCCCGGCGTGGCGTACCTGGAAATGGCGCGCGCAGCGCTTGCCGATGCCATTCCCGGCGCGGGCCAGGTCGTGTTAAGCGATGTAGTCTGGGTCAAGCCGCTGGTCGTGAGCGAGAAGAAGGACGTTTGCATTGCGCTGTCGTCTGGCGCGGGCGCAATCGAGTTCGAGATTTTTAGCGAAGACGCGGACGGTGAAGAAGTGGTGCACTGCCGTGGCACGGCCAGCGTCACCAGCGACAGCGTGAACGAGCGGCTGGACGTGGATGCGCTCACCGCGCGCATGACCGCCGGCCAGCTCGACGCCGGCGCCGTCTATCCGGCATACCGGGCCATGGGCATGCAGTTCGGACCGGGGCACCAGGCGGTCACCCAGGTGTATCAGGGCGACCGGGAAGTCGTGGCCCGTTTGAATCTGCCTGCATCGGTGGCGGACACGCTTGGCGCTTATGAGCTGCATCCCAGTCTGGTCGATGGCGCGCTACAGGCGGCGATTGGTTTGCTCGGCGACCTGCGGGTCCTGCCAAGCCATCCGTCGCTGCCGTTTGCGCTCGAATCGGTGCGCGTCCTGTCGGCGTGCAAGCAGGAGATGGTGGCTTGGATACGGCATGCACAAGGGAGCACCGCCAACGACAAGGTCACCAAGCTCGATATCGACCTCTGCGACGCCGACGGTAACGCCTGCGTGCAGCTCAGGGGCTTTTCATCGCGCACCTTAAGCGTGCGGCCGGATGCGCGTCGCCAGCAGGTTGGGCTGGTGCTCGCCAATCCGGTATGGACGGCGAGCCCGCGCGGCGATGTACGCGCCGGCAGCGCCCAGCGCCACGTTCTTTTTTGCGATCTCGCTGCAAGCTCGGTATCGGATGCGCATGTGCACCACGTGACGGCGCCACACGGCGACATGGCGCAACGCTACATCGACCTCGCGCTCGGCTGCTTCGACGTGGTCCGCGACATTATCGCCAACAAAACCCCGGCTGGCGTCCATATCCAACTCGTCGTGGCCGATTCGACGGACGCGAATGTGCTGATCGGCCTTTCCGGCTTGCTCAAGTCCGCAGCGCTGGAGCACCCGGATGTCAAAGGCCAGCTGTTGCTTGTCGATGCGCTTGCGGCACAGGAGATTCATGTCGAATCCGCGCACGATGCCGTCGTCCGCTACCGCAACAACGTACGTGAAGTGATGGGCTGGGAAGAACTGCACGACGTCGCCGCCACGCCGGCCATCGCGTTCAAGGAAGCCGGCGTTTATCTCATCACCGGCGGGTTGGGTGGGCTGGGTAGCCTGTTTGCGCAGGAGATCGTGCGCCAGACGGTGCGGGGAAAGGTCATCCTGACCGGCCGCGCGGATTGGTCGCAGCACGTGCAGGACAAGCTTGACGCATTATCCAGCGACGGCCGCGTTCAATACCGGGCACTCGACCTGACGCAATCGGCGCATGTGCAGCAGCTGGTAGCCGACATCGTCGCCACGCACGGCCAGCTTAACGGCATCATCCACAGCGCCGGCATGATCGCCGACAGCTTGATCGTCAAGAAAACGCGCGACGAATTTGCGCAGGTGCTCGCGCCGAAGGTGACCGGTGCGGTCAATCTCGACGCTGCCAGCCAGCACGTGGACCTGGATTTCATGGCGCTGTTTTCGTCCGGCGCTTCGGTGATGGGTAACGTGGGACAGGCCGACTACGCCGCCGCCAACGGCTTCCTGGACCAGTTTGCAGATCACCGTAACCGGCTCGCCGCCGCCGGCCAGCGCAAGGGCAAGACGATCGCCATCAACTGGCCGCTGTGGGCGGAAGGCGGCATGCGCATGCCCCAGCACGACCAGGATGCCATCCGCGAGCACACCGGCATGCATCCGATGCAGACCCAGACCGGCATGCGTGCGTTCTTGCGCTGCCTGGAAGGCCAGCAGCAGACGGTGGTGATCGAAGGCGATGTGGAAAAAATCAGGCGCGTCCTGTTCGAGCAGGCGCCGGTTGCGGTGGAACCTGCGGCGCCGGTCGCCGTTCACCTGGCCGGGAACCTGCAAGAGCAGACGCGCGACTATTTGCGCAAGCAGTTCGCCGACCTGTTCAAACTCCCATACAGCAAGGTCGACCCGCGTGCGGCGCTGGAAAAGTACGGGATCGACTCGATCCTGTCGATGGACCTGACGCGCCAGCTGGAAAAAACCTTCGGCTCGCTGTCCAAGACGCTGTTCTTCGAGAACCAGACCATCGACGAACTGACCGAGTACTTTGTGCGCAGCCATGCGCCGACGCTGGCGGCGCTGTTTTCGGTAGCCGAACCTGAGCGGGTGGCGGTGCCAGTGCCGGCGGTACATGCGGCTCCACGCAAACGGTCCGGCCGCGGTATCGTCCCGTCCACGCCGGGCGCGCGCCACGACGAACCGATCGCCATCGTGGGCCTGAGCGGGCGCTATCCCGAGTCGCCCGACCTCGAAGCATTCTGGAGCAATCTGCGCGATGGCAAGGACTGCATCGTCGAGGTGCCGAAGGAGCGCTGGGACTGGCGCGACTATTACAGCGAAGACCGCACCGCCGAGGGCTGCCATTACAGCAAATGGGGTGGCTTCATCAGTGGCGTGGACGAATTCGATCCGCTGTTTTTCAACATTCCGCCCGTCGACGCCGAGATGATCGACCCGCAGGAACGCCTGTTCCTGCAGCACACCTGGATGGCGATCGAAGACGCCGGCTACACCCGCGCCGCCCTCAAGACCGCGCAGAAGGAAGAGCAGACCGGCCAGGTTGGCGTGTACGTGGGCGTGATGTACGGCGAATACCAGCTGTTCGGCGCGGAAGCGAGCATTCAGGGCGCGCGCGTGGGTGTGCCGGTTAGTTACGCCAGCATCGCCAACCGGGTGTCGTACATTTTGAACCTGCACGGTCCGAGCATGACGCTCGACACCATGTGCTCGTCGTCGCTGACCGCGATCCACCTGGCGTGCCAGGACCTGAAGCAGGGCCGCACTCACCTGGCGATTGCCGGCGGCGTGAACGTGTCGATCCACCCGAACAAATACCTGATCCTGAGCGCAGGGCAGTTCATCTCCAGCGATGGCCATTGCCAGAGCTTCGGCGAGGGCGGCGACGGTTACATTCCGGGCGAAGGCGTCGGCGCGGTCGTCCTCAAGCGCTTGTCGGACGCTGAACGCGACGGCAATCATATCTATGGCGTCATCAAGGGCAGCGCGCTCAATCACGGCGGCAAGACCAACGGCTACTCGGTGCCGAACCCCAAGGCGCAGGCCAGCGTCATCGGCCTGGCGCTGAAGGAATACGGCATCGATGCGCGCCACGTCAGCTACATCGAAGCGCATGGCACCGGCACCAAACTTGGCGACCCGATCGAAATCGCTGCCCTGAGCCAGGTCTTCGGCGAGTACACCAGGGACCGCCAGTTCTGCGCCATCGGCTCGGCCAAGTCGAATATCGGCCACTGCGAATCGGCCGCCGGTATCGCCGGCCTGACCAAGGTGCTGCTGCAAATGAAGCATCGGATGATCGTGCCGTCGTTGCACTCGTCGGTGCTGAACCCCTACATCGATTTCGCCGCTTCGCCCTTCGTTGTCAACCAGAACCTGCGCGCGTGGGACCAGCCGGAAGTCGACGGCAAGCGCGTGCCACGGATCGCCGGCATTTCGTCGTTCGGCGCGGGCGGCTCGAACGCGCACCTGATCATCGAGGAATACGCCGCCGTCAACGCGGTACCGGCGCAACAGGGCAGGGTGGTGATCGTGCTGTCGGCCCGCACGCCGGCGCAGTTGAAGCGCAAGGCCGCCGACCTGCTGGAATTTATCGAACGGCAGGACAACGCGCTCGATCTGGACGCCATGGCGTACACGCTGCAAGTCGGGCGCGAAGTGATGGACGCGCGCCTGGCGGTTGTAGTGGACTCGGTGGCACAACTGGCCGGCAAACTGGCCGCGTTCGGCCGCGGCGAAGACGGCATCGACCAGTTCTACCTCGGCCAGGCCGACAAGGACAAGGACGGCATGTCAGTCCTCAGCCAGGACGACGACATGGTGGAGACCATCGCCAAATGGATCGCCCGCAAAAAACTGCCGAAACTGGCCGAACTCTGGGTCAACAGCCTGGAAATCGACTGGCGCCTACTGCATACCGGGCGCAAACCGGTGTTGGTCAGCCTTCCCGCGTACCCGTTCGCCAAGGACCGCTATTGGATCAGCCGCGTGGCCGGCAAGCGCCGCGCGGGCGGAGCGGCGCTGCTGCACCCGCTGGTGCATGCGAATACGTCCGACTTCTTCGAACAAAGCTATGCCGCCAATTTCAGCGGCGACGAGTTCTTCCTGGCCGATCACCGGATCGGCGCCACGCGGCAGAAAATCCTTCCCGCCGTCGCGTACCTGGAAATGGTGCGCGCAGCGGTTGAACTGGCGATGCCCGCCGGTGCGCAGGCGCGGCAACTGGCAATCAACAACGTCGCCTGGACGCAGCCGATTGTCGTCGACGGCAATCAGGAAGTGACCGTCGCGTTGGCGCCGCGCAGCGACAGCGTGATCGATTTTGAGGTGCACACCGGCGACGGTGCCGCGCACTGCCAGGGCCAGGTTGTGCTGTCCGATGCAGCCGCCGCCGAGCGGATCGACCTGAACGCCGTCCGCGCCGGCATGACGCTCGGTGCGCTGGGCGTGGACGCGGCCTACGGCGCCTTCAAGTCCATGGACATTCACTACGGCCCGTCGTTCCGCTGCATGACGGCGCTTGCGCGCGGCGAGGGCCAGGTGCTGGCCGAGCTGACCTTGCAGGGCGATGCGGATGCGTTCGTGCTCCATCCAGGCATGTTCGACAGTGCCCTGCAGGCGTCCATCGGCCTTGTCGCCGATATCGATCACCTGCCCAAGCATCCATCGGTGCCGTTTGCGCTCGATGCCATCGTCGTGCACGCGCCCTTTACGGCGCACATGTTCGCCTGGGTGCGGCGCGCCGGCGACAAGATCGACATCGATCTGTGCGACCAGAATGGCACGCTGTGCGCCCGCCTGACCGGCCTTGCGTCGCGCACGATGCAGGGGATTGAGATCGGTACCCTGATCGCCGTGCCGCGCTGGGAAGCCGCCGGCGCCGCGCATGGCGCAGTCGATTATCGCCGTCATGTGGTCTTGCTGTGCGATCTGGACCACCTCGATCCCGAGCGCATGCCGGGCATGGACGTGCGGCACGTGGTAGCTGGGGGCACGCAAGACGCCGCCGCACGTTACAGCACCGTGGCCATCGCCTGCTTCGAGCAGGTACAAGCGATGCTGAAGGCGGCGTCGCACGAGAAGATGTCGTTCCAGCTGGTGATTGGCTGCGACGCTGGCGAGAGTTTGCTGGCCGGGCTGTCCGGCCTGATCGACACGGCACGGCTGGAAAACCCGCATCTGATCGGCCAGGTCATCCTGACCGAACGCGGCATCGATGAAGCGCTGCTTGCGTTTCAGCTGCGTGAATCGATGCTGCGCTCGGGTGAGTCCCTGCTCAAGCATGCAGGCGGCGTTCACAGCGTGGTGCGCTGGACGCCGCAAGAGGCGCCGGTCGCCGACGTTGTGTTCAAGGATCGCGGTGTGTATCTGATCACCGGCGGCCTGGGCGGCCTGGGGCAGCTGTTTGCGCGCGAAATAATCGAGAAGACCGCAAACGCGGTCGTCGTCCTGACCGGGCGCGCAGCGGAGCATGCTCTGCCAATGCCGTCCGAGCGGGTCGTGTACCGCCAGCTCGACCTGAGCCAGCCGGGTGAGGTGCGCGCGCTCGTCGACGGTATCGTGACCGAGTTCGGCGCGCTCAACGGCATCATCCACAGCGCCGGGATGACGAGCGACAGCTTCATCATCAACAAGACCAGCGCCGACTTCGCGCAGGTACTGGCCCCCAAGGTGGCAGGCACAGTCAACCTGGATGCCGCCACCAAGCATCTGGACCTTGATTTCATGGTGCTGTTCTCGTCCGTCGCCTCGGCAATGGGCAATGCGGGCCAGGCCGATTATGCCGCCGCGAACGGCTTCATGGACCAATTCGCGGCGCAGCGCAAGAACACCGTGGCCATCAACTGGCCGCTCTGGCAAGACGGCGGCATGCAGCTCGATGCCGATACCCTGGCCATGCTGGCCGACACGTCGGGCATGCTGCCGCTCTCCAGCGCCAGCGGCATGCAGGCGTTCTACCGCAGCCTGGCGCTCGGCGCGAGCCAAGTACTAGTGATCGAAGGCCACCTGAAGCGCTTGCACCGCGCGCTGGAAAACCGCCATGCGGCGGTTGCCGTCGAGGCGCCGGTCGCAATGCAGGTGGGCGACAGCGCCACCTTGCAGGAAAAAGCGCAACAATATCTGGTCAATGAGTTCGCGGGCCTGTTGAAAATGCCGCCGCACGAAGTCGATGCCAAAGCGCCGATGGAGCAGTACGGCATGGATTCCGTGCTGGCGATGAAGTTGACCAATCAGCTGGAGCGCACCTTCGGCTCCTTGTCGAAGACGCTGTTCTTCGAATACCAGACCATTGCGCGGCTGGCCGGGTATCTGGTCAAGGCGTTTCCGGATGTGGTGGCGGCAAAAACCGGTGGCCAAGCCAGCACGCACGTTGCGGCCGCGATCCACATTCCGGCACCGGTCCGCAGCAAGATGCGTTTTGCCGGGCAGGCGCCAAAAGCAATCGACGTCGCCATCGTCGGCGTCGGCGGGCGTTATCCGTTGGCCAAGGATTTGCGTGAATTCTGGCACAACCTCAAATCCGGCCGCGATTGCATTACCGAGATTCCCGAAGAGCGCTGGGATCACGCCCAGTTCTACACGACCGAGCGCAACCAGCCGGGCAAGGCCTACAGCAAATGGGGCGGCTTTATCGACGGCGTTGACCAGTTCGATGCGCTGTTCTTCAATATTTCGCCGAAAGAAGCGGAACTGATCGACCCGCAGGAACGCCTGTTCATCGAAACCGTGTGGCAAACCATCGAAGACGCCGGCTACAGCAAGGATGCGATCGCCCGCAACCGGGTCGGCGTGTATGTGGGTGTGATGTGGGGACAATACGAGCTGTACGGCGCTGCGGCGGGCGCCGCCGGCTCGCCAAGCTCGTCGTTTGCCTCGATTGCCAACCGCGTGTCGTACTTCTTCAACTTCCAGGGGCCGAGCTTGGCGCTCGATACGATGTGTTCGTCGTCGCTGACGGCGATTCACCTTGCCACGGAAGAAGTGCGCAAAGGCGGCATCGATGTGGCCATCGCCGGCGGCGTCAACGTATCGATCCATCCAAGCAAGTATCTCAGCCTCAGCCAGGGCAACTTTGCCTCGACCGATGGCCGCTGCCGCAGCTTTGGCGACGGCGGCGATGGTTACGTGCCGGGCGAGGGCGTGGGCGCGGTGCTGCTCAAACCGCTGGACAAGGCCATTGCCGATGGCGACCAGATCTACGCCATCATCAAATCGAGCGCCATCAACCATGGCGGCAAGACCAACGGCTACACCGTGCCGAACCCGGTCGCGCAGTCGGAACTGATCCTGGACGCGCTGAGCAAGGCCAACATCGACCCGGCCACGATCTCGTATATCGAAACGCACGGCACCGGAACATCGCTGGGCGACCCGATCGAAGTCACTGGTTTGGTGCAGGCCTTCGACGGCACCGGACGGCAGGTCGGCAAGCAATCTTGTCCGATTGGCTCGGTTAAGTCGAACATCGGGCACCTGGAATCGGCCGCCGGCATTGCCGCCGTGACCAAGGTGCTGCTGCAAATGAAGCACGACCAGCTGGTGCCGTCGCTGCATGCCGAGCGGCTTAATCCGCACATCGATTTTCCGAACACGCCGTTCTACGTGCAGACCGCGTTGCAGGAGTGGACGCGCCCGGACAACCGTCCGCGCCGCGTCGGGGTCAGCTCGTTCGGGGCCGGTGGTTCGAACGCGCACCTGATCCTGGAAGATTTTGTGGACACGCGCGTGCCTGCGTTGCGACAAGACCGTCCGCATGCGTTTGTGATATCGGCGCGCAACCGGGATGGGCTGCTGGCCTATGCCGATACGATGATCGCCTTTCTCGATGATGCCGACGACCTGGCGCTGGCCGACATGGCTTTCACGTCCCAGCTTGGGCGCACGGCCATGCAGGAGCGCCTGGCCGTCATTGCCAGCAGCAAAACGGAATTGAAAGAGAAGCTGCAACAATGGCGACAGCACGGCGCCGCTGGTGACGTGTGGGAGGGCAGCACCAAGAACCCACGTCCGGTGTCAGGTCTGACAGTCGGACACGGCCCCGACAGTCAGGAACACATCGCCGCCCAATGGGCCGGTGGTGCGGACGTCGATTGGACTGCGCTGCATCGCGCCGAGCGGCCGCAGCGCGTGTCGCTGCCGACGTACCCGTTTGCCCGCGAACGCTTCTGGATTGCTGCCGGCACCGCGCCGGTTCAGCAGGTTCGCAAGCAACTGCTGCATTACCGCACCGAGTGGCGGGCCGCGCAGCCGGTTGTCGCGGACGATATGGCCGGTCCGCTGCTGGTGATCGGCGCCGATGCCGCGCTGTTCGCCCAGCTTGAGCGCCTGCATCCTGGTGCGACGCAGGATACGAGCATCGTGCCAGCCGCCATTATTCACTTAGCCGATGCGGCAGGCAGCCTTGAAAACGGCATTTTCGCGATGCACTCGCTATGCCAGGGCATCCTTAAGCAGAAACCGGCAAACCCGATCAGAATCGTATCGGTGCGCATGGGGGATGCCTCTATGGCGCAACATCGTGCTATCGCCGGATATCTGAAAAGCCTGGCGATGGAAAATCCTGCATTTTCATGGAAAACCATCAGTATCGACGACGATGTCGCCCGCATCGTCTGCGACGAAGTGCGCGATGCACACTGGCGCGCCGGCGAGGTGCGCTATCGTGGCGCCAATCGCGAGGTGCGCGAACTGGTGCGTTCGCCAGCCAGCGCAACCGGCAAGGCCGCAACCGTCATCAAGCAGAACGGCGTGTACATCATTACCGGCGGCATGGGCGGGCTGGGAGAACTGTTCAGCCAGTATCTGCTCAGGCAATACGGCGCGAAGCTGGTGCTGACCGGGCGCTCGGCGCCGTCCAACGGGCAGCCCACGAGCAGCAACGTTATCTATGTTCAGGCAGACATTGCCGACCGCGACCAGGCGGATGCAGTTGTCCGCGAGGCTAAAAATCGCTTCGGCCGCATCGACGGCGTCATCCACAGCGCCGGCATTCACCGCGATGCCTTCGTGCTCAACAAGACGCGCGCCGAGATGGACGCCGTGTTCGCCGCCAAGGTGAGCGGCACCATCAATCTCGACCTGGCCACCAGGGACGAGGACTTGGACCTGTTCGTCACATTCTCGTCCGTGGCGGGCGCGCTGGGCAACGTCGGGCAGGCCGACTATGCCTTCGCCAACGCTTTCATGGATGGCTACGCAGAACAGCGCCAAGGGCCGGGCAAGTCGCTGTCGATCAACTGGCCGCTGTGGCAGGATGGCGGCATGCAATTGTCGCCCGGCGACGTGGCGCTGATGGAAGAGCGCTCCGGGCTGTCGCCCTTGCCGACCAACGCCGGCATCGGCTTCTTCGAGTCCGTGCTGCAAGCGGGCGATGCGCAAGCCATCGCCCTGTATGGCGACGCAACAAGGATCGACGCTTACCTCGCGCGCGGCAAGGCGCCGTCAAACCGGGTCCAGGCAGCGAACATGGATACCCAGCCGCTGCGCGAGGCGACCGAACACTATCTCAAGACCCTGCTGAGCGAACAGATCAAGCTGTCGGTCGACCGGATCGATGCCCAGGAACGCTTCGAATCGTTCGGCGTCGACTCGATGATGATCAGCCGCATCAACGCCGACCTGGAACGCGACCTGGGTGAACTGCCCAAGACGCTGTTCTACGAGTACGCCACCATCGAAGAGCTGGCAAGCTATCTGCTCCAGCAAGCGCAACCGGCATTGCTGCGCCGCTTCGACGTACCGGCCATTGCACCGGTGATGGTCGAAGCGCCACTGCCTGCCGCGCCCGTTGCCAGTTCCCTGGCGGAAGACATGGGCGCCATTGCCATCATCGGCGTCAACGGCCAGTTCCCGCAATCGGCCACCCTGGCTGCATTCTGGGAAAACCTGAGCGCCGGGCGCGACCTGATCGAACCGGTGCCGCACAGCCGCTGGGATGCCGATGCTTTCTTCAGCGCCGACCCTGCCAACGCACAGGATGGCAAGATTTACTGCACCTCGGGCGGCTTCCTGGACGATTTCGACAAGTTCGATGCCGCGTTCTTTAGCGTGTCACCCGACGACGCGCGCATGATCGACCCGCAGGAGCGCATGTTCATCCAGTCGGTATGGGGCGCGGTCGAGGATGCCGGCTACACCCGCGACAGCCTTAAAAAACGTCATCCTAAGGCGAAAAGCGCCGATGTCGGCGTCTTCGTCGGCGTAACGACCAACTCCTACCATCTGCTGACCGCCGACGAATGGAGCCGTGGCAACATGGTGAACCCGGCCGCGCTGCCATGGTCGATCGCCAACCGGGTTTCGTACTTCTTCGATTTCCAGGGGCCAAGCATGCCGGTCGATACCGCCTGCTCATCTGCCCTGGTGGCAATCCACCTTGCGTGCGAAAGCCTCAAGCGCAAGGATTGCCAGGTTGCGGTGGCTGGCGGCGTCAATCTGTACCTGCACCCGGCCAAGTACCAGTCGCTGTGCCGCAAGCGCATGCTGGCGGTGGACGGTAAATGCCGCAGCTTCGGCGACGGCGACGATGGCTTTATTCCCGGCGAGGGCGTGGGCGCGTTCGTGCTCAAACCGCTGGCGCGCGCGGTCGCCGACAACGACTATATATATGGTGTGGTCGCCGCCAGCGCGTACGAGCACAGCGGCCGGTCGAACGGCTACTCGGCGCCGAACCCGAATTCCCAGGCCGTGCTCATCGAGCAGGTGATGAACAAGGCGGGTATTGGCCCTGAGGACATCGGCTACGTCGAGGGCCATGGCACCGGTACCAAACTGGGCGACAGCCTGGAAGTGCTGTCGATGACGCAGGCATTCCGCAAGCGCTCCCAAAACAAGGCGTTTTGCCCGCTCGGTTCGGTCAAGGCCAACGTCGGCCATGCCGAATCGGCGGCCGGGATCGCTGGCGTGGCGAAGATCCTGCTGCAATTCAAGCATCAGCAGATTGCCCCGACGATTCATTCCGATATCGTCAACCCGAACATCGATTTCGCGAACTCGCCGTTCTATTTGCAGCATGCGTTGGCGCCGTGGGTAAGCAAGGACGGCCAGGCGCGCCGGGCCTTGATCAATTCCTTCGGCGCGGGCGGCGTGAATGCCTGCCTGATCCTTGAGGAATACCAGCGGCCACCGACTGAACCTGCCTGCGCAGGCAAGGCGGGCTACCTGATGGTGCTGTCGGCACGCGACCCGGCGCGCCTGACCGAGCGCGCGGCCCAGTTGCGCGACTATCTGACGACCGAACGCGACATCGACCTTGCCGCCTTGTCGTACACCTTGCAAGTCGGCCGCGAGGCCATGGATGAGCGCCTGGCGCTGGTCATCGCGAACGCGGGGGAACTCTTGAGCGGATTGTCGGCCTACATCGGCGGCAATGCGCCGTCAACCATGAGCCTGGCGACCCTGGAGCCGCACCGCAAGAAAAAAGGGCCGAACCAGGAAGAACGTGGCCGCACCAAGGCGCTGTTCGATAACACCAAGCTGGGCGAGCTGATGGCCATGTGGATCGAAGGGCGCATCATCGAGTGGGAGGATTTCTACCGCAGCGAGCGCCCGGTCCGGATCCCGCTGCCGAGCTACCCGTTCGCCAAGGAACGCTACTGGGTGTCCGACACGTCGGGCGTCGCTACGTCGGGCGTCGCCACGTCGGTCGTCGCCGCACGCACGAGCGCCGCGGCGCCAGCCGCCCAGCTGCACCCGCTGGTGTCCAGCAACGCATCAACCTTGCGGGAAATCAGTTTCGCGTCCAGCCTGTATGGCGACGAATTCTACGGCCGCGACCACCAGGTCAACGGCCAGCGCTTCTTTCCGGGCGCCGGGTTCCTGGAACTTGCCTGCGTGACCGGTACCATCGCCGGCGAAGAATCGGTCGTCCGGATTGAAGACATCGTCTGGGTGCAGCCGCTCAAGCTCGGCACGGATGCGCAGCAGGTCAAGACCTTCCTCAAGGCCATCGGCAACAGCACGGAATTCGTAATCGTCTCGTTCGACGACGACAACGAGCGCGTGGTGCATGCGGAAGGGCGCATGTCGCACGGCCCGGCCAGCAGGCATGTCGACGGCGAGGCGCCGGCGTATTCGATCGCCCAGCTCAAGCAGCGCGCCGGCAGCACGGTGTCAGGCACCGACTGCTACAGCCAGCTTGCCAGTGCCGGTTTCCACTACGGCCCGTGCTTCCAGACGATCCAGGAATTGCACATCGGCAGTGACTTTGTGTTGTCCCGACTGCAACTGGCCGAGGAACTGCGTGCCAGCTTCGACCAGTACATCCTGCATCCGAGCCTGATCGACGGCGCCTTGCAAACCGTCGTCGGCATGGCTGCGGGCGAGACGCCGGACACGCCGTACCTGCCGTTCGCGCTGGACGAGGTGGAGCTGCTGCGCCCGCTGCCGGAGACGTGCTACGCCTACGTCGAACATGCCGGCCCGGCGCAATCGGCCAACCAGGACATCAAGCAATTTAACATTTTCCTGCTGAGCGAAAGTGGCGATGTGCTCGTCAGGCTCAACAACTTCTACCTGCGCGCGCTACCCAAAATGAGTACGCCGCAAAGTGCCGGCACCAGCAGTCTTGCGCTGCCGAAATAGGGGATATCCAGTATGCATAAATTAACATTTCTGTTTGACAAAGAGATTCGAGGCATGTTTTGATCGGCTCAGATAGTCACGAAAAGTAACAAACCAGCGCGCCTGCGGATCGACCGTGGCGCGCGCGGCACAGGGGACAACGGTGAATAAGTTTCGGACGATGGAGGACGATCTGGCAGACAGTGGCAGTGACAGCGGCAGCGATGCGCTGGCGCCGTGCGTGTTCCTGATCAAGGTCGCGCGTCAGATGATGAAGAACAACAATTATCTGATCGTCGATCCGGCCACGCACCAGTCGGTGCTGGTCGATCCGGCCTGGCAGATCGACGCCATCCATACCGCGCTGGCGAACACGCAGTCGACCCTGCGCGGCATTCTGCTGACCCACGCGCACCCGGACCACATCGACCTGGCACGGCCGCTGGCGGACTTTTACAACTGCCCGATCTGGATGTCGCGGCAAGAAATCGCCGCATCGGGCTTTAGCGCGCGGCAATTGATCGCCATCGACGAAACGCCGTGGCGGGTGGGCGAGATGCGCATCGAGCCGATCCTGACGCCCGGCCACACGCCCGGCTGCGTCTGCTACCTGATCGGCGACCATCTGTTCACGGGCGACGTTCTGTTCGCCGAAGGCTGCGGCATCTGCAACGGCACCGATGCCGCCCATGCCATGTTCGACAGCCTGCAGCGCCTCAAGTTCCGCCTGCGCCCGGAAACCCGGATTTATCCCGGGCACACCTACGCGCGGCCGCCCGGGCAGCGTTTCGCGGATGTTCTTAGCTACAACATGTACCTGCATTTCGCCGACAAGCACAGCTTTGCCGCCTTCCGTTTGAGGAAGGGGCAAAGCGCGCGCAAGTTACTCGACTTTGTTTAGCCCGGGATACCGACGTATCCCCATCACCGGAGGAAGCACGTGAGCATCGTTGGAATTGAAGCAATGAATTTGTTTGCCGGCACGGCATTTTTGAATGTCACCAAGCTGGCCGCGCACCGCAAGCTCGACATGAGCCGGTTTGAAAACCTGTTGATGAAAGAGAAAACCGTCGCCTTGCCGTACGAAGACCCGATCACCTTCGCCGTCAACGCGGCCAAGCCGATCGTCGACGCCCTGAGTCCGGAAGAAAAAGACCGCATCGAAATGGTCATCACCTGCACCGAGTCGTCGTTCGACTTCGGCAAATCGATGAGCACGTATTGCCACGACCTGCTGGGCCTGAACCGCAACTGCCGCCTGTTCGAACTGAAAAACGCCTGCTACTCGGGCGTGGCGGGCTTGCAGATGGCGATCAATTTCGTGCTGTCGCAAACCTCGCCCGGGGGCAAGGTGCTGGTGATTGCCACCGACGTCTCGCGCTTCATGGTGGAAGAGGGCGGCGACGCGCTCTCGGCCGACTGGTCGTTCGCCGAGCCGAGCGGCGGCTCGGGCGCGGTGGCGATGCTGGTCAGCGACCGCCCGCACGTGTTCCAGATCGACGTGGGCGCCAACGGTTACTACGGCTTCGAAGTCATGGACACCTGCCGGCCCTCGGCCGATACCGACGCCGGCGACACCGACTTGTCCCTGCTGTCGTACCTTAATTGCTGCGAAAACGCCTACCTGGAGTATCAAAAACGGGTCGACGGCGCGCACTTCGGCGACACCTTCGGCTACCTGGCGTATCACACCCCGTTCGGCGGCATGGTCAAGGGCGCGCACCGCAACATGATGCGCAAACTGGTCAAGGCCAAGCCGGCCGAGATCGAAATCGACTTCCAGAACCGGGTCACGCCGAGCCTCACGCACTGCCAGCGCGTTGGCAACATCATGGGCGCCACCGCCGCGCTGGCGCTGGCCAGCACCATCGACAACGGCGAATTCGACCAGCCGAAGCGGGTCGGCATCTTTTCGTACGGGTCCGGCTGCTGCTCGGAATTTTTCAGCGGCGTGGTGCGCCAGGAAGGCCAGGAGCGCCTGCGCGAAATGAAGATCAAGGAAACGCTGGACAACCGCTATGAGCTGTCGATGGAACAGTACGACCGCCTGCTCGAAAAGAGCCGCGAGCTCAAGTTCGGCACACGCAACATGGTCCCGGACGCGACCTTCATCGCGGAGGCGCGCACCACCCTGAACCAGCCGACCCTGCTGCTCAAGCAGATCAAAGAATTCCACCGAGAATACGAATGGGTGTCTTGACCCACAACTATGACACCTTGCGCGTGCGCTTCGACGATGACATCTGCTTCGTGCAGATGCATCGGCCCGACTCCGGCAATGCGATCAACACGCAGTTGATCGACGAGCTGGGCCACGCGCTGGGCGCCTGCGTCGGCCACGCCAAGGTGGTGGTGCTCGAAGGCTTGCCGGAAGCGTTCTGTTCCGGCGCGGACTTCAAGGAGATCCAGACCCGCGTCGACAGCGTCGACAGCGCCGGCGGGCAGGACGAGCAAGACCCCGGGCCGCTGTACGACCTGTGGCACCAGCTTGCCTGCGGCCCGTTCGTCACCATCGCCCACGTGCGCGGGCGTGCCAACGCCGGCGGCATCGGTTTTGTGGCCGCGTGCGATATCGTGCTGAGCGACACCAAGGCCGTGTACAGCCTGTCGGAACTGCTGTTCGGGCTGATGCCGGCCTGCGTGCTGCCATTCCTGATTCGCCGGGTCGGCTTTGCCAAGGCCAATTACATGACCCTGATGACGCAGCCGGTCTCGGCCACCCAGGCGATGGAATGGGGCCTGGTCGACGCCTGCGACGACAACAGCGACAACCTGGTGCGTAAACACTTGCTGCGCCTGCGCCGGCTCGGCAAGGACGGCATCGCGCGCTACAAGCGCTACGCGGGCAGCCTGGACGACGCGCTGGCGGCCGCCAAGCCGAAGGCACTGGCCGCCAACCTGGAGGTGTTCACCGATCCGGGCAACCTGCACACCATCGCCCGCTACGTGCGCACCGGCAAATTTCCGTGGGAGGCAGACTGATGCTTGAGCCGATCGTCGATGTACGCACTCTTGAGGCGGGGATCGTCCAGGTCACCATGCAGGACCGGGTGAACAAGAACACGTTTACCGACGGCCTGATCGGCGGGCTGACCGCGGCCTTTGCCGACATCGGCGCGCGCCCGGACTGCAAGGTCGTCATCCTGACCGGTTACGACAGCTATTTTTCCAGCGGCGGGACCCAGGAAGGCTTGCGCGACCTGTTCGATGGCAAGATGAAGTTCACCGATAAGGACCTGTACAGCCTGGCGCTCAATTGCCCGATTCCCGTCATCGCCGCGATGCAAGGCCACGGCATCGGCGGCGGCTTCGTGATGGGCATGTTTGCCGACTTCGTGATCCTGGCGCGCGAGAGCATCTACACCGCCAATTTCATGAAGTACGGCTTTACGCCCGGCATGGGTTCGACCTTCATCCTGCCGCAAAAGCTGGGCATCAGCCTGGCCGGCGAAATGATGCTGACCGCATCGACCTATCGCGGCGAGGAACTGCAAAAGCGCGGCGTGCCGTTTCCGGTGGTGGCGCGCGACAAGGTGCACGAACACGCGCTGGAACTGGCGCGCACCCTGGCCGAGAAGCCCAGGTTTTCGCTCGTGACCTTGAAAGACCATCTGGTGCTGCCGCTGCGAAAGCAGCTGGCGGCGTACATCGAGGACGAGATCGCCATGCACGCGCTGACATTCCACCAACCCGAAGTCAAGCAACGCATCGAAACGTTTTTCGGCAAGTAGTTTCGGCAAGTAGTTTATCCCACAGGAGAGTATTTTGAGCAAAGACCGCATTTACGAGATCATCGTCGGCCATACCCGCGAGGTAGTGCCGAGCCTGGATGGCCATCCGTTCCAGCAAACCGATTCGCTCAAGTCGCTGGGCGCCAATTCGATCGACCGCGCCGACATCATCATGATGACGCTCGAATCGCTGTCGGTCGACATTCCGCTGATGCTGCTCGCAAAAGCGGACAACATCGGCGACCTGGCGCGCATGATCCATGAAAAGTCCTAGTCAATCCGACTTGGTGGTAAGCGGCATCGGCGTGACCTCGGCCATCGGCCAGGGTCGGGACGCCTTCGTCGCAGCGCTAATGGCGGGGAACCACAGTTTCGACATCATGCGCCGGGCCGGGCGGCAGCGACCCGATGGCGGGGACAGCGCCGCCGTTCCCGGCTTCATCGGCGCCGAGATCGGCGAGCTGGTCATGCCCGACGCGGTGCCGCGCAGCCTGCTGCGCACGGCCTCCCTGTCCGGACAGGTGGCCTTGGCGACTTTGCACGAAGCATGGACGGATGCCGCGCTTGCCGAGGTGTCGCCGGAGCGCATCGGCCTGATCGTCGGGGGTTCGAACGTGCAGCAGCGTGAATTGACCCTGGCGCATGACAACTACCGCGGCCGCGAGCAATTCCTGCGTCCGACCTACGGCATGTCGTTCATGGACAGCGACCTGTGCGGCATGTGCACGGAAGCGTTCGGCATCCGCGGCTTTGCCTACACCATCGGCGGCGCGTCCGCCAGCGGGCAGCTGGCGGTGATCGAGGCGATGCGGGCGGTCGAGTCGGGCAGGGTGGACGCGTGCATCGCCGTGGGTGCGCTGATGGATCTGTCGTACTGGGAATGCCAGGGGTTCCGCTCGCTGGGCGCGATGGGCTCGACGGTGTACGCGAATGAACCCGCGCTGGCCTGCCGCCCGTTCGACCGCGACCGCGACGGTTTCATCTTCGGCGAAGCGTGCGGCGCGGTGGTGGTCGAGCGGGCCGACGCGGCGCGCCGCACCGGGCGCACGCCGTATGCGCGCCTGACCGGCTGGGCCATGGCGATGGACGCGCACCGCAACCCGAACCCGTCGGTCGAAGGCGAGATGACGGCGATCAAGGGAGCGCTGGCGCGCGCCGGCCTGGCCCCGCAAGACATCGATTATATCAACCCGCACGGCACCGGCTCGCCGATCGGCGACATTACAGAACTTGAAAGCATCCGCGAATGCCGCCTTGGCCACGCTTGGCTCAATGCCACCAAATCGGTCATCGGCCACGGGCTGACCGCCGCCGGCTGCGTGGAACTGATTGCGGTCATGCTGCAAATGAAGGAGGGCCGGCTGCATCCGACCAGGAACCTGGATAACCCGATGGAGACGGCCATGAAATGGGTCGGAAAAGAAGCGGTACCGCACGCAATCGAGAATGCGCTGAACCTGTCCATGGGTTTCGGCGGCGTGAATACCGCGGTTTGCCTGCAACGCTATTGATCGACAACGTTGGATTTACATTTTTGGAGCCGTATTAATGAAGACATTTATATTTCCCGGCCAGGGTTCCCAGTCCAAGGAAATGGGCGCCGGCCTGTTCGACCGCTATCCCGACCTGACCGCCAAGGCCGACCGCATTCTCGGCTATTCGATCAAAGAGCTGTGCATGGAAGATCCGCGCGACGAACTCGGTAAAACCCAGTTCACGCAGCCGGCGCTGTATGTCGTCAATGCGCTGTCGTATTACAAAAAGCTGGAAGAAACCGGCCAGGCGCCCGATTTTTTGGCAGGCCACAGCCTCGGTGAATTCAATGCGCTGCTGGCGGCGGAATGCTTCGATTTCGAGACCGGCCTGAAACTGGTGCAAAAGCGGGGCGAGCTGATGTCGCAGGTCAGCAATGGCGCCATGGCGGCCGTGCTCAACGCGAGCAAGGACGATATCGAAGGCATTCTCAAGGCGAATGGCCTGAACCAGGTGTACTTGGCCAATTACAACACGCCGTCGCAGATCGTGCTGTCGGGCCTGTCTGAAGAAATCGCCGCCGTGCAGAAGTTTTTCCAGACCGGGAAGATGCGCTATTACCCGCTGGCGACCAGCGGCGCTTTTCATTCGGCTTTCATGCAGGACGCGATGGAAAAATTCCGCGACTTCCTCAAAGAATTCACGTTTGCCGCACCGAAGATTCCCGTGATCGCCAACGTGACCGCCAGGCCGTACCGCGCCGATGCGATGCTCGACACCTTGTCGGCCCAGATTGCCAGCACGGTGCGCTGGTCGGAGAGTATCCAGTACCTGCTGGCGCTGGGCCGCTCGCGCGGCGAGGCACCGGTTTTCGAGGAACTGGGCCATGGCGATGTGCTGACCAAGCTGGTCATGACGATCAAGCTGCAAACGCCGGAAACCGTGCTCGACCAGCTCATCAAGGATGGTTTGGCGGGCGAGGCGGCGGCGGCGCCGGTATCGGCACCGGTCAAGTTGACGGATGCTCAGGAAAAGATCGCTCTCTGGAAAAAGATGCACCCGGTCGGCACCAGGGTCAAGTCGTCGCTGCTCAATCTCGACAACCTGGAAACGCGCACCGATGCCGTGCTGCTGTTCGGGCACCGGGCAGCGGTCTATTTAAAAGGCTATAACGGCTATTTTGCGCTGGATGAACTGACCCCGATGTGATGTCCGGCCCACGAAGCCGGTCGCCCGTTTTTCCGCAACCACGCAATTCATCGTAGAGGTGTTTATATGACAATCGCTCAATATCGTATTTTCGGCATCGGTTCGGATAACGACGATCTTCACTACATCGGTTGGACCCAACGCAGCCTCGACGAAGAGAAAGAACAGATTTTCTCGGAGGTGGCGGAAAGCGGCAGCCATGATATCGCCAACTGGGTACAACAGGCCCGCGACGGCGGCCAGATCGATATCTTCGAAATCGAACTGGCGCCGTCGATGGAAGACGCCAGGGACTCGGCGACCTTCTGGTGCGAGTATTACCGCACGCTCGGCATTAACGTCGTGACCGGGCGTTGTTGATCATGACGGCAAAGACCGTATTCATGTTTTCGGGCCAGGGATCGCAGTATTACCAGATGGGGAAACAGCTGTTCGATGCCGATCCGGTGTTTCGCAGCTGGATGACCCGGCTGGACGACCTGGCCTTCAAGATTGCCGGCCATCGCATCATCGATGCGGTGTATTCGGCGCACAAATCGACCGTGTTCGATGCGACCGGCTACACGCATCCAGCCATTTTCATGGTCGAATATGCGCTCGCGCAATGCCTGATCGCGCGCGAAATCCTGCCCGACCTGACGCTCGGCTCCAGCCTCGGCTCGTTCGCGGCGGCGGCCGTGGCGGGCTACATCGATCCCGAGGACGCGCTGGCCGCCGTGCTGGAGCAGGCGGCCGCGTTCGATGCCTCGTGCGAGCGCGGCGGCATGATCGCCATCCTGGCCGATCCCTCCCTGTACGAAGAAGATTTTCTACAGCGGCGCAGCGCGCTGGCGGGCATCAATTTCAGCACGCATTTCGCGGTGTCGGCCTTTCATGCCGAGCTCGACGGCATCGAAGCGGCCTTGCGGCAACGCGGCATCACCTACCAGCGGCTGGCGGTGTCGTACGCCTTCCATTCGGAGCGGATCGACCTCGCCGAAGACCAATTCGCGTGGTTCATGAAGTCGATTCGGCTCAACAAGGGAACGCTGCCAATGGTGTGTTGTGAACGCGGCGCCACCCTGGAGCGCATGCCCGACGACTACTTCTGGAAGGTGGTGCGCCAGCCGATCCGCTTTCGCGAAGCGATTGCCTCGCTGGAGGGGCAGGGCGCGCATCGCTACATCGACGTCGGACCGTCGGGAACCCTGGCGACCTTCGTCAAATACGCCTTGCCGGACGACTCAGCCTCCACCGCGCACGCGACGCTGACGCCCTACGGCCAGGACCTGAACAACCTGGCCAGGCTGGCCGGCGACTCCCACCCACGAAAAATGGAACAACATGGCTGACTGGAATAACGATCTCGGCGAGGCGCTCGCCTCGGGCGACCCGGCGTTGATGAAGGCGATGCTGGAACGGGTGCCGAAGGACGTGCTGGAAAAAGCCCTGCCTTACCTCGACACGCTGGCCAAAGCGAGCGCGCGCGACGGCAAACTGGAAGAATCGCTGGGCTACTACGACCATCTGCTCCAGGCCGTTCCCGACCACGCCGGCTGGCGGGCCGAACGTGCGCGCTTGCTGCTGAAGCTGGAGCAAGACAGCGTGGAGCAACAAGGCGTGGAGCAACACAGCGTGGAGCAAAACAGCACCGCCCAGGAAACACTGCACATCCCGCTGCCGCCACCGCCACGGGTGACGTTCGATCCGGCGCTGCTGGACGACCCGTCGATGCCGGCGTCGAGCGATGCGTTCCGAGTCGACGGGCTCAAGCAGCACCTGGGGCGCTACAGTGCGCAACTGTCGCCCCGCAATGCCATCAACCGCTTGGGCGACCCTGTCTGGCTGGCGGCATGGGACCAGGCACTCTCGGGTATGGCGGACGAACGCGTGCTGTTCCGTGGCAGCGAGCTCGGGGTATTCGCCCTGCGCGCGCTGCATCATGGCGCCGCGCATGCGCTGTGCATGGAGGCGTCCGCGGTCGATGCGCGCATCGCCACCGGCATGGTCCAGAAGCACTTCCTGGGCCCGTGGCATGCGCGCCATGGCGCCGACATCGCCGGCTGGACCGAGGAGGAACGGCGCGCCTCGTTCGACGACTTCACCAGCCGGATCGATATTGTCACCGCCGGCAATGCGGCGGCGCAGTCTGACTGCTTCGTGTTCCCGCATATCGATCACAGTCTGCTGGGCACCGGCATCGTCAAGGCTCTGCGCCAGCACATGGCCGATGGCAGGGCCGCGCCGGCACGCGTGCTGCCTGCCAGGGCCAGGGTGTTCGCGATGGCGGTGCAGTGGAACTACGCCGGGACGCACTTTGCGCTCGAACCGGTCAACCGACTGCGCTGGAGCATGTACCCGCAAGCGCTGGACCTGGGACCGGAATGCTGGACCGCGCTGACCGAGCCGGTTCTCGCCGGCGAGATCGATTTCGAGAACTTTGCCGAAGCGACGTGGAATCTGTCGCTGCCCGCCACCATGGACGGCAAGGTCGATGCGATCGTCTACTGGTTCGAACTGGAACTGGGGAGTGCGCGCATCAGCAACGCGCCGGGCGGCCCGCTGCGCTGTATCAAGCCCGCCATCCAGTACACCGATCCGATTGCCGTGCAGCGCGGTGCGGCGCTGACGCTCAGCGCGCATGTGGGCGAGACGCGGCTGCACTTCCGCACCGAGCCGGAAGCCCGGATTGAACGTACGCGGGCGTTGCCGAGCTGGTATGTGCCGATGCTGGCCGACCGCGCGCGCAACGATGCCTTTCAAGCCGCGCTCGCCGCGCAGCCGGCCAAGATGGTTCTCGATATCGGCGCCGGCTGCGGCCTGTTGTCGATGATGGCGGCGCAGGCGGGCGCCGCGCGCGTGGTCGGATGCGAAATCGACCCGGCGATTCTTGCGGCGGGCAGGGAGGTTGTCGCGCTCAACGGCCTGGCGGATCGGATCGTCCTGGTCGGCAAGGATTGCCGCAAGCTGAACGTGCCGGACGACCTACCCGAGCGCGCCGACCTGGCTGTGTTTGAATTGTTCGACTGCAGCCTGATCGGCGAAGGCATCCTGCACTTCCTGGCGCATGCGCGCGAGCACCTTCTGACCGCCGACGCGCGCTTCGTGCCCGCCCGCGCGCGCATTCGCGCCATGCTGGTTGAGCACCGTATCGACCGCATCTGGGACATCGACGCCAATCTGCTCAATCCGTACCATGCTTCGCCAGGTTTTGTGAACGTCGACGCGGCAACGCTGAGTTACCGGGCCTTGAGCGAACCGTTCGATGTATTTGCGTTCGACTTCGCCAGCGCCGGCCCGGAACCGCAGGAAAAGCTGCTGGACCTGCCGGCGATCGCGTCCGGCACGGCAGGCGCGGTGCTGTTCTGGTTCGACCTTGGCATGGGCGAGGGCGACTGGCTCTCGAACGATCCCCGCCATGCCGACGTGCCGCACTGGAAACAGGGCCTGCAATACCTGCCTGAAGTACGCATCGACGCCGGAGACGCCTTGCCGCTCGTGGCCCGGCATAACGGCAGCGCACTGACCTTTCAATGGCAGCCGGACGTGCTGCCCAAGGAACGGTTCTCGAAGCTGCCGCGCTGCGACCCACGCGGCCTGGCCGCCAGCGCCGAATTGGAGCAGCAAACGGGCACTTTGCTGCAGCACTGCACGCAGAACCCGGACGAATACGCCAAGGTGGCGGAGATTGCCAAGCGTTTCGCGGTCGATCCGGCGGCGTACGGCCTCGATCCGACGATTGCGCAGCGGTTCGCGTCGATGTTTTTCACTGACTAGCCTCCTGGGATGGCGCCAGGCGACTGGATACGGCGCAAATGCTGCACCTTACACCCTGTCCCGCGCGGGCCTACAATACGTCGGCTTAACTACACACGGGAATGTCGATGGATGCAGCATTTTGGAACAGGAAGTGGGAAACGAACGAGATTGGCTTTCACGAAAGTAGAGTCAATCCCCTGCTGGTGAAGTACTTCAGCGAGCTATCGTTGTTCAAGGGTAGCCGCGTATTTTTGCACTTGTGCGGCAAAACCCTGGACATCGGCTGGCTGCTGGCCCGCGGTTACCACGTCGCCGGGATCGAATTGAGCCAGATCGCCGTGGACCGGTTATTTGCCGATCTGGCCATCACGCCAGCCATCACGCGCGAGGACGAGCTGGTTCGCTACAAGGCGGACAACATCGACATCTTCGTCGGCGACGTTTTCGCCTTGTCCGCCCAGACGCTTGGTCCGGTCGATGCGGTCTACGACAGGGCAGCCTTTGTCGCCCTGGGCGGCGTGGTGCGCACGCGCTACGCGGCCCACCTGATCGCAATAACGGCCATGGCGCCGCAACTGCTCATTACCTATGCATACGACCAGAGCCTCATGCAAGGACCGCCTTTTTCAATCCCGGACGAGGAAGTCAGTCATACCTATGGCGACACGTACGATCTGACGCTGCTTGAAAGAGCAGACGTCATGGGCGGATTCAAAGGACGATTCCCGGCAGCGGAGAATGTGTGGCTGCTCAAGTGAGAACACAGCAGGGCCTCGGGCGCGCTGGCATCCTGGTCGCGGGCCGGATCAGCGTTTGAGCAAGGTCCAGTCGAAGGCCGCGTCGGACACGGTCGGGACCACCGTGCGCACCGTCAGCAGCGGCTCGGCGCCGTCGAGGCGTTCGGCGCACAGCGCGAGCAGGTAGCCCGGCCCCGGCCGGAACTGCCAGAAACGCCAGCGTTCGGCATCGTCACCCAGATCGGGTTCGATGGACAGCCGTACCTGGCGTTCGTCCGGAAAGTGAAAGCTGAAGCGGTCGAGCGGAATCGACAGGCCCATGCCGCGCGCCTTGATGTAAGCTTCCTTGAACGTCCAATATTCGAAGAAGCGGTCCTGGCGCCGATCTTCCGGCACCGTGGCCAGTTCCGCCACTTCGGCCGGCGAGAAAAAGTGCTCGGCAATGCCGCCCGAGACCTGGCGCGTCGTCAGGTTCTCGACATCGACCCCGAGCGTGCGGTCGCGCGTGACGGCCATGGCGATCAGGCCGCGCGTGTGCGAGAGGTTGAAGCTGAGCGAGCGCGCCTGCGCATGGTCGTTGGCGATGCCGGGGCGCCCGTACTCGTTGGGGGTGAAAGCCCAGTCGACCGGCGCAAGCGGGGCGTAGCGCGACAGCACCGTGCGCACCAGGGCGCGCGTGGCGAGGTAGCGCAGGCGGTCGTCCGCGAAGTGAAAGCGCAGCTGCTGCGCGCGCTCCGGCTCATTGAGCAGCGCGAGCAAGCTCGATAGCAGAGCGGGGTCGGTGATCTGCTGGTAGAAGACCAGCCAGATGTCGATGTGCCCGGCGCTGAGCGGCAGGCTGGCATCATGCGAGGCGTCGCCGGGAGTACTGGAACTGTCTCGAGTCATCAATTGCGCTTGTGTGATGGGACGTGGGACGCTGGGGCGAACCCAACAATTGTAGAGGCCCCAAGTCTAGCAGAAGAGGGGGGCAAGCTCGCTCCTTGTTTCCGCCCAACTGCCGTGCGCGGGGGGAAGCGCCCGCACGGGACGCTTGACGCAACTACGTCACGGCGGTGAGGTGCCAGTTTCCCGACCCCGGATCATGGCCTCGTTCGCCATCGTCCTCGACGCCTGCACGGGCTTCGGCTGCGGGGGCGCAAGAGCGAGTCGCGCGGCGCTTGCGTGCCGCCTCATTTGAGCTACACTAGCGTCCTAAAGGAGACAATCATGTCAAATTTTAAAGCCCTTGCAAAACCGGCGACGGCGCCCCGCGCCGCCAACGTCAAAGTCGCCCGGAAGGCTCCCAGCGGCGCTTTCGCCCAGCCTCAAACGGCGGCCCGTCAAACCATTGTCGTCGATGGTACCCAAATTTACCGCTTCGATCCCCAAGCGCGCATCGCCCTGATCCGGCAAGGCATCCCCGCGTCGATGATCAGCAACCTGTCGTCGCGCATGGGCATGAGCAAGGAGAATCTGTTGTCCAGCCTCGGCCTGTCCCGTGCCACTATCAGTCGCAAGGAGAAGGACGCCACCGTGCTGTCCAAGGACGAAACCGAACGGGTGCTGGGCGTCGAAACCCTGATCGGCATGGTGCAGACCATGGTCGAACAGTCCGGCGATCCGGCCGGTTTCGACGCGGCGCGCTGGGTGTCCGACTGGCTGACCAAGCCGCTGCCGGCGCTGGCCGGCGCGACGCCGGCCAGCTACATGGACACGTTCGAAGGGCAGAAGCTGGTGGCCGAATTGCTGTCCATGAGCCAGAGCGGCGCATACGCATGACTGTGCCGGTCTGGCGCATCGCGGTCGAGGCACCGACCTACGCTGCCAATGATCTGAGCGGTACTGGCGCCAAGATGACGGGGGGACGCTGGAACAGCAAGGGAACGCCCGTCGTATACTGCGCCACGAATATCGCGCTGGCCACCCTTGAGACCGTCCACTACCTGCGCAACGGCGGCCTCCCGTTCAATCGCTACCTCGTTCGGATCGACGTTCCGGACGCCGTATGGGACGCGCGCCAGGTGCTCGACCCGCCGCCCCGTGGCTGGGACGCGATTCCCGCCGGACTGACCGCGAGGGCGGCTGGCGATGCCTGGATCGCATCGGGGGCCTCAGCGCTCCTGCTTGTTCCCTCCGTGATCGTGCCCGACGAATATAATGTGCTGCTTAATGCGCGGCACGGTGACGCCGGGGCGATCGTTGCAACTACCCTCAAACGCTGGATTTACGATCCGCGGTTTTTCCCCTGACGCACACGGGGCATCTGCGCGCTCAAGCTGCCGGCGCGTCGGCCGGGCTGGACACGGCAACGCCAACCCGGCATGGATTGGCGTGGCAGACTTCGGCGACGAGCGCGCGTGGACGTTTAGCGATGAGCTCGTTCCCGCAAGCCCGGCGTTCGCTCAGCGTGATTTATGGCAGCTTGGCGCGCACCACGCCTTTATCGACCGTCACATACAAACGGCCCGCCGCATCCATGGCCAGGCCCATCGGCGTGCCCAGTCCGCCCGGCAATTCTCCGGTCTTGGTTTGCGATTGCCCTGCCACGCCCAGCACCGTGGTGACCACGCCGGCAGGGGTGATTTTGCGAACGGTGGCATTGCCGCGGTCGAGCACGAATACATTGCCTGCCTTGTCCACCACCAGCTGGGTCGGCCCGTTGAAGCGCGCCGCCGCGCCGGTCCCGTCGGCGCTGCCCGACTGCGTCGCCGTACCGGCCAGGATGCTGGCGGCACCGGCCGCAGTCACCTTGACGATGGCGTGGCGCTGCGTGTCGGCGATGTAGCCGTTGCCTGCGCTGTCGACGGCCAAGCCGCCCTCGTTATAGCCAAGCTGTCCGGCGGTCGTGCTGATATCGACCGGATAGGTGTAAGCAAACGGGCCTGTCGGATCCATCCAGCCGCGGGTAATCGAGCCCGATTCCTGCGAATACAGCATACGTCCGCTGCCGTCGGGATTGACGATTTGCCAGCCATTGAAGCTCATCCTGTACGAACCGGACGACGGCGTGCCGGACTCGGAACTTGAACCAATTCCGTAGGCATGCAGCGCCCCGTCCGGGCCTGCGGCAAGCGCGGTTGCGTACTGTGTAACGACGGGCGGTAATGGGGATTTATTCGCATGGGTCGGCGTGTCCGCCAGCGTGACCGTGCCGACCACGCCGGCGGCGCTGATCGGACGAATGCTGGCGGAGGTGTACGACTCGGCCATACCGTGTGCGTCGAGCGCATACAGGGTCTGGCTTGCGGGATGGATTGCCAATTGCACTACCCGGCCGGAATACCAGTAACTGCCCGAGCCGACCTCGGTGTAGGTGCTCGACCTGTTGATAAACGGAGAAACGGCACCGGTTGGCGCTATCTTCACGATTTCAAGGGGTGACAATATGTTGCTCGAA
>DASVVC010000059.1:0-24199 GCA_036386755.1 Telluria sp.
ACCATCAACGTCATGGTGGACCAGCTCAACTCGTTCGCCTCGGAAGTGACGCGGGTGGCGCGCGAAGTGGGAACGGAAGGCAAACTCGGCGGCCAGGCCAATGTGCCCGGCGTGGCCGGCACCTGGAAGGACTTGACCGACTCGGTCAATTCGATGGCCGGTAACCTGACCGGGCAGGTGCGCAATATCGCCGACGTGACCACCGCGGTCGCCACCGGCGACCTGTCCAAGAAGATCACGGCCGACGCCAAGGGCGAGATCCTGGAACTGAAGGACACCATCAACGTCATGGTCGACCAGCTGAGCTCGTTCGCGTCGGAAGTGACGCGCGTGGCGCGCGAAGTCGGCACCGAAGGCAAACTCGGCGGACAGGCGCAGGTCAAGGGCGTGGCCGGCACCTGGAAGGACTTGACCGATAATGTGAACTTCATGGCGTCCAACCTGACCGGCCAGGTGCGCAACATCGCCGAAGTGACCACGGCCGTGGCCAATGGCGACCTGTCCAAGAAGATCACGGCCGACGTCAAGGGCGAGATCCTGGAAATGAAGGACACCATCAACGTCATGGTCGACCAGTTAAGTTCCTTCGCCTCGGAAGTGACGCGCGTTGCGCGCGAGGTCGGCACCGAAGGCAAACTCGGCGGCCAGGCCAACGTGCCCGGCGTGGCGGGCACCTGGAAGGACTTGACCGACTCGGTCAACTCGATGGCGGGCAACCTGACTTCGCAGGTGCGTAACATCGCCGAGGTGACGACGGCGGTGGCCAACGGCGACTTGTCGAAGAAGATCACGGTGGACGTGCGCGGCGAAATCCTGCAGCTGAAAGACACCATGAACACCATGGTCGACCAGCTGCGTTCGTTCGCCTCGGAAGTCACGCGGGTGGCGCGCGAGGTCGGCACCGAAGGGCGCCTCGGCGGGCAGGCCAATGTGCCGGGCGCGTCGGGCACCTGGAAGGACTTGACCGACAACGTCAACTTCATGGCCTCGAACCTGACCGGGCAGGTCAGGAACATCGCCGAGGTGACCACCGCCGTGGCCAACGGCGACCTGTCCAAAAAGATCACGGTCGACGTCAAGGGCGAGATCCTGGAACTGAAGGACACCATCAACGTGATGGTCGACCAGTTGAGCTCGTTTGCCTCGGAAGTGACGCGGGTGGCGCGCGAAGTCGGCACCGAAGGCAAACTCGGCGGCCAGGCGCAGGTCAAGGGCGTGGGCGGCACCTGGAAGGACTTGACCGAAAACGTCAATTTCATGGCCGCCAACCTGACCGCGCAGGTACGCGGGATCGCCGGCGTGGTCACGGCGGTGGCCAAGGGCGACATGAAGAAAAAACTGACCGTGGCGGCCCAGGGAGAAATCGCCTCGCTCGCCAATACCATCAACGAAATGACCGACACGCTGGCCGTGTTCGCCGACCAGGTAACGAGCGTGGCGCGCGAGGTGGGCGTGGAGGGCAAGCTCGGCGGCCAGGCCAGCGTGCCGGGCGCGTCGGGCACCTGGAAGGACCTGACCGAGAACGTCAACCAGCTGGCCGCCAACCTGACCACCCAGGTGCGCGCGATCGCCGAGGTGGCTACCGCGGTCACGCGCGGCGACTTGTCGCGCTCGATCCAGGTCGAGGCGCGCGGTGAAGTATCGGACCTGAAGGACAACATCAACGAGATGATCCGCAACCTGAAGGAAACCACGCAAAAGAACGCGGAGCAGGACTGGCTCAAGACCAACCTGGCGCGCTTTACCCGCCTGTTGCAGGGCCAGCGCGACATCGGCGAAGTGACCAAGCTGATCCTGGCCGAGCTCGCGCCGCTGGTGGCGGCCCATCACGGGGTCTTCTTCATGATGGATTCCGAGGATGAAAAACCGCGCCTGAAAATGATCGCCAGCTACGGCTACAGCGCCGCCCGCAATCTGCCGACCTCGTTCGCCCCGGGCGAAGGGCTGGTCGGCCAGTGCGCGATCGACAAGACGCGCATGTGGCTGACCAACGTGCCGCAAGACTATATCGTCGTCTCGTCCGGGCTGGGCGCGGCGCCGCCGACCAACATCGTGGTGCTGCCGATCCTGTTCGAGCAAGAGGTCAAGGCCGTCATCGAGATCGCTTCGCTCGACCGCTTCACCCAGACCCACATGGGTTTCCTCGACCAGTTGACCGGATCGATCGGCGCGGTGCTCAACACCATCGAAGCGAACAGCCGTACCGAAAGCCTGCTGACCCAGTCGCAGTCGCTGGCGCAGGAATTGCAGCAAACCAACCAGGAACTGGCCGAGAAAGCGCGCCTGCTGTCGGACCAGAACAGCGAGGTCGAACGCAAGAACCGCGAGGTGGAGCAGGCCAAGCTGGCGCTGGAAGACAAGGCGACGCAGTTGGCGCTGTCGTCGAAATACAAGTCCGAATTCCTGGCCAATATGTCGCACGAACTGCGCACGCCGTTGAACAGCTTGCTGATCCTGGCGCAGCAGCTGGGCGACAACCCGAACGGCAACCTGTCCAGGAACCAGGTCGAATACGCGCGCACCATCCATGGTTCCGGCAGCGACCTGCTCACCTTGATCAACGATATTCTCGACTTGTCGAAGATCGAATCGGGCACCGTCACGCTGGAAGTGAGCGAGTCGCGCTTCCCCGTGCTGCAGACCTACGTCGAGCGCACCTTCCGCCACATGGCCGAAGCCAAATCGGTCCGCTTCGCCATCGAGCTCGATCCAAGCCTGCCGCCGGCGATGATGACCGACACCACGCGCCTGCAGCAAATCCTGAAGAACCTGCTCTCGAACGCGTTCAAGTTCACCTCGAACGGGGAGGTGGTGCTGAAAATCGGCCTGGTCCAGCAAGGCTGGACGCCGGACCACCCGTTCCTGGCGCGCGCCGATACGGTCGTCTCGTTCTCGGTCACCGATACCGGCGTGGGCATTTCGGCCGACAAGCTGCAACTGATCTTCGAGGCATTCCAGCAGGCCGACGGCAGTACCGCGCGTAAATATGGCGGCACGGGCCTGGGCCTGTCGATCAGCCGCGAGCTGGCGCGCCTCTTGGGCGGGGAGATTCGCGTGAGCAGCGTGGTCGGCAGCGGCAGCACCTTCACGCTGTTCCTGCCGTACAACCACGCCGCCTTCGGCGCCTACCAGCTCGGCATGGAAATGGCGCCGGTGCGGCAACTGCCGCCTGTCGAGGCGGGCCAGGCGCCGCTAGCGGCGCCGGCGCCGATCGGCATGCCGATGAGCCTGGACGGCAGTCCGACGGTGATCAACCTGCATCATCCGAACCATGACGACCGCAACCTGGTCGCGCCGGGCGAGCAATCGATTCTGGTCGTCGAGAGCGACGCCAGGGTGGCCAACAACCTGCTCTCGACCGTGCGCGAGCGCGGCTGGAAGGGCATCGTGTCGTACAGCGGCGAGTCGGTCCAGACCCTGGCCCGCGACTACCTGCCGATCGCGGTCCTGCTCGACCTGGACCTGGCCGACACCGATGGCTTTGCGGTGCTCGACCGCCTCAAGCGCGATCCGGCCACCCGCCATATTCCGGTCCACGTGATGTCGAGCATGCGCGAACGCGAGAAGGCGCTGCGCCAGGGCGCCATCTCGTACCTGAACAAGCCGGTGGAACCGGCGCGCCTGGATGAAGAGTTCAACCAGATCCAGCGCTTCATGAACCAGACCCGGCGCAGCTTGCTGATCGTCGAGGACGACGAAGTGCAGCGCCGCGACATCACCGAGCTGATCGGCGACTCCGACCTCGACCTGGTTGCGGTGGCCACCGGCGCGCAAGCGCTCGAGGTGCTCAAGGGACGGCGCTTCGACTGCATGGTGCTGGACCTGTCCTTGCCCGACATGGATGGTTTCGCGCTGCTCGATACCATCAGCAAGGATCCGGACCTGCGCGACTTGCCGGTGGTGGTGTACACGGCGGCTGAACTGAGCCGCAAGGATGTGACCAAGCTCAAGCGGTTTGCCAAGACCATCGTGGTCAAGGATGCGCGCTCGCGCGAGCGGCTGCTCGACGAGACGGCGCTGTTCCTGCACCGCTCGCCGGCGCGCTTGCCCGATCACCAGCGCCGCATGCTGGAAGAGGCGCAAGCGGCCGAAGGCGACCTGGCCGGGCGCAGCGTGCTGGTGGTCGACGACGACCTGCGCAATATCTTTGCGCTCACGACCGTGCTGGAGCGCTATCAGATGAAAGTGCACTTCGCCGAAAACGGCAAGGACGGCATCGCCATGCTGGAGCAAACGCCAGGCATCGAAATCGTGCTGATGGATATCATGATGCCGGAGATGGATGGCTACGACACGATGCGGGCGATCCGCCAGCTTCCGAAATTCAAGTCGCTGCCCATCATTACCCTGACCGCCAAGGCGATGAAAGGCGACCGCGACAAGTGCATCGAAGCCGGCGCCAGCGACTACATCACCAAACCGGTCGATGTTGCGCAACTGCTCTCGCTAATCCGCGTCTGGCTGGGAAATTGAGCCATGCCGGCCCATGATGCCAACGCCGTCAGTGCGATCGAGACGGACCTCCTGATCGAGGCCCTGTACCGGCACAGCGGCATGGATTTCCGTGCGTACCGCAAGCCGGACATCGAGCGCAAGCTGGCGCTGTTGTGCGAGCGCGCGGGGCTGGCGTCGATGTCGGCATTGCAGGGCGCGCTGCTGCGCGAGCCGCGCGTGTGCCAGCAGGTCAGCCGCTCCCTCAGCAACAGCGAAAGCGCCTTGTTCGCCTTGCCCAGCACGCTCATAGCCCTGCGCTGCGCGGCGCTGCCGGTACTGCGCGCCGCTTCCTGGCCCAGCATCTGGCTGGCCGAGTGCGCCGACGACAAGCTGCTCCTGCAGCTGGTGGCCATGCTCGAAGAAGAGGGCTTGCTGGCGAAAACACAGTTGTTCGTCACCAGCGCCCACGACGCCCTGGTGCGCGAGGTGGCGGCCTTGCGCCTGACGCACGCGCAGATGGAGCGCGAAGAGGAGCGCTTCCTGATGGCGGGCGGACAGCGGGGGCTGCGCGCGTATTGCAATGAAGATGCCGGGGGTTTCCAGCTCAAGGCGTCCGTGCGGGCGAACATCGTCGGCAGCCAGTATGACCTGGCGAGCGGGGCGAGCTTCAGGGAGTTCGAGCTGATCGTCTGCCAGCGTCCGCTTAACTGCCTTGAGCTGTCGTCACAAAGGCGGGCGGTCGGGCTTTTTCGGCAAAGCCTGTGTAATTTCGGTATCCTGCACATCGACTCGCCCGACGACGCCATTGTTAGCGAGCTCACGCGTGATTTCCTTTGCGTGCTGGCCGATCAGGGACTCTACCGGCTCATCCCGTCCGGTAGCGGACAGCGGCCATTCGAGCGGCGCGCGCGCGCAAGGAGCGGGCAACGTTATTGCTCGCCGATACTGCGCAATGCATAGCGTTTGCCTGGACCGCTACCCGCATCGGCAAGGCCGGGCAGGGCGCGCTCATGGCACGGGCGCGGTCCATGTTTGCGCAACATTGCCGCGCGGCGCGCGGGGAAGCGTGATGGCGAACCGCGTTCCCTCCTGCTCGTCGGAGGTGACCGCGATGGCACCGCCGTGCGCGCGTACAATTTCCTTGGCAATATACAGCCCGATGCCGAGGCTGGTACCGGGTTCGCCGGCCTGGTCGTCGGCGTTGGCGAGGCGCACCAGCGGTTCGAACACGGCGTTGAGGTTCTCGACCGGGATCACTTTTCCCCGGTTCTCCACGCACAGGACGATCTCGTCCTTCCCGGGCTGAAGGCGCACGACGATCGTCTCGGCCGAACTGCCGTGCTGCACGGCGTTGCCAAGCAGGTTGGAAAGCACTTGTGCAATCCGGTTGTCATCCCAATGCCCGTGGCAAGCGCCTGTCGAGATCAGCTGGAAACGGCGCCCGGGGTGCGCCAGTTCCTGTTCGGCGATCGCATCCCGGCACAGGTTTTCAAGGTCGACCGCCTTGAGAATGATCGGAAGACTCGAGCCCAGGTTGGTCCGCGTGTAATCGATCAGATCGTTGACCAGGGTGTTCATGCGCTGGCCCGCATGGTGAATGCGGTTGGCGGCGGTGGCGCATTTACTGTCCGCCTCCGACGCTTCCATGATAAAACGCGACGCCATCAAGGTCGTGGCCAGCGGGTTGCGCAGGTCGTGTCCCAAAATGGCGAGGAACAGGTGCTGCGATTTCGTCACCATCTGCGAGTATCTCACCACCGACTCGGCCACCGCCTGGTCGATCGCTTCGTTAAAGCGCGTGATGTCGGCCGCATCGGTGTGACGCCCGTCCATGGCGTGCGCCGCCCACAGCCTGAGCACGCTGGCGCGTAATGCCCGGTACTCGGAAATGAGCTGCTCGATGGTGAAGCCCGAAAACAGGCGCGCTGCGGCGTGGGTCTCCGCCGAACTTTCTTCTTCAAGCAGCCGGCCCAGCCCATGCGACTTGCGTGTTTGCTGCTCAGCCGACTGGTCGTTGCCGAGATCGAGTGCAATGGCTTGCAGCATCAACTTTGCATGGTTGCGCAGGGCCTTGCTGTCCATCGTCAAGGCCGGAGGGACGATGGTGGTGGCGAACGCTTCCCATTCCCTGAGAATCTCTTCCATGTGCGTATTGATGAAGTTGCCTAATCGCATAATTTTCATGGTAATCCGATGTATCGTCTTAAAAAAAGGTGTTTTTGATAATTATATAAGGACTTTCCATTTCATAATTTTCATTAGCATGAACAAAGACGACGGGTATTCTTGGCAAGAAAATATTGCTTTTAGTTCATCTTGACATCGGCGCCAGCGCGGCGCACAAGGGCAAAACGGGCGCCGGGCTGCCGGGCTGCGCACCCGGGATCGGTATGCTTGCCTGGCCATGCAAGCATGGCTGGCTGGGGTATCGCTATTGGCGTGGCTGCGGGCATGGCACGCTGCCGGTACACGATGGTGTCGCCTGCGATCGTGCACGCCCGGCCGGCGGATCGGGCTGCCAGGGCAGCCGGACCGGCAACCGGCCCGGCACAGCGCTCGATCAGTTATCCGTCAGCGCGCGTGCTTCGCCGACCGCGATCCCTTGCGCAAAGTCGATGCCCATGTCCCTGACCAGGGCGAGGGTTTCGTCGTCTTCGACGTATTCGGCCACGGTTTTCAGGTTCATCGCGTGCCCCACCTGGTTGATCGCCTGGACGATCGCCCGGTTGACCGGGTTGATGGCGATATCGCGTACGAACAGGCCGTCCACTTTCAGGAAGTTCACGGGAAGCGATTTCAGGTAGCCGAAGGAGGACAGGCCGCTGCCGAAGTCATCCAGGGCGAAGGTGCAGCCGATATCGCGCAGGCGATGCATGAACGTCTGCGCATGGGCCAGGTTCGCAATCACCGCCGTTTCCGTAATCTCGAAACAGATCCGGCCCGGGTCGACGTCGAAGGTGCTAAATTGCTCGTTGATGTAGGCGCTGAACTCGGGAACGCTCAGGGACAGGCCCGACAGGTTGATGCAATAGCGCACCGGCCCGGCGCCCGGAAAAGGCGCATCCACGTCGCCAGGCGCAACGCGGCGCCGGGCAATATGCGCGCAGACTTCGCGCACTACCCAGCGGTCGATTTGATGCATCAGCTTGTATCGCTCGGCGGCCGGAATGAAGGCGTTCGGCAAATTGAGGTTGCCGCCGGCGCTTCCCATCCGGATAAGAACTTCGACATGCTGCTCGCCGTCGTCCGCAAGATTGGCGATCGGCATGCCGAACAGGCGGAACAGGTTCTTGTCGAATGCATCGCGCAAGCGTGGCAGCCAGAGCCGTTCGCCGCGCTTTTTGTTGAGCACGATATCGGTTTCGCGGTACACCTGCACCCGGTTTCCGCCGTTCTCCTTGGCCAGGTAGCAGGCCTGGTCGGCGGCGACCAGCAGTTCGGTGGTCGAGACGCTTTCGTCGTTGATCTCGACCAAGCCGATGCTGATGCCGATATCGAAGGTGCGCTCGTCCCAGACAAAGCGGAATTGTTCAACCGCGCGGCGCAGCGATTCGGCGACCTCCTCTGCCTGGGGAAGCGGACAATTGAGCAGCAGGGCGCCCAGCTCGTCTCCGCCCAGGCGCGCCAGGACATCGGCGTCGCGCATCTCTGCATGGATCAGTTTGCACAGCACCTTGAGCAGCATGTCGCCGGCGGCATGGCCGCAGGTATCGTTGACAACCTTGAAGCGGTCCATATCCATGTACAGCAGCGCGTGCAGCTGGCCTTCTTCCTTGGAGTGCAACAGGGCCGCACTGACGATCGATTCGAATTCGGCGCGGTTGACCAGGCCCGTCAGGCCGTCGTGTTTGGCTTGCCACGACATCTGCTGCGTCATCCGGCGCTCGTGGCTGACGTCGCGAAACACCACCACCGATCCGATCAGCTCGCCGTCATCGTTCCAGATGGGCGAGACCGCATCCTCGATATCGATCAGGCGCCCGGAGACGGTGACCAGCTGCGCGTTTTTCGACACGCCGATCGACTGCTTGAGCCGCAAGCTCTTGTGGACCGGGTGCTCGCTGGTGCCGCCGGCGTTGGCTTCATGGATGGGCAGGATGAGGTCGATAGGGTGGCCGGCCGCGATGTCCGCGCTCCACCCCGTCAGCGCTTCGGCGGCCCTGTTCATGAACGTCGTCCTGCCAAGCGCGTCGGTTCGAATGACGGCGTCGCCGATGGCGCGCAGCGTGACTTCAGCGAGCCGCTCGTGCTGCGCGATGCGCTCCTCGGCCTCGATGCGGGCGCTGATGTCCCAGATCAGGCCGAGCGTGCGCGCCGGGCGGCCCACGCTGTCGCACACCACTTGCGCCTTGGCGGCCAGCCAGCGCAGCTCGCCGTTGGGCAGCGCGATCTGGTACGCGATATCGTAGCTGCCGCGGCGCTCGACCGCCGCCTGCAGGATGGACAGGATACGCTCGCGGTGCGTTTCGCAAATCATGGCAAGAAACTCGGGGAACGGCTGCAGGAAGGGTGCGCAGCCCATGCCGATCAGGGCGGCGCCGTCCGCCGTCCAGGCAATCTCGCCCTTGTCTACCCTTCCTTCGATAATGGTCGAGTCCCACACGCTCATCCTGGCGGCGCTCAGGGCGAGTTTGAATTTCTGTTGCAGCTCATCCATTTCTCCAGTATTCACCTTGTTTTCCTCGTTGTGACCGCCCGACGCCGGCTGCTTGCCGGCCGTGCCAAGACGCTTGGCATTGCGTTGGGACCGCGTGGAAGCCGGCGCTCCCGCGGCATGTACTTTGGATTCCATGAGTGGGCAAAGGTTCCGGCACGGCACAGCTATCATCGCTGCCGCCGGGAGCGAGGGTGCGGGCCGGAGCGCTCGCCGCTCCCGGGGCGTCGGCAGCGTTAGGGAGCCAGCGCGACCCGGTTGCGCCCGCCCGATTTGGCGCTGTACAGGGCGTTGTCGGCGCGGTGCAGCAGGTCGGTCATCTCGACCGCCTGCGCGACGTTGACGGAGGCGACGCCGATGCTGACAGTGACGGCGATGTCGCCATAGGCGGTCTGGACGACGGCCCCGGCCATGGCGCCGCGCATCCGTTCGGCCACGGCCAGGGCGCCTTCGCGATCGCAGTCGGGAAGCACGGCGAGCAATTCCTCGCCGCCATAGCGGCCCAGGCAGTCGTACGGTCTCAGCATGGCCTGCATGCGGCGCGTCGCTTCGCGCAAGACGTCGTCGCCGGCCAGGTGGCCATAGGTGTCGTTGATGAGCTTGAAGTGATCGAGGTCGGCGAAGATGAGCGAGAGGAAGTCGCTGGTCCTGGCCTGCCGCGCGATTTCCTTTTGCAGCAGGTCGAGGATGGCGCCGCGATTGAAGATGCCGGTCAGGGCGTCGCGCGTGGCCTGCCTGCGCAATTCCTGTTCCAGGTCGACGATGCGGCGCCCGGCGCGCACGCGCACCCGCATTTCCTCGGCATTGAAGGGCTTGGCGATGTAGTCGTCGGCGCCGGCGTTCATGGCCTGGACGATGAACTCGGTCTCGGTGCGGGACGTCAGCATGATCATGTAGACATACCGCTCCAGGCCGGCCTGGCGGATGTTGTGGCAGACGTCGATGCCGTCCAGGCCCGGCATCATCCAGTCCAGCACCGCCAGCAAGGGACCGTCGGCCTGGCGCAGGATCGCTTCGGCACTCACGCCATCGGAGGCGACCACGACCTCGTAGCCCCATTCGGACAGGACGTCCTGCAAATATAAGACGGAAATCGGATCGTCATCCGCGACGAGTACTTTCATTGGTTCAGTTCCAGGGTAGTGGTAAGGGTGCCGGCCAATTCATCGATGCGCAGCGCCAGGCAGCGCGCTGCACTGCCCAGCTCGTCACCGCTGGCGTCATGGCCGCGCCGCGCCACCGCTTCGAGGGCCCCCGCGGCCTGCGCCGTGGCGTCGCCGGCAAGGGTCGCGGCGGCGCCCTTGACGCGGTGCGCGGCGCGTTCCAGCAATGCGGCATCGCGTGTTTCCAGGCCATGGTGCAGCTGGCGCACCAGCTCCGGCGCGGTGTCGATGAACGACCTGGCCATGAGATTGAGTAAATCGCGCTTGCCGCGCGCGCGTTCGAGCGCCAGCGCGCGGTTGAAGACGGGCGCGCCGTCCGGCGCAGCGGCGGCCGCTTGCGCCGGTGCCGGTGCGGGCAGAGCGGCAGGCGCTGCGGCCGGCAGTGTATCCGGATTCGACCAGGGACGTTCCAGGCAGGCGTACAGGTCGAGCGGCTCGATCGGTTTCGACAGATAGTCGTCCATGCCCGCCTTCAGGCAGGTCTGGCGGTCGCCCGACATGGCGTGGGCGGTCACCGCGACGATATGGATATGCGTGCCCGACAGCGCCTCGCGCCGGCGGATTTCGGCGGTGGTCTGATAGCCGTCCATTTCCGGCATCTGGCCATCCATCAGGATCACGTCGAAGCTCTCGCGCTCGAGCATCCGCAACACCTCGACGCCGTTGCCGACGACGGTAAACGTGTGGCCGCGGCTGCGCAGCAGTTCGCTGATGAGCATCTGGTTGACCGGATGGTCGTCGGCGACCAGCACGCGCAGGCTGGTTGGCGCCGCCCGCCCGCTCGGCGGCGCCGCCGCTGGCGGATGCGCGCCGGTGGAACTGGCGGCGCCGCTCCCGACGATCCCCGAGAGCAGGTTGAACAGCTCGGAATGGCGCACCGGCTTCTTGATAAATGCCGTCAAGCCCGACGCCAGGCCGGCCTGGCGGGCCGCGCTGTCGTCGTGCGGCGGCAGCACGGCGATGATCGACGTCGGCGGCAGCCCGGCCGCGCCCAGGGCCGTGCCGAGGGCCGCGCCGCCGTCGGCCAGGAACGAGGCGCTGCAGATGGCCGCGCAAAACGGCTCGGCGGGCGCGCCGCCCGGCGGCACCTGCAGGGCCAGTTCGTCGCCGCCCCGCACTAGCACCGGGCGCATTTTCCAGCTGCGCAACAGGTTGACGATGATCTGGCCGGAGGTGGCGTTCTCGTCGATCACCAGGACCGCCTTGTGCCGCAGTCCGGCGCCGCATGCGCCGCCGTCGGGCGCCGCCGTGGGCTGCGCAAGCTGGACCGGAACGGTGAAATGGAACTGCGTGCCCACCCCCGCTTCGCTGTCGACCCACAGCTTGCCGTCCATCAGGGCCACCAGCTGGGACACGATCGCCAGTCCCAGGCCGGTGCCGCCATACTCGCGCGTGGTGGAGGCGTCGGCCTGGACGAACGACTCGAAAATATGCTCCTGCTGCTGGCGCGACATGCCGATGCCGGTGTCGCGCACGCTAAAGCGCAGCTCGGCGCAGTCGGCCTGGCGCGAGAGCTGGGCCACCGTCAGCACGACGTCGCCGCGCGCGGTGAACTTGATCGCGTTGCTGGTCAGGTTGATCAGGATTTGCGCCAGCCGGCCCTGGTCGGCCACGATCATGCGCGGCACCTCGGGCGCGATATCGAAGCCCAGCTCCAGGCGCTTTTCCGCCGCCCCGGTCGCCAGGGTGCGGAACACGTTGGCGACTTCCTCGCGCAGGTCGAACACCGTTTTTTCCAGGACCAGCTTCTTGGCCTCCATCTTGGAAAAATCGAGGATGTCGTTTAGCAGGCGCAGCAGGGAGCCGGCGGACGAGGCGATCAGTTCCATGTATTCGTGCTGCTGGCGCGACAGGTCGGTGTTGAGTACCAAGCGCGTGAAGCCGATGATGCAATTCATCGGCGTGCGGATTTCATGGCTCATGTTGGCCAAAAATTCGCTCTTGGCTTCATTCGCCGATTCGGCCTTGTGCTTGGCTTCCTGTAGCTGGATTTCGAATTTCTTGATCTCGGTAACGTCATGGTCGGTGCCGCGATAGCCCATGAAGGTGCCGTCGCGATCAAACACCGGGACCGACGACGATTCCAGGTAGCGATCGCTGCCGTCCCGGTGACGCCAGCGGATCAGCCAGTTGCTCCAGCCCTCGCCGCGCCGCTGCAGCCGCGTGATCGTCTCGGCCACGCTCTCCTGTTCGTCCGGATGCACGTAGCGCAGCATCCTCCTGCCCGTCAGTTCATCGGCGTGGCGGCCCAGCATGGTCTGCACCGCCGGGTTCGAATACAGGATGCGGCCGTCGGCGTCGAGCGACCAGATCCAGTCCTTGGTCGTCTCCACGATCGAGCGGAATTTTTCCTCGCTCAGCCTGAGCTGGTCTTGCGCGTGCTTGCGCTGGGTAATGTCGTTGTACAGGCACAGCAGGTGGGGCACGCCGGCCAGCTCCACCACATCGGCCGACAGCAGCACGCTGATCACGCTGCCGTCGTCCTTGCTCCGGGTCGCTTCCACGTCGCTGACCGACCCCTCCAGGCGCAGCCGCGCCATCATCGACGCATGGGCCTCGGGCGCAAGCCAGTAATCGAGCGGGGAGGCCGGGCTGGCCAGCAGCACCGCGCGCTCGTGCCCGATCAGTGCGCAAAAGGCATCGTTGACCTCCAGCAGATTGCCATCGGCCATGCTGCTGACGCTGATGGCAACCGGGCTCATGCTGAAAATCTTCGAGAAGCGTTCTTCCAGCTGGCGCATGCGTTCCTCAACATGCTTGCGCTCGCTGATATCCATCATGGCGCCGATCATGCGTACCGCTTCGCCCGCTTCATCGTGGATGATATAGCCGCGATCGTGCACGTATGCAAATGTGCCGTCGGCGCGCCGGAAGCGGTATTCGCCCGTCCAGTACTGGCCGCCGGCGTGGATTTCATGTTCGATCTCCTTGACGATCAGGTCGCAGTCGTCCGGGTGGATCTGGTCGATCCACCACTGGGCCGGGGCGGCGCTGTTGGCCATGTCGAAGCCGAAGGTATGCTCGATGCCCGCGTTCCACCAAATCCGGTCGGTGGCGAAGTCCCAGTCCCAGACCGTGTCGTTGGTGGCGCGCGCGACCAGGTTGAAACGGTCCAGCGTCTTGCGCAGGTCGTCTTCGGCGCGCTTGCGCTCGCTGACATCGACCCCCACCATCGCATACGAACCGGGTGCGCCCTGCTGGTCTTGCTGGTGCTCGATACGGACCACGGAAAACAGGAAAGGAACCGTGCCGCCGGCGCGGTTGCACAGGGCCAGCTCGCCGCGCCAGGGCGCGCCGTCGGCTTCGTGCAAAATGCCTTGCAGGTGGCCGGCATCGGTCCCGGGACAAGCGAACTCTTCCATGGAAAGGCCGCCGCAGTCTTCGCCGGCGGGGATGCCGAGCAAGCTGCGCCCGGCGCCGTTAAGATACAGAATGTGCTGCGCTCCCGAGACGAAGGCCACCAGGTTCGGCGTGGCGTCGAGGAAGGCGGCAAAGCGCGAACTGACTTCGGACGCCTTGCGCTCGTCGCTGATGTCGCGCAGGATCGCCACCGACATCCGGTCGCCTTCGTGCAGCGCCTCGCGCACCGACATATGCAGGGGAACCAGGCTGCCATCCTTGCGCTGGCCATCGACCTGCATGCCGTGCGCGCTGCCCGCGGCCCGCCCGAGGTGCGCGGCGGCCGGGACCAGCAGCGCCACGGAGGCGCCGATCACTTCTGGCGCCGCATAGCCGAACATGGCTGCCGCGGCCGGATTGATCGACCTGACCTTGCCGTGCTCGTCGATGGTCAGCAAGCCCTCGGCCATATTGTCGAGAACCGCCTGGATCTTGCCTTCGCCGGCGCGCGCCTTTTGCTTGGCCGCCAGGAGGGCCGCAATGAGCGGCGAGACCTGCCAGTGCAAGAGCAGCATGCCGCAGGCGAACAGCACGGCCAGCACCGCGGCCATCGACGTTATTTGCGTGCGGATCGGCTCGTACAGCTCGACCGCATCGGCCTTTACCACCAGGCCCAGGCCGCTGGAGCCGATCGGCCCGTAGGCGGCCACGACCATGTGTCCGCGGTAGTCCTTGGCCACCGCGATGCCGGTCTTGCCGTCGAGGGCGTGACTCATCGGCAGCTTGATGCCCTCGCGCGTGCGCGGCCTGGCGGTAAAACCGCGCGGGTTCAGGCGGGTCGGCAGGCAATCCATGCGGCCGTTGGCTGCCGCCGCGCAAATGGCAATATCGCCGCTCTTGCCCAGCAGGGCGGCGTCGGCCAGCAGGGTTTGCACGATGGGCAGCTTGCGCTCGGCCAGGATCATGCCGATCCCGGCGCCTGCCTTGCGCACCGGCACCGAGATTTTTAATACCGGGACAGCCGACCAGAGCAATTGCTGGCCACCCGTCAGGCGCAGGGTGATCGGCGAGCTCGCGGCAGGGGCGCCGGCGCGCAGCAGCATGGCCCCGTCGCGGCTGGCCGCAACCACCGAGGAGTATCCGTCGCTGAGCAAATGCTGTTCCAGTTCGGTTCCTATCGCCAGGTGGGCGCCCGCTTGCGCGGCGCGCGCATACTCGGCGAGCAGGGCAGGGTCGGTCGAGAGCGTAGCGGCCTGCAGGAGTGTATTTTCCAGCACAAAATTGAGCAGCTGGGCGCGATTCGAATGCGCCGCGCTCATATTCAGGTGCAAGGCCGCTTCGGTGCGGTGGGCCGACATGACGGAGCTGGCCATCCCGGCCGTCAGCGCCATCGACAGCAGGATGATCGTGGCCATGGCGGTAATGCGCCTGTCGCCGCGTTCGCGGCTGGCGCTGCGCTGCTTGACGCTCTGGTACCAGCGCAGCCAGAGCGCACTGCCCAGCAACAGGAAGCCGAAAGCGGTGTGCGGCGCCATCCGCACGAAGCGGTACCAGTCGAACAGCAATTCGAGCTTGAGCGAATGGCCGGTGACGCCGACAATGCCCAGCGATACCAGGGCCAGGCTGAGCAGCTGGACCAGCCAACGGGCCCTGCCGGTAGCGCGCTGCCTGTCCTGCAGCAAAAGGCAGGTGCCGGCCAGCCAGAAGCCGCCGCAGGTCAGCGGCGACATGCGTCCGGGATGCGGGTTGGGGTCGGCCAGCCAGACGTCGACGAGCAGCTGGTCGATATGCAAGTCGATGCCGAGAAGGTTTTGCAAGGCCACCACGCCGGACACGCCGAGCATGACGACGCAGGCCGCGCCACGGGCCGTGCGCGCGAGCCGCGGCCGGCGCTCGGAGATGGCCAGGGCGGCGCCGGCGACCAGGAAACACAGCGCGGTGTTCAGTACCATCGCCACCGCGCCGGGCACGATCTGCACCAGTTCGCGCGAGCGCAGGATCCAGCCGGCGATCACGCTCGCGCCCAGGAGCAGCAACAGCGCTCCGATCAATCGTTGAAGCTGTGAGAATGTCAACACAGTGGCCTTTCGCGACATTGAGCTCTGCGTTGGCCGCGGCTTGGCACGTCGAGCATGCCGCCCTGGGGCCAGGGCGGCCGGGTAGGGGCTCATCCTGGCGTCTCCGGCAACAAGGCAGCGCTCAACAAAGTTTTTTCCGAGACAGTTTTGCGACTATACAAGATCGCTTGCGGCTTTCGATACGTTTCGGATGGGTTCGGCAAAAAAACCACGCTGCGCATAACTGGCTGTGGCGAGCGGCGCCGCCCGCACCGACGGCGCTGCCGCACGGGTTCGACGCGTCATCGATCGCCGTGGAGGCGCTGGCGCGGCGCCGGGAAGGAGCCGGGCAGTACCAGCATTCGAGAACTGACATAAAAAAACGCTCGCCGCCATTGCGGGCGCGAGCGTTTTTTTCCAGCCGGCGCACCGGCCCCCGGCTTATTTGTAGACCACTTGCGCCTTCAGGTTGGCCATCACCTTCTTTGAAAAGTCCTTGTATTCCTGCGCCACGGCGGCAGGACAAACGTTTCCGCGGGTGCGGTCGTCGACCTGGCGCGTCACCGTTAGTTGGTTCCCCTTTAAACGGTAGCTCGCCTTGTACGTCAGGTTCGCCGTCTTGAGCGACATGTTATCCGGAACGGCCAGCACCTTCATCTTCTTGGGGAAGGTAAAGATGTATTCTTCCGTGCTGGCGCCGTTGGAGCAGGCAAATTCCACCGGCGTTTCTTCCTCGTCCGAGCCGGCGAGCGCAAAGCGCGCCACCGGTGCGTTGCTGAAGAATACCGGGTGGATCGAAAAGGCGCCGGCACCCGGGCGCTGCGTAAAATTCGTGAATGCGAAGCTGGCCTTGTAATTCAAGGTATCGGTCAGCGCGCTCGGATCGTCGCTTTCGAACTTGCCGGTGCCGGTATAGCCCATGCCCTTCAACACATTCTTGACCATGTCATCCATGGACTCCTTGCCGGCGCCGCGCAAGCCCTCGCGCAGATCGACCGCGTAAGCACCTTTCGTCGCGATGTCGACGTTGCCGCTGACCGAACCGTCGTCGTGGATGTCGATACGGGTTTTCATGGTCTGGACATTCGCCCCTGGCTGCGGCGCCGGCGTCCTCAAGCCTTCCTTGAAGCCGTCGACCAGCAAGGCCGGCTTGTCCTGCGACCCTTCGGGCAGCATGCCGAACGGGGTGGTGCTGGAGGTCGAGTCGACAAACAGGTCGAATGCCGGCAGGTAGTTGATCACGTGATTGACGCGCGACACCACCGGCACCCTGGCCAGCTTGAAACTGCTGCCGGCGTTGATCAGCGCTTGCGTGCTTTCGATCTTTTTGGCCGACAGCAGCGCCTGCAAGAGCGTCGCGTGGTCCTTGCAATCGCCCATCTTGTTTTCCAGGATGAAGGAGATATCGTGCGGCACCACGGCGCCGGTGCCGATGCAATTGCCTGCGTAAGTGATGTTGGTCGCTACCCAGTCGTACAGCGCGCGGGCGGTCTCGCGCGGCGTCTTCTGGTCTTTTGCGATCTGGTCCGCCAGGGCCTGGACTTGCGCCGTGACCGCTGCCTTGGGCGTGGCGCGCGCGCCGTAGGCCTGGGCGATATCGGCGTACGACCTGAAAGTCGAGAAGGCCAGGCCCGGCAGGGTGTCGACATCGTAGACGGAGTAGTCGCGCCGCTTGTTCTTCAGCGGGACCTTATTGGAAAAGGTCCATGCCAGTTCCTTGCGTCCGTTCTTTTCGGCGTTGCCCGCTTCGGTCAGCTCGCGCGCCTCGACCCGGGCCCAGAGCGCGGCCGGATAATCGATCGTGATTCTCACGTCGTCGTAGGCGGTGTTGCGGTTGAAGTACTGAACGATCGAGAAGTGTTTCGGAAACATCGGTTCGAGCTGCGTCAGCTTGTACGAAAAACCGACGGTGTCGCCGACGGCCAATTCCGGGAACACGACAGTGAGCGTGGTGCGGTCCGAATAGACCGGCGCATCCTTGGCGTTGCCGCTGTTGGTCACCACCTGGTAGTTCGATTTCGGTGTATCGATGCGGCGCCCGTCGGCCTTGATGGTGTAAGCGGCCAGTACTTCGGCCTTTTCGATGCTGGTGCTGTAGGAAATCGAGGTTTCCTTGGCATTCGCAAGGGCCTTTTCCTTCAGCACTTTCATGGTCCAGTCGTGCGTTTCGGTGCTCGTGTAATCGGCGTTGAGCGAATAGCTGACGTGATAGCGCTGGATGCGGGTGTACAGGTCGGCTGGCTCGTCGGCGGCGGCGGCGGCAACGCTGGCCGGTACGATAAACAATAAAGATGCGGCAAGGTGCGGCAGGGTCGATCTCACATCAGTCTCCATGGGGTTCATTCGTTTTCACAACAATTTGTTGTTTTGCGGAAAACATTATAAACCGGCACGATGACTTGAAAGCTAATCAATTGAGCAATTTTTAACGTGCGATGCAGCGTCGAACCGGCGCGTTCACCCCGGGCGCTGTTCGGGACCGTGCACGCAGGCCATGTCGAGCAATCCTTGCGCACTGCCGGCGGCGCCGTCGAGCGCCGCCAGCACCGTAGCGAGCGGCGCGCGCAGGCCGGTGACGATGCGCGCCTGGTTGCGCCCATTGGCCTTGCCGTGATACAGCGCCCAGTCGGCCAGGCGAATGCCGCGTTCCCAGTCGAGCGCACCGTGCGCGGCGCCGGCCAGCGGCAAGGTGACCACGCCGGCGGTGAGCGTCACCGGCACGCTGCCCGCGCCGGCCACGACCGGCGTGGCGCCGGTGCCGTCCAGCACGCGCGCGACGATCTCGGCCACGTGCGCCGGGTCGGCCCCGGGCGCGTAGACCAGGAATTCCTCGCCGCCCCAGCGCATCACCATGTCGGACTCGCGCACCGCCGCGCACAGGCGCCGCGCCACCTCGACCAGCACCGCGTCGCCCACGCCGTGGCCCCAGCGGTCGTTGATGTGCTTGAAGTGGTCGATGTCCATGAGCACGATGCAGTCGACGCAGGGCCGCTCCTCGCTGGCCGACTCCTCGCCGGAGCGCTCCTGCCGGCCGCGCGCGGCCATCAGGTCCAGGAACGAGCGCCGGTTGTACAGGCCGGTCAGGGCGTCGTGCCGGGAATGGTAGGTGAGCTGGGTATTGAGCTGGTTCAGGCGCACGTTGGTGCCGGCCGAGCGCCGGTACAGCACCAGCACGACCGCGCCGGCGGCGACGATCAGCAGGGCGCCGACGGTGGTCAGCAGTTGCAGCAGGCGGCGGCTGCGCAGGTCGGCGTCCTGGACCTGGTTTTCGCGGCGCAGCAGCGCGATCTGGCGGGTGCGCTGGCCGGCCTCGTATTCTTCCTGCAAGGCGGCCACGGCGCGGTCGCGCGCGGCGCGCTCGCCGCTTTGCTGCACGGCTTGCTGCCTGCGCACGGTCGCCAGCGCGTCCTTGTACAGGCCGGCCTGTTCCTGCATGCGGCCCTTTTCGTCGAGCATGGCGTTCAGGTCGGAGCCGGCGCCGGCCTTGTCGAGGTCGGCGATCACGGCGTCGACCCAGGGTAGCCCGTCGGCAAAGCGCTTCTGGCCCATCAGGGCGAAGCCGAGGTTGGCCTTGCCCATGAGGACCAGGTTCTGGTCCTTGACCCGCTCGGAGGCGCTCAAGGCCAGGCGCGCTTCCGTTTCAGCGCGCCGATAGTCGTGCTGGCGCAGGAAGTAGTCGGCGATGTTGCCGCGCACCTCGGCTTCGAGGCTGGTCAGGCCGCCGCGCGTGGCGGTCTCGAGGGCGTTGTTGAACGCGGCGATACCTTCCTTGCCGCGCTGTTGCTTGAGCAGGGCCATGCCTTGGGTGAACTGGAGCCGGCCCACGGTACGCGCCGGCACGTCGTGCTCCTGCAGGGCCTGGCGCGTGATGTCGATGGCCTTGGCCGGGTTGTCGAGGTTGATATACACGCGCGCGATGCGCGCCAGCGTGTTGGCGCGGTATTCGCCCGCGTCCGGCTCGTCCTGCTGCAGCTTGAGCGCCTGCAGATAGGCCTCCAGCGCCTTGTCGAAGCGGGCCTTGGCATTGAAGGCGTCGCCCTCGGCGATTGCCAGGGCGATGCGCAGCGGCGGCGGCGGATGGTTCGGCAAGCCGGCCCGGATTTCGGCCAGCGCGTCCTGGGCTTCGTGCGTGCGGTTCTGGGCGAGCAGCTGGCGCACCGCGCCCAGCCTGGCCAGCGCCGCGAACACGGGATCGTTGTTGTCGATCGCCAGCAGCAGCGCCTCGCGCTCGGCCGCGTACATGCGCTCGAGCTGGCCGGCGTCTTCGCGCAGCGCCACCTCGGCGCGCAGCAGGTCGCGCCGCAGCGGGTAGGGCGCGTTCGTGCCGGTGCGCGCCTGCAACGCTTCGAGCCGTCCCAGGGCGTCCAGGGTCGAGCTGCGCGACAGGGTGCGGATCGCATCGAGCTCGGCGCCGGCCTGCGCCGCCGCGGGCGCCGCGGCCAGCACGGGCGCGCCCGGCAGGCAGGCGCTGAGAACGAGGCACAACAAAAGGCGGGACAATAGCGGCATGACAACCCGAAAATCGTGGGTGGCAGGTCCACCGGGCGCGCGTTCGCTGCGGCCCTGGCAGCCGGACACTGGATCATCGATTATGAATCAAATTGCCCTGCTTGCCGGAAGTGTTGTTGCTGCACGTCCCGATAGTGATGCTCGTTTGCAACAAATTTTGATCAAGCGGGCACCACGCTGACGCGGGCGAAGCGCAGGTTCTCGTAGACCTTGATGCGACCCTTGAGCGGCCACCAGTCGTACAGGAAGACCTGCACCGGGCGCCACATGGCCACCCAGCCGATGATGGTCAGGCTTTCGTGGGCGATTCTGGCGCCCGGGCCGGGAACGACGCTGGTGATGGCTTCGGCCAGCAGCAGGCAGGCGGTCACGAAGAGCAGGCCGACCCCCAGACTCAAGCGGCCAACGCGCAGCAGCTGGCTCAGGTCGCCGCGGACCAGTCCGATCTTGTAGCCGTAATAATTATGGATGGCGTCGGTCACCAAGGCGCCGGCTTCCTCTGCCGAGGCCAGCTGTTCCACATGGATGGTCAGGTGCAGGTGGGAATCGTGCGGCAGCGACAGCGCCCAGTTCTCGATGAAGGCCTCGCAGGCGCGGTCGAGATCCTTGTTCAGGAACGGCGTCGGGTCGAGCGAGTTGAACAGCTGGCGCAGTTCGCGTACGCGCAAGTCGAGGGTATGGGTCGGGTGCTGGCTGATGTGCATGGCGTTCGTCTTTGCGCGTGGAGCGTAGCGACCTCGCCGGACCGCGCTCGGGGCGCACGGAGCGTGTCTGTACCGCGTCATTCTACCGCGCCGCGCCCCATGTGCAGCGGCCCGGCGCCTTGCCGTGCTTTGCGCGCGCCCGGCTTGGGCGGCGCGGCCCACATGTCAATGTTCGTGGCGATGGTGAATATCGGGGTAATGAGGATGAGCATGTTTTTGCGGGAGATGTCGATGCGGATGGACGTGCGGCTCGCTTCCATTCCACGCGACATCATGCTCATGCTGGTGGTGACGATCATGGCGATGCGCGTGGACATGCTTCGTGCGGCAGCGAGCAAGGCGTAGAGTACGCCCGCGTGAAGTCCGGGTTCCCGCTCCGATACGTGTTCCATGGCCAGCCTTTTCAATGTACGAATTGCTGCGCCGGCGCCCTGATCCGGCGCCGGCTCGCTGATGCGGGTTTGCGCCCGCACTCAATGAATTGCAGGGTTTTTTTCCGCTCCAGGGCCGCTTGCGCCGGTCAGCACACCCGCCAAGGCAAGGCTGGTGCGTCTGAGCGCATCGGCTGCCACCTCGAGACCGAGACGAGGGCGTCCCTGCACCCAACTGTCCACCAGCGAGAGCTGGGCCTCGGCGATTTGCCGTGCGATGACCTCAAGAGGAATGCACGCAAGGCCCGTGCAATCGCGTTTGAGGCGTTCGACGATCAGATCGGCCAGCGTGTGACCAAGCAGCGGCCGCGTCGGCCAGCCGAGCAAAACGCGCGCAACCTGCTGGTTGTCCCGAAAATGCCGAAGCAAGATCGTGACGTCCGCCGTCGTTTCTCCCGGACTGGCCAGCTCTGCCAGGATGGAGAAAGGTCCGACGATGCTGGCCCGCAAAAGATCGTGCTTGGTCCGGTAGTGTTCGTAAAACGTGGAGCGGCCAACATTGGCGCGTTGGGCGACGGCGGCGATCTTCAGCGCCTCGTAGCCTTGCTCGAGCAACAGTTCCACAAAAGCGCCGTGGAGTGCCGCGCGGGTGCGCAAGCTGCGGCGGTCCGTTATGTCGTCAACCATGTGATGTTCTCTCTGACAGACAATAGGGAGGTTTTGTCCGCTAGCGGATGAACCGGGAAAGTGCTCTGCCACTGCACGGGGCCACAATGATATTACTGGGGCTCTGACCAAAAAGTAAAGGAATCCCATGCATTTGCAAGCACATCTCCCGCTTCCGTCGCATCGCCGCCGGGCCGCGCTCGCCATCGCCGGCACCACGGCTCTGGCGCTCGTCGCCTTGTCCCATCACCCCGTCGTAAGCAAGGCCTCGTCGGTCCAGGAAAGCCTGGCGCAACTGGTCGCGTTGCAGCTCATGGACGGCGTGGTCCACGGCGTCCTCATTGTCATGCTGGCGACGTTGGCTGGCGCCTTTGCGGTGTTCGGCGCACTACTGGGGCGGGGCCGTATGCCGGTGATCGCCGCGATGACCGCGTATGGCCTCGGCTGCTGCATCGTCGGCGCGGCGATGCTGCTCGATGGCTTTGCGGTGCCCCAATTGGCCCGGCAGTTCATCGCCGCCTCCCAAGGCGACATCGACGTCCTCTACATCGTCCTGCGCGTTATCGGAACCATCATCCAGGTGCTGACCAAGGCCGGGCTGCTGTCGATGTGCGCCGCACTTCTGGCGTGGTCGTACGCCTTGGCGCGCGCGCCCGACTGGCCATGGTCGCGCGGGTGCGCCGCTGTCGGGCTTGCGGCAGGACTGCTGCCCGCGCTGTTCATCCTGTTCGCCGACGTGCGCCTGACCCCTGGCAGCCTGATGGCGGTTTTCGGCGCGCATGCGATATGGAACCTGGCGGTGGCAGCCGTATTGGTCCGGTCGAGCCGCGCAGCGCAATCCGGGACGGCGCCGATGGCTGACTGACAAGCTTGTATTGCGTGAAAAATTTGGAAATTGACATGATTGTCAAAATGAATGATGATCCGGGCGCGGTCCGCTCACTCTCTCATTCGACCTTGCCATGACGTTGACCAGGTTTTTCCAGTTCCTCAGTCCCTCCGTGACCGCCGCCATGGCGCTGTGCGGCCAGGCCCACGCGCAGGCGTCGCCGCCTGCCGCGCCGCCGGCCGCGCCGCCGGCCGCGCCTGCGCCCGCGGCAAGGGTGCCGGCCCCGCTGCCGCAAGTCGAGATCGCCGCCAGCCGCGCCGACGAACGGCGTGCCTCAAGCACGCTGCGCCACAGCGTCGGCGCAGCCGAGCTGGTGCGCTACGGCGACGCCAGCGTGCTCGACGTGCTGCGGCGCCAGCCCGGCATCGTCGTCAATGGCGTGCCGGGGCGCAAAGGCGGTGAAGTGAGCATGCGCGGCCTGGGCAGCGGCTACGTGCGTATCCTGCTCAACGGCGAGCCGGCCCCGCCCAACTTCGCGCTCGAGAACCTCGCTCCCGACGTGGTCGAACGCATCGACATCCTCGCCGTGCCCACGGTCGAGATGGGAACGCAGGCGATCGCCGGCACCATCAATCTCATCCTCAAGCGCAGCAACGGCAAGCAGCAGCGGCAGCTGCGCGCCGGCATCGATCACGACAACGAGCGCACCAAGGCGCAGCTCTCGGGCACCTGGAGCGGCCAGGACGACGCGCTGGCGTGGCTGGTGACGGGCGCCGCGCGCCAGCTGAGCGGCGACGAAACCTACCTGACCCGGACCGAAGGCGCGGGCGAGGAGGGGCCAATGTTGCGCGAGCTGAGACAGTTCAACGCCGATCGCGGCTGGAATTGGAGCCTGGCGCCGCGCATCAGCAAGAAGTTCGGCGCCGACGATTCGCTGGCGCTGCAAAGCTATCTGTCCGGCATCGACTACGACAGCCGGGGCGTTGGGCGCACCGATTTTTTGCGCGGTCCCGAGACGCAGTACGCCAACGAGAACTACATTAGCCAGGGTTCGTCGCTAACGATCCGCAACAACCTGACCTGGATGCAAACGCTGGGCGCGAGCAGCAAGCTGGAGGCAAAAGCGGGAGCGACCTATGCGCGCTCGGACGCGTCGAGCGGCATCGATTTCGTCGACCGCCAGCAGCGCTTGCGCAACCGCCAGGATACCGCACGCGCGAACCACAACCGCGGCGTGACGGCCTCGGCCAAGCTGCGCACGGCCTACGCCGACAAGCACGCTTTCGTGAGCGGCGCCGAGTTCGGGCGCGAGCGCGACGAGCGCCATCGGAGCGACGTGATCGATGCACGCTCGCAGCTCGACCAGGCCGGCAGCGGTTTTCGTGTCGACAGCCGCCGCTATGCGCTGTACGCCCAGGATGAATGGGACGTGACGGCCCGCGTGGCGCTCTACCTCGGCCTGCGCTGGGAACG
>DASVVC010000060.1:0-2116 GCA_036386755.1 Telluria sp.
GGCAGGTTCGGGATGTTCACGTTCAGCAGATACGGCGAGGGCAGCATGTCGAAGCGGCGCTGCACGACGTCGCGCGCGACCTTCGCGGCGGCATCGAGGTGCTCCCAGCCGTGGTTGACCTGGGAAAAGGCGATGGCCGGGATGCCGAACAGGTAAGCCTCGGTCGCAGCGGCGACGGTGCCGGAATACAGGGTGTCGTCGCCCATGTTCTGGCCGTTGTTGATGCCGGAGACGACCAGGTCGGGCCGGTAGTCGAGCATGCCGGTCAGGGCCACGTGCACGCAGTCGGTCGGCGTGCCGTTGACGAAGTAAAACCCGTTGGCGGCCTGCTGCACCGACAGCGGACGGTCCAGCGACAGCGAATTGGAGGCGCCGGAACGGTTGCTGTCGGGCGCCACGACGACGATCTCGGCCACCGACGCGAGCGCGTCGGCCAGCGCTGCGATCCCGGGGGCGAGATAGCCATCGTCATTGCTGATAAGAATTCTCATCCCCGGATTTTACCTGAAGCAATGAGCGTCACGCTGGCCCCGCACCAACAATTTCTGCGCGCAGTGCACTGGCGACACGCTTACTGGGTGCTCACCGGGCGCCCGCCGACGGCGTCGTTGAGCGCTTCCTGCAAAAACGAGACTTCGTCCTGGGCAAACGCCAGCAAGGCATCCTTGTCGTTGTGGCGCAAATACACCTGGCGGATCAGGGCGATGGCGCGCTTGCGCAGCGGTTGCGGCACATTACGGCGCAGCACGGGCTTGCGCAGGCTGTCGGCCAGCGCGCGCGCCTCGCGTTCGCTGCAATTGTCGATCAGTTCCTGCAACTGCGCCAGTTTGTGGCTGAGGGTATCGGCGCCGCCGCTGTCGGGCGGAGCGTCCAGGATGCTGGTCGGGCGCGCGCCGGCGTCGAGCCGCGCCGGGCCGGGGCCGCCGTGCGGCGCGCCGTGGCGGCCCGGATCCTGCCCCGCTTCGGCGCTGCTGCGCGCATCGGCGCCGTGGCCCGCGCGCGCCGCCATGGTGCCCGGCAGGCCCTTGCCGGTCGCCAAGTCCGGACGCACGCCGGGCTGTCCGGCCCCGCCCGATCCGGCCAGCTTTTGCTGCAGGCGCCGCGCCGCGTCCAGGTCGCCCTGCTCGCTCAGCGTCGAGGCCAGCCGCAACTGGCTGCTGAGCGTGTCGGGATGGGCCGCGCCCAGGCTGCGCTCGCGGCTGCGCGCCAGCAGTTCGAGGATCGCGCGCACGCCGGCCAGATCGCTCTGCGCGGCCATGATTTCGGCCAGCAGCTCGCGCGCTTGCATCGTGGCTGGATGGTCGGTTCCAGCATGGCGCTCGCGCGCCGCCACCACGCCTTCCTGCAGCTTGCGCGCGTTACCCAGGTCGCCCAGCTCGCGCAGCAGGGTCGCCAGGTCCTGGGAGCAGCGCAGGGTGTCTTCGTGTTCGCTGCCGAGCAGGCGTTCGCGTCCGTCGAGCACGCGCTCGTAGACCATCCGTGCGCGGCTGTACTCGCCGTGGCGGGCCAGGGTGCGCGCCTGTTCGGCCAGGTAGGCCAGGGTGTGCATGTGAGCCGCGCCGTACAGGCGCTCGCTGGCGTCGATGACTTGCTCGTGCAGGGCCAGCGCGCGCCCGAAATCGCCGCGCTGGGCCACGGTGGCGGCCAGCGCGGCGCGCGCCGTGAGCGTATCGGGATGGTCGGGACCGAGCAGGCGCGCGCAATCGTCGAGCAGCAGTTCGTGCAGAAACTGGGCCTCGGCCAGGCGTCCGTCGTGGCGCAGCAGGCTGGCCAGCTGGGCGCGGCTGGCGCGGGTGTCGGCATGCTCGTCGCCGAGCAGGCGCTGGCGCAGGCTGATGCTTTCTTCGAAGCAGGCGATGGCGTCGTCGCCACGTCCGGCGCCACGGTACAGCAGGCCGAGCTGGTGCAGGTCGCGCGCCAGCGGCAGCGACAGCGCCAGGTTGCTGCCGCCGCCAAGCCGCTCGCGCGCCGCGCCAATGGCGCCGGCCAGGCGCACTTCGGCGTGCGACTGCCAGGGAAAATAATTACCGAGGAACCAGTCGAGCAAGGTGTCGAAGGTGCGCGTGAGCGAAAAGCGGTCGGCGTCGCGTTCGCCGCCGTGGGCCAGCTGCTCGGC
>DASVVC010000061.1:0-116133 GCA_036386755.1 Telluria sp.
CATCAGTTGTTCGATATCGTCGGCCAGCTTGGGCGCGGACGCGCTCAGGATGGTGTGGCCGTCTTGCGTGACCAGCACGTCGTCTTCGATGCGGATGCCGATGTGCCAGAACTGTTCCGGCACGCCGTCCGCCGGGCGCACGTAGATGCCCGGTTCGACCGTCAGCACCATGCCAGGCTGCAGCGGGCGCGATGGCTTGTCCTCGGCATGCACGTCGCGGTAGGCGCCGGCATCGTGCACATCGAGCCCGAGCCAGTGGCCGGTGCCGTGCATGTAAAACTGCTGGTGCGCGCGTTCGGCGATGACGTCGTCGACGCTGCCGCATTTGCCTTTGTCCAGCAATCCCAGATCGAGCATGCCCTGCGCCAGCACGCGCGTGGCGGCGTCGTGGATGTCGCTGTATTTCTGCCCGGGGCGCACCACCGCCAGCGCGGCGTTCTGCGACGCCAGTACCAGCTCGTACAGCGCTCGCTGCGGAGTGCTGAAGCGGCCGTTGACGGGCCAGGTGCGGGTGATGTCGGCGGCGTAGCTGTCCAGTTCACAGCCGGCGTCGATCAGCACCAGGTCGCCGTCGCGCGTTTGCGCGTTGTTGGCGTTGTAGTGCAGCACGCAGGCGTTCGCGCCCGCCGCCACGATCGGCGTGTAGGCCGGATACTGGGCGCCGTTGCGGCGGAACTCGTGCAGCAGTTCGGCCTCGATCTCGTATTCGAACATGCCCGGTTTTGATGCGCGCATCGCGCGTGCGTGCGCCAGGCCCGAGATGGTTGCCGCGCGCAGCATCAGGGCTTGCTCGGCGTCGTCCTTGAAGAGGCGCATTTCATCGAGCATCGCCAGCAGGTCGTGCGCCACCGCCGGCGCGGTCACGCCGCTGCGCGCCTGGCGCCGCACCGCCAGCAGCCAGTTCTTCATCTGCATATCTAACGCGGCGCTGTGCCCGAGCGCGTAATACGCCGCCGGAGCGTTGGCCAGCAGCCTGGCCATTTCGTTGTCGAGCTCCTCGATCGGGAAGGCGGCGTCGACACCGAAGGCGATGCGCGCCCCTTCCGGACCGTGGCGAAAGCCATCCCAGATTTCACGCTCCACGTTCTTCTGGCGGCAGAACAGGATCGATTGCGCCGCCGTCTCGCCACGGCCGGCCACCAGCACCAGCACGCTGTCCGGTTCCGTAAAACCGGTCAGGTAGTAGAAATAGCTGTCGTGGCGGTAGGGGTAGTCGCTGTCGCTGTTGCGCTGCACTTCCGGCGCGGTCGGCAAAATCGCCACGGCGCCCGGCTGCATGGCCGCGCACAGGCGCGCGCGCCGCGCCGCAAATGGCGTACTACAAGGCCCCGTGTTCATGATGCCGCCTTGCGCGTGCCCAGCGGCGCGTTCAGTTCTTCCAGCTGCGCCACGGTGCCGACATTGACCCAGTCGCCTTCATAGATTTCGCCGCCCACCCGGCCCAGGTCCGCGTACTGGCGGATCAGGGTGCCCAGGCGCGCATGCGTGCCCGGGGCAATAGCCTTGAACATCTCGGGCCGGTACACGCCGATATTCGAAAAATTCCATTTCGGCTCGCCCTCGTTGGCCACCTGGTACATGGTCAGGCCGAAGTCGCCTTGCGGGTTGTGGAAGGGGTTCGGGGTCAGGTAGATCCAGCAGGCGTCGCGCTTGTCAAGCGGGTAGGGCTTGCCCCACATGTCTTCGTCCACCAGCACGTCGGTGACCTGGGCAAAATCGAAGTACGGGCAGTAGATGTCGGCCGAGAGCACCAGGAACGGTTCGTCGCCCAAGAGGTGCAGCGCGTTGGCGATGCCGCCAGCCGTTTCCAGCGCCACCGTTTCGGGCGAGTAGACGATGCGCGCGCCGTACTTGGCGCCGTCGCCCAGTTCGCGCTCGATCGCCTCGCCCATGTACGCGTGGTTGATGACGATCTCGGTGATCCCAGCGCGTACCAGGTTCAGGATATGCCAGACGATCAATGGGCGCCCGCGCACCTTCAGTAGCGGCTTGGGGCACTCGTCGGTCAGGGGGCGCATGCGTTCGCCGCGGCCGGCGGCCAGGATCATCGCTTTCATGATTGGCCCCGCATCAGAAGGTGTAGCCCACTTGCGGCACCTTGTCTTCGAAGGCGTCGAGCAGGCGCGCCAGCGGCTTGAGGACGATGTAGCGGTTGCAGGTCTTGCGCACGTAGTCGATCACGGTCGGCAGGTCGCCCAGGTAGGCGCTCTTGCCGTCGCGGTAGTTCAGGCGGCAGAAGATGCCGAGGATTTTCAGGTGGCGCTGCAGGGCCATGAATTCGAAGTCCTGGTAAAAGGCGTCGATGTCCGGATTGACCGGCAGCCCGACCGCCTTGGCGCGCTGCCAGTAGCGCACCACCCAGTCGAGCACGATTTCTTCGTCCCACTGGACGTAGGCGTCGCGCAGGAGCGACGCGAGGTCGTAGGTGACCGGGCCGAACACGGCATCCTGGAAGTCGAGCACGCCGGGGTTGCCCTGGTCCATGAACATCAGGTTGCGCGAATGGAAATCACGGTGCATGAAAACTTGCTGCTGGGCCAGGTTGTTGGCGATGATCGCCTCGAACACCTTGGCTAAGGTGGCACTCTGCGCGTTGGTCATGGTCACGCCCAGGTGCTTGCCGACGAACCATTCCGGGAACAGGTTCAGCTCGCGCTCGATGAAGGCGCGGTCGTATTCGGGCAGCACGCCCGGCTCGCTGGCGAGCTGGAACTTGACCAGCGCGTCGACCGCGTCCGAGTACATGAAGGGCGCGTTGTCGATGTCGAGGCGCTGCAGATAGGTGGTGGTGCCCAGGTCCGACAGCAGCAAAAAGCCGTTGGCGACGTCCTGCGCCACGATGGCGGGCACGGAGACGCCGGCAGCGAGCAGCAAGCCTTGCACGTGGATATACGCCGGCACGTTTTCGCGCTCGGGCGGGGCGTCCATGGCGATCAGCGTCTCGCCCAGTTTGGCGCGCAGGGCGGGGACGACGTCGAGCCGGAAGTAGCGGCGAAAGCTGGCGTCGGCCGAGGCTGGACGGCGCGATTCGACCTCGACCAGGCCGAGCGTAGTGAGCCAGGTAGTGAGCTGCGTCAGGCGGGTGTCCGACGATGTTGCGGGGGTGGTGGGGAGCGATGAGGACATGTTGCAGCCTGAGAATCCGATTGATTGTAGAGATTCCCATATAATAAGGGATTAAACTCAAAAAATCGCCTGCCATGGTGTTTGCACACGTCATTTCATGAGCTTGAAAAAACCGGCAGCTCTCCTCCCCTCGCAGCGTTGGGCCTATGCCCTGACGGCGCTCGTCACCGCCACCGCGGTGCCCTTGCACGCCCAAACCGTCCAGAACGTCCAAAAGCGCGAACGTACCGAAGATCCGAACCTGCCCGTCACCGTGCGCGCAGAGGAAATTTCCGGCCGCCCCGAACGCGAACTCATCCTTGAGCGCAAAGTTGAACTCAGCCGGGGTCAGACCCGGATGAAAGCCGACCGTGCCTGTTTCAAGAACGTCGAGAATGAAGTCACCGCGAACGGAAATGTCTGGATGGAACGCTTCGGCGATACCTACACGGGCGACGAGCTGCAGCTGAACCTGTCTTCGGGCAAGGGCTGGGTGCTGCATCCCCAGTACCGCATGGAGCTCAACAACGCGCAGGGCTCGGCCGAGCGCGTCGACTTCATCAGCGAAGACGAGGCCATCGTCACCGACGGCACCTACACCACCTGCGAAGGCTTGCTGCCCGACTGGTACCTCAAGTCGAACACGCTGCGCCTGGACGCCGGGCGCGATGTGGGCGTGGCCGGCAAGACGGTGATCTATTTCAAGGGCGTGCCGATCATCGGCGCGCCGGCGCTGTCGTTCTCGCTGTCGGGCGCGCGCCGCTCGGGCTGGCTGCCGCCGACCATCGGGTTCCGCTCCAAGGGCCGGGCCGAGATCTTGCAACCTTATTATTTCAACATCGCCCCGAACCGCGACCTGACCGTGTATCCGCGCTGGATGCTCGACCGTGGCCTGCAGCTGGGCGCGACCGGGCGCTACATCGGCGAGAACGACTATGGCGGCTACGAGGGCAAGACCCATGCCGAAGTCCTGCTCAACGACAAGATCACCAAGACCGACCGCTGGCGCCTCGATTCGCAGCACACCCAGGCCGTCGCGCCGGGCTGGTCGTACGGCTGGAACCTGAAGGCGGCGTCGGACGATAATTATCCGAGCGACTTCTCGCAGTCGATCTCGACCAGCGCGGAACGCCAGCTGGTGCGCGAAATCCGTACCGATTACCGCACCAGGTACTGGAATGCGTCGGCGCGCGTGCAGAGCTACCAGGTGCTGCAGGACCCGGTCTCGGCGACCGATCCGAGCCGCACCGTGCCGCGCCCGTACGACCGCCTGCCGGAACTGCTGTTCCACGCCGGCCGCTACGACGTCAAGGGCTTCGACTGGGCGGTCGACTCGGAAATGACGCGTTTCTCGCATCCCGACCTGCCGACCGGTAACCGGGCGGTGGTGGTGTCGCAGGTCAGTTATCCGATCGTGCGCCCTGGTTATTTCGTCACGCCCAAGCTGATGCTGCACGCCAGCGCCTACGAGCTCGAAAAGACCGTTGTCGACGCGCCGCGCACGCTCACGCGCACCTTGCCCACCTTCTCGCTCGACAGCGGGCTGGTGTTCGAGCGCGACGCCAAGCTGACCGGCCGCAAGATGACGCAGACCCTGGAGCCGCGCCTGTTCTACGTCTATACGCCGTACAAGGACCAGAGCAAGTTCCCGAACTTCGATACGTTTGAAGCGACCTTCAACCTGGCCCAGATCTTTAACGAAAACCGCTTCATCGGCAACGACCGCGTGTCGGACGCCAACCAGGTGACGGCGGCCCTGGTCTCGCGCTTTTTGGAGACCAACGGCGCCGAGCGGCTGCGCCTGGTGCTGGGGCAGCGTTTCTACCTGAACGAGCAGCGCGTCCAGCTGGCCAACACGCCGCGCACCGAAAGCCGTTCCGACGTGCTGCTGGCTGCGTCGGGCCGCATTTCCGACAAATGGAGCTTCGACAGCGCCGTGCAATACAATGCCAGCGCCAGCAGCGTGGTGACGCAGAACTATGGCATGCAATGGCAGCCGGGCGAGAAAAAGGTCATCAACGCCGAGTACCGCTATTTGCGCGACGTCGTCAAGAATGCGGTGGTATCGTCCCAGTGGCCGCTGTCGAAACGCTGGTATGGCGTGGGCCGGGCGACGTATTCGGTACTGGAACATAAAGTCGTCGAGAGCCTGGTCGGACTCGAATACCAGGCCGACTGCTGGGTGTTCCGCATGGGTGGGCAGCGTTTCGTGACCACCACGCGCGATACCTCGAACTCGATGTTCTTCCAGCTGGAACTGAACGGCCTGTCCAAGCTCGGTTTCGGCAGCCCGCTCGAATCGTTTTACAAGAGCGTTCCAGGCTACACGAGGCTAAACCAGGGCTCGGGCCGCTAAGCGGGACGTCGGATTTTTTCATCTATTTGAATATGAGTGCTTCCCAGATTATGCGTAATATCCGTCTGCACCAAATTAAGATCGCCGCCGCCCTGCTGTGCGCCCTCGCCGCCGGCCAGGTTGCCGCGCAGGCCACGCCGGCCAAGCCGGCAGCGGCCGCCGCCAAGCCGTCGAGCGGCTTCTTGCCGCCGGCCTCGGCCTCGGCCAACGTCATCGATTCGATCGCCGTGGTGGTCAACGATGAAGTCATCACCCGCAACGAAATCGCCGCCCGCGTGCGCGCCGTCGAAGGCGCGATGAAGTCGCAGAACGCGCCGGTGCCCGAAGCGGCCGATCTGCAGCGCCAGGTCATCGAGCGCATGATCGTCGAACGCGCCCAGATGCAGCTGGCCAAGGAGATGGGCGTGCGCGTCGACGACACCATGCTCGACCGCGCCATCGGCCGCATCGCCGAGCAGCAGAAGCTGTCGGTGCAGGAGATGCGCAACCAGATGGAAAAGAGCGGCACCACCTTTGCGGCCTTCCGCGAAGAGATCCGCAGCGAAATCATGATGCAGCGCCTGCGCGAGCATGAAGTCGACAACAAGATCCAGATTTCCGACGCCGAAGTCGACACCTACCTGGCCGCCGAAAAAGCCGCCGCCGCCGACAAGGTCGAGATGAACCTGTCGCAGATCATGGTGCGCATTCCCGAAAACGCTTCGCCCGAGCAGATCGCCGCGCGCCGCGCGCGGGCCGACGACGTGATGCGCCAGCTGCGCACCGGCGGCGACTTCGCCAAGATCGCCGCCACGTACTCCGATTCGAGCGATGCGCTCAAGGGCGGCGAAATCGGCTGGCGCGCGCTCGATCGCCTGCCGCCGCTGTTTTCCGAGGCGCTCGGCAAGCTCAAGCCGGGCCAGGTCACGCCGGTCCTGAAAAGCACCACCGGTTTCCACATCCTGAAAATGGTCGACAAGCGCAACCTGGCCGACACCAGCGCGCAGCCGGCGGTGCAGCAGACGCGCGCGCGCCACATCCTGCTCAAGGTCAGCCCGACCATGACGGCGGCCGACGCCAAGCGCAAGCTGACCGAATTGAAGGAACGCCTCGACAACAAGGCCGCCAAGTTCGAGGAACTGGCGCGCCTGTTCTCCAACGACGGTTCGGCCAGCAAGGGAGGCGACCTCGGTTGGCTGTACCCGGGCGACACCGTGCCCGAATTCGAAACCGCCATGGCGACCCTGAAGCCGGGTGAAGTGAGCGGCGTGATCGAAACGCCGTACGGCTTCCACCTGATCGAAGTCATGGAACGCAAGAGCGACGACCAGAACAAGGAACGGGTGCGCATGGCCGCGCGCCAGGTGATCCGCGACCGCAAGCTCGAAGAAGCGACCGAAGACTGGGCACGCCAGGTGCGCGACCGCGCCTACGTTGAATTCCGCGACGAGAATAAATAAGCGCATGCATCAGGCAAGCACACGGCCGGCGATCGCCATCACCACAGGCGAACCGGCCGGGATCGGGCCGGAAATCTCGATCCGCGCTGCCTGGGCCATGCGCGCGCAGGTCAACTGCGTGCTGCTCGGCGACGCCGCCTTTTTGGCGCTTACCGCCAGCCTGATCGACCCCGATATTCAACTGGCGGCGCTGTCGGTGCAGGCGCTGCGCAATGGCGGCCTGCCGCAGTTCGGGCCAGCGCGCATCGCCGTCATCGACGTGCCGCTCGGCGCCCATGTGGTGCCGGGCGTGCTGGACCCGGCCAACGGGCGCGCGGTGCTGGCCACGCTCGACCTGGCGGTCGAAGGCGCGCGCGCCGGCTGGTTCGACGCCATGGTCACCGCGCCGCTGCAAAAGAGCACCATCAACGATGCCGGCGTGGCCTTTTCGGGCCACACCGAATACCTGGCCGAGCAGACCGCGACCCCGCAGGTGGTGATGATGCTGGCCGGCGAGACCGCGCCCGATCATCCTGTGCTGCGGGTGGCGCTGGCGACCACCCATCTGCCGCTCAAGGATGTATCGGCGGCGATCACGCGCGAAGGGTTGGGGCGGGTGATCGATATCATCGATCACGACCTGAAAACCAAATTCGGCATAGCCGCCCCGCGCATCCTGGTCACCGGCCTCAATCCGCACGCGGGCGAGAACGGCTACCTGGGGCGCGAGGAAATCGACACCATCGGGCCGGCGCTGGACGAGGCGCGCGCACGCGGCATCGACGCGCGCGGGCCGTATCCGGCCGATACGCTGTTCCAGCCCAAGTACCTGATGGACGCCGACTGCGTGCTGGCCATGTACCACGACCAGGGCCTGCCGGTGCTCAAGTACGCCACCTTCGGGCGCGGCGTGAACATCACCCTCGGCCTGCCGCTGATCCGCACCTCGGTCGACCATGGCACCGCGCTCGACCTGGCCGCCGCCGGTGTGGGGCAGGCCGATTGCGGCAGCATGGAACAAGCCATCCGCACCGCACTGCAGATGGTGAGCGCACAGCGCGCATTACAGCTTTAAATCACAGCTTCAGAGCGCACCTTTAGAACAGCATTGAGAAGAAGAATATGAAACACGTCGCCCGCAAGCGCTTCGGTCAGAATTTTTTGACCGACAAACTCGTCCTCGATAACATCATCGACGCCATCGGACCCGAGAAGGGCCAGGCGATGGTCGAAATCGGGCCGGGCCTGGCCGCCATGACGGCGCTGCTGCTCAAGCGCCTGGACCACATGCACGTGGTGGAGCTGGACCGCGACCTGGTCGCGCGCCTGGAAAACAACTTCCCGCGCGAGAAGCTGACCATTCACTCGGGCGACGCGCTCAAGTTCGACTACGGCCAGATTCCGGTGCCGGAAGGGCAGAAGCTGCGCGTGGTCGGCAACCTGCCGTACAACATTTCGAGCCCGCTGCTGTTCCACCTGGCCGACTTCGCGCACCTGATCGAAGACCAGCATTTCATGCTGCAGAAGGAAGTGGTCGAACGCATGGTCGCCGCGCCGGGCAGCAAGACGTACGGACGGCTGTCGGTGATGCTGCAGTGGCGCTACGACATGTCGCTCATGTTCATCGTGCCCCCGACCGCGTTCGACCCGCCGCCGCAGGTGGAGTCGGCCATCGTGCGCATGGTGCCGGTGCCCCCCGGGCGCAAGCTGGCCTGCGACGGGCCGACCCTGGAAGCAGTGGTGATGAAGGCGTTCTCGCAGCGGCGCAAGGTGATCCGCAATTGCGTGGCGGGGATGTTTACCGAGGCGCAGCTGGTCGAGGCGGGGATCGATCCGTCGACGCGTCCTGAGACGGTCAGCCTGGAGCAGTACGTGGCGCTGTCGAATCTGCTCAAGAAACCGGCCTGACAGGAGTTCAGCGATGATCATGCTCAAAGTTCCGTACGCCGAGAAGGACGAGGCCAAGGCCCTGGGCGCGCGCTGGAACAAGGATAGCAAGCTGTGGTACGTGCCCGATGGGGTCGATGCGGCGCCGTTCCAGCGCTGGCTGCTCAAGGGCGTGCCGCCGCCGGTGTCGGGCAAGCCATCGGCCGCGCCGGCGGGCCGGGTCGATTCGTATGTGGGCAAGCAGGTGGTGGGAGCGCGCTATGTGGCGCTGGAACACGGCTGCAATCCGTTCGAGGCGTGCGCGGAGTGCGGGCCGAAGCTGGCCGCGTCGGGGTGGGCCGAGGCCCGCGCGGAAGTGCTGCGGATTGTGGGTAAGCTGACGACTTAAGGTTGGCTCGACTCCGGCTGCATCCCTTAGCCACCAAACCAAAAACCGTCATTCCTGCCATTGGCAGAAATGACTTCCCGCGCAGACGGGAATCCAAGGCACCGTCGCTTAGCGTAGAGGCCTTGGATTCCCGCCTTCGCGGGAATGACGGTCTTGAGGCAGGTGGGAACAAGGCCGCTAAGGCCTGCCCACCTTTATCCCCGTTACTGTTATCCCCGTTACTTACGTCCCGATCCGACCACCATCGTTCTTGGTAATGACAATGGTCGCCGACCGTGGGCGCTTGCCCGGGCCGTAGCCGGCGTTGCTCGGCCACTGGCTGGTGTACTTCGACGGATCGGCCAGATTCGCCTGCGACGTGTTCTCGCCCGGGTGCTGGATGTTGATGAACATCGACTTGCCATCCGGCGTTTCACAAATGCCCGTGATTTCCGAACCCGCCGGCCCGACCAGGAAGCGCTTGAGCGTTTCCGCAGTCGGCTTCTTGCCCACATACGTATCGACCGCCAGGGTGCCGCCAGCGGCCTTCGGATGGTTCAGGGTGACCTTGGCGCCGTCGCCGACCGTGCCAGGGACCGCAGCGAGCATCATGCAATTGGTGACGTCGGTGTAGGCGCCATCGTCGGTCTGGATCCAGCAGATGCCGGTGTACGGGCTAAATGCCAGGCCGTCCGGGCTGGAGAAATCCTGGTCCGCGGTCAGGTTCGACAGGTTCACGAAGCCGCCATTGGCGCCCGCTTCGGCGCCGAACAGGTACACGTCCCACGTAAAGCTGGTCGCAGCGGCGGCGCCCGTGCCTTCTTTCATGCGCAGGATATGGCCGTTCGGGTTACCGGTTTGGGCCGAGCTGCCTTTCATGTCGGTGTAGGCGCGCGGGTTGGCGCTGTCCGGCGCCAGCTGCGACGAGGTCGGGTCGACGGCGCGGTTCGAGTTGTTGGTCAGCGAGTAGTAGATCTCGCCGTTGGCCGGATTGACCGAGCACCATTCGGGACGGTCCATCTTGGTCGCGCCGACCGCGTCCGCCGCCAGGCGGGCGTTGATCGCAATGTCGGCCTGGTCGGCGAACTTGTACGCGCCGTAGCCGGCGATCGCGGCGTTCGACATGGCCAGTTCGATCCACTGGCCGCTGCCGTCGGCATTCAACTTGGCGACATACAGCTTGCCGCTGTCGAGGTATTTGTCGCCCGTGGCCATGCGATCGCTCGCGGTGGCGTCGGCGGCGGCCCAGACGGCGGTCGAGACGAATTTGTAGATGTATTCATTGCGCGAATCGTCGCCCATGTACACGGCCAGCTGCTGGCCGACGACCGGGTTGCCGAAGGCGGCGCTTTCGTGGGCGTAGCGGCCCAGGGCCGTGCGCTTCTTGGCCAATTTGGATTTGTCGTACGGGTCCATTTCGACGATGTAGCCCATGCCGTTCATTTCGTTGCGGTAGTCGTCGCTGCCATCGACGGACGCGCCTTTTTTGCTGATGTCCCAGCGTGCGTATTTGTCGTCGGTGCCGGCGCTTTCCCAGCCGTGGCGCGAGGTGGCGCCCTGGTTGCGGCCGTAGCGCTTGAGCGAGGCCAGGCTCTTGTCGCCGGCACGGGCGGCATCGTCGGCGGCGCCGCGCACGAAGTAGCCGGACCAGTTTTCTTCACCGGTCAGGAACGAGCCCCATGGCGACTTGCCGGTGCCGCAGTTGTTCAGGGTGCCGCGCGTCTTGGTCGCGGTCGGCGAATATTTGGTGACCAAGAGGGCATTGCCGCGCGCGGGACCGGACAGTTCGATGTCGGTCAGCGGGGTAATGCGGCGGTTGAAGGACGACTCGCGCACGTAGGACCAGGCGGCGCCGTTCTTCTTCACTTCGACCACGCTCACGCCGTGGATCGCCACTTCCTTGTCCACTTCCGCGGCAGGGCGCGGCAGGGTGGTCACGCCGCCATTGGCATGCAGGAAGAAGGACGACAGTTTCGAATCCGTGGTCGCTTCGTGGTTCACGGCCAGCAGGCCGCGGTCCGAACTGCTGGTGGTGGCGCTGCCGTTGGCCGACAGGCCATAGAACTCCATGCCGTCGTGATGGTCGCCGGCGCGGGTGTCGAAGTTCTCGTCGGTGCCGTCGTTCTTGAAGGCGGGGGTGGTGCCGTTGAGCGGGTCGCCCAGCGCATAGATGACCGAGGCGGTGTAACCGGCCGGAACGCTGACCATGTCGGCCAGGCTTTTCGGAACGGCGGTGAACGCGAGCAGTTTTTCAGCCGGGACCGGCGGCGGAGTCGGCGTTGGCGTCGGCATGACCGGAGCCGGGTCGTCGCTGCTGCAGGCCGACAGACCGACTGCGCCGAAGATCGCCGTGGCGGCCGATGCCATGCCGCCGCGCAGCAGGCTGCGGCGGCTCAGGCGGGCGTTGAGCACCGTATTGAAGTGTTCGTTCCGCGAATCGTTGCAGTCGATATCATCTGGATCGATGGAGCTAACCAGATCGTTTGGCTTGTTCATGAAGGTCCTATGGCTGGGGTTGATTTGGCAAGCGGGATTCTAGCCAGCCCAGATGACCGTGCCGTGACGGCAAGATGACAGGATGATGACAAACGTCGTTGCGCTTACCCGGCATGCATGGCCGCGCGCAGGCGCTATTGCATATGAGGACCGGAAAAGGGGTAGCTGGCGGTATGGGAATACAGCGCAACGGGAGCTGCGCCGCAAAAATGAGGACAAAAAAAAGCCCGCTGTGAAGCGGGCTTGAAATCCAATTCTTTTTGAGGAGAGTTGGAGGAGACAGGTGCAATTATGCTGCGCTACAGCATATCAGGCCAATTTATCTTTGGAATATCAGTTATGCCTTTTGCAAATATCACCTTCACCACTTCCCGGCCGGATTACTTTTCGCGGCAGAGCACGTTGACGTTGGTAATTTCGGCATCGCCCATTTCACCAATGCCGCGATCGACCGAGCAGGCCAGTTTGCCGCCATCCGGCTGTTGCAGGACCGACACGCCATAGCTGGTGCCGAAGGCGATCGGGGTGCCGAATTTGTACGACTGCGCATCCTTGGCCACGGTGACCTTGTCGCTGCTGCCGTTGATCAGCACCAGGTTTTCGCCGACATACGGCTTGACCGTGCCATCGGCGCCGACGATCTTGACGTTGCCGCCGACCAAATAAGTGAAGTCCGTGCACGTAATGGTGACGCTGATGGAAGCCTGGCGTCCGGCGGTGTCCTTGCTGTTGTCAGGTTTGCATTCCTGGTGCAGTGGGTTGTTTTTGACCGTCACGTCGTACTGCACGCCGTATTCGACGGTGTTGGGGAAACGGAAGCTGGTGGACTTGGCGTCGACCGGCAGGTCATTCATGCCGATGTTGCTCAGGACCAGGCCGGAATACTTCAGGTTGACGACGCGGCCTTCGACAGGGAAGGTCGCTTTGCCGCCGCACGCGGCCAGGCCCAGGGCGAGGGCCAGCAGCAGCGAATGGCGCAGGACGGAACACTTCATAAAATTCTCCAGAGAATAGGGGCCGCCCGCTCGGGGCGGCGCGCCGGGATCAGTTGCAGGTGATGAGGATGTTGTCGACGTCGGCCGTGCCCATGACGCCGATCGCGTTGTCAATACGGCAAGTAAGGCCGGGCGGCTGCTGGAGCACGCTCAAGCCATACGCCTGGGTTTCGCCGACCTGGCCGAGTTTGGTTTTGTTGTCAGTGTCCAGCTTGGTCAGGTTGAATTGGGTTTCGTTGGCCGGAATCGTCAGGCGATAGGTGCCGTTGATGATGACCAGCGGACCGGTGGTCAAGCCGACGATTTTGCCTTTGACGTCGTGCGGTTTCAGGGTGCAGCGCACGCCGATCGAACCGACGCCGTAGATGCTCGACTTGCCCTTGCCGTTGATCATCTCGCAGGTGGCGTTCGATGGCGACGACTTGATCGTGATGTCGTATTCGGTGTTGGTGGCGATCAGGTCGGGGAACACGAAAGTGCTTGCGAACGGCTCGACCTTCAGTTCCGGTCCGCCCTTGTTCTGCAGCACGAGGCCGGCGATGGTCACGCCTTCCACGCCGCCGCCCAGTTGCATGGTGCCGTCATCGTCGCCGCCGCAAGCGGCCAGGCTGAGCGCGCACGCAAGTGCCACGGCGGAACGCAGGTACAGATTTTTCATACTTTCTCCAAAACGAATGCGGGTAGGGTGGGGAGGCTGGGCCGCCGGCGGACAGCCTGAGTTGGACGTCATTTTAGAGCATTTGTCAACGCGGCGGCTCATTGCCTTGTATCGGTGTGTAATGGGTAGTCGCCTTGGGGAGCCGCCCTGGCTCCCGCCTTGGCGCCCCGCCTTGGCGCGCCAAGGCGGTGCGGCGCGACAGTCCGGTTGATTTTCAGCCGGTGCCTCGCTATGCTGGAACCGGACCCACTACCGAGAAGACCATGACGACCACGCCGCGCCGCACCTGGCCCAAAGCCATCCTGTTCGACCTGGACGATACGCTGTGGCCGATCGCCCCGGTCATCCTGCAAGCGGAGCAGACCCTGCACGCCTGGCTGCACAGCAACGCGCCACGGGTGGCCGAGCGCTTCACCGTCGACGCGCTGCGCCAAGCGCGCCTAGCCCTGCTGGCGCAACAGCCCGAATTCGAACTCGACCTGGGCGCCCTGCGCCGCGCCGGCCTGCTGTCGGCCTTCGAGGCGGCCGGCGAAGACGCGGCCAAGGTCGAGCAGGCCATGGTGCATTTCTATGCCGCGCGCAATGCCGTCATTCCTTACGACGACGTGGTTCCCGGCCTGCTGCGCCTGAAAGGCCGCAGCATGCTCGGCTCGGTTACCAACGGCAATGCCGACCTCCAGGCGATCGGCCTGGCGCACCATTTCAAGGTCTCGGTGGCGGCCAGCCGGTTCGGCCGCGCCAAGCCCGACGCCGCCATTTTCCTGGCCGCCTGTGAGGAGCTCGGGGTCGACCCGGCCGACGCGGTGTACGTGGGCGACGACGTGCTGCTCGACGTGCAGGGCGCGCAGCGCGCCGGCCTGCGCGCGGTCTGGCTCAACCGCACGGGCAGCGAGCGCCATCTTGAACACGGCGTGGTGCCGGACGCCATCTGCCGCAGTTTCGACGAGCTGATCGACTGGCTCAAGCGCGAGCACGATTGAGCCAGGCCGGGCGCGCCAGCCACATAACTCCCCGCCGCGCCTGCGAACGTGCATAATAAGGGGGGCGGCACGTGTGCCTGGCCTGGTTTTTGCCCTTGTTTCCCCCTTGTTTTCCCCTTGACTTTGTCCTTACTGCACCACATCTAGAATCATGCAACTCGATACCCGCGCGCAAACGCTGCTCAAAGCCCTGGTCGAACGGTATATCGCCGACGGCCAGCCGGTAGGATCGCGCGCGCTGTCGAAAATCTCCGGACTCGACCTCTCGCCCGCGACCATCCGCAACATCATGGCCGACCTGGAAGAACTCGGCTACGTGGCCAGTCCGCATACCTCGGCCGGCCGCATTCCGACCCCGCGCGGCTACCGCATCTTTGTCGACACTTTATTGACTGTGCAACACATCGACGAGCATGCGGTCGACGCCCGCCTGCGCCTGCCGGCCCACCAGCCGCAAAAGATGATCGCCAACGCGGCGCAGATGCTGTCGTCGCTGTCGCAGTTCGCCGGCGTGGTGCTCAGCCCGCGGCGCGAGTCGGTGTTCCAGCAGATCGAGTTTTTGCGCCTGTCCGAAAAGCGCATCCTGCTCGTCATCGTCGATCCGCGCGGCGACGTCCAGAACCGCCTGCTGCTGACCGAGGCGGACTACACGCCGGCCCAGCTGGTGCGCTCGGCCAACTACATCAACCAGAATTATGGCGGCCTCTCGTTCGACGACGTGCGCACGCGCCTGACGAACGAACTGCGCCAGTTGCGCGACGATATGGGCAGCCTGATGCAGGCGGCGGTCGAGGCCGGCAGCGAGGCGATGGCCGACCACTCGGACGACATGGTCATTTCCGGCGAGCGCAACCTGCTGAGCGTGTCGGACCTGTCGTCGAACATGACGTCGCTGCGCCAGATGTTCGACATGTTCGAGCAAAAGACCGGGCTGATGCAGTTGCTCGACGTGTCGAGCAAGGCGACCGGGGTGCAGATCTTTATCGGCGGCGAGTCGAACCTGGTGCCGATGGATGAAATGAGCGTGGTGACCGCACCTTACGAGGTCAACGGCAAGATCGTCGGCACCCTGGGCGTGATCGGACCGACCCGCATGGCGTACGAGCGCGTCATTCCGATCGTGGATATCACCGCCAAGCTGCTCTCGAACGCGCTCAGCCACTCCTGAGCGGCGGTGGCGCAGGTGCGGCGCCTCAGGTTTTGTGGGGGCAGGCCGGCTTGATGCAGTTGCCGTAAATCGCCAGCGCGTGCTCGGCGATCTTGAAACCGCGCTCGGCCGCCACCTTGTGCTGGCGCGATTCGATTTCGTCGTCGTAGAACTCTTCCACGCGGCCGCAGTCGAGGCACACCAGGTGGTCGTGGTGGGAACCTGCGTTCAGTTCGAAGATCGCCTTGCCGGTTTCGAAATGGTTGCGGTTGAGCAGGCCCGCTTGCTCGAACTGGGTCAGTACGCGATACACGGTGGCCAGGCCGACATCCATATTATCGGTCAGCAAAATCTTGTAAACATCTTCCGCCGTCAGGTGGCGCACCTCGCTGTTCTGGAAAATCTCGAGGATTTTCAGGCGGGGCAGGGTGGCTTTCAAGCCGCTGGCTTTGAGGTCGCTGGGATTGTTACTCATGTTTGTTACTCGTATATTGGCGTAGTGCTTTATCATATAGCGTTTTAGACGGAGGTGCCTAGGCTTCCGTACAACGATTTGAGGTCATCTATGCCTGTCGATACTGCCGTTTTGCACCGTTTTAGCCTGCGCGCCCCCCTGGTGGCGACCCTGGCCGGCGCCGTCCTGAGCCTGTCCGGCTGCACCATGTTCGGCGGCACCAAGGATCCCGTGGTCCCGGTCAGCGCCACGCCCGACGCCGGCGCCCAGACCGTCCAGGCGAGCAAGCTGCAAAAGTTCCTGTGGATCTTTTCGCCGTATCGTCCAGACATTCAGCAAGGTAACTTCATCTCCCAGGAAATGCTGACCCAACTGAAGGTCGGCCAGACCCGCGAGCAGGTCAAGTTCCTGCTCGGAACCCCGCTGCTGACCGACATCTTCCACGCCGACCGCTGGGACTTTCCGTTCTACCTGGCGCGCGGGGACGGCGAACTGACCAGCAGCCGGGTCACGGTCTACTTCAAGGATAACAAGGTCGAGAAATTCGACGGCGGCAACCTGCCGACCGAGAAGGAATACATCGCGCGCATTGCAGGCCCGTCCAAGGTCGCCGCCAAGCTGGGGCCGAAGAAGGAAGAGGTCGGTGCAGTCCAGATCAAGATCAAGCAGAATTAAACCATTTCAACCGACAACGCCGGCGCGCGGGCAGCACGAGGTAGCACCATGACTCAGATGAAAATTGCAATAGCGGGCGCCGACGGGCGCATGGGACGGATGCTGGTGGACGCGGTCGGCGAGGCGCCGGACGCCGTGCTGGCCGGCGCGCTCGGCTTGGCCGGCACGCCAGCCATCGGCCAGCTGGTCGGCCAGCCCGGCATCAGGATCGAATCGGACTTGGCCGCCGGCCTGGCCGGGGCCGACTACCTGATCGACTTCACCCGCCCGGAAGGCACGCTCAAGCATGTCGAGTATTGCGCCGCGCACGGCATCAAGCTGATCATCGGCACCACCGGTTTCGACGATGCCGGCAAGGCCGCGATTGCCGCCGCCGCCGAAAAAACCGCGATCATGTTCGCACCGAACATGAGCGTGGGCGTGAACGTCACCCTCAAGCTGCTCGAACTTGCCGCCAAGAGCTTTGCCGAAGGCTACGACATCGAAATCATCGAAGCGCACCATCGGCACAAGGTCGATGCGCCGTCCGGCACCGCGCTCAAGATGGGCGAAGTCATCGCCGACGCGCTCGGGCGCGACCTGAAAGAATGCGCCGTCTACGGGCGCGAAGGCGTGACCGGCGAGCGCGATCCGTCGACCATCGGCTTTGCCACCATCCGCGGCGGCGACATCATCGGCGACCATACGGTACTGTTTGCCGGCACCGGCGAGCGCATCGAAATCAGCCACAAGTCCAGCAGCCGGGCCAGCTACGCCAACGGCGCGCTGCGCGCCTGCCGCTTCCTGGCCGACAAGACCACCGGTTTGTACGACATGCAGGACGTGCTGGCACTGAAGGACTAGGCGGCGCCATGCCACCGGCCAATCACTTCAGCGTCGCGCGCTACTGGGAACAGGGCGACGCGATCAGCCACGCGGTGGCGTACGTGCTGATGCTGATGTCGCTGGTGAGCTGGTTTTTCATCCTGTCCAAGGCGCTCGGCACCTGGCGCGTGCGCCGCGCGGCGCCGGCGCTGGACGCGTTCTGGGGCGCGCCAACCTTGCACGACGGCATCGCGCTTCTCGCCCTGGCCGACCGCGAGCGCGTCTACCTGCCGCTGCCCGAGCAAGCTCTGGCGCATGCGGGCGGCGCCGCCACCCTGGCCGGCGCCATGAGCCGCGACGAACAAATCATCCGCGTACTGCGCCAGGAAATCACGCGCGCCACCCATCGCATCGAAAGCGGACTGACCGTGCTGGCCTCGATCGGCGCCACCGCCCCGTTCGTGGGCCTGTTGGGCACGGTGTGGGGGATTTATCATGCGCTGTCGAACGTGTCCGCGGCCGGCATCGTGCAGATCGACAAGATCGCCGGGCCGGTCGGCGAAGCCCTGATCATGACCGGCTTCGGGCTGGTGGTCGCCATTCCCGCCGTGCTGGCGTATAACGGCTTGAACCGCCTGAACCGGCTGACCTTGGCGGAACTCGACGGCTTTGCCCACGATTTGCATTCCTACTTCGGCAAATAAGGGGAGCGGCATGGCATTCGGCAGCTTCAACCCGGCGCGGCAGCAATCGATGATGAGCGATATTAACGTGACCCCGATGGTCGACGTGATGCTGGTGCTGCTCGTCATTTTCATCATCACCGCGCCGATGTTCACGCATGCGGTCAAGCTCGACTTGCCGCGCGCGCAGGCCGGCGCCGTGCAGCAGCAGCCGCACACGGTGACGATTGCCATCGACGCGCAAGGCGTGCTGTACTGGGGCGACCAGCAGGTCGACGCGGCCGGGCTCGACGAGCGCCTGACACAGGCCGCGCGCCAGGCGCCGCAGCCGCAATTGCAGCTGCGCGCAGACAAAAATACCCGTTACGAAGCCGTGGCCCAGGTCATGGCGGCGGCGCAGTCCCGCGGTTTGAGCAAGCTCGGCTTCGTGACCGACCCACACAAGGAGAAATAACATGGCCAGTGCCGAACTCAATGGTGCCTCGATCCTCGGCTGGGATACCTTTCATTCCGAAAGCCGCGCGGCGTTCGGGTTTCCCGAGTTTTACGCCAACACGATGGATGCCTGGGTCGATTGCCTGAGTTACCTGCGCGACGAAGACGGCATGACCCGCTTCCGGCTCAAACCCAACGAGGTGCTGGAGATCGTCATCAAGGATGCGGCAGCGATGCGCGAGCGCGTGCCCGACCTGCTCGACGAGATGACCTTCTGCATCGCCGGCATCAACGAGCGCTATGAAGATTACGGCGAGAAGCCGGCGCTGGCGCTGGTATTGCGCTGATCCGTGCAATGACTTTTGAGCATCGCGCGTGGGCCGCTCGTGCCCACGCGCATGGATCGGCAGGTGCTCAGCGCACTTTCTTGAGGTCGAAATGCGGGTTGTAGATCAGCCCCAGCACGTTGCCGAACGGATCCTTCAGCTCGACCACCTTGATCGACTCGCCCACATCCTGGATCGCCGAGTGGATGCTCGCCCCGAGGCCGGTGATGCGTTCGGCTTCGGCCTCGATATCGTCCACGCCCCAGTACGCCACACAGCCGGCGGGGCCAGGCTCGCCGGGCACCAGGCCCAACTCGAAACCGCCGATTTCGAAGCCGATGTAAAACGGCTGGTCGAAGTAGGGCGCGGTGCGAAACACCTCGGTGTACCATTTTTTAGCCGCATCCAATTCCTGGACCGGGTAGCAGACAGTGCGCATTCCGTTGATCATGTTCGTCTCCTGTGAGTGCAAAAACAGCATCCTGCCACGGCGCGCGCCGCTTGTATTGTAAAAATGTAAGGCGGTCAGGTCAGTGCCGCGAACGATTCCGGCGTGCTGCCCGACAATTGGCGAAATTCGTGGATCAGGTGCGGCTGGTCGTAGTAGCCAAGGTCGAGCGCGAGGCGTGCCCAGTCGAGCTGGTGGGGATCGGTGGCCGCGCGGATGCGTGCGCTCGCCTGGCGAAAGCGGCACACGCGCGCGAACTGCTTGGCGCCCAGGCCGACGCGTGCACGAAACTGGCTGGACAGGTGCTGGCGCGACACACCCAGCTGCGCGGCCAGCGTGTCGATGCGTACGGCGCCGTGCGAGCGCTCGATGGCTATCACGGCCGCGTCGGCCAGGCCGGGCTTTGCGGTGATCGCGGCGCTGCGCAGGCGCTGCAGCAGCAGGCGTTCGACGGTGGCGACGGCGTCCGCGTCCGAGAGTGTGCGCGACCACAGGGCGTCGGTGAACTGGCGCGTCGCGGCGCCGTCCCAGAGGTCGCCGAGCGACGGATGCCGGTCGGCCAGTTCGTGCAGGGGCATGGCGAAAAAATGCGCGGCGGCGCCCGGCTTGAAGCGCGCGGCGATGGTGCGCACGGGCTGGTGCACGGGGACGTGGATGACCGTGCTCATCATGCCCGACACGCGGCTCAACGCGGCCACGTCTTGCCACAGGATGTCCATGCAGTTATCGGGCAGGACACGGTGGGTGACGGGACGGGCGCCGGGGAACACCTGGCAAGTCCACAGGCAGGCCAGATAGGGCGCCAGCGCGGGGTGGGACGGGTATTCCTGGTAGAGGACCATGGTGGTGCCGGGCAGGTGGCAAAAAGACCATTTTACCCTGCGCGCACCGTCCTTAAAGGGGGCGTCACGGGAAGTAAAGCCTGGCAAGAATCCCGCCGTTCATGACGATAAGCAAACCGAGTAGCCAGCGGTGCATGTTCAATGCATCTTTTACCGAACGCACGTCTGCGGCCAGTATCTCGATCTTCGCGTTCAGCTCTGTTTTGACCTTATCAATTTTTTCTGCGAGCAGATCGATTTTTGCGTTCAGATCGGTTCGGACACCGTCGATTTTTGCGGTTAGATCGGTTCGCACACCGTCGATTTTGGTGGTCAGATCGATTCGGACACCGTCTATTTTTGCGGTCAGATCGGTTCGCACGCCGTCGATGTTGGTGGTCAGATCGATTCGGACACCGTCGATTTTTGCGGTCAGATCGGTTCGCACGCCGTCGATTTTGGCGTCGAGCACCTCGATTTTTGCACTTGATTCGGCTCTGAATGTCTGTAATTCGGCGCTGAGTTCAGTCTTTGCCAGATCGATCTTCGAGGTCAGGCGTTCTTCCGACCGGCGACTATCGCGCTGCCAGTCTTCCTTTATTTGCAGGTGGTCGGATGTCGACACCCCCGCGCTCGCCACCTCTACGAGTGCATTGGCATGCACGTCCGCCTGGTTCCTGGGTACCCCGGCCGATTCCAACTGCTGGGCGAGGCCTATCGCATCGAATTGGATTGTCATGACGTCAGTCTCCGGTACGTGGTATTCGGTTCAGCAAAGCATGCAGCTATATCGCTTGGGTCGTGCTTGAAGACTGCACCAGGATTGAGCGAACGGCATGTCCATTTGCACATGCAGCCAGCATGTCAAAAGAATATTATTTTGCTTAGCATGGCGAGCGTTACGCCAATCAAAACTCCCATGTAGAGATCGCGCCAGATGAGTCCTCGCTGTCCAATTCGTACATCAAGAAACGACTTGAGTGCGTCGATTTTTGCATTCTGCAGTGCGATTTGGGCACTCAGCGTCTTTCTGGCGGCCGTCACGTGCGACATCAAACGCGATTCCGATCCGTGGCTTTCGGTTTGCAAATTGTATTGCAGGGTCAACAGCTGAGCCTCTTGGTTGACCTTGTCGATCACCTTGGCCAACGCTTGTGCATGCACTTCCGCCTGCTGTTTTGGCAAACCTGCCAACTCCAGCTTCCGCACATAGTCTGCCGTGTCGAAATTGCTTATCATGTTAATTAGACGTCGATGTCGCCGGATAGTTCAGCAAAGTTCGGGACAAGGGAGTGACCGGCTGCGTATATGGTGCGCTGTTCGGCGGTCCCGTAAGCCGGCGGGTCCAATTCGCTTGTCATGTTATTTGGACAGCAACGGCGCGCCATAGTTCAGCGAATTTTCGCGCCCCGGCCCCGGCCGTGCCCGGATGCCGGATGTGCCAGTATAATGACCGGTTCATATTCACTTTCGGCCGCGCACGCTTGGCCGCACACATCATGCAAGATAAATATAGTCCCGCCGACGTTGAACAAGCCGCCCAGGCCCACTGGAAGGCGATCGATGCCTACAAGGCTGTCGAGAACGACCCGCGTTTCCCGAAAGGCAAGTACTACGCCTGTTCCATGCTGCCTTACCCTTCGGGCAAGCTGCACATGGGCCACGTGCGCAACTATACGATCAATGATGTGATGTACCGCTATCTGCGCATGAGCGGCTACAACGTGCTCATGCCGATGGGCTGGGATGCCTTCGGCATGCCGGCCGAGAACGCGGCCATGCAAAACAACGTGCCGCCGGCGCAGTGGACCTATTCCAATATCGCCCATATGCGCGAGCAGATGGAGTCGATGGGCCTGGCGATCGACTGGTCGCGCGAAATGACCGCCTGCAAACCGGAGTACTACAAATGGAACCAGTGGATGTTCCTCAAGATGCTCGAAAAAGGCATCATCTACAAAAAGACCGGCACCGTGAACTGGGACCCGGTCGACCAGACCGTGCTGGCCAACGAGCAGGTCGTCGACGGGCGTGGCTGGCGTTCCGGCGCGCCGATCGAAAAGCGCGAAATCCCGATGTACTACGCGCGCATCACCGACTATGCCGACGAACTGCTCGACTACGTCGACAACAAGCTGCCCGGCTGGCCGGAACGCGTGCGCGTCATGCAGGCCAACTGGATCGGCAAATCGGTCGGCGTGCGCTTCGCCTTCCCGCACACCATCGCCGACGCCGCCGACGCTACTGGAAAAACGCTGATCGACGGCGGCAAGATGTACGTCTTCACCACCCGCGCCGACACCATCATGGGCGTGACCTTCTGCGCCGTGGCGCCGGAACACGCGCTGGCGCAGCACGCCGCGCGAACCAACCCGGAACTGGCGGCCTTCATCGCCGAGTGCAAGCTTGGTAGCGTGATCGAAGCCGACATGGCGACGATGGAAAAGAAGGGCATGCCCACGGGCCTGTTCGTCACCCACCCGATCACCAATGAACAAGTCGAAGTCTGGGTCGGCAACTACGTCCTGATCACCTATGGCGACGGCGCCGTCATGGGCGTGCCCGCGCACGACGAGCGCGATTTCGCGTTCGCCAAAAAATACAACCTGCCGATCAAGCAGGTCGTCGCCGTCGAAGGCAAGGAGTATTCGACCGACGCCTGGCAGGAATGGTACGGCGACAAGGAAAGCGGCGTCTCGATCAACTCTGGCAAATACGACGGTCTCGATCATATTTCAGCCGTCAACGCGGTGGCGGGCGACCTGGCCACGGCCGGCCTGGGCGACAAGAAGATCACCTTCCGCCTGCGCGACTGGGGCATTTCGCGCCAGCGCTACTGGGGCACGCCGATCCCGATGATCCATTGCGCCGATTGCGGCGTGGTGCCGGTGCCCGAAAAAGACCTGCCGGTGGTGCTGCCCGAGGACTGCGTCCCGGACGGCAGCGGCAACCCGCTTAACAAGCACGAAGCTTTTCTCAAGTGCGACTGCCCGCAGTGCGGCAAACCCGCGCGCCGCGAAACCGACACGATGGACACCTTCGTCGACTCGTCGTGGTATTACATGCGCTATACCTCGCCGGGCAGTAATGACGCCATGGTCGACGCGCGCAACGATTACTGGATGCCGATGGACCAGTACATCGGCGGCATCGAACACGCCGTCATGCACCTGCTGTACGCGCGCTTCTGGACCAAGATCATGCGCGACCTGGGACTGGTCAAGTTCGACGAGCCGTTCGTCAACTTGCTCACGCAGGGCATGGTGCTCAACGAGGTGTACTACCGCGAACCGGAGCCGCCGAAGAAGATCTATTTCAGCCCGGACGACGTGGACCTGACGCTGGACGACAAGGGCCGTCCGCTGACCGCCACGCTCAAGAGCGACGGCCTGCCGGTCATCATTGGCGGTACCGAAAAGATGTCGAAGTCGAAGCTGAACGGCATCGACCCCGAAGCCCAGATCGGCCAGTACGGCGCCGACACCGCGCGCCTGTTCACCATGTTCGCCTCGCCCCCGGAGCAGACGCTCGAATGGTCCGACAGCGGCGTCGAAGGCGCCAGCCGCTTCCTGCGCCGCGTGTGGGCGTTTGCGTACGCGCAGTCGCCGCGCGTTGCCTCGGCCCTGGCCGCGACCGGCAAGGTCGAAGGCGGCGAAGCGCACAAGACGCTGCGCCGCGAACTGCACAAGATCCTGCAGCAGGCCGACTACGACCTCAAACGCATCCAGTACAACACGGTCGTCTCGGCCTGCATGAAGATGCTCAACACGATGGAATCGGCCAAGCTGGAAGACGGCCCGGCCACCGACGCCGTCATCGCCGAAGGCCTGTCGATCTTCCTGCGCGTGCTTAATCCCGTCGCCCCGCACATCACCCACGTGCTGTGGGAAGAACTGGGCTACGCCAAGGTCCATGGCGACATCCTCAACGTGCAGTGGCCGCAGGTCGACCCGGGCGCGCTGGAGCAGGCCGAAATCGAGATGATGATCCAGGTGAACGGCAAGCTGCGCGGCTCGATCAAGGTCGCCAAGGATGCCGACAAGGCTTCCATCGAAGCGATGGCGCTGGCCTGCGAAGCGGTGCAGAAGTACATCGAGACGCCGCCGAAAAAGGTGATCGTGGTGCCCGGCAAATTGATCAGCATCGTGGTGTAAGCGATGACCATCTTCCGCTCCGCCACCCTGCCGCGCGCCGCCTTTGCTTTGATCCTGCTCGCGTCCCTGTCCGCGTGCGGCTTCCAGCTGCGCGGCTCGAACGGCCAGTTCAAGATGCCGTTCCACAGCATCTACCTGGCCTTCCCCGAAACGTCGGCCCTCGGCACCGAGCTGCGGCGCAACCTGCGCGGCGGCGACGACGTGCAGGTGGTCGCCGACGCGTCCAAGGCCGAAACCCTGTTCGACGTGCTGTCGGAAACGCGCGGCAAGCAGATCCTCTCGCTTAACGCCCAGGGCCGGGTGCGCGAATACCTGCTGACCTACACGCTGGTGTTCCGCCTGCGCGACAACAAGGGCGGCGAACTGTTGCCGGCCACCGAAATCTCGCTCAAGCGCTCGATCACGTTCGACGAGAGCCAGGTGCTGGGCAAGGAATCGGAAGAAGTGCTGCTGTACCGCGACATGCAGACCGACCTGGTCCAGCAGATCCTGCGCCGCCTGGTGGCGGTCAAGCCGACATGAGCATGCGATGCAGCTAAGGGTTGACGCGCTCGAAGGACACCTGGCCAAGACCATCGCGCCGCTGTACGTCATTTCCAGCGACGAGCACCTGCTGGCGCTGGAGGCGGCCGATAAAATCCGCCGGGCCGCGCGCGCCAACGGCTACTCCGAGCGCGACGTGCTGACGGTGGAGCGCACCTTCAAATGGGGCGAGCTGCTGGCCGCGAACCAGGCCTTGTCGCTATTCGGCGACAAGAAGCTGATCGAACTGCGCATCCCGACCGGCAAGCCGGGCAAGGATGGCGGGGCGGCCCTGCAAAGCTATGCCAAGGATCTCAGTCCCGACAACCTCACCCTTATCACCCTGCCCAAGCTCGATTGGCAGACCGCCAAGGCGGCCTGGGTCGGCGCCTTGCAGCAGGCGGCGGTGTATATCGAGATTCCGGCTGTCGAACGCCCCCAGCTGCCCGGCTGGATCGGCACGCGCCTGGCGGCGCACGGCTTGAGCGCGGACCGCCAGTCGCTCGACTTCATCGCCGACCGGGTCGAAGGCAATCTGCTGGCGGCGCACCAGGAGATTCAAAAGCTCGCGCTCCTGCACGATCCGGGCAAGCTCACGTTCGAACAGATTCACGATGCGGTCCTCAACGTGGCGCGCTACGATGTGTTCAAGCTGTCCGAAGCCATGCTGGCGGGCGACCCCGCGCGCCTGGTGCGCATGCTGGAAGGCTTGAAAGGCGAGGGCGAGGCGCTGCCGCTGGTTTTATGGGCGGTCGCCGAAGAAATCCGTACGCTGTTAAAATTGAAATCCGGGATGGCGCAGGGACGGCCGCTCGGCGTGCTGCTCAAGGAACACCGCATCTGGGGTCCGCGCGAACGCATGATGGAACCGGCGCTGCGCCGCATCTCGTTGCCGACACTGGAAGGGGCGATGCGCGACGCCGCGCAGGTCGACAAAATGATCAAGGGCCTGCGCGCCAAGGGGTTTGCCGGCGACGCCTGGGATGCGATGCTGCAGCTGGCCTTGAAAGTAACGCGCGGATAGATCGCAGCGGCACGCTACCATGGTGCCTGCGCGATCGATGCGCTTCACCTACGTAGACGAGATGATGAACATTACCGAATACATGCAACAGGTCGGCCAGCGCGCCCGCGCCGCTTCGCGCGCCATGGCCAGGTCCGACAGCGCCACGCGCAACCGCGCGCTGCTGCTGATCGCCGACGCCATCGTGCGCGACAGCGCGCTGCTGCGCGCCGCCAACCAGGTCGACCTGGACGCCGCCGCCGCCGCGGGCCTGGCGCCGGCCATGCTGGACCGCTTGCAGCTGTCGGACAAGGCCATCGAGACCATGGTCGAAGGCTTGCGCCAGATCGTCTCGCTGGCCGACCCGATCGGTGAAATCTCGAACATGAAGTTCCGCCCGAGCGGTATCCAGGTGGGCCAGATGCGCGTGCCGCTGGGCGTGATCGGCATCATCTACGAGGCGCGCCCGAACGTGACGGTCGACGCGGCGGGCCTGTGCATCAAGAGCGGCAATGCGACCATTTTGCGCGGCGGCTCGGAAGCGATCAACTGCAACCGCGCGCTGGCCAGGATCGTGGCCGAGGGCCTGGCCGGCGCCGGCCTGCCCGCCGACGGCGTGCAGATCGTCGACACCACCGACCGCGCCGCCGTCGGCGCGCTGATCACCATGCCCGAGTACGTGGACGTGATCGTGCCGCGCGGCGGCAAGGGCTTGATCGCGCGCCTGATCGCCGAAGCCACGGTCCCGATGATCAAGCACCTCGACGGCATCTGCCATGTCTACATCGACGCCAAAGCCGACCTGGAAAAAGCGGTGGCGATCGCGTTCAACGCCAAGTGCCACCGCTATGGCACCTGCAACACCATGGAAACGCTGCTCGTTGCGCGCGCCATCGCACCAAACGTGCTGCCTCCCTTGGCCGCGCTGTACGCGGGCAAGGAAGTCGAACTGCGCGCCGACCCGGAGTCGTTCGCGCTGCTGGCGGGCTACCCGCACCTGGTGGCGGCCGTGGAAGAAGACTGGTCCACCGAATACCTGGCGCCGGTCTTGTCGATCAAGCTGGTGGACGACATGGATGCGGCGATCGACCATATCAACACGTATTCGTCCAGGCACACCGAAGCCATCGTCACCGAAGACTACAGCGGCGCGCTGCGCTTTTTGCGCGAAGTCGATTCGGCTTCGGTGATGGTGAACGCCTCGACCCGTTTCGCGGACGGCTTCGAATATGGCCTGGGGGCCGAAATCGGCATCTCCAACGACAAGCTGCACGCGCGCGGCCCGGTCGGGCTGGAAGGATTAACATCGCTTAAATACGTGGTGTTCGGCCACGGCGAAGTGCGCACTTAATTTACCTTGTTACCCTGGATTGCCATGCTCTGGATTAAAGCGTTTCACATCATCTTCATCGCCTCCTGGTTTGCCGGCCTGTTCTACCTGCCGCGCATTTTCGTCAACCTGGCGCAGGAGACCAATACCGTGGCCAATGCGCGCCTGCTGCTGATGGCGCGCAAGCTGCTGCGCTTCACCACGATGCTGGCGGTGCCGGCGGTGCTGCTCGGGGTCTGGCTGTGGCTGGGGTATGGCTTCAGGGGCGGCTGGATGCATGCCAAGCTGGCGCTGGTGCTGCTGGTGATCGGGTATCACCACGCGTGCGGCTCGCTCCTGAAAAAATTCGAAAACGGCGCGAATAAACGCAGCCATGTCTGGTTCCGCTATTTCAACGAGGTGCCGGTGCTGCTGCTGGCCGCCATCGTGATCCTGGTCGTGGTCAAACCCTTCTGAAGGGGGCTTTCATGAGTAAAACGGTTCAGTATTTTTTCGCGCCGCAGTCGCCCTGGGCGTACTTGGGACATGAGCGTTTCGTCGCCATGGCCCACGCGCGCGGCGCGCTGATCGACATCAAGCCGTTCGACCTGGGCAAGGTGTTCAGCGTGTCGGGCGGGCTGCCGCTGGCCAAGCGCGCGCCGCAACGCCAGGCCTACCGCCTGCAGGAGCTGGCGCGCTGGTCGGCCCATCTGGGCTTGCCTTTGAATACGCATCCTACGTTTTTTCCGGTGCCGCCGGATGCGGCTGCGCGCCTGATCATCGCCGCGCGCACCAGCCTGGGCGCCGAGGCGGCGCTGGGCCTGACGGGCGCGATCATGCGCGCGCTGTGGGCCGAGGACCGCAATATCTCGGACGAGGACACGCTGGCGCATATCGCCAGCGCCTGCGGGCTCGATGGGAAGATGCTGGTCAAGTCGTCGGCCACGGCCGGCGTGCAGGAACAGTACGAGCGCAACACCGACGAAGCCATGGCCGCCAGTGTGTTCGGGGTGCCGTGGTACGTGGTGGATGGGGAGGGGTTCTGGGGACAGGACCGGCTTGAATTCGTGGAGCGGGCGCTGAGCTAGCTTTACCCTTCGCGTAGTCTTCAAAACCGTCGTCTCCGGCATCGCCGGAACCGACTTCCCGCCTGCGCGGGAACGACGGAGGTAAGTGGCCGAGACGGCGGCATTGGTAGTAGCAACGAGCGCAGTAGGAACATAGTAGCAATGTAGTAGCAACAGACGATTTTTTCACAACGGACAAAGGGTTCACCACATGGCATCATTTTTTTGCCCATGCCCACGCGGCATGGAAGCGGCGCTAGCCGAAGAACTGGGCGAAATCGCCCTCACCAGCAGCACCATGAAAGTGCACAACCAGGTTCCCGGCGGCGTGCACTGCTCGGGCGACCAGCTTGATGCCTACCGCATCAACCTGCACTCGCGCATCGCCTCGCGCGTGCTGATGCGCATGGCGCACGCCAGCTACGCCAACGAGAACGATATCTACGACCTGGTCCTGGCCCAGCCATGGGAAGACTGGTTCGGCGTCGACCACACCATCCGCGTCGACGTCACCGCCGTCAAGTCGCCCCTGCGCAGCCTGGAATTCACCACGCTCAAGATCAAGGACGCCATCTGCGACCGCTTCCGCGACCAGTTCGACAAGCGCCCGTCGGTCAACACGCGCGAGCCGGACATGCGCATCGTGGGCTTCCTCGACAACCGCAACTTCACGGTCTACCTGGACACCTCCGGCGAAGCCCTGTTCAAGCGCGGCTGGCGCGAAGAGACGGGTGACGCGCCGCTGCGCGAGAACCTCGCCGCCGGGATGCTGCGCGTGGCCGGCTGGAAGCCCGGCACGGTGCTGTTCGACCCGATGTGCGGCTCGGGCACCATCCTGATCGAAGCGGCCCAGATGTTGCAGGGCATTCCGCCCGGCGCGCGCCGCCGTTTCGCCTTCGAGAAGTTCCATAACTTCGTGGCCGCCCCGTGGCAGGACATGAAGAACGCGATCAAGCCGCTGCCGCTGCCGAGCGAGCCGACCATTTTCGGCAGCGACATCTCGGGCGACATGGTCGCCATGACGCGCCATAACCTGAAGATCGCCGGCATTATGTTCGACGTGCCGCTCAAGCAGATCGAGGCCCAGGAAGTCAAGGCCCCGACCGAGCAGCCGGGCATCCTCCTGACCAACCCGCCGTACGGCGAGCGGATCGGCGTGCGCGGCGACAGCACCATTCCGGCGGACGACATGTCGGTCGCGTTCTACTCGGCGCTGGGCACCACGCTCAAGCAGCGCTTCGCCGGCTGGACCGTGTTCCTGTTCACCGCCGATTTGACCTTACCGAAGCTGCTGCGCCTGAAAGAAGCGCGCAAGACGCCATTCTTTAACGGCGCCCTCGAATGCCGCCTGTTCAGGTTCGACATGGTGGCCGGCTACAACCGCCGCGAAGAAGCCAAGCCAAAACCGGAGTAAGCATGTTCCCCAGCCCGCCGCCCAACCTGCCGCCGGACCCCGTCACGCCGGTGCCCCTGCCGCCCGTGACGCGCCGCGCGGTGCCCGGGATGGTGGGCCTGGCGACCCTGCTTGCCGGGCTGTCGATGCTGGGACCATTCTCGATCGACGCCTACCTGCCGGCCTTTCCCAACATCCAGGCGTCGCTGAACGCGACCCCGATCGAAGTCCAGCAAACCCTGACCGCCTACATGCTGGCCTTTGCCGGCATGGTGCTGTGGCATGGCGCGCTGGCCGACGCCTTCGGGCGGCGCAACGTGGTGCTGTGCGCGCTGGTGGTGTTCGCCATCGGCACCTTCGGCTGCGCCGCCTCGCATTCGGTGCACTACCTGTGGATCTTCCGCATCATGCAGGGCGTCTCGGCCGGGGCCGGGGTGGTGGTGGGACGCGCCATCATCCGCGACCTGTACGACGATGCGCCGGCCGCGCGCCTGTTATCCCTGGTGACGATGATCTTCACGATCGCGCCGGCCATCGCGCCCATCCTGGGCGGCTGGATCGTCAAGTATTCGGACTGGCGCACCATTTTCCTGGTGCTGCTGGCGTACAGCGTCATCCTGTTCCTCTACTGCTACCGGCGCCTGCCCGAAACGCTGCCGCCTGACAAGCGACAAGCCTTCAACCCGCGCTACCTGTGGCAGAACTACAGCGCCATTTTCAGTTCGCCCCTGTTCCACATGAAGGCCGGCATCGTGGCCTGCAATTTCGCCGGCCTGTTTTTGTATATCTCGGCCGCGCCGGTGGCGCTGCCGCTGCACCTGGGCCTCGGGCCCGACCAGTTCGGATGGCTGTTCATTCCCTCGGTGTCGGGGATCTTTTTGGGCGCGCTCACGGCCAACCGCATCGCCGGCAAAATGACCTTCGCGCGCCAGATCGGCATCGGTTTCGGCTTCCTGCTCACGGCCGCTTGCGCCAATCTGTTGTATCACAGCGTCTTTACACCGGCGCTGCCGTGGAGCGTGGCGCCGATGTTTTTCTACACCTTCGGCATGTCGCTGATCGCTCCCGGCGCCACCCTGCTCGCGCTCGACCTGTTCCCGCACATCCGCGGCACGGTCGCGTCGTGCCAGTCGTTCGCCGTCACCCTGCTGGGCGCACTGGTGGCGGGCGTGATCGCGCCGTTCCTGTCGCATTCGATGCTGTGGCTGGCCTTGGGCCAGGTCGGCTTCGCCCTGTGCGCGCTCGGCTTGTGGATCGCCTCGCGCCTGTACCACCGCAGGCGTCCGGCGGCCCTGCGAACGTGAGCCGCGGCCGCGCGTGAGAATAAAAAGTTTTGCCTTGAGTAACGTTCCTCGGGTCAACATTCGTGCATATATGCTAAGATAGCCGTTTTTAAAACCTGACACGCTGCCCAAACTTTGCGCGCGACAGGTGTGTGATTTTTTCGTCGTGGCCGCATCGCGTTGCGCGCCACCTCCAACCATGACCATTTGGCGGCAGTTTTCGACACCATGCAGCATTCGGACAACCATCTTCGCAAGCGGCCCAGGCGCGCCCTGGCACCACTGTTTCCCGCACCAGCCGGGCAAATGCGCGTGGCCGATGCGGACGATGGATTGCGTTTAAGGCTCCAATGAACGACCATCCCGCCAGCGCGCTGTCGCAGTCCGATGCCGCCTCTTTGGGCGAACCCGATGCCCAGGCGCAGCCGCGCATCCTGCTGATCGACGACGAGCCGCGCCTGCTGTCGGCCCTGCACGAGCTGTTGCGCGACCGCGGCTTCGAACTGGTGACCGCCAGGAGCGGCGCCGAGGCGCTGGCGCAGCTGACAAACCGGCGCTTCGACCTGGTCCTGCTCGACCTGCGCCTGCCCGACATGAGCGGCCATGAGATCATGGATTTCATCAACGAGCGCGAGATCGACGCCGACGTGATCGTGATGAGCGGCGACGTCGGCATCGAGGCCGCCATCGGCGCCTTGAAGCGGGGCGCCTACGATTACCTGCGCAAGCCCTACAGCCGCGAAGAGATGCTCAAGACGGTCGGCAACGCGCTGCAGCAGCGCAGCCTGGCCATGGACAACGAGCGCATCGCCTCGCAGCTGGAAAACTCCGAAAAGCTGTACCGCTACCTGGTCGACAGTTCGCCCGACATCATCTACACCCTCAATCACGAGGGGCGCTTCACCTTCATCAACGACCGCGCCTTCCAGTTGCTCGGCTTTGCGCGTGAAGACCTGATCGGCCAGCACTACACGGTCCTGGTGCACGACGAAGACCTCGAGCGCGCGCGCTACGCCTTCAACGAGCGCCGCGTCGACGAACGCGCCTCGCGCAACGTCGAACTGCGCCTGAAGTGCCATCCGCGCGCCGGCCAGGACCGCGAGTTCAACACCACCCTGATGACCATCTCGCTCAATTCGATGGGCATGCATGTGCCGGACAACGACGTCAGAAAGCTCGAGTTCTACGGCACTTACGGCGTGGCGCGCGACATCACCGACCGCAAGCGCGCCGAGGAAGTGATCTCGTACCAGGCTTACCACGACATCCTGACCGACCTGCCGAACCGCATGCTGTTCAAGGACCGCCTCGGCCTTGCCATCATCCAGGCCAAGCGCAAGTTGACCGAGCTGGCGGTGATGTTCATCGACCTCGATCGCTTCAAGCTGGTCAACGACACGCTCGGCCACGTCAAGGGCGACGAGCTGCTGCAGCAGGTCGCGCTGCGCCTGAAGCAATGCCTGCGCGAGGGCGACACCCTGGCGCGCCAGGGCGGCGACGAATTTACCATCGTGCTGCCGGAACTGGCCGGACGGGCCGAAGCAAAAGCCATCGCCGAAAAATTCCTGGCCTGCCTGCACCTGCCGTTCGACCTCGATGGGCACCAGGTGCACATCTCGGCCAGCATCGGCATCGCCATTTATCCGGGCGACGGCGAGTCGATCGACGAATTGCTGCGCCATGCCGACATCGCCATGTACCAGGTCAAGGCGCTGGGCAAGAACGGCCAGAGTTTTTATCACAACTCGATGCTCGACGTGTCGCACCAGAAGATCGCGCTCGAACAGAGCCTGCGCAAGGCGCTCGAGCAGAACGAGCTGGAAATGTACTACCAGCCGCAGATCGACGTGATCACCGGGCGCATTATCGGCGCCGAAGGGCTGATGCGCTGGAACCATCCGCAGCGGGGCCTGTTGACCGCCAACGAGTTCCTGCCGTTCGCCGAAGACAATGGCCTGATGCTGCCGATTTCGGACTGGATGCTGGGCGCCCTGTGCCGCGACATGCTGGTCTGGAACGAGAACGGCGGCGAGTCGATTCGTCTTTCATTGAATTTGTCGCCGCAATACCTCGACCGCGGCGACTTTTTCGAGAAGATGCGCGGCGCGCTGCTGCGCTACGGGATTTCGCCGGCGCAGATCGAAGTCGAAATCACCGAAAACATCTGCATCCGCAATCCGCAGTACGCGATCGAGCAGCTCAACAAACTGTGCCAGCTGGGCGTGTCGGTGGCGATCGACGATTTCGGCACCGGTTATTCGTCCCTGTCCTACCTGCACCGCTTCCCGATCCACACGATCAAGATCGACCAGTCGTTTGTGAAGGAAATCCACGACGAGCAGGGGCACTATCCGGTCATCCTGGCGATCATTTCGATCGCGCGCGGCCTGGGCCTGCACCTGATCGCCGAAGGGGTGGAAACCGAGGTGCAGGCGCGCTACCTCAAGTCGAACGGCTGCCTGACCATGCAGGGTTACCTGTTCCACCATCCGATTTCGCTGGCCAGCTTCCTGGAAGTGCTGCGCGAGCAGGAAGTCCAGCTGGCCGCTTGCCAGGCCATGCCGCAGGCCAAGCGGGCCTGATTGCGCGTCTGGCCTTCGCGCTCGTGCGCGAGTTGCGATCATCCGGCCCCGGCCGGCAGGACGTGGTGTGCATTCCCTGCTAACGAAATTGTAACGTTGTTATCGATTCCACATTATTTTCCAGTAATATTAAGGGAACGTTAACTCTCGGGAATCATCATGTCCATCCTTCCTTGCCGCTTTGCCCGCGGTACCCTCGCGCTGGCCGCACTGCTGGCCTTCGCGCCGCTCCACGCGAGCGCCGCGACCCACATCGAAACGACCGCATTCTCCTTCGATTCCGCCTCGCCGGGACGGGCCGATGCGTTGATCGCCGACGCCAATGGGGCGGCCACGTTCTCCCTGATCGGCGCGCGTGACATACTCAAGTATGACGCGCAGAACCCGAGCGGGAACGGGCCGTACGACAATTTGTACCAGGGGGTGTTCCAGCTCAACGTGCGTGCCGGCTACAAGATCACCGGCTACTCGCTCATGGGTACGTTTTCCGGCCAGCACTACGTTGGACAATTCCCCACCGGGTCGAACCAGAACATCATGCCCCTGAACTGGGGCGCTGCACACGCCAGAGCCGGTGTGGCGATTCGCGCCGACCTGCCGGCCACGGGCGGCGTGGTCGCGCCCCTCTCCCATGAGGCGGTCAGTCTGAACGGCACGGAGGGCTTCACGCTCGATAGCGGCCCGCTGGACTATGCAGGCCCACTGAACTTGTACGTCGAAGGCAGTGCCTACGCCGAAGCCTCGCACGCTGAATGGTGGTACCTCGATTATGGGTTCAGGGGAATGGATCCGTCCTATGCCAAAATCGAGCTCAGCCGCCCGCTGTTGTTGACCGTCTATACCCAAGCCGTCCCCGAGCCGCACACCTACGCCCTGACCCTGGCGGGACTGGCGCTGATCGGCGGCACCTTGCGGCGCCGCCGCCGGCTGGCGCGCAGCGGCGCCCAGGCTGATTTTTCTTTGAAAGGATGAACATGACCATGCGCCCGCCACTGTTTGCCGCCGCCGTACTGGCCACCTTGTTCGCCTGGGCACCCGCCCACGCCGCCGCTCCCGTGCACATCGACGCCACCGGCTTAACCTTCGATACCGCCGCCTCCGGCCGTGCCGAGACCTTGATATCGGATATTGACGGTGTCGCCATCTTTGCCCTGCCCAACGCCGCCGATCAGCTGCCTCTCGAAAACTACTCTTACGGCTTCGACCACAACACGTACTCCGGGCTGTTCCAGTTGAACACCCGTCCGGGCTACAAGATCACCGGCTATTCGCTGTCGGGCGAATTCGGCGGAAACCGCACGGTGACGGCGGTGCCGGAAGGAATGAATGGTACTGCCGGCGTAGCCGCCACCCGCGCCGCCCTGTCGATCGGCGCCCACTTGCCGGACGGTAGCGGCATGCCAACGCGCTCCCACGCCCTGGCCGACTTGAACGGCACCGGCAGCTTTACCTTGAGCAGCGGCCCGCTCGACCATACGGGCCTGCTAGCGCTTCAGCTCGATGGCTACACCTATGGCTTCAGCAAGCCGTCCACCTGGAGGGACGGGAACTCGTACTATACAGCGCCCTCGACGGCGGACATCTGGCTCAAAGACAGCCTGCGCCTGACCGTGTACACCACGGCGGTGCCGGAACCGCACAGCTACGCGCTGATGCTGGCCGGCCTGGCGCTGGTGGGCGGCATCGCACGGCGCCGCAAGCAGGCGTAACTTTCCTGCACGGGTGCGCGTAGCGCGTGCACCCATCCATGCGAATGGTGTACCATACTGTATATACATACAGTTGAGTACCTATTCCATGGAACTGACCGACAAGCTGGAAATCCTCGCGGACGCGGCCAAATACGACGCATCCTGCGCCAGCAGCGGGGCGCCCAAGCGCTCCTCGGAGGGCAAGGATGGCATCGGCGCCACCAACGGCATGGGCATCTGCCACAGCTACACGCCGGACGGGCGTTGCGTGTCCCTGCTCAAGATCCTGCTGACCAATTTCTGCGTCTACGACTGCCAGTATTGTGTCAACCGGCGCACCTCCAACGTGCCGCGCGCGCGTTTTTCGGTCGATGAAGTGGTCAAGCTCACTGTCGACTTTTACCTGCGCAACTATATCGATGGCCTGTTCCTCAGTTCCGGCATCATCCAGTCGGCCGACTACACCATGGAGCAACTGGTCGCCATCGCGCGCCAGTTGCGCGAAGTCCATAATTTCCGCGGCTACATCCACCTCAAGACCATTCCCGACGCCGATGCCGCCCTGATCGCCGCCGCCGGCAAGTATGCCGACCGGCTCAGCGTCAACATCGAGCTGCCGACCGAGGGCAGCATCACGCGCCTGGCGCCCGAGAAAAGCGTGCATACCATCAAGATGGCGATGGGGTCGATCCGCCGCAAGCTCGACGAAAAAGCCGAGGAGCCGCGCGCGCCCAAGTTCGCGCCGGCCGGGCAGAGCACGCAGATGATCGTCGGCGCCGACGCCAGCGACGACCAGACCATCCTCACTACGGCCGAAACCCTGTACGGCAGCTACAAGCTCAAGCGCGTCTACTATTCGGCCTTCAGCCCGATTCCGCAAAGCCCGGACTCGGTGCCGGCGGCGCCCCCGCCCCTGCAGCGCGAGCACCGGCTGTACCAGGCCGATTTCCTCATGCGCAGCTACGGCTTCAACGCGGCCGAACTGCTGCCGGCGGCCGGCAACCTGGCGCTCGATATCGATCCCAAGCTGGCCTGGGCGCTGGCGCACCGCGAGCATTTCCCGATGGACTTGAACATGGCCGAGGAATCGATGATCGCGCGCGTGCCCGGCATCGGCCTGCGCAACGCCAAGCGCCTGGTGGAGCTGCGCCGCCTGCGCCGCATCCGCTACGCCGACCTGACGCGCCTGCGCTGCAGCATGAAAAAGATCGCCCCCTTCATCGTCACCGCCGACTACCGGCCGGCGTCGGACACCACCGCGTCCGAGGTACTGCGCCGCTCGATGGCCGAACATTCACCACGGCAGCTGGATTTATGGGCGGAATTGCAGGCGGCGTAAGCGCGGCCGCGTCGGCTGCGGCCGGGCGTCCGGTAGTGGTCCACTCCTTCGAGCAGTGGCGCCACGCCGCGCGCGACCTGCTGGCGCACAAGGTGCCGCCCCACGCGGTGCAATGGATTTCGCACAAGGACGATGGCGACTTGTTTTCGCAGGGCGAGGAACCGCAGGCCGCAAACGCGGTCCAACCCGACAGCAAGTCCACCATGCGCATTTCGCGCCAGCTGATGGAGATGCTGCAAAGCGCGGCCTGCTGCCGCGTGCCGAACCGCTGGGCATTTCTGTACCTGGTGCTGTGGCGCTGGCAGCAGGGCGAAAAAGACGTGCTCTCGGCCGCCGACGAAGATGGCGCCCGCCTGCACGCCATGGTCAAGGCGGTGCACCGCGAGGAGCATGACATGCACGCATACATCCGTTTCCGCGAGCGCCGCGAAGAGGCCGGCCCGCCCCGTTTCGTGGCCTGGTTCGAGCCGGCCCACGACGTGCTGCCGCAGGTGGCGCGCCACTTCGCCAGCCGCATGGGCAAGGTCACGTGGATGATCGCCACGCCCGAGGCCAGCGTGCTGTGGGACGGCGCCACCCTGCACAGCACGGGCCCGCTGATGCGCGGACCGGAAGACATCGACGACGCCGGCGAAGCCCTGTGGCTCACGTATTACCGCAGCATTTTCAACCCGGCGCGCCTGAACGCCGACCTGATGCACGGGCACATTCCCACGCGCTTCTGGAAGAACCTGCCCGAAGGCGCGGTGGTGCCCGAGATGGTGTCGCAGGCGGCGGCCGGCGCGCGCAAGGTGGGGCAGACCCACAGCGTGGGGCAGCGCGGCGGCACCGTCATCCCCATTTCCGCCGACAAGGCGCAGCCGCAGCGCGACGCGCCCAGCACGCTGGACCAGTGCCGGCGCTGCGAACTGTGGCAAAACGCGACCCAGGCGGTCGGCGGCATCGGCCCGGTCGAGGCGCGCATCATGCTGGTGGGCGAACAGCCGGGCGACCAGGAAGACCTGGCCGGGCTGCCCTTTGTCGGCCCCGCCGGGCAACTGCTCGACCGCGCCATGGCCAAGGCCGAGCTGGACCGGCGCACGATCTACCTCACCAATGCCGTCAAACACTTCAAGTGGGAACCGCGCGGCAAGCGGCGCATGCACAAGACTCCGGCCCAGCGCGAGGTCGACGCTTGCAACTACTGGCTCAGCAGCGAGCTCGAACAGGTCCAGCCCGAGGTCGTCGTCGCCCTCGGCGCCACCGCGCTCAAGGCGGTCACGGGCAATCCGCACGCCACGCTCAAGGAGGCGCTGGGCAAGCCCTTCATGCACGAGGGGCGCTGGGTGGTGGTGGTCTACCACCCGTCCTACATCCTGCGCGTGCCGGGCGAGGACATGAAGGCGCAAGCCTTCGGCGTGCTGGTCGATGGCTTTCGCCAGGCGCGCGAACTGGCGGCGCCGGCGCCGCCTGCCTGATGAGGCCGGCGTCGGCGTCGGCGTCGGCAAGCGTGCCTTACACGAGCGCCCGCAAGCCGCCGGCGCGGGTGCCGATGCAGCGCACCAGCGCATGGCTTGCCGCATAACATGCCGTGACGATGGCGCCCACCAGCGCATAGCACAGTAGTCCCGGCTGCTGCATCAGGCGGTGCCCGAACAGGTCGGCGCCGATCGCGGTGAGCAGCATCATCAAGGGAAAATGAAACAGGAAAGCCACGCTGGCGCTGTCTGCCAGATGGCGGTTCAGCCTGCCGAAAAAGGAGGGGGCCGGCCCGCGCGCCGCCGTGGACACCGGGCCGCGGTAGAGCACGGCGGCGACGGCGGCAAATCCAATACCGACGAGCACGTACTTCCACAGCATCAACAGTTGCCCCCACGGCGCCGGCAGCAGGTCGGTGCGGGCCCCGGCCAGGCGCGAAAACACGATGACCGCCGCCAGCAAGGCCCAGGCCGCCAGCGGATGGAGCAGGGGACGCGGCCACGGTCCGCGCAGGCCGACGGCCACGCCCAGCAGCCAGACCGTCAGCCAGGGCCAGAAAGTCGGCGGCATCCACACCGCCAGGGCCAGCAGCAGCGCAGCGCCCGCCGCCAGGTTCCATGGCGTATGGCGGCGCCACGCGCGCCGCAGCAGCACCAGCAGGCAGCAGGACCACCACAGGTAGGCGTACAGATACAGCATGCCGTTGCTGCCGAAGGTCGGCGCCAGTGCGGGTTGCAGCATGAACAGGTTGCCGTAAAAGGCACTCCAGCTTAGGGTGACGGTGCTAAAGGCCGGAAAGTCGGAGTACAGGCCCGAACCGTTGAGAAAATGCGCGCCGGCCAGGTCGAGCAGGCCACCCAGGGCCAGCACCGGCAACAGCGCCAGGTGCGAGCGCCACCAGCGCACCAGCAGCGCGCGGTCACCCTGTAGCGCCGGCGTGTAGCGCAAGAACAGGCCGGCAAAGATGCCGTTGACGACGAAAAACACGGCAAACGATTCGTGGCCCAGTCCGCTGAGGAAATAGAATACCTGGTCGACCAGCGCGCGCGCCTGCACGGCATCGTAGTCGACGAACATGAGGAAGCGCACGTGGTACAGGAGCGTCATCAGGGCACTGATCCACAGCGACATGTCGAGGAAAGTTGCAAAGCGTCTGTTCATTTCGCGCTCCTTCGCAAGGCCCGGACGGCAGCCCGGCGGCCCATTGTCTATGCATGTGATCGGCTTGAGTTTGTGGCGCGACAAAGTCGCAGGCTTCCACGGGACCTTGCGGTGACGCTTTGCAAGGTTCGAAAACCGTCCGGCGCCGGGCTGGACGGGCCTGGCGTGGCGGGGATCGGGGGGCAAGACGGCGAATGGATCGAAAACCCTTGGGTGCGGGGCGGCGGGGAGCTTATAATGCCTGCGACCGTTCAGGTCGTTCAAGCGTCCGAATCGGACCAGGAATGCGGCTGTAGCTCAATGGATAGAGTATTGGCCTCCGAAGCCAAGGGTTGTGGGTTCGATCCCCGCCAGCCGCACCAACAAGACAATTGGCGTACCCCGCTGTCATTTTGCAGTTCCGTGACCATGGCTGCGCCAGCCGCTTCCCTCGGAAGGGCCGGCTTGAAAATTTGTCAAACCGCCTGAAAGCGGCGTAGAATACGGCTGCACGCGGGTGTAGCTCAATGGTAGAGCAGAAGCTTCCCAAGCTTACGACGAGGGTTCGATTCCCTTCACCCGCTCCAGTTAAATCAACAAGTTAGCATGATTTTGCTGTGTTCTTTGCTCCCCAAATATCGAAGTGCTCCCCAAATCATCTTGTTGAACCTACGATCTTGCCTCGTCTAAGGTAGTGGCGTTGGGTAGTTCTGATGCTGTCATGCCCCAGCAGATCGCTCGCGGCCTGGTCACCACGCATGTCACTCGTATCGTCTGCAGCCTTTGCACGCAGGTCGTAGAAACGGAAATTTCTGATGCTCTCAGCCATGGTCGGATAGGCGAGGGCTGCTGCCTCGCGGGCCGCTTCAAACTGGTTGCGCAGTACGGGGGCGGTAAGGCGCTTCCCGTTCATGTTCGTCAGGAGGGCGGCGGTGACAATGGTCCGCATGCCCTTGCGAGTATGGATGCGCTCGAGTAGCTCGGCCAGCGCACCTCCGACGATAATTCTCAAAGGTTGTTGGGTTTTGGCCTGGGTGACGATCAAATGCCCATCCACAAGGTCGTGCGCGGTCATACGCAACGCGTCGGCAGGTCGTTGCCCGGTTAGGTAGGCCAAGTCCATCGCATCGCGTAGCGAGGCGCTAGCGTGCTCATAGACCGCGTTGAAGATAGCGTCTGTAATGTAAGTCGTGCGCTTCTCCAAAGAATGCCCCTTGATGCCTTCGCACGGATTTGGCAGATCGGTATAACCCCAGCCACGAGCATGGTTCCACATCGTTGAGAACAGGCGCTTACATCGATTCGCTGTGGTTGGCTTGTCGTCGTGATCATCGAGGAACAACTTGATATGCATGGGCTTAATCTGCGCCAATGGTGCTTCACTGAACGCGGCCAAGAGATGCTTAATGTCCGAACGATACATGCGCGCGGTGCTCGTCGCCAGCTTGGGCAGGGCAGTTGTCGCGTACTTCTCTTCAAGGTCAGCGAACGTTGTAGCGCGAATTGCCGTGTCAGCTTCCATCAGATCTGCATACTTGCGCAGTGCGATGATAAAGTCACTGCCCAACGGAATTTCCTTGCGTGGTGTACCGCTGGTACGCAGATAGTAAAAGACCTTTCCGCCGCGGCGCGATCGTGGTCGCATGTGCGGCGGCAGGTTCAAATTCACAGTTGGCTTACGTCCCACGATTTACCCTCGGCATCACCCAGGCTTTCTCTGGTACCGCGCTATTGCGACCCTCGACCGCCGCAATGGTAACAACGGGTCTGCCGACGGCGTTTACCCAGAACGGCAGCCTCATGCGTAGCAAGGCTTCGATTTGTTTGGATTTTGTCTTGCGTCCCGTGAGCGCGCACAAATTTTCGTTAGTCAAAAACATCAGTGGTGTGTGCCGCTGCCATGGTCCGAGGAATAGACATGCACAATGTCCCCGTCTGCGGTCTTCCCAAAAAGATCAACTTGCTCAGCATGTAGCGATGCTGGGCCAGTGCTGTACTGCTCCAGAAATTTAGGGTCTCCCACCATGTGAACAGCGTACGCTTTACAAGCGGAGCAAGTCGACGTGCCCCGGTATGCTGAATGTTGTCGTGACACGCTTTTCCACTTCACCGGCATTGACTGCCCACATTTTTGGCAATTCAACTGCAGTGGTAAATCAACTGCTGGGGCACTAGCTTCGCGCTCTAACGCTTCAGCCTCGCGTTGCTCCCGCGTTCCCCTGTTCTTCGCTTGTCCCATTACTTCATCTTCCTTTCGTGTTTGCGCAGGGCTGATGCCCCGTCCAAGGTTAGCCAGGGGCCAAGTATCTTCATTACCTACTTTCGCTAGTCAGGCTACATCTGGAAAGGTGAGTGCATGTTCAATTGAAATCACTTTGATGATCTTGCGACTGCGCTTGCTTTTAAATTCATAGGAAGTTCGCTTGTGGCCCGTTAGCGTGCAGTCACACACGACTTCATCGTCGGTCTCACCAATGACACGAGAGCTCCGAATTTCCACCAGCTGTGGGTGCGAATACACATCGACAGACGGCGTCAAAATACGCGTGTAACGAGTTCCCTCATGCATTCGACTGCTTTCGATTCGCCCCCGTATCGTTACGCTTATCGCCTTGCCCGCATTGGCGTGAACCGTTTCGGTTGTTTTCATCACTGAATTTGAATCTGTCATTTCAATCTCCTGTTGCTGTTAAAAGCGCCAAAATCTCTGTCGTCGAGTTACCGGTAAGAATGAACGCAAGCACATTGCTTGCGCTCACTGAACAGGCTCGCTTACTGCAAAACCGGCGTTACAAAGTACCCCTCATGGCAGTTGAGAACGGCGGTGTCGCTGGCCTCCGCATATCCATCGAAGCGGCCTGCTTCATGTGCCCAGGGAGTGAAACCGACGTCTCCTTCTTCGGGCATAAGAAACAGCGCTGACTCCTTATCCTGAACAATGAATTTCACATCTGGTTTAGCCGGGGACATGCTTGGCACCAGCAACGGCCGTGCGGGTGGCATCGACCGGTTTGAGGGAATGAATGACAGTCTTCTGCGTCTTGCCGTTCGTGACAATTTCCATTTCAGCGACCGCCATGAAAGGAAAGGAACCGGCCAGATGCTTGTACTTCTGGTACTCATCAGCCTTGCCAAGGCCATATTCGGCGCATGCAGTTCCCATCGCGGTATCCTTGCTCGCGTCGAGTTCAGTCTCAACAAAAACTTTGGTGCTGTCGAAGGCTTGGCCGTTGTCCATCGTCCCTTTGGAGAACTTCATGCCAGTGACTTTGATCGTGGAAGTAAATTTCATGTATGTCTTTTCTGTATAAGTGGAAGTGGCCTACGCAAAACCGTTTTCCCCATTGAGGCCGAAGGATGGGACGGCAGTAATAAATTGCAAAAATGAAGGGACGCGTGCAGGAGCCTGTTTATGTACAGGCGTGGGACCGGAGGTAGCGTTGCTTGTCAACGGCTTCATGCGCTTTGGCCAATAATCCTCTGCCTCGTTGCAGATGAGATCGAGCGCTTCCTTGTCGCCCCACAGTTCTCGGAAAACGCGAATGTATTTGCCGAACTGATGCTTGGTGACCTCGATGCATGCGTCGACTGTAATCTGGGCCGTCTTCACTTTGACCGCCATGCGTTTAGGCGTGTCAACATGAACGAAATGCGCGAAGCACGGGTACGCGGAGGCAAAAAAGTCAGTGGGGTTTAGGAGCACCTCAAACGCGATGACCGTGTTCGTATTTTTGAACTCGACTTCGCAGCGGCACCAGGGACTCGCCCTATCACCCTCTTTCCGTCCTTTTTCGTAGAAGCGGCAGAACTTGCTTGACGAACGCAAACCGATGGTTAAGGTTCGGCCTTTTCCAGTCGGCCTTGTCCAGTTGCCAATCCGCTCAATGTTGGGTGGGCGGCCACCCGCCTTATGGGTATATCCGCTCTGCTCGTACTGGTCATAGGCCCAGTCTACGGAGAGGTAATTACCGTCGATATCATCGTGGGCCAAATCAATGCGCGAAATTGATGGGCGCATAGCGACCTTGGTCAGAAAATCGAACAGGCGCTGTTCCCAGCCGCCAACAGCGTTTTGACACCCTTGTCCGGACAGGGTGACGAGCATTGTGGAACGTTGGCCTCCGAAGCAGACGAAGCCCATACCATCGCCAAGTACCCAGGATTCCCGGTAGAAGTTCATTCCACGGTCACGCTTTTCCGTAATGCCGAAGCCGAAAATCTTCTCGAACTGACGACTTGCCTCCTCGATGATTTGATCATCTGTAACAAGGGTTTGGCGGGCCGTTTTGAAGAACGTATCTTCAAGGACGGTGAAGTTGATCCAGTCAATGATGCAGGCTTGTGACGCCGACGGCTTACGAACCATTACCGTCTTGATTTTTCCCGAGTCAGTTATGACAAGCGATACTTCGCCTAGGTCTTCATCGGAAGCACTTGCCCATACGTCAGCATCAACGTCAATTCCGGCGCCTTCTAAGTTTTCCCCCATGTTATTAATGGGGGCATCTTCTGGCGCCGAATCGTACGGCTTTCGCGGCACTAACCTGGGTTTCGAGGCGCCAGCGCCGACCCGCCCCGACAGCGACGTAGCGCTGGCGGTGCGTTCGGCGCAAACGCTTACAGCGCATTTCTCATGACGCTGCTTTGATAAAGGCTTGGACTGCATTTCAACCCGTTCTGTGTGTATTGCACAATGAATGGCTGGAGATTATCACCAATATTTTGCATGGTCAACTATTTAGTGTGTGATCTACACGCAATGAGTACAATTGCATCCTACCGAGACGCGAAAGGACGCACGATGGAAATGAGCAAGTCGAAGTTGGCGGGAAGAATGAAGTTGTTGATTGACTCGCAAACCGACAAACGTGGGAAGTTTGCGCAACTGGAGGCGCTCACCGGCATACAAGCTGAAAGCTGGAAGAGCTTCTACTACGCAAGGCAGCGCCCAAACCCGGACATGATCGAAGCGCTAGCCCAAGCATGGCCGGAATTCGCGTTTTGGTTGGTTACTGGAATTGACGACTTCTTCAGCGGCCACACCAGCCCGCCCAGCCCGGAAAGTTCCAACTCCCCGTTTTGGGAACGGGACGCAGCGAAAGCGGTTTTTCGGAAGAAGATTGAATTTGCGCGCTGGCAACAACGGGGTTCGCTGGATGAAGAGATTGATGGCCAGCTCTATCCCGCAGCCGAAATTCAACAACAGTTCACCGAAGATATTTTTAACCTAACAAGCTTGCGCTGTTCGCAGGAAGAAGCGTTGTTAAGCATCGAGGAAAAAGGTAAGACTAGGCGAATTGACTCACCGAATTAACGTGAGAACTGACGAAAATTCCTTGGGCATGTATGCCGCTGTGACTTCGACAATCCCGGTTGCGAGCACCGCAACTGTCCGGCAAGACCAAGTAGAAGGCTAGTCACACGCCGCTCGACAAACGCCGGAGACTCAGTCCCTGGTAGCCTTGGCCAATGTCAAATGTTACGACACGGCGCTCTGGAGAGCGCCCGAATTCTTCTAGTGGTGTCTTGGCACTACCCCTAACGAGCTGCATGCACTGTTAGCTAAAGCATCGGGGGGCGATTTTCCCTCCGGGCAAAATCGTCGGCCATACCGGCATTTCGGCGCGAAAGCGCCTCAATGCCGTGCCGATTGCCCCCCGCTCGATTGCGATATTTTTACCTCTGCTGTTTTGCTTGGCAGGACGAAGTGTGTGATGTGCCCGAGTAGCTCGTCTGTCACAGGTGTCTGTGGCAAACGGTTCCCAATGGATAGGCACAGGATAAGTTCTGCTAAACTTGCTCCCCAAAGCACGGGATTACCAGCATAAATGCTGCGTGAAAAAATATCGGATCTGTTGCTTTTGGGGACAACCAATATGCTTGAAACCCGCATGGTTGCTAGGTTCGTTAGACAGCTTCCCAAGCTTACGACGAGGGTTCGATTCCCTTCACCCGCTCCAATGAAAATGCCTGTGTGGACCGCTCCACAAACCAGGCCGCGCTCCACAAAATCGCTCGCCGGGTCAACAATCTTGCCGCGCCGCAGGTAGGGCCGCTCTCTGGCTTTCGCCTTTTGTTCCGGGAAGTCCCTCACCTGCCCGCCGTACCGCTAGCGATACCGCGACGTCAACTGGCGCGTATCGCGTCGATGGTCGACCGTTCGTCTGGCGCGAGGCATTTGCCCGGACGACGCTGCCGGACAGCAAATATGCATACACGCATCATGCGTGATCGCATCACGGTGCAATGCGGACCGGCCGGGCAGCACATTCCAGGCGAACTAAAACGGCAATTGACCCGCATCAGGGCGTGCCGCATCGATGTCGATATCGACAAACGCCACGTGTTCGAGCTGCACGAGCGCAAGCAGCTCGCTGGTCTGGAAGGTCGCGAAGGCGCGAAAGCCATTGTCCTCGATCGAGACCAGCATGATCGGCAAGGCCGGAAAATGCGGCTGCAGCCGCGCCAGCAGGGCCGGGCCGCGCTCGGGCAGCGTGTCGGCCGAATCAACCAGCACGATCGCCAGCGCAGAGCCGCCCACGGTGATGCAGGCCGACTTCATCGCACCCCCGGCTCGTCTGTATCAGGGGCGAGCGGCTGACGTCCGCAGTCGGCCCCCAGGCGATGCACAGGCTGTGCCATCGGCAGGGTTTCAGGTGCCCGGCTGCCAGCGCCGGACATGGTTTTTTCTCCAGGTGTCATGAATTGCTCGTCTCTTTCAGCATGGTGGCGCCTGTGACGGGATCAGATCCGGTCACTCTCCTTGCGCACCACGCGCCCCACGATGATGCAGTCGCTGCCCCGGCACACCTTGCGGTGATATTTGCGCTTGTCGGAATTGTCGGATTCGAGCCACCATTCCCCCGCATCGCGCGAGAGCCGCTTGACCACCGCCTCGCCCTCGTAATTGACGGCAAACACCACGCCATCGGCCGGCCGGTTGTCGGCCGTGTTGATCACGATGATATCGCCCTCGTACAAGGTCGGCTCCATGCTCTGGCCCTTCACGCGCGTGGCCACCAGCCGCTCCGGGATAAAATTGTTGCGTCCCACCCAGGCCGCGTCGAGCGGCAGGGTAACGCCGGTATCGTGCCCCGGCTCGGTCTGAAAACCGCTGATGCCGGCCGACAGGCGCAAGGTCACCATTTTGATCTGCACGAAGCGCGGATCGCCGTCTTCGGCCACGATGACCGGCTCCATCTCCCCGCTCATGCCGCCCGCGCCGGCGCCACGGCGTGCCATTGGCCCCGTGCCTTCGTGCAGCCACTCGAAGGCGACCTTGCAGGCCGCCGCCAGCGCCGCCAGCGTCGTCGCCTCGGGCCCGCGCGTGCCGCTGCGGTTGAGGATGCGGTTGATGGTCGGCTGCGGTACGCCGGAGGCGCGCGACAAGGCGCTCTGCGACTGGAAACCGGCTTCTTCCATCGCGTGTGTGAGGCGGTCTGAAATAGTCATGCAGCCAATTATACACGTACGAATAGATATTTTCAAAACCGTAGCGTACTCTTGTTGAAAATCTATCCGAGCATGTATAGACTGTGTGCATGGACAAAGAAATCTCCACCCTGTTACGGGAAATTAAAGACGCAACCGGGTGGACTGAGATGCGAATCGCGACAGCGCTGGGCACCACCCAGCCGACCGTCAGCCGTATCCTCAATGGGCAGGCGGACTGCAAAATCGCCACCTTTCATGCCATCTGCGCGCTGCACGCGCTGAAATGCCCTCTTGCCCCGCAAGCGGATCGTCGAGTTGACCTGACCTGAACTGACCTGAGGCACCTATGAGCACCACCAATACTGCCGGCGGCTTTTCCGCCGCACCGGGACAGTCACGTCCGCGCCTTGTCCGACGCGCCGCAGGCCTGTCGCTCACCCATGTACTGGAACGCCGGCGCCCGGATGGCACTGACGCTCCCCATCCCCACCAGCGCTTCAAGGAGGTCCCATGCGCACCCTTATCAACCTGAAACAACGGCTTGCCCCCACCTGGCTGCTCGCCTCGTGGGACGCCAGCGCATCGGCCGCCACCAGCTTCGCCAGCGACCTGTCGAGCATCCCGCTCGATGGCGTGGCTGTCGCCGTCACCCTGTCGCTCGTCGGCGGCGCGGCCGGCACCTTGCAAAAGATCGCCAGCCCGAACGTGGTGATCAAATCGCTGCCGCTCGAAATCGCCAAGGATATCCTGGTCTCCCTGGTGGCCGGGCTGGTCACCTACTCGCTGTGCGCCTGGCAGGAACTCCCGCTCCTGCTGCAGCCGGGCTGCATCACCATCGCGGCCTATGGCGGCTCGCGCGTGCTGGAGCGCTACCTGTCGGCCGGCATCTCGCGCATGGAGCACCTGAGCGGCAAATCCGACAGGTCGCTGTAACGCGCCGCTGCCCCTGCCGACGCCCGCCGTCGGCAGGGGACGGCGTTACGATATAATGTCGTCCTGCCTTTTTTACCTTCATCCATGTCCATGTCCGCAGATACCCCGAACCGTCCGATGTTGTACGACCCGACCGAACATCGCATCCGCAGCTTCGTCACGCGCGCCGGGCGCCTGTCGATCGCCCAGGCGCGCGCGCTCGAAGAACTGGGACCGAAGTTCCTGGTCGAATACGCGAAAACGCCGCTCGACTTCGAACAGGCTTTCGGCCGCCGTGCCCCGGTGATCCTCGAAATCGGCTTCGGCATGGGCGACACCACTTCGCACATCGCCAAGGGCATGCCCGAGAAGGACTTCATCGGCGTCGAAGTGCACACGCCCGGCGTGGGCAGCCTGCTCAAGCAGATCGGCGAACAGGGGCTGACCAACCTGCGCCTGATCCAGCACGACGCGGTCGAAGTGCTCAACCAGATGATCCCGGCCGGTTCGCTCGCCGGCGTGCACGTGTTCTTCCCGGACCCGTGGCACAAGGCGCGCCACAACAAGCGCCGCCTGCTGCAGCCGCCGTTCGTCAAGCTGCTGGCCGAGCGCCTGGCGCCCGGCGGCTATCTGCACTGCGCCACCGACTGGGAAGACTACGCGGTCCAGATGCTCGACGTGCTGGGCGCCGAACCGCTGCTGCAAAACACGGCCGAGGGCTACGCGCCGCAGCCGGCTTACCGTCCCCTGACCAAGTTCGAAAACCGCGGCATCAAGCTCGGTCACGGCGTCTGGGACCTGGTGTTCACCAAAAAATAAACCCGATGCTGGCGATGCGGCCATGCAGGCTGCATCGCCACGTATTTTTCTCTGTGGTGGTAGCGTTTCCAATTAGAATACGGCTTCTTGGTACGCTTCTTCACGAGGAGTCAATACGATGGGTTCACAAGCACCCCGCCTGGACGCGGTCGACGCACTGCGTGGCTTTGCCATCGTCTCGATCATGCTGCTCCATAACATCGAGCACTTCGACCTGTACTACGTGGTGACCGATTCGCCCGCCTGGCTGGCCGCCCTCGACAAAGTGGTCTGGGAGGTCGCCTTCTTCCTTTTCGGCGGCAAGTCGTACGCCATCTTCGCACTGCTGTTCGGCCTGACCTTTCATCTGCAGTCGCAGGCGCGCAAGGAGCGCGGCGAGGATTTTCGCGCCCGCTACGCCTGGCGCCTGCTGATCCTGTTCTGCTTCGGCATGCTCAATTCGATGTTCTTCCACGGCGACATCCTCACCATCTACGCCGTGATCGGCCTGGGCCTGCTGCCGGTGGCACGCCTGCGCGATGGCGCCTTGCTGGCGCTGGCCGTCATCCTCATGCTGCAGCCCTACGAATGGCTGATGCTGGTCGACGCCATGCGCCACCCGGACGTGAAGATGGGCGACCCGGTCTCGTGGCAGTATTTCGGCCGCATCAACGACTACCTGACCGGCGACTCGCTCCTGCGCGTCTGGGCCGGCAACCTGACCAACGGCAAGCTGGCGGTGCTTCACTGGAGCTGGGAAAACGGCCGCGTCTTCCAGATCCTGTCGCTGTTCATGCTCGGGATGCTGGCCGGGCGGCGCGGCCTGTTCGAAGCCAGCGCGCGCGCGATGGGCTTCTGGCGCCGCACGCTGCTTGCTGCCACCGTGCTGTTCCTGCCGCTGTACGTCATCCGCATGCTGCTGCCCGACTGGGTCGCCAGCGCCGCCGTGCGCCGCCCGCTCGGCATCATCGTCGCCTCGTGGTCCAATTGTGCCTTCATGCTGGTGCTGGTGTCGTGCTTCGTGATGCTGTACCAGGGCGGTGCGATGACGCGCGCGTTGCGCTTGCTCTCGCCATTGGGGCGAATGAGCTTGACCAGCTACTTCACGCAGTCGATCGTGGGCGCCTTTTTTTACTACGGCTTCGGCCTGGGCCTGTACAAGATCACCGGCGCCACCGTGTGCCTCCTGATCGGCGCCGTGCTGGCGGCGCTGCAGTGCGCCTTCTGTGCCTGGTGGCTCAGGCGCCACGCGCAGGGGCCGCTGGAGCAGTTGTGGCACCGGGCGACCTGGATGGGCGCGCGCCAGCCGGCATGAAGGCGATCAGGTTCCCGCCCGACGCCAGCAGCAGATAGCGCCAGTCGCTGGTGGAATACGCCTTAGCTCATTTCCATGATGATGGCGACGATTTCGTCGCCGTAGGAGACCAGCTTTTTCTCGCCCACGCCGGTCACGCCGCGCAGTTCCTGCAGCGAGGTTGGCTTGGCCTTGGCGATTTCGCGCAGGGTGGCGTCGACAAAGATCACATAGGCCGGCACGTTGTGGGCGCGCGCGGTCTCCATGCGCCACCAGCGCAGCTTCTCGAAGATCGCCTGCTCGGACTTGGACAGCTCCATCTCCACGTGCGCCTTGGACGACACGCCCGGCGCACGTTTCTGCTTGACCGGTTTTTGATACTGGCGCAGCTGCACCTTTTGCCCGCCCTTGAGCACCGGGCGCGCGGCGTCGGTCAGCTTGAGCGAACTATAAACTTCATGGTCGACCGTGATCAGCCCGAGCGCAATGGCCTGGCGCAGGATGGCGCGCCACTCCGCTTCGGTGCGTTCGCTGCCGATGCCGTACACCGACAGCGAATCGTGGTGCCACTGCTTGATGCGGTCCGTCTCGACCCCGCGCAGCACATCGATCACGTGCCCGGCAGCGAAGCGCTGGTCGACCCGGTAAATGGCCGACAGCAGTTTTTGCACCGGCACCGTGCCGTCGAACGACACCGGCGGAATCAGGCAGGTGTCGCAATTGCCGCACGGGGTCGATTGCTCGCCGAAGTATTCGAGCAGGCGCACGCGCCGGCAGCTCAGCGTTTCGCACAATCCCAGCATGGCGTCGAGCTTCATCGACAGCACGCGCTTGAACGTTTCGTCGGCTTCCGACTCGTCGATCATGCGCCGCTGCAGCACCACGTCCTGCAGGCCGTAGGCCATCCAGGCGCTGGCCGGCATGCCGTCGCGGCCCGCGCGTCCGGTCTCCTGGTAGTAGCCCTCGATGCTTTTCGGCAGATCGAGGTGGCAGACAAAACGCACGTCCGGCTTGTCGATCCCCATGCCGAAGGCGATGGTGGCGACCATGACGATGCTCTCTTCGCGCAAAAAGCGCGCCTGGTTGGCGCTGCGCTTGGGGTAGTCCATGCCGGCGTGGTAGGGCAGGGCGCGGATGCCGTTTTCGTTCAGGAAGTCGGCGGTTTCCTCGACTTTTTTACGCGACAGGCAGTACACGATGCCGGCATCGCTGCCATGTTCGGTCGTGATGAAGTCGAGCAGCTGCTTGCGCCCGTTGCCCTTCTCGACGATCTGGTAGCGGATGTTCGGGCGGTCGAACGAGGATACGAACTGGCGCGCATCGCCCAGCTGCAGGCGCAGCGCGATTTCGGCGCGCGTCTGCTGGTCGGCGGTGGCGGTGAGCGCAATGCGCGGCACGTCCGGGAACTGCTCGTGCAGGATCGACAGCTTGATGTATTCGGGGCGGAAGTCATGCCCCCACTGCGACACGCAGTGCGCCTCGTCGATCGCGAACAGCGCGATTTTCGAGGCCTGGAACAGGTCCAGGCAGCGCTGCGTCATCAGGCGCTCGGGCGCCACGTAGACCAGGTCGATCTCGCCGGTGCGCACCAGGCGTTCGATGCGCATCGATTCTTCGTACGTCTGGGTCGAATTCAAGAACGCGGCGCGCACGCCGACTTCGGCCAGCGCGTCGACCTGGTCCTGCATCAACGCGATCAGGGGCGAGACCACCACGCCGACGCCGTCGCGCAGCAGTGCGGGAATCTGGTAGCACAGCGACTTGCCGCCGCCGGTCGGCATGAGCACCAGCGCATCGCCGCCGCTGGCGACGTGTTCGACGATCTCCTTCTGCTGCCCGCGAAACGCCGGGTAGCCGAAGACCGTTTGCAGCTGTTCGAGCGCGCGCGCCGAGAGATCCGCGTCCATTATTCCGCCCAAACGACCCATCCGTAGTGCGAGCTGGCCAGCACCACGATGCCGAACACGATGCGGTACCAGGCGAACACCGTGAAGTCATGGGTGCTGATGTAGCGCAGCAGCCAGCGCACGCACAAGAAGGCCGAGATAAAGGCCGCGATCGAGCCGATGCCGAACATCGGCAGGTCGGCCGCCGACAGCAGCGCGCGTTCCTTGACCAGCGAATAAGCGGTCGCCAGCAGCAGGGTCGGAATCGCGAGGAAGAACGAGAATTCGGTGGCGGCCTTGCGCGGCAGGCCGAACATCATCGCGCCGATGATGGTAGCGCCCGAGCGGCTGGTGCCGGGAATGAGCGCCACGGCCTGGGCGCAGCCGACCTTGAAGGCGTCGAGCAGGGTCATGTCGTCCACCGTTTCGACCCGCACCACCGGGGGATTGAGCTTGTTGCGGCGCTCCACCCAGAGAATGATGATGCCGCCGATGATGAACGCCAGCGCCACCGGCACGGGCTTGAACAGGGCCGACTTGATCATCTTGCCCAGCGCGAGGCCGAGCAGCGCGAGCGGCAAAAAGGCGACGATCAGGTTGAGCATGAACTTCTGCGCCTTCGGGTCGCTCGTCAATCCGCGCATCACCGAAGCGATGCGGGCGCGGTATTCCCAGCACACCGCCATGATGGCGCCAGCCTGGATGACGATTTCGAACACTTTCGCCTTCTCGTCGGTGAAGTCGAGCAGGCTGCCCGCAAGGATCAGATGGCCAGTCGAGGAAATCGGCAGGAATTCGGTGAATCCTTCCACCAGACCCATGATGATGGCTTTAAGCGCGAGTGCGAGAGTTATGTCCATGAAGCAGTTTGTATTGTTATCGGGGAAGTCGAACCGGATGACGGCACGGTGCGGGGTCGAAGCTTACCACGAGCACGCCTCCGGCTTCTGATCGACTCGCAAGTGCGGCGCTGTTTTTCGTGATTTGTCGAGCTGGCGCGGCTAGGCCGTTGCCTTGATGATATGGCAACAATACCGCCGGCGGAGAGCGCGGCGGCGTAGGCGGATTTTTTGTATCAGGCCAGGGCCACCGCGTCGGCGCCGGCCGCGATCCGCATCGGCGCCGCGGGGTCGGTCGCCGCGCGCCACACCGCTTCCGCGACATCGCGTGCCAGCGTGACCGCCTGCGACCCGCTCCATCCCGCGAAGACGCGCTGCGCCAGATCCGCGTACGCCTCGGGGATGGCGCCTTCCATGCGCGGCCGGGCGTTTTCGCCGAAGCGGGTTTCCGGCGCGCGTCCCGGCAGCACCAGCCGCGCGCGGATATTGAATGGCGCCAGTTCCAGCGCGAGCGACTCGGTGAACGCGTTGACCGCAGCCTTGCTGGCCGTGTACACCGACAGCAGCGGCAGCGGTTCATAGGTCACGCTCGAGGTGACGTTGACGATCACGCCGCCCTGGCGCTGCCTGAATTGCGGCAGCACCGCCTGGGTCATCGCGATCGTGCCGAGGGTGTTGGTCTCGACAAGCTCGCGCGCGGTGGCCATCGTGGTGCCTTCGAGGGCGCCCAGCGCGCCGATGCCGGCATTGTTCACCAAGACATCGATCGGCCCCGCGGCCTCGATGGCTTGCGCGATGCTGTGGGCGTCGACGACATCGAGGGCGATGATGCGCAGGCGGCTTGAGGGCGGCAGCATGTCGGCGCGCGGCGTGCGCATCGTGGCAACGACGTTCCAGTCGCGCTCCAGGAAGTAGCGCGCGGTTTCCAGGCCGAAGCCGGACGAGCAGCCGGTAATGAGGACGGTTTTCATGATGGTTCCTGTAAGTGGTTGGCAGAGCATCGACTGTAGCCGCCGGTGGCCGGACTTGCTACAATCGCCAGTCCACTTTTCATGTTCGAAAGTCCAGTTCATGGTCGATCCACTCGCGGAGGTTGTCACCTTGCTGCAACCGCGCGCGCCGTTTTCCAAGGTCGTCAGCGGCGCCGGTGCGTGGCGCGTTCGCCGCGCCGGGTCGGGGCAGCCGTTCTACTGCGTGCTGCTCGACGGCGCTTGCCGTCTTGAGGTCGACGGCGGCGCACCGGTCGACCTGGTGCAGGGCGACTTCGTGCTAATTGCTTCGGTGTCCGGTTTTACGATGTCGAGCATGGCGCCGCCGGCAGCGCTTGATGCCGACACCACGCCCGTCGCACTGCTGCATGGCCAGTTCCGGCTCGGCGTGCAGGGCGCGCCGCCGGATGTGCTGCTGCTGGTGGGGCATTGCGTGTTCGGCTCGCTAGATGCGGCCTTGCTGGTGTCGCTGCTGCCGCAACTGGTGCACGTGCGCGGCGAACCGAGGCTGGCCACCATCGTGCAGCTGGTCGCGGACGAATCGCGGGCGCAGCGGCCCGCGCGCGACGTCATCCTGGCGCGCCTGCTGGAAGTACTGCTGATCGAAGCGTTGCGCTCCTCGGCGGGGACCGCCGCCTCTCCGGGCCTGCTGCGCGGCCTGGCCGACGAACGCCTTGCGCTGGCGCTGCGCCGCATCCACGAAAACATGACCCGTCCCTGGACGGTGGCGCAACTGGCAAAGGAAGCGGCCCTGTCACGCTCGGCGTTCTTCGAACGCTTCAGCCGCGCGGTGGGCATGGCGCCGATGGCTTACCTGCTGGCCTGGCGCATGGCGCTGGCCAAGGACCTGCTGCGGCATCAGGAAGTTGGCGTCGCCGACGTGGCCGAACGTGTCGGTTATGGTTCCGCCAGCGCGTTCAGCGTCGCCTTCACCCGCCATGTGGGCACGCCGCCCGCGCGCTATGCACGGGAGCTGCGCACGCCTGCAGTCTAAGCAGGCTCCATCAGCGCTGCAATCGCCGCGAGCGACGGCGGCGCCGCACCGGCCGACTGGCACGCTGCCGCGCCGGCGGCCACCGCGAAGCGCAGATGATCAAGCGGCGCGCGCTGCGGCTCGTGTAGGAAGCTCCAGGCCAGCGCGCCGATGCTGGCGTCGCCCGCGCCGACGCTGTCGACGACCGTGATGCGCGGCGGGGCGGCGTGCCAGCTATCTGCGCCGATGTGCAGCGACGCGCCTTGCGCGCCGCGCGTGTACAGGCAGGTGGCGCCCGGATTCCAGCCGCGCAGCGTGGCGAACGCCGTCTCAAGGTCGCTGGTGCGAAACAGGCCGGCCAGGTCTTCGTCCGACACCTTGATGACGTCGGCCAGCGCCGTCATGCGCTGCAAGGTGGCGTCGTAGCGCTGGTCCATCAGCGCGCGGAAGTTCGGGTCGTAGCTGATTTTCACGCCGCCGGCCTTGAGTGACGCCGCCAGTTCCAGCAGCTTGCCCGCGAGCGGCTCGCGCGCCAGGCTGATGCCGCCGAAGTGCACCCATTTGCAGTGCGCGCGCCAGCCGTCCGGCAGGCGCGCCGCGTTGAAGTGCAGGTCGGCGCTGTCGTCGCCGACAAAAAAGTAGCTGGGCGGGTCGGTCTGCCAGACGATCGCCAGCAGCGGCGAGCGCGCTTCGCGCTGCACGAAGCGCACATCGAGTCCGGCCGCCACGCTGGCGTCCCACAGCTGGTCGCCGAACACGTCGCAGCTGACCGCGCCGGCGAAGGCGCTCGGCACGCCCAGGCGCGCCATGACGCGCGCCACGTTCCAGGTCGAGCCGCCCACCTGGCTGCGCCAGTGCTGCTGGCCCGGTTCGGCGATCATGTCGGTCAGCGCCTCGCCGGCGGCGACAAACATCGGGAATGTCGGTCCGTTCATGTCAGTCCTCGAGCACGTTGAGCACTTCGTAGCAGGCGCCCATGGTGTGGTAGTCGACCTTGCCGGCCGGGCTTTTTTCGTCGGTCAGCTTGGCGTTCGACGGGCTGAGGATACGGTACCACGCACCGTGCTGGTGGTCGACAAAGTGGGTCCAGCTGTATTCCCAGATGCGCTGGTACCAGTCCCAGTACACCGCGTCGCCCGTGCGCGCGCCCAGCAGTGCGGCCGCGGCCAGGCTCTCGGCCTGCACCCAGAAGTATTTGTGGCCGTCGCAGATGCTGTCGTCGGGCGCGAAGCCGTAGAAGATGCCGCCGTGCTGTGCATCCCAGGCCTTGTCCATCGCCTGCAGGAACAGCGCGGACGCGCGCGGCAGCAGCCAATCGGCATCGCCGTTCAAGTGCGTTTTGTGGCGTTCCAGGATCAGCAGCAGCTTGCTCCACTCGGTCAGGTGGCCCGGCTGGAATCCCCACGGGCGGAAGATGTTGGTGCTGTCGTGGCGGTTGTAGTCCATGTCGACCGACCAGTCGGCGTGGTAGTGCTCCCACACGGTGTTGTCGCACAGGGCGGCCTGGCGCAGGGTGATGTTGCGGGCCAGCGTTTCGGCGCGGTGCAGGTAGACCTTCTCGCCGGTGGCTTCAAAAGCGCTGATCAAGGCTTCGCAGGCATGCATATTGGCGTTCTGGCCGCGGTACGGGGCCAGCTGCGACCAGTCGGCGCTCGCTTCGTCGGCGTACAGGCCGTGCTGCGGCTCCCAGAAGCGGCGCTCCATCAGCGCGAAGGTTTCCTCGATATGCGCTCGCGCGTCCTCCACGCCCGCCATGAGCGCATGCGAATACGCCAGCAGCACGAAGGCCAGGCCGTAGCAGTGGTTGGTGCCGTCCATGACAGCACTCTTGCCGTCGGCCCAGTGCAACTGCCAGGCATAGCCGCCGCTGGACGGATTGCGGTGCGCCGCGCGCAGGAAGTCCAGACCGTGCAGGAGGCGCTGCCGGTCGGCCGGGTCGCCGAACTGCCGAAACGCCATCGCGTAATTGAAGATGAAGCGCGTGCTGCTCACCAGGTGGCGCGTGTGGCTGTCGTAGACCGTGCCATCGTCCTTGTAGAAGTGATAGAAGCCGCCGCTCGGATCGACGCAGCGCGGATCGTAAAAGCGCTTGGTGTGGCGAATGTGGTCGAGCAGGGTGTCGCGTGAATGAAAATCGGGGGCCATCGTCAAGTCTCGTTGTCAAAAAAAGGTGTAAAAATACGCGTGCGCACGCAGGCCGGAAGGCCGCGCTGGCGCATCGCTTGGTCAGTCGGTGAAGGAAGCCCGCTCTATTTGTGCGGCCCGAAGTCGTCGCACACGGTGCTGGCGCGCACGATCAGCTCCACCGGCGCGACCTGCTCCACGGGCGGCTCCTGATGGTCGCGCAGCAGCAGCTCGACGCCCATCGCACCAAGCTGCTTCTTGTCGATGCGCAGGGTGGTCAGGGGCCGGTGTCCGAGCACCGCGCTGGAGATATCGTCAAAGCCCACGATCGACACGTCGTGCGGCACCGTCAGGCCGGCCGCCAGGCAGCAGCGCATCGCCACCAGGGCGGCGCTGTCGTTGTAGCAGAACACCGCGTCCGGCGGGTTGGGCAGGGCCAGCAGCGACTGCATCGCTTCGCAGGCGCCGGTTTCAAGGTCGACGCCATCGGGCAGGCTCGCTTCCAGGCGCGGATCGGCCAGCATGCCCGCTTCGAACAGGGCCTGGCGGTAGCCCTTGTTCCGTTCGCGCACGCTGTAGTGGCCGAGCGAACCCGAAATCATGCCGATGCGCGTGCGCCCCAGGCCGATCAGGTGTTTGGTGGCCAGGTAGCCGCCCATGAAATTATCCGGGTTGACCGAGCTGTAGCCGCGCAGCTTCATGTCGATCAGGACCAGCGGCTTGCCGCTCGCGCGCAGGGCGCCGAGCAGCTCGGGCTCGAAGAAGCCGGCGCACACCACCGCGTCCGGCGCGTGCATGCGTAGCTGCTCGGTCACGCCGTCGGCCGGGCCGACCGCCATGAACGAGAGCACGATGCCCTGCTTGCGGCAGGCTTCCTCGGCGCCGTGCAGCACCGGCGAATAAAACGGACTGCTGGCCGCCGTGTTGTGCTGGCGGTGCAGCAAAAAAGTCAGGCGCCGCATGCGCTTGCGCCGCAGGTTGGCAAAATCGTAGCCCAGTGTATGGGCGGCCGACAGCACCATCTGGCGCGTCGTTTCGGTCAGTCCCGGCTCGTTCTTGAGCGCGCGCGAAATGGTCCCCGCCGAGACGCCGGCAAACTTGGCGATGTCGCGGATGGTGACGTTCGAATGGCTGGCGGCACTCATCGGAACGGGGCCCGCGGGGCGCTCGGGTACGGGGTCGGATGGATCACAAGGGTCTCCAGTGGCAGATGCCTTTTTATGCTGAGAGTCTTGCATATCGATTAGCCCATGGTCAAACGATTGGTCCGGTTTGCAAACAGTTTAGCCCGGTTTTACTAAACAGCGTACCACCGCGCCCCGGAAACGCGTCCAGGCCCGCCGTCCCGGGCGTAGCGCCCTGCGGTAGGCTGCCCATGTGTTTAGCGATCATGGCTAAACATGGTCGAAAGTGCCATTTATTGTTTGACCCGGGGATGGTCCGCATGCACACTCGCCTCATCCATATAAACCGGCCGGCGACCTTCCCTGGCGCCGAGCAGGTAAATACAAAGAGGAGACAGGCACGATGAACATCCGCACGACCACCCTGGTCAAACACGCCCTGGCGCTCGCCATCGCGGCCGCGCTGCCGCTGCTGGCCGGCGCCGCTGACCTGCCCAAGCCCTGGCTGGACCGCGCCCTCTCCGCCGAACAGCGCGCCACCCTGGCGCTCAAGGAAATGACGCAGGAAGAAAAGCTGCAATGGGTGTACGGCTACTTCGGCGCCGACTTCGCGCCCAAGAAAACCATCAAGATCGCGGCGGCCTTGCCATCCTCGGCCGGCTACATTCCGGGCGTGGCGCGCCTCGGCCTGCCGGCGCTGTTCGAGACCGACGCCGGCCTTGGCGTGGCCTCGCAAGCGAGCGCCAATCCGCGCGAGCGCACCTCGCTGCCGTCGGGCCTTGCCACGGCGGCCACGTGGAACCCAAAACTGGCTTACCAGGGCGGCGCGATGATCGGTCTTGAGGCGCGCGCCTCGGGCTTTAACGTGATGCTGGCCGGCGGCGTGAACCTGATGCGCGATCCGCGCAACGGCCGCAATTTCGAGTACGCCGGCGAAGACCCGCTGCTGTCGGGGATCATGGTGGGGCAGGCGGTCAAGGGCATCCAGTCCAATCACCTCATTTCGACCGTCAAGCACTATGCGCTGAACAACCAGGAAACCGGCCGCACCGAACTCGATGCGCGCATCGGCAATGTAGCCGCGCGCACCAGCGACCTGCTGGCCATGCAGCTGGTGATCGAACAGGGCAACCCGGGCTCCGTGATGTGCGCCTACAACCGGGTCAATGGTCCGTACGCATGCGAGAACGCCTGGCTGCTCAACGAAGTGCTCAAGCAGGACTGGGGCTTCAAGGGCTATGTGATGTCCGACTGGGGCGCAGTGCACAGCACCGTGGCATCGGCCAATAATGGCCTGGACCAGCAGTCCGGTTCCGAATTCGACAAGTCGCCTTATTTTGCGGGCGCGCTGGAAGAGGCGGTCAAGACCGGGGCGGTGCCGCAGGCGCGCCTGGACAATATGGTGTATCGCATCCTGTTCGCCATGTTCGACAAGGGCGTGGTCGACCATCCGGTCAAGCCGGACGGCGCGATCGACTTTGCGGCACATGGGCTGGTCAGCCGTCTTGACGCCGAAGAGGGCATGGTCCTGCTCAAGAACGCACATCGGACGCTCCCTTTGCGCAAGGACGTGAAAACGATTGCAGTGATCGGCGGCTATGCCGACCAGGGCGTGCTGTCGGGCGGCGGCTCGTCGCAGGTGTACCCGATCGGCGGCAGCGCCGTCAAGGGTCTGCTGCCGGCCAGCTGGCCCGGCCCGGTGGTGTACCACCCGTCCGCACCGGTGACGGAAATCGGCAAGCTGGCGCCTGGCGCAAAGGTCGTTTTCGACAGCGGCGCCGATCCCGCCAGGGCCGCGCAGCTCGCCGCCACGGCGGACGCGGTGATCGTGTTCGGCACCCACTGGATCGGTGAAGCGAACGACGCGACCGACCTGTCGCTGCCGGACAGGCAGGATGCCCTGATCGACGCCGTCGCCAGCGCCAATGCGCGCACCGTGGTGGTGCTGGAGACGGGCGGCCCGGTGCTCATGCCGTGGCTGGAGAAGACGGCGGCCGTGCTGCAAGCCTGGTATCCGGGCACGCGCGGCGGCGAAGCGATCGCGCGCGTGCTGTTCGGCGATGTCAATCCGTCCGGGCATTTGCCGGCCACGTTCCCGGCATCGCTCGCCCAACTGCCGCGCCCCGTGCTCGATGGCGACCCGGCCAAGCCGCAGATGCAGTTCAAGGTCGACTATCACGAAGGCGCGGCGGTCGGCTACAAGTGGTTCGATCTTAAAAAGCACAAGCCGCTGTTCCCGTTCGGGCATGGCTTGTCGTACACCGAGTTTGCCTATTCGGGCCTGGCGGGCGAGTACAAGAACGGCCAGTTGCAGGTGCGCTTCAAGGTCAGCAACACCGGCAAGGTGGCCGGCAAGGACGTGGCGCAGCTGTACGTGGCGGCGTCGCCGGCGGCACGCTGGGAAGCGCCCAAGCGCCTGGCCGGCTGGGACAAGGTCGACCTGCAGCCGGGCGAAAGCGGCGACGTGACCCTGGCGGTGGAGCCGCGCATGCTGGCGGTGTTCGATGGCCCGTCCAAGACATGGCGCATCGCCAGGGGCAAGTACAAGCTGATACTGGCCCAGGATGCCGGCGGCACCGGTGAGAGCAGCATCACGGTCGACCTGCCGGCGCGCACGATGGACCTTCATGGCAAAGCACTTCCTTCAAACAAGAAAAGGTAGAACGCGATGATCAAGATGAACCAGGTGGTTGCGGCGCTGGCGATGGCGGGCGTGGTGGCTGGCGCGGCGGCGGCTGCACCGAAACCCGGCGTGCCGGGCAAAAGCGAATTCGTGACGGTGAAAAAGACGCATTTCGCGCGCAAGGGTAAAACGTATTACATCGCCGGGGCCAATTTCTGGTACGGCGGCTATCTTGGCTCGCCTTCGGGCGTGGGCGAGCGCGCGCGCCTGCGCAAGGAACTCGACACCATGAAGGCGCTCGGCATCAATAACGTGCGCGTGCTGGCCGTCTCCGAAAAAACCGAGATGACCAGCGCCGTGCGCCCGGCCACCACCAACGGTCCGGGCAAGTACGACGAGGACTTGCTGGCGGGCCTGGACTTCCTGGTCGATGAACTGGGCAAGCGCGACATGACCGTGGTGCTTTACCTGAACAACTTCTGGCAATGGTCGGGCGGGATGACGCAGTACCTGAACTGGTTCGAAGGCACGCCTGCGATCGACCCGAACGTGACCAAGGATTACGACGACTACATGGCCAAGACGGCGCGCTTTTACGCCAACAAAGACGCGCAGAAGGAATATCGCGGCACGATCAGGAAGATCGTCCAGCGGGTCAACACCATCAACGGCAAGCCATACCGCGACGATCCGGCGATCATGTCGTGGCAACTGGCGAACGAGCCGCGCCCGGGCAACGGCAAAGCCAGCGACAAGGAAAAATCGATCTACACCGCATGGATCGCCGAAACGGCGCAGTACATCCATGAACTCGACAAAAATCACCTGGTCAGCAGCGGCAGCGAAGGCCTGGCCGGGTCGGCGCAGGACGCCAAGCTGTTCATGGCCGCGCATTCGTCGAAGCACATCGATTACCTCACGTACCACCTGTGGCCGAAGAACTGGGGCTGGTTCGATTCCAAAAAACCGGTAGAGAGCTGGGATGGGGCGATCGCCAGGAGCCGCGACTACCTCAATTCGCACATCGACATGGCCAAGACCCTGGGTAAGCCCATCGTGCTGGAAGAATTCGGCCTGGACCGCGACGGCGCCTCGTTCGACATCAAGGCCGGCACCAAGATCCGCGACCGCTTCTACGGCGAGGTCTTCGACTTGATCGGGCGCCGCGCCGCCAAGGGCGATGCGATCGCGGGCTGGAACTTCTGGGCCTGGGGCGGCGCCGGTCGTGCCGCCAATGCCGACTACTGGTGGAAGCAGGGGAACGACTTCATGGGCGATCCGCCGCAGGAAGAGCAGGGCTTGTATTCGGTGTTCGATACCGATGCCAGCTCGCTGGCGCTGATCAAGGACCACGCGGGCAAGCTGCGCGCCCTCCAGAAGTGAACCTTTCGACAGGACCACGATGAACATCATGAACATCACGAAGGCGCTGTTGATCCCTGCGGGACTGCTGCTGGGCGCGAACGCCTGCGCGCAAAAGTTCGAGAACCTCGCGGCCACGCCGCAAATGGGCTGGAACAGCTGGAACAAGTTCGCCTGCAATATCGATGAAAAACTGATCCGCGAAACGGCCGACGCCATGGTCAGGATCGGCATGAAGGACGCCGGCTACGAGTACGTCAACATCGACGACTGCTGGCACGGCAAGCGTGACAAGAACGGGAATATCCATCCCGATCCCGAGCGCTTCCCGTCGGGGATGAAGGCGCTGGCCGACTACGTGCATGCGAAGGGCCTCAAGCTCGGCATCTATTCGGATGCCGGCGCCACTACCTGCGGCGGCCGTCCGGGCAGCCGTGGCCACGAATACCAGGATGCGATCACCTACGCCGCCTGGGGCATCGACTACGTCAAGTACGACTGGTGCGACACCAAGGGCCTGAACGCAGCCGCCGCCTACACCACCATGCGCGACGCCATCCGCAGCGCCGGGCGGCCCATGTTGTTCAGCATGTGCGAGTGGGGCGACAACAAGCCGTGGGAGTGGGGCGCGGACGTCGGCCATTCCTGGCGCACCACCGGCGACATTTATCCGTGCTGGGATTGCGAGATCAATCACGGCTCCTGGTCCGCCTTCGGCGTGCTGCGCATCCTCGACAAGCAGGCCGGCCTGCGCAAGCACGCCGGTCCCGGGCACTGGAACGACATGGACATGATGGAGGTCGGCATGGGAATGACCGAAGACGAAGACCGCGCCCACTTCTCGATCTGGGCCATGATGGCCTCGCCCCTCATCTCGGGCAACGACCTGCGCTCGATGCCGGAGTCCACCCGCAAGATCCTGACCAACAAGGCCGTCATCGCGATCAACCAGGATGCATTGGGCGTGCAGGCGTGGAAGTTCATGTCGGAAGGGACGCTGGAGCTGTGGGCCAAGCCGCTGGCCAACAACGAATGGGCGCTGATGATCCTGAACCGCGGCGCCAGCGCCATCAACTACAAGGCGGACTGGAAAAAACACAAGATCAGCGATGACCTGAGCAAGCGCGAACTCGATATCGGCAAGACCGCCTACCGCTGGACCGACGCCTGGAGCGGCAAGACCGGCGACACCGGCAAAGCGCTCGAGCTCACCATTGCATCGCACAGCGTGGCGATGCTGCACCTGAAAGTAAAGTGACCGTTCATGAATTTGCGACTTCTTCCCATCCTGCTGGCCGGCGCACTGGCTGGCCACCTCGCGCACGCCCTGCCAGCCGACGTAGCGTCCGGCGCGCAGACCTGCGCCGCCAACATCAAGCCGCGTACCCAGGAATACCCCTGGATGTCGATCATGCGCTGGAAGCGCATGCATGAAGACCAGCTGGCGCTGGCCGACAAGGGCAATGTGGACCTGATGTTCATTGGCGACTCGATCACCGAAGGCTGGCCGCGCGACATCTGGGACGCCAATTTCGGCGCCTTCAAGGCCGGCAATTTTGGCATCGGCGGTGACAACACGGGCAATGTGCTGTGGCGCCTGCAGGACAAGCGCATGGCAAAACTCAAGCCCAAGGCGGTCGTGCTGCTGATCGGCGTGAACAACTTCGGGCTGTGCGACGAGACACCGGAGCAGGTCTTCGAGGGCATCAAGGCAGTCGTTGCGGTGTTGCGCAAGCAGTATCCGGACGCCCGCATCCTGCTCAATGCCGTACTGCCGACCGGCGAACTGGCCAAGAGCGAACGGCGCCAGAATGTCGTTGCGCTCAACAAAATGGTGGCGACCCTGGACGACGGCCGCCACGTGGTTTTCCGCGACTATGGCGCATCGTTCGTGCGGCCCGACGGCAGCATCGGCACCGACATCATGGGCGACTATCTGCACCTGACGCAAAAGGGCTACGCCATCTGGGCCGACGTTATGCTGCCCGATGTGAAAAAGCTGATGAAGTAAGTCATGTACCGTCGCACGCTGGCGGTCGCACTGACGCTCGCTTATGGCATCGCTTGCTCCCACGCCTTGGCCGAACCGCCGGTGCGCGCGGACGACCCGCGTATTGCGCGCATGGGCAGGACCGTGGCGCAGGCCGACGGCAGCTTGCGCTTTGCGTATCCCGGGGTGCGGCTGTCGCTGGCGTTTGAGGGCAAGGCGCTGTCGGTCGACGCCGCAGCCAGCGGCGGGCGCAGTTATATCGAAGTGGTGGTGGACGGCGGCGCCGCGCGCATCATTCGCTTGTCCGCAACGCCGCAGGCCATCGGTTTAGTGAACGCGCGCCACGCTGGCGTGCACCGTGTCGACATCCTGCACCGCTCCGAAAGCTGGCACGGCGTCGTCACGCTGGCCCGCTTTGTCACCGACGGCAGACTGCTTGCCACGCCGGCGCTCCCGCAGCGCAAGATGCTGGTTCTTGGCGACTCGGTCACCTGCGGCGAAGCCATCGACCGGGTTGACGGCGGGGAAAAGGATGCGTCGTGGTGGAACCCGCACGTGTCTTACGGCATGCTGGCGGCGCAGGCGCTCGGTGCGCAGGTCCACCTGGTCTGTCACGGCGGACGGGGACTGGTACGCAGCTGGAACGGGCGCACCGACGACGACAATCTTCCCGATTTTTACGAGTTGTCCATCGCCAGCGAAAGCCAGCCGGTGCGCTGGGACCATGCCGGCTACGATCCCGACCTGATCGTCAGCGCGATCGGCACCAATGACTTCAGCACCGGCATTCCGGAGCGGGCGGCATACGTGAAGGCGTACGAGCGCCTGGTGCGCACGCTGCTGCGCAATCATCCGCACGCGCAGATCGTGCTGACCGAAGGCGCCATTCTCAGCGGCGAGCGCAAGGCCGCCCTGGCCGGCTATATCGCCGAGACCATTGAACTCACCGGCAGCGCGCGCGTGCATGCGGCGGTATCGCTGCACCATCCCGGCGACGCGGCCGATGCGCACCCCACCAAAGCGCAGCATGCGGCGATGGCGCGCGAGCTGGTGCCGCAGCTGCGCGCCGTCACCGGCTGGGAATAAAAAAGAGCCGATGCAGCACGCAATCGTCGGCGCTGCAGCGGCCCAAGCCACCCAGGTAAAACGGATCAGTAATTCACGCCCACGCGCACGCCGAACATGCGCGGTTCGACGAAGCTCGCCTGCATGAAGCCTCCCATCACCGAGTCGCCGCTGGTCTTGGCGTGGCTGTCGGCGACGTTGCGGACAAACGCTTCGGCGTGCCACTTGTCGTTCGGCGCGTCGAGCCGCACCGACGCGTCGCCCATCGCATACGCCTTCTGATAGCGGCCGATATGCGCGAACTCGGAATTGCGCAGGTCGAAGTACGCCTTGTCGCGCCAGTTCACTTTCACGTATGGCGTCACGCGGTAGCCGCTGGCCAGTTCGAACTCCTGCGAGAAGCTCAGGTTGACCTGGTACTTGGGCGTGTTGGGCAAGTGGTTGCCGTCGATGTTGTACAGGCGCCGTCCCAGCAGGGCCTTGTCCGGGCCGTTGTAGATGGCCGGGCAGGGCTCGATGCCCAGTTCCGCGCGCAATTCGCCGCACTGGTACTCGTCGCTGAATTGCTTGAAGTCGTGCACCTCCGTGTTGATGTAGGCGAAGCCGCCGCCAATGCGCGCGCCGCGCCACGGCCGCCAGTCGGCTTCGATCTCCAGCCCGGGAATATCGACCTTGCCGACGTTGATGGTGCGCCAGGCGTCGTACACGTCGCACTTGGGCTGGTCGGCCGGGCAGGGCAGGCCGTTTTCCGGAATGATCTGGTTGATGAAGTAGGTGCCGGTCAGCTGCATGCCCTTGTACTTCATGAAGAAGGCGGTGGCCGACATGCTCAGGCGGTTGTCGAGGAACTTGCCTTTGTAGCCCAGTTCATAGTTGGTGACGGTCTCCGGGTCGTATGGCAAAAAGGTGACCACGCCCGGTTTGCCGTCGGCGCACAGGCGGTAGTTGCAGGAGTCGGTCTTGTCGGCGAAGCCGCCGGCCTTGTAGCCGGTCGATACCGAGGCGTAGGCCATCTGGTTGGGGTTAATCTGCTTTTGCAGGCCGACCCGCCAGGTGGTCTTCTTCCAGGTTTCCTTGTGATCGTTGGAGGTTGGCGCCGCATAACCGGCGTACGCGCCAAGGCCGCCGCCGGCGCCCATGTCGGTCGACAGGTCGTTGCCGTTGTGGACCCGGAAGCTCGGCGTGCCGGGGATGCCGCGGTTGTACCAGCCGCGATAGTACGCGGTGTCGCCGATCCAGTTGCGGCCATAGACTTCGCCGCCCTTGTCTTCCTTGCTGTCGGACGACAGGCGCGCGCCCAGGGTGCCGGTCCAGGTGGGCATGAACTTCCAGTCGGCCTGCGCGAAGGCGGCCTTGGCGTCGACCTGGCGGTTCGGCTGGTGATACAGCACGCTGCCAGGATCGCCGTAGGGCTTCTGGATCACGTTGGTGATTTCGTAATCGATGCGGTTGCGTTCATGCATCCAGAACAGGCCCGCCACGTACTGCAGGGAGCCGAGTGTTTGCTTGAGCTGCGCTTCGTGCACGGTGGAGAGGTAGCGCGAATCCATGGTGCGATGGAAGACATCGTTGAGTGGCCAGGTACCCCAGTCGCCGCCAGCGAGGTTGGGGTATTTGCCGTTGATCTGGAATGGCGCGGCGTGCTGCATGCCCTTGTCGTCGTCGGTGGTTTCCTTTCTGCGCTGGTCGGCGACCTGGAAGCTGTAGTCGATACTGGTCGTGTCGCTCAAGCTCCAGTTCACGCCCGCGCGCACGGTGCGGATGTTCAGGTCTGTCATCCCGGGCACGTTGATGTTGATGTCCCATTTGCCGCCAGTGCAGGCGTAGCGCGTGCCGGCGCCCGATGCGCAGTCGCGAAAGTTCGACCCGCCGGCGCCGGAGTCCTGGAACTCCTCGTACGCCAGGCGCGCGGTGATATTGCGGTTAATCTTGAGGGCGGCGGCCACGCGCGCGGCCCACTGGTCCTGGTTGGTGTAAAAGTCCTTCTTGCCCACCCTGGCGTTAAAGCGCTGGTCGACATCGGCAATGCCATCCGGGATCCAGCCGTAGGCCGGCGCGTTCGCTTCGCTCAGGTCGCGCTGCTGGTTGGCGTAGCCGTCGCGCCGCACTTTCATGTACGTGGCGCGCAGGGCCAGCATGTCGTTGACGGCGATGTTCTGAACGATGTTGGCCTGCTTCTTGTTGTAGTTGCCAAGTTCGAGATTGGCCTTGCCGTAGTTGCCCGAAAAATCCGGCTTGGCCGAGATGACGTTGACGCTGCCGCCGGTCGAATTGCGGCCGAATAGCGTGCCTTGCGGGCCGCGCAGCACTTCGAGCTGGTCGATGTCGAACATCAGCGCCTGCGCGCCTTGCGGGCGCGGGGAATACAGGCCATCGACGTGAAAGCCGACCGCCGGGTCGCCCGTCTCGGTGAAGTTGGTCGAGGTGATGCCGCGGATTGTGATCTGCACCGCCGAGTCGAGCCCGGTGTTCTGGATGACGACGTTGGGGATGTCGCCGGCCAGGTCCTTGAGGCTGGTTGCGCCCTTGCGCGTGAGCTGGTCCTGGCTCAGCGCGGTGACGGCCAGCGGCGTGCGCAGCAGCGACGTGGAGTGGCGGGTGGCGGTGACTTTGACTTCCTGGATCTGGTTCGGGTCGTTATTGGCGGGGGCGGCTGTGTCGGCGGCGCTGCCGGCAGTTTGCGCGTGTCCTGGCAGGACCGCACAGCCGAACGCGCTGGCGACCGCCAGACTCATCAAAGTCCGTGTCGTTGGGAATAGCATCGTGTCTCCTGTTTTCCATTGGATTTGTACGCGCGGCTTGGCCAGCCCGCTTTGCGCTTATATGCAACACCGTGATGACCCGCCAGCCGTGGCAAGCGATGCAGCCTTGCGTGGTTGGGCGAATCGACTGAATCGAGTATTGCATTCGAAAAAATGGAGGGTCAAACGATTCCCGGAAACCTCGGAGAGTTTCATGGGATTTACTAAACAGGGTGGTCGGCGCGCAGACCAATTATGCGTGGCGAATAGGAGTAGGGGCGTTCAGTGTTCGGTGCGTATGCAGGGGTGATCGTTGCTGCGGCTGCCATCGCCCAGTGACCATCAACCCGGGCGTGGGGTCTTTTTTCGTTGCAGGGGGATTGCCTGGCGCACGCGCTCGTCAAGCGCGGTTGTATCCGCACTGGCATTTTCCCGGAGGGTGCTGCCGTGCCGTGCGATGAGGAGCGAGCTGACTTCCTGTTTGGATTTGGGCTTGGTAAGCTTTTTCAATATCGAAAATGATTTCGTGCTCATGGTGAAATTCCTTTGCTATACATATAGCGTGCCAGTTGCAGCCAACTTGCCGAATTGGCGCGCAGATCGAACGATAGGTCGACGCTTTGTCCATGCATGCGCCATTGGTCGCGGCCTTGCTCTGTCATGACCAGTTCGCTGATGTTCTTGCAATTGCGGTAAGGCAGAGCCAATTTTGCCCGCGTAGCAGCGGGAACGGGCGCATCGAATCCCAACGTCGCCCATACATAGTATCCCCGCAGCGGATTTTTCTCTAGGCCGAATGTTGTGGCGTCCCCAATGGCCGATACCTCGACGTGGGTGATGGTAATTTGTTGTCTCGCCCAAGCTGGCGCTTCCATCAACGTGCGTATGACACAGCGCGGACCGATCCCGGCATTCGTAAATTTCTCCTTGAGAACGAACACGGCGATTTTCAGGTAAAAGGAGCAGGTGGATTGTGAATTTTGAATCAGATACAGGTACATCGGTTCGTCAAAGACCGCGTTGTCCACTTTGAATGCGATAGCATGCTCGTCGCTAAAAACGTGGACGGTACTTGCACGGGGGGCGCCAGCAATGCGTACGATGTTGGGATCGTTCATGAAATCGGTCAACTCAGGTGCCCGATCGACAGTCACACTCTTATCGTCGAACCAGTTGGCGGTCACGCGATCCACTATGTCTCCTGCGTTTGTCCAAAGCGCCTACTTTCTGTGTAGGATAGATCGAACCAGCGCGGCAGGGCCGATGCGAGCACGTGTTCGCTTATTCCAGAAAGTGATTGTAGGCGCCGGTCGAGCGCGGCCGCTGTGTGATGTCTACTGTGCTTGAGTTGAAGTTGAGGTGGATCAGTTGGCACGTGCGAGCTTATGTTCCAGAAACAGAATTGCGCTCATGCAGTTCGAGCGCGTCAACATGTTAGGCTTGCATTGTTTTTGTATGCCGCATTGGCCCGAAGCAAGCCGTCACCAAATCGAAGAAGTGAGCGCCCGTGCCGATAAAACAACCCGATTTCAGCAAGCTATTTTTTGACACGTTCAAAGAATGCCCGACGGGTGTTCATTACAAGGTGCGAAGCGATTCGAATTTTCGGCACGACATTCAATTTCTTTACAGCTTAGTCAAGGACGCGAGCTTCATGCCGAGCGGCATCAGGCATGAGAAGCAAACCCTGGTCATTCCCTTGCGCCGACAACGGGGTGAATTGCGGGAAGGTACGGCGCCGGCAAAGTGCGAGGACATGAACAGCGAGTTGAGATTCACACGCGTCAAGAAAATCGAATGGACCGCCAGCCAGGTCACGCGCAATGCGCCTTTTGTGGGAACGCTATTCGGCGTTGACGACACGATCAGTTGCAGTACACGATGCGATATCGATGCGCTCTTTGTCGGCGAATCAACCCATGCACCAAGGAGTGCGGGCGTCGAGATTGTCATCGCCGGCTATCCCGGCGGCTGGCGGCTCAGAATCGGGCTGGCGCACGAAGGATGGACGGTGGCGGTCAAGGATGGAACTTCCGCCACGCCTGCTTAGTTTTACGGCGTCCGGTCCGGTGAGAACCGCGACGCTACTGCCGCGACGCAGTGAACACGCGGTTGGGTATCAGCCGTTGCACGCCGGCGCGGTCGCACGCTCCAGCTCCCCCAGCCACTGCATCGCCTGTTCCCGGCTGCTCCCGCACATCTCTTCCGACGGCTGCAGCCCGCCGCAAAACGCCGGCCGTTCGGGCTTGCCGAAAATCAGGCAGCGGTTGTCCGCGCCCAGCTGAATACAGCGCTCTCCCGCAGCTTTGCCGTGGGGCATGCCTGGAATCGGACTGGTGATGGAAGGGGCGGTGCAGCAGGCGCCGCAATTGTCACGGCAATTCATGCCATCTCATTTCTGTGATAATTCATACGTCGTTCAAGTATACACCGCATCAAATCATAAGACATCGTACAACTATTCGGGTTGTATAATATGCGCATGACACTTTCCACTCCTGCCCAGGCGATGCCGCCACCCCGCAAGAAACACCGCACCCTTGCCCAGGGCGTGGTCGAGCACATCACGGGCAGCATCCAGCAGGGCGTGCTCAAGCCCGGCGACAAGCTGCCAACCGAATCGGCCATCATGGAGCAGCACGGCGTGAGCCGCACCGTGGTGCGCGAAGCCATTTCGCACTTGCAGGCGGCCGGCTGGGCGCAGACCCGGCACGGCATCGGCACCTTCGTCATCGAACGCAGCAACGCGGGCCTGGCGATCAACGCCGAGAGCATCGTCACCGTCATGGACGTGCTGGCGATGCTGGAGCTGCGCATCAGCATGGAGGCCGAAGCGGCCTGGCTGGCGGCCGCGCGCCGCAGCGAAGCGCAGGTGGCCGAACTGGCCAAGGTGCTGGGCGCCATGCAGCGCAGCGTGGCGCGCGGAAGCCCCGCCGTTGACGCCGATGTGCAGTTTCACCTGTTGATCGCGCAAGCGACCGGCAACCGTTATTTCGTCGATATCCTGAGCCAGCTGGGCACCACCATCATCCCGCGTGCGCGCATCAACATGCCGCAACTCGGACACGACGATCCGGCCGCCTACCTGGAACGGGTCAACCGCGAGCACGAAGACATCTTCAACGCGATCCTGCGCAAGGACCCGGAAGCGGCACGCGCGGCCATGCGCACCCATCTGAGCAACAGCCGCGAGCGCCTGCGCCAGGCGCAGCAGCAACTGGAGTCGAACGGGGCCTGACAGCGGTCCGCCGACCCATCGCCCATGCGGGAGAGCGCCAGCCAGCGCTCCCGCCGATCTCCCCCTCGCCACACCCTGTTTCCCCTTTCCCGACTCCCCCTCCCGACCCGCGCTGGCGGCTTCAACGTTGTGCTTGCTTATGTCGATGACTAGTTGTACGATGACGTATCACTAGTGCCAAATAAACCTGCCTACCCTCTGGAGACCCCATGAATCCGCAAGAACTCAAACACATCCTGTCGTCCGGCCTGCTGTCGTTCCCGCTGACCGACTTCGACGAGCAGGGCGATTTCAACGCGCGTACCTACGCCGAGCGTCTCGAATGGCTCGCTCCCTATGGCGCCAGCGCCTTGTTCGCGGCCGGCGGCACCGGTGAGTTCTTCTCCCTGACCCCAGGCGAATACTCGGACGTGATCCGCACCGCGGTCGACACCTGCCGCGGCAAAGTGCCGATCCTGGCCGGCGCCGGCGGGCCGACCCGCACCGCGATCGCCCTGGCGCAGGAAGCCGAACGCCTCGGCGCACACGGCATCCTGCTGCTGCCGCACTACCTGACCGAAGCGAGCCAGGATGGCCTGATCGCCCACGTCGAAGCCGTCTGCGCGTCGGTCAAGTTCGGCGTCGTCGTCTATAACCGCGGCCAGTGCCGCCTCACCGCCGACTCGTTAGAGAAGCTGGCCGCGCGCTGCCCTAACCTGATTGGTTTCAAGGACGGCATCGGCGACATCGAACTGATGGTGCAAATCTGGCGCCGCATGGGCGACCGCTTCAGCTACCTGGGCGGCCTGCCGACCGCCGAAGTCTACGCGGCGGCCTACAAGGCGCTGGGCACGCCGGTGTACTCGTCGGCGGTATTTAACTTCATGCCGAAAATGGCGATGGACTTCTACCACGCCGTCGCCGCCGACGACCATGCGACCACCAACCGCCTGCTGGACCAGTTCTTCCTGCCTTACCTCGAGATCCGCAACCGCAAGGCCGGCTACGCAGTGAGCATCGTCAAGGCCGGCGCGCGCCTGGTTGGCCACTCGGCCGGCCCGGTACGCGCTCCGCTGACCGACATGACCGCTGAAGAAGACGCGATGCTGCTCAAGTTGATCACCGCCCAGGGCGCACAATAATCCCGATTGGGGAACCGAGTTTGGAGAACAACGATATGCAAATCAATGGAGAAATGGTCATCGGCCAACGCACGCTGCGCGGCACCGCCGGCGTGGTGCGCGCGATCGACCCGTCCCGCAACGACGCGATGGGGCCGGACTTCGGCCTGGCCACCGATGCCGACGTCGATGCCGCCTGCGCCCTGGCGCAAAGCGCCTTCGACGCCTACCGCAACACCACCCTGGAGCAGCGCGCGGTCTTTTTGGAGACCATCGCCGAAGGCATCCTCAATCTCGGCCCTGCACTGATCGAACGCGCCGCGCTGGAAACCGGGCTGCCGACCGCGCGCCTGGAAGGGGAACGTGGCCGCACCGTCAATCAACTGCGCCTGTTCGCCAAGGTCGCGCGCGACGGCTACTTCATCGACGCCACCATCGACTCGGCCCTGCCCGATCGCGTGCCGCCGCGGCCCGATCTGCGCCTGCGCAAGATCCCGCTCGGACCGGTCGCCGTCTTCGGCGCCAGTAACTTCCCGCTGGCCTTCTCGGTCGGCGGCGGCGACACCGCCTCGGCGCTGGCCGCCGGCTGCCCGGTCGTGGTCAAGGCGCACGGCGCCCACCTCGGCACCTCGGAGCTGGTCGGCAAGGTCATTCAAAAAGCGGTGGCCGACTGCAAACTTCCAGAAGGCGTGTTCTCGATGCTGTTCGGCGAAGGCCGCCAGATCGGCCAGCGCCTGGTCGACCATCCGGCCATCAAAGCGGTCGGCTTTACCGGCTCGCGCCAGGGCGGCCTGGCGCTGATGCGCACCGCGGCCTTGCGCGCCGAACCGATTCCGGTGTACGCCGAAATGAGCAGCATCAATCCGGTGTTCCTGCTGCCGGCGGCGTTATCAAACGACCGCGCCGCCGTGGCGCAAGGCTTCGTCGATTCGCTGACCCTGGGCGTGGGCCAGTTCTGCACCAACCCGGGCCTGGTCATGGGCCTCAAGGGCGAGCATTTCGACCAGTTCGTCGAAGCGGCGGGGGCCGCGCTGCAAGCGAAGGGCGCCGGCACCATGCTCACGCCGGGCATCCACAAGGCTTACGTGGGCGGCGTGGAACAGCTCTCCGGCATCGACGGCGTGACCCTGGTCGCCCAGGGCAAGCCTGACGGCGCCGGCTGCGCGGCGCAAGCCTCGCTGTACGTGTGCGACGCGGCCACCTACCTGGCTACCCCCGCGCTGGAGTCGGAAATCTTCGGACCGTGCGCCTTGCTGGTGCGCTGCCGCGATGCCGGGCAAATGCAGCAGGTCGCCGAGCACCTCGAAGGCCAGCTGACCGCCACCGTGCACGCCCTGGCCGCCGACCGAGCGCACGCCGCCGCGCTGCTGCCGGTCCTGGAACGCAAGGCCGGCCGCATCCTGTTCAACGGCTATCCCACCGGCGTCGAAGTGGCGCATGCGATGGTCCACGGCGGCCCGTTCCCGGCCACCTCGGACAGCCGCAGCACCTCGGTTGGCGCGTCAAGCATCGACCGCTTCCTGCGGCCGGTGTGCTACCAGAATGTGCCGGCGGACTTGCTTCCGGAGGCACTGGCCGACAATAATCCACTGGGCCTGACACGCCTTGTCGACGGAGCCATGCAAGTGCCGCAGTAAAGCTGGTCGCGCTGCCGTCGACGACAGGTGTGGAGACGCCTGGCGGCAGCGCGCTGTTTCTAAAAACAACCATAAAGAAGCGACCGATGAACCAGCAAGTCATAGGCAAATACCGGTGGACGATCTGCGCCCTCCTGTTTTTCGCCACTACCATCAATTACCTCGACCGCCAGGTCCTGAGCCTGTTAGCGACCGATCTGTCCAAGGAATTCGGCTGGTCCAATACCGATTACGCCAACATCACGGCGGCCTTCCAGTTTGTGTATGCGTTCTCGATGCTGTTTGCCGGGCGCGTGATCGACAAACTCGGTACCAAGCGCGCCTTCGTGCTGGCCATTACCATCTGGTCGCTCGGCGCGATCATGCACGCGTTTGCGATTGGCATCGGCGAAGGCATCAACGGCATCCTGACCAGCCTTGGCATGACCGTGGTGCCGGTGTCGATCGCCGGCTTCATGATGTCGCGCGCGGTGCTGGCGCTGGGCGAAGCGGGTAACTTCCCCGCCGCGATCAAGGCCACGGCCGAATACTTCCCCAAGAAGGAACGCTCGTTCGCCACCGGTATCTTCAACTCCGGCGCCAACGTCGGCGCGATCCTGGCGCCGCTGACGGTGCCGGTGATCGCCGCCGCGTGGGGCTGGCAGATGGCCTTCATCATCATCGGCGCCATCGGCTTTTTCTGGATGGCGCTGTGGATGGTGTTCTACGAGACCCCGGCCGCGCAAACGCGCATGGGCAAGGCGGAACTCGATTACATCAACAGCGACTGCGCGGTGGTTCCTGAACCGGCGGCCGGCGTGCTCAAGCCCAAGACCTCGTGGTTCAAGCTGCTCGGCTATCGCCAGACCTGGGCCTTCGCGCTCGGTAAATTCATGACCGATGGCGTCTGGTGGTTTTTCCTTTTCTGGCTGCCCAAGTACCTGGCCGCGACCTATGGCCTCAAAGGCACCGACATCATCGTGCCGCTGGCGGTCTTGTACAGCATGACCATGGTCGGCAGTATCGGCGGCGGCTGGTTTCCGACCTACTTCATCAACCGCGGCGACAATCCTTACGACGGGCGCATGAAGGCCATGCTGTGCATCGCCTTCATTCCGCTGGTGGTGCTGCTGGCGCAGCCGCTCGGCTACATCAGCTTCTGGGTTCCGGTGATCCTGATCGGCATCGGCGCCTCCGCGCACCAGGCCTGGTCGGCCAACATCTTCACCACCGTCTCCGACATGTTCCCGAAACATAGCGTCGGCTCGGTGGTGGGCATCGGCGGCATGGCCGGCGGCCTGGGGGGCGTGCTGCTCACCAAGCTCGGTGGCTGGCTGTTCGATTATTATGGCGCCATGGGCCAGATCAGTACCGGCTACATGATCATGTTCTCGATCTGCGCGCTGGCCTACCTGGCGGCATGGACGATGATGAAAACACTGGTGCCGCGCTACCGCGAAATCACCGATCTGTAAGGGCAATATGAGCATGCAAGCGACCATCGAAACAGTCCATGGAGTCACCTGCGCGGTGGGCGAAAGCCCGCTGTGGAACGCCCGCGAAGGCGCCTGGTACTGGGTCGACATTCTCGCCAAACGCATCTGGTGCCTGGACGCCGCGTCCGGCGCGCTGCGCAGCTGGGAGGCGCCCGAAATGGTCGCCTGCATCGCGCTCGCCGACAGCGGCGCGCTGATCGCCGGCATGGAAACCGGTGTATTTAGCGTCACGCTGGGCGAGGGCATGGGCGCGCTGGCGCAGGCGAGCTTTCTGGCGGCGCCGCCCGAACTGGCGCCGGGCATGCGCTTTAACGACGGCCGCTGCGACCGCCAGGGACGCTTCTGGAGCGGTACGCTGCGCCTTGACAGCCCGGAGCTGCACGCCGACGGCCGCTTGTACCGCTACACGCGCGAAGAGGGCATCTCGGCGCCGGTGGTGTCGAACCTGGTGGTGCAGAACGGCCTCGGTTTTTCGCCGGATGGGCGCACCATGTATTTGTCGGACTCGCACGTGTCGCGCCAGCAGATCTGGGTCTTCGACTACGACATCGACAGCGGCACGCCGCACAACCGGCGTGTGTTCGTCGACATGACCGCCCAGCGCGGGCGTCCCGACGGCGCGGCGGTCGATGTCGACGGCTGCTACTGGATTTGCGGGAACGACGGCGGCTGCCTGCTGCGCTTCACGCCCGAGGGCAAGCTCGATCGCACCGTCGACCTGCCCATGCTCAAACCGTCGATGTGCAGTTTCGGCGGCCCCGGCATGGATACCTTGCTGGTCACCTCGATCGCGGCCGGCAGGAAGCCCGAGGACACGCAATCGGGCACCGTGCTGCTGGTGCGCCCTGGCGTGCAGGGGATGGCGGAGAGCGCCTTTCGCGGATGAACGCGGGCCTGCGGGCCCGTTTTTTCGCTAAGATGGCGGCATGAAGATCGACCGCCTGAATCCATCGCACGCTTCGGCGTACCGCGCGCTCACGCTCGAAGCGCTTGCGCTGCACCCCGAGGCCTACACCTCCACCGCGCAGGAACGCGCGATGCACCCGGCGTCATGGTGGGAAGCGCGCCTGCCTCCCGGTGCGGCATCGAACGAAGTGGTCATCGGCGCATTCGACGACGACGGCGCGCTCGTCGGCAGCGCCGGCTTGTCGTTCGAAGCGCGCGAAAAAGGGCGCCACAAAGTGACTTTGTTCGGCATGTACATCACGCCGCGCTGCCGCCGCGCAGGACTAGGCACGCAACTGTTGGACGCCGCCCTCGGCTACGCCAGCGCCCGCCCTCATGCAAAAATCATCCAGCTCACCGTCACCGAAGAAAACGCGGCTGCCCGCAGCTTGTACGAACGGCTCGGCTTCGCCGCGTTCGGCGTGGAACCGTATGCCATCGCGCTCGGCGGGCACTATCTGGCCAAGATCCACATGTGGCGCGCGCTTAGCGGGATGGACCCTTAGCCTTGCGCGACGACCAGTGAAAATGCAGCACCATCCAGCCGTCGCCCTTTTTCTCCAGCAGCGCCGTCTCGGTGCCGACCGCATTGATGGTCTTGCCCTTGAAGGTGCCACGGCTCTCGGTTTCGTCCAGGATCACGGCGATGTTGCCTTCGATCCGCTCCTTGTGGCGCAGCACCCTGCGCGTGGTGGCCCTGGCGAACGCAATGTCGTCCGCCAGGTGATGGTCGGCATATTCGCTGCGCGAGCGCTCCACGTGACCGGCTTCGTAAATCACCGCATCGGGGCTCAGGAGCGCCATCGCACGCGCCTGGTCGCCCGCGTGCAGGGCGGCGTGGAAGGCCGCCAGGGTCTCGCTTGGCGTCGCCGCGCGGGCATGGAACGATGCCAGTCCGAGGACGGCAAGCAGAACGAATTGGCGCATCAGCTTCTCTCAGTGATTAAAAAGAGCGTCAGTGTGCATGATTTTTGCCCGGTTTGGTCACTTGCAGCACCTTCTCGCCCGGTTTTGCCGCCATCTTGTCGGCGTCCGGCGCGCGCACCGGCTCCGGCCTGGCTGGGCCGCCTTCCTTCCACTCGTAAGCCAGCGTGCCGGGAGGATGCCGGTACCAGCCCGGGTCCTTGTAGTCGCCGCGCGCCAATCCTTTGCGCACCTTCATCGTGGTGAACATGCCGCCCATGCCGATGCCGCCGAACGGGCCGCTGCCGGTCATCATCGGCAGCGTGTTCTCCGGCAGCGGCATCTCCATCTCGCCCATGTCGGCCATGCCCTTGCCGCCCATGACCATGTAGCCCGGCACCAGCTTGTTGATCTTGCCGAGCACCTCGCGCTGGTCGACCCCGATGAGGGTCGGCACGTCGTGGCCCATGGCGTTCATGGTGTGGTGCGATTTGTGGCAGTGGAAGGCCCAGTCGCCCGGCTCGTTGGCGACGAATTCGATCGCGCGCATCTGGCCGACCGCGATATCGGTCGTCACCTCCGGCCAGCGCGAGGCGGGCGGAGTCCAGCCGCCATCGGTGCCGGTCACGGTGAATTCGTGGCCGTGCATGTGGATCGGATGGTTGGTCATGGTCAGGTTGCCGACCCGGATGCGCACCTTGTCGTTGTGCGCGATCACCATCGGGTCGATGCCGGGAAAGGCGCGGCTGTTGAAGGTCCACAGGTTAAAGTCGAGCATCGTGTTGACCTTGGGCGTGTAGCTGCCCGGGTCGATGTCGTACGCACCGAGCAAAAAGCAGAAGTCGCGGTCGACCCGCATGACGTTGTGGTCCTTCGGGTGGGTGATCCAGAAGCCCATCATCCCCATCGCCATCTGCGTCATTTCGTCGGCGTGCGGGTGGTACATGAAGGTGCCGGCACGCCTGGCCACGAATTCGTAGACGAACGTCTTGCCGGGGTCGATGCCGGGCTGGGTCAGGCCGGTTACGCCGTCCATGCCGTTGGGCAGGCGCTGGCCGTGCCAGTGCACGCTGGTGTGCTCGGGCAGCTTGTTGGTGACGAAAATGCGTACCCGGTCGCCTTCCACCACTTCGATGGTCGGGCCGGGCGACTGGCCGTTGTAACCCCACAGGTTGGCCTTCATACCGGGCGCGATTTCGCGCACCACCGGTTCGGCCACGAGGTGGAACTCCTTGACGCCGTCCTTCATCCGCCACGGCAAGGTCCAGCCGTTGAGGGTGACTACCGGGTTGTAGGGGCGGCCGTTGGGCGGCGCGAGTGGCGGCTGGGTCGCCGCCTTGTCCATGATGACCGCTTCCGGCAGCGAGGCGGCGCCGGCGCGCGAGACCAGCGCCGTGCTGACGGCAAGCGCGCTCGCGCCGGTAAAGAAATTTCTACGTGAGACCATGTTGCTTGTCCTTTCAGTGTTGGGCTGGTGCGGCGCCGGGAGTGGCGCTTCCTGCGCGTGGCGCCGGGCTTGTTGCGGTTGCGTCGCCGCTGCCAGTCAGCGCGGCCTGCAGGGCGGCGTCGGCGATCCAGTAGTCGCGCTGCGCTTCGATGGCGGCGTTGACGCTGACGACCTGCTCGCGCGCGTCGGCCAGCAGTTCGAAAACGCTGATCAGCATGCCGTTGTAGCGCAGCAGCTGTTCGTCGGCGATGCGTTTTTTGAGCGGCACCACTTCGTCGCGGTAGTGGCGCGCCAGGTCGTAGGCGGTGCGGTAGCCGGCATAGCTTTCGCGCACCTGCGAACGGGCGTCGACAGCCAAGCCGGCGGCGCGGTGCACGGCCTGCATGTACATCGCTTCGGCCTTGGCTGCCCTGGCGCCGCCCCAGTCGAACAGGGGAATCTGCAGTTCGATTTCGTAGCCGGTGGCGCGCTCGCCGGTCTCGCCGGTGTTGCGCAGGTAGCTCAGGTCGAGCAGGTTGACGAAGCGTGTCGCGCGCGTGAGGCCCAGCGACGATGCCAGGCCCGCCAGTTCCGTTTGCGCCATCAGCAGGTCGAGCCGGTTGCTCATGGCCTGGGCTTCGGCATCGCGCACCTCGCGTGGCGCCGCTGGCAAGTCGGGCAGGCGCTCGGGCAGGGTGAAGGCGGTCGCGCTTGAGAGGCCCAGCAGGCGCGTGAGTTTTTCGCGTTCCAGGGTGCGGGTCTGGCGCGCACGCGCCAGCTGGGCCACCGAATCGGCGTAGAAAGCCTGTTCGCGCGCGTGCTGCAATTTGCTCCAGTTGCCGGCCACCGCCATTCGGCGCGCCAGTTCGGCGCTCGCTTCGGCGGCGTTTTTTACCTGCTCCATGTACTCGGCGCTCTGCTGGGCGGCGACGGCGCCGTACCAGGCGCGCCGGGTCGCGTCGGCGGTGCGCAGCACCTCGCCGGCGGCGCGCATTTGCGCCTGTTCGTAGCGGCGCCGTTCGAGGCGCGTGGCGAGCGGCATGGTCAACAGGCCAATCACGGGCAGCATCAGCTTGCGTTCGATCTCGACGCCCTCGTGGCTTGTCAATCGCCCGAAACTGAGCACCGGATTGGCGACGCGGCCGGCCTGCACCAGGTCCGCCTCGGCGATGCCCAGCTCCGCGTAGCCGGCTTGCAGGCTGCGGTTATTGAGCAGGGCGATGGTGACCGCATCTTCGGCCGACAAGGGCTTGGCCAGCAGCGCGCCGACCTGCCGTTCGACGCTGCCGGCGCCGGGCGCGGTGGCGGGAATGGTGTCGCTGGTGCGCTGCTGCGCGAGCTGGCGCACGTCGGCGTAGCCGCCGTCGGGCGAGAAGGAAGCGCAGCCGGCGGCGCCGGCGCAGATGGCGGCCAGCGCGATGCGGCGCAGCGGAGTCGATAGTGGTCGCATCGTCATTCCTTGTGATGGCCGTGGTGCGGCTGGGCCTTGGCCGGCTCAGGGCTCTTTTTCATGCCGCTCATATCGTGGCCGGCATGGGGATCGTCAAGCGTCGGCGCATCCGGTTTTTTGGCGGCGTCCATAGCTTGATTCATGTGACCCATGTGACCCATGTGGCCGGGCCGCTTGAGCAGCTGTTCGTTGGTCTCCTTCCAGGATGCCGCTTGCGGCTCCCGGTAGGCGCGGTACCCGGCAAACGCCGAGTCGTAGGCAGGTGGTGCGGCCGGCGCTTGCGCCATTGCCGGTCCGGCAGCGGCGAGCAGCAGCCCTATCAGGCGAAGGGAATTCATGACAACCTCAATCGTGTTGGTTAAAAGACGCTGGTCCGGGACGGACCAAGGGCATTCAGGCGATCGGGGAGTGAGGGGGACGTTCCAGGCCGCCGGGAATATGCGCCGTCACGTGCATGGCGGCGTAGGCAATCAGTTCGGATGCGAGCGGCGGCGCGGCGGCCGGCGCGGCGAATGCCGGAGCAATCGCCATGCCCACGCAGCAGAAGGCGCAGTTACTGCACTTGGCGGCGCTGTCCGGCGCGGCGCTATCCGGCGGGGCGCTGTCCGGCGCGGCGCAGTGGCCTTCGTCCATGCCGGCGGCGACGACATGGCTGGCGAGCGACGCCCTGGCCGCCTCGCACAGCGCCATTGACGCCGCCGCGAAGCCCTGCAAGGGGATCGCAAGCAGCAAGAGCCACACCAGCCATGTTCGGAAGCACTTCATGGGCAAAGTCTAGCACATGGAAAATCGGGCCGCGCCGGTCCGGATCAAGCCACGCTGGCCGGGTAGCCGGCCTCGGCCAGGCTGGCGACGACGCTTTCTTGCGCCGCCTTCGTGTCCAGCTCGACGGTGCGCGCCGGCATGTCGAACGTGACGACGGCATCCTGGTCGAGCCCTTTGATGGTCTTGGTGATGACGCCGGCGCAATGGCCGCAGCTCATGTCGGGAATACTCAGTTTGATCATGGCAAAACTCCTGTTGGTGGATGGAATGAAGCCATTGTCGACCTTCCCTCCGTGGGAAGGTCAAGCGGTTTTTTCGCTTGACCTTACTATAATGGGAAGCTTGATGATGGTGGCATGCGCAATGTAACAGGAGCTTGAAATGACTACCACGACAATGCAAGACAAGCAGGATGCCTTCGAAACCTCGCTGGAGGTGGGCGGCATGACGTGCGCCTCATGCGCGGGGCGGGTCGAGAAAGCCTTGCGCGCGCTGCCCGGCGTGCAGGGAGCCATCGTCAACCTCGCCACCGAAAAGGTGCTCGTCACCGGCGCCGGCCAGCCGCTCGACCCGGCCCAGTTGATCGCGGCGGTCGAGCGCGCCGGCTACACGGCCAGCGCGCCCGCCGAGGCAGCGCCGCCACCGGCGCCAGCGCACGGGCTGTCCGAGCCGGCGCAGATCGCGATCGCCGCCGTCCTGACCATTCCCTTGCTCGCGCCGATGCTGCTGGCGGTTGCGGGTATTGACTGGATGCTGCCGGCCTGGGTGCAATGGCTGCTGGCCACGCCCGTGCAATTCTGGATCGGCGCGCGCTTTTACCGCTCCGCCTGGAAAGCATTGCTGGCCAGGAGCGGGAACATGGACTTGCTGGTCGCGCTCGGCACCTCGGCCGCCTACGGCCTCAGCCTGTACCAATGGCTGGGCCAAGCGCAGCATCATGGCGCGCACCTGTACTTCGAAGCGTCCGCCGTGGTCATTACGCTCGTGCGCCTGGGCAAATGGCTGGAAACGCGCGCCAAGCGCCAGACCACCGAAGCGATCCGCGCCCTGCAGTCGCTGCGGCCGGAAACGGCGCGCGTGCGCCGCAACGGCGTGGAAAGCACTATTCCAATCAGCAAACTCAAGCTCGGCGATGAGGTCGTGATCCGCCCCGGCGAGCGTATTCCCATGGATGGCGAGGTGATCGAAGGCGCCAGCCACGCCGACGAATCGATGCTGACCGGCGAAAGCCTGCCCGTGAGCAAAACCGTGGGCGCGCGCGTGATCGGCGGGGCGGTCAATGGCGAAGGCGTGCTGCTCGCCCGCGCAACCGCCATCGGCACCGAAACCGTATTGGCGCGCATCATTCGCGCGGTCGAGGACGCTCAGGCGGCCAAGGCGCCGATCCAGCGCCTGGTGGACAAGGTCAGCGCCGTGTTCGTGCCGGCGATCGTGGTGATCGCGCTGATCACCTTTGTCGGCTGGTGGCTGGCCAATGGCGACTGGAGCGCGGCGCTGCTCAACGCGGTCGCCGTGCTGGTCATCGCCTGTCCGTGCGCGCTGGGATTGGCGACGCCCACGGCGATCATGGCCGGCACCGGCGTGGCCGCCAAATACGGCATCCTGATCAAGGATGCCGAAGCGCTCGAACTCTTGCATGGCGTCACCGTGGTGGCGTTCGACAAGACCGGCACCCTGACCGCCGGCAAGCCGCGCCTGACCGCGCATGTCGCCGCATCCATGGCGGAGCACGGCGACGAGCAGGCCTTGCTGGCGCTGGCGGCCGCCGTGCAGCAGGGCAGCGAGCATCCGCTGGCGCGCGCCGTGGGCGACGCGGCGCGGGCGGCGGGCATCACGCCGGCGCCGGCTGTCGGCGCGCGCGCGCTGGCCGGGCTGGGCGTCGCCGCCACGGTGAATGGCCGGGAGCTGCTGCTTGGCAATGCGGCGCTGATGCGCCAGCACGGCGTCGACCTCGCCGCGCTGGCTACGCAAGGGAAGGCGCGCGAGGAAGCCGGCGAAACGGTGTCGTGGCTGGCCGAGGGCACCCAACTGCTCGGCATGCTTGCCTTCGGCGACGCGCTCAAGCCGGAGAGCCGGCAAGCGATCGAGCGCCTGCACGCGGCCGGCATCCGCACCGTGATGCTGAGCGGCGACAACCCCGGCAGCGCGCGCCACATTGCGGACCAGCTCGGCATCGACGAGGTGCACGCGCAGGTGCTGCCCGAGGGCAAAGCCGCCATCATCGCGGCCCTGCGCGCCAAGGGCGAGCGGGTGGCGATGGTGGGCGACGGCATCAACGATGCGCCGGCCCTGGCCGCGGCCGATATCGGCGTGGCCATGGGCAACGGCACCGACGTGGCGATGCACACCGCCGGCGTGACCTTGATGCGGGGCGATCCGGGCCTGCTGGTCGACGCCATCGACATCTCGCGCCGCACTTACGGCAAGATTCGCCAGAACCTGTTCTGGGCGTTTGTATTCAATGTGATCGGCGTGCCGCTGGCGGCGTTCGGCTTGCTCAATCCCATGATTGCGGGAGCCGCGATGGCGTTTTCGAGCGTGTCGGTGGTGAGCAACGCGCTGCTGCTCAAGCGCTGGGTGGCGGGAGGACGCGCATGACGATGATGAATATCGGCGACACGGCCAAGTCCTCGGGCGTGTCGGCGAAGATGATCCGGCATTACGAATCGATCGGGCTGATCGGCGAGGCGCAGCGCACCGATGCCGGCTATCGCGTGTATGGGCAACAGGATGTGCAGGTGCTGCAATTCATCCACCGCAGCCGCGCGCTGGGCTTTTCGCTGGAGCAGATCAGGACCTTGCTGGCCTTGTGGCAGGACAAGCGCCGCGCCAGCAAGGATGTGCGTGCGATGGCGAAACAGCATATCGCCGAGCTGGACCGCAAGATCGGCGATATGCAAGCCATGAAGCGGACCCTGGAAAAGCTGGCCAGGGCCTGCCATGGCGACGAACGGCCGGATTGCCCCATCCTCGACGACTTGTCGCTGGGCTGACGCAGCCGCTTGCGCCAGGCCAGCGCAAGCGGCTTACTTGACTGCTTTTTTGGCGCCCGGCTTGACGACGCGTGCCACGGCTTCGCCGAACTGGTCCGGCTCGCCCGTGGCGGCGCGCTTTCTCAGCGCAGTCGAGGTGCGCTTGCGGTCTTTGCTCAGGTGCAGCAGCATGCGCAGGCTGGCGTCGGCCTCGGCGGGCCGGTTACTCAGCGCGGCCGCTTCAGCCATGTTTCTCCAGCCCTCCACGTGGCCGGGCGCGGCGGCGAGCAGTTCGCCGAGCACCTCGTGCGCACGCTCATGGTCACCCGCGCCGATGTAGGCGGCGCCGAGCTTGCTGCGCGCATCCATGTTGGCGCCATTGGCCTCGATGGCGGCCTGGAACGCCGTGATGGCGGCCGCGTTGTCCTTGTTGAGCAAGGCCTTGGCGCCACGCGAAAAGGCTGCTGCCGACGCGGCCTTGGCGGCTTTCGGCACCGGCGCCGGGCGCTCGGTTTTTGCCGTCAGGGTACGCACTGCCGCCCAGTCCTGGACATTGGCCGCGGCCATGACCGGGGGCAGCGGCGGCAGTGGCGCCGGGGGCGCGCTGGCTTTTGCGGCGCCAGCGGCCACGGCCGCCGGGGCCGCCACCGCTTCCGATGGTGCCCCAGGGTCGGTGCTCAGCTTGTAAAGCAACACGCAGACGATAACCGTCGACACCAGGGACATGATCAGCGATACCCAGTCAAAGCCGCCACCCGGGGCTTCCGGCGCCGGAGTGGCCGCCGCCTGGGCATAGCGCACCGCGCGCTTTGCCAGGGCCGCCTGGCGCACCTGCCGCGAGCGCCTAGCGCGCCGGCGTTCGCGCCATGCCGACAGAAACCAGAGGGCGGCCACCGCCCCCACGCGCTCCATCTTCATTTCATAAAAAAAGCTGTTCGACGCCAGGCCGGTCAGCACCAGCGCCACCAGTGCAATGATCGGCAGGATCATGCCGCGGGCAATGTGGCTGCCTTTTACCCGGTTGCCCGGCAGCGCGTCCGTCACCAGATTGGCCGCGTTGGTGCCGTCGACCCAGACATTGTATTGCCGGCCCCCGTACTCGAGCACGACATGGCCTACCGGCACATACACCGCCGCCGCGTCCCAGCGGCTGCTGGCGTTCCAGTGCCAGTCGCGCTGCTGGTCGCCTTGCCCGTGGCGCTTGACGCTCGCCTCGACCAGCCTGCCGATCTGCGCCTCGGTGTGCAGCGCATACGTGTCTTTGGCGGCCAGGGTGTAGGGCTGGGTGTCGATGCCGCTGACATAGCTCACGTCGAAGGGCGTCGCCGTTGGCGCGTTGCGCACACGCTCAAGCAAGGGCAAGACCGAGGGCGCCAGGCCGCTGCCGCCATAGCTGAGCAGGGCGAAGTTGCCGGCGTCCTGGCCGCTGACCGGCCGCCAGTCGACCACGGTGCGGTTCTTGGTCACCGGCACCCGCTCGTGCTTGCCGTCGCCCAGGCGGTCCACATGGTCGGTATAGGTCTCGGTCCTGTTGTAGCCGAACGACGCGGTCCATGTGGCGGCGTACGAGCCGGTGAAGGCAAAGCAGGGCATGTAAAAGCGTTTTGCCGACAGCACGGCGCGCTCGACCATGTCGTCCGGCACCTGATCGTTCGCCGCCAGATGTTGGAGCACCGCGTAGGCGAGCACGTTGTCGTCGAGCGTCATCGGAACGAGCAGCTGCGCCGCCGTGCCCGCCGCCGCCGGAGCGGCACGCGCGATTTGCGTGACCGTGTCGCAGTACTCGCATTGCAAGGCTTGCAGGCCGGCCGCGTAACTCAGGCGTGCGCCGCATCCCTTGCAGATCAATGTGTCCAACTGTGCCGTCATGGCGTCCTCAAAAAATGAACTGGTTCCCGTGCCAGAGCATACTTGAGGATGTTCCTTTAGGAAATGTTTTTAGCTGAAAAGCCACAATATCAGGATGGCCACGGTGCTCTCTAGCCCCGTTCAAGCAGCCAGCGGGCCCGGCATCCTTTCACGGCGCCCTGCCGCTGGGCAAGATGGCAACATTGAATGTGCTGAGAAGCTTGTGGTAGTCGGGATGGTCGATCAGCCTGGTGACCGTGCCGTGCAGCTTGACGTCGGCGCGCTGGAACAGGGCCACGGCCAGGCCCGTGTTCATCTGGCGGCTCACGTACAGCACGCCGTCCAGGTCGGGCACCTGGGCATGCAGGGCGCAGCTGACTGCCATCGACGCGCTGTAGTCGTCCGATGAGCACAGGTCGTTATTGAGGCCGAGCGCTTTCAGATTGGCGCCGGTCAAGTCGGCCAACAGCAGTTCCGGCCTGGCTGGCCGCGTGTAGGTGACGATGTGGCGCTCCACGATGCTGGCCTTGTCGATAACCCACTGCCGGTCGGTGAAGAAGCCGTTCTGGTGCAAGATGGTTTCGGCGAAGGCGACTTCCAGGTCCAGCGCGCAATAGGTCGCGCCATAGACTTGCGCCGGGTCGTCGAAACGGTAGGCCTTGCGTTTTCCCCAGTACGGTTCGGTTGCCGGAAAACGGCTCAGGCGCAGCAGCCGGGTGGCGTCGAGACGGATGACGCGCAAGGTCCCCGCAGCGCGCGCCGCCGCAAAGTCCCGGCCGGAACTCAAGCAAGCGCCCAATCGCTGGCAAGACGCAGTACCTCATCGACCTTTCCGGCGGCGACGGCGTCGGCAGGCGTCTGCCCGCCCAGTGCGCCGTGCTTGCGCAGCAGGAAAAGTAATTTGCTCGACGGGTCGGTGGGGCCCAGCGCAGCGTTGATTTTCGCCAGGGTGGGGCGCTCGAACTTGAGCGCGTCGCCCGGATACCAGTGCTTGCCCTTGACCCATACCGAAAAAATCTCGCCGCGCTGGCGTGCCGCGTCCACGGTCTGGCGCTTGACGCCCCAGGCGGCTTCGACCTCGCCGCCCGCCACCAGCGTGCCATCCTGGGTCCAGCTCACCAGCCGCGCCTCGCCACGCCCGGCGGCCTGGAGCGGCGCGGTGGAGATGGCATCGAGCGGCGCGGCAAGCGCCTTGCCGGGCACGTGGGTTGGCGTGAGCGTGACGTCGAATCCGCTTTCGGCCATGATGGTGTTGATGCGCTCGACCAACTCGCTGGTTACCTGGGCGCGGTTGCGTATTTCCAGCAGAAACGAGGCATATTGCGGCCTTGGGTCCACTTTGGAAACGTCATCGTTAACCGCCTTGGACTGCCGCTCTTGCACTGCATGATTGGTCATTGCCATGATTGCCCTTTCAGGCGTTGGGGTACCTGCTCATTCTAGGCCATTTGTGCAAATAGTGCAAACGGCGCAAACAAAGCAATGCCTGCCAATATGTCCGGGGCGCCGGTTCAGCTGGACGCGGGCGGGGCCGGTGCACCCGTCCTGTCGCTACCATTGATCCCCGTCAACGGCTTCTCCATCCGCCACGCAGCCATCCCATCTTCGTAGTAGTCCTCATATTCCCCGAATACCCGATATCCGCTGGTGCCGAACAGCCCGATCGAGGCGACGTTATCCTTGCGCACTTCCAGATACAGCGCCGTGCAGCCACGCGCCAGCGCCGCCTGTTCCGCCGCGCGCACCAGCCGCGCCGCCACGCCATGGCCCTTCCACGGCGCCGCCGTCGCAATGGTGTACACCCGCGCCCGCGCCGTGTTCGCGCGAAACAGCAAGGTCAGGTAGCCGCGTATCTCCCCAGCCGCCGCGTCGATCAGCGTCAGCGAATTACCATGCGATAGCAGATGCCGAAAACTGCGCCGGCTGACCTTGTCGCCGCTGAAGCTGGCTTCCTCGATCGCCGCCAGCGTCTCCAGATCATCCCTCGACGCGTTGCGAATCATCCCCGTCCCATGCATTCCCGCTCCCTGGCGTCCTTAACGCATGCATTTTTACATTTCCTTTACGGCAGCGTGCCAACTCTTTAGAAATTTTTTACGGCCGCGCCGCTACGATTTGCCGTGTCTCCGTTTTCCACCACAGCAAAGAAAGAAGCACCATGAAGATCGCCATTGTCGCAGCGGCCCTGCTGTCCTTGTCCGCCCACGCCGCCACCGAACTGAGCTATAACCTCGCCGCCACCAGCGACTACCGCTATCGCGGCATCTCGCAAACCCGTCTCCAGCCGGCCGTGCAGGGCGGGGCCGACCTGGTGCACAAGCCATCGGGCTGGTACGCCGGCGCTTGGGCCTCGAGCATCACCTGGACCGGCGACACCGGCGGCGACGGCAACATCGAACTCGACATCTACGGCGGCAAGCGCGGTGAGCTGGCGGGCGGCATCGGCTACGACGCCGGCGTGCTGACCTACGCCTACCCATCGAACCGGCTCGGCCACGTGCCCGGCTTCGCCAACGCCAACACCACCGAGGCCTACGGCCAACTGTCGTATGGCGTCGCCCTGGTCAAATATTCGCACGCGCTGACGAACCTGTTCGGCTATGTCGACAGCAAGCGCAGCGGCTACCTCGACCTGGCCGCCAATCCCGATCTCGGCAACGGCTTCGTGTTCAACCTGCACGCCGGCCGCCAGCGCGTGGCCCGCAACGGCGCCGCCAGCTACACCGACTACAAGATCGGCGTCACGCGCGACGTCGGCGTGGCCAGTGTCTCCCTGGCCGCCATCGGCACCAATGCCGGCAAGGCCGCCTACGCCTCGCCCGCCAACGGCAAGTTCCTTGGAAAAAAGGCGCTCCAGCTTACCGTCAGCAAGACCTTTTAACGCTGGCGTTTACGCTTTGTTTACACCGGCGCGGCAACTCTTTACACCGTTTTTAGACGCTTGCCGATACGCTCATCAATAACAAAACCAATTCGTTCGAGGGTGATATGGACTTCATTTTCATCGGAGCGCTCCTGCTCTTTTTCGGCCTGAGCTGCGCTTTCGCAGCCGGCTGCGCCACACTGGGGAACAAGAAATAATGGAACCTGTTTATATAGGCGGCCTGGTGGCCGCCGGCCTGCTGGTCTACCTGGTGCATGCGCTGCTCAACGCGGAGGACCTGTGATGACCATGCAATCGATGGCGCTGCTGGGCGCCTTTTTGGCCGTGCTGCTGGCGCTGGCCTGGCCGCTGGGCCGCCTGCTGGCTGCGGTCGGCGAGGGCGGCGCCGTGCCCGGCCTGGGCTGGCTGGCGCCGCTCGAACGGGGGCTGTACCGCCTGGGCGCCGTGGCGCCGGAAACCGGCATGGGCTGGAAATCCTACGCCACCGCGCTGCTGGTCTTCAACGGCATTGGCGCGCTGTTCGTGTACGGCGTGCAGCGCCTGCAAGCGTTCCTGCCGCTCAATCCCCAGGCGCTGGCGAACGTCGGCCCCGATTCCTCGTTCAATACCGCCGTCAGCTTTGTGGCCAACACCAACTGGCAAGGCTACGGCGGCGAGCAGACCATGAGCTACCTCACGCAAATGGTGGCGCTGACGGGCCAGAACTTTTTTTCCGCCGCCACCGGCATCGCCGTGGCCTTTGCGCTGATCCGCGGCTTCAGCTCGCGCTCGGCCGCATCGATCGGGAACTTCTGGGCCGATATCACCCGCTCCACCCTGTACGTGCTGCTGCCGCTGTCGCTGGTCTTCGCGGTGTTCCTGATGGGGCAGGGCGTGGTCCAGAACTTCAACAGCTACCAGGAAGTGCAGCTGATCGAGCCGGTAAGGTATTCGGTATCGACCGCCGGCGCCGATGGCAAGGCGCTTGTCGAGGAAAAGGTCGCCACAACCCAGACCATCGCCATGGGCCCGGTCGCCTCGCAGGAAGCGATCAAGCTCATCGGCACCAACGGCGGCGGCTTCTTCAACGCCAATTCGGCCCACCCGTACGAGAACCCGAATGCGCTGTCGAACTTCGCGCAGATGCTGGCGATCTTCCTCATTCCCGCCGCACTGTGCTTCGCTTTCGGGCGCATGGTCGGCGACCTGCGCCAAGGCTGGGCGATCCTCGGGGCCATGAGCCTGATCTTCGTCGTCGCCACCGGCGCGGTGATGAGCGCCGAACAGGCCGTGCATCCGCAACTGGCGGCGCTGGGCGTGGACCAGGGCGCAAGCAATCTGCAGGCCGGCGGCAACATGGAAGGCAAGGAGGCGCGCTTCGGCATCGCCGCCTCGTCCCTGTTCGCCGCCGTGACCACCGCCGCCTCGTGCGGCGCGGTCAACGCCATGCACGACTCGTTCACGCCGATTGGCGGCATGGTGCCGATGCTGCTCATGCAGCTCGGTGAAGTGGTGTTCGGCGGGGTCGGCTCCGGCCTGTACGGAATGCTCGTATTTGCCATCATGGCGGTCTTCATCGCCGGCCTGATGATCGGCCGCACGCCGGAATACCTGGGCAAGAAAATCCAGGCGTACGAAATGAAGATGACCTCGATCGCCGTCCTGGTCACCCCGGTGCTGGTCTTGAGCGGGACCGCGCTGGCGGTGATGCTCGACGCCGGCCGTGCCGGCATCGCCAACCCCGGCGCGCATGGCTTCTCGGAGATCCTGTACGCCTTCAGCTCCGCGGCCAACAACAACGGCAGCGCTTTTGCGGGCTTGTCGGCCAACACGCCGTTCTACAACACCATGCTGGCCATCGCCATGTGGTTCGGGCGCTTTGCCGTGATCGTGCCGGTGCTGGCAATTGCCGGCGCGCTGGCGGCCAAGCCGCGCCTGAAAGAGAACGCCGGCACCATGCCCACGCACGGCCCGATCTTCATTGCCCTTCTGGTCGGCGTGGTGATGCTGGTCGGCGTGCTCAATTACGTCCCGGCGCTGGCGCTCGGTCCCGTTGTCGAGCATTTGCAGTTGTATTCAGGCCAGGTCCCCACCAAATAACTCACGTCGGAGCATATGATGTCGCAAGCACTTCCGCTGCCACCGGCAGCGACCACCCGCAAGACGCTCACGCTGTTCGATTCGGCGCTGATTGGCCCGGCCATCCTCGACGCCGTCATGAAGCTGGGACCGCGTACGCAACTGCGCAGCCCCGTCATGTTCGTCGTCTACGTCGGCAGCATCCTCACCACCTTGATGTACTTCCAGGCAGTCGCCGGCAAAGGCGACGCCGACAGCGGCTTTATCCTCGCCATTACCATCTGGCTGTGGTTCACCGTGCTGTTCGCGAACTTCGCCGAAGCGCTGGCGGAAGGGCGCAGCAAGGCGCAGGCGGCGTCCCTGCGCGGCCTGAAGCAAAGCGTCAGCGCCAAGCAGCTGGCCACGCCCAAATACGGCACCACCTGGCTGCCGGTTCCCGGCGCCGATCTGCGCAAGGGCAATACCATCCTGGTCGAAGCGGGCGACGTGATTCCCATTGATGGCGACGTCATCGAAGGCGTGGCTTCGGTCGACGAGAGCGCCATCACGGGCGAATCGGCGCCGGTGATCCGCGAGTCGGGCGGCGATTTTTCGGCCGTCACCGGCGGCACCCGCGTGCTGTCGGACTGGCTGGTGGTGCGCGTGTCGGTCAACCCCGGCGAGACCTTTTTGGACCGCATGATCTCGATGGTCGAAGGCGCCAAGCGCCAGAAGACGCCCAACGAAATCGCGCTCACCATCCTGCTGGTGGCCCTGACCATCGTGTTTTTGGTCGTCACCGTGACCCTGCTGCCGTTTTCGCTGTTCGGCGTGGCGGCGGCCGGCGCCGGCAAGCCGGTGAGCGTGACGGTGCTCATCGCGCTGCTGGTGTGCCTGATCCCGACCACCATCGGCGCGCTGCTGTCGTCGATCGGCGTGGCCGGCATGAGCCGCATGATGGGCGCCAACGTCATCGCCACCTCGGGCCGCGCGGTGGAAGCGGCCGGCGACGTCGACGTGCTGTTGCTGGATAAAACCGGCACCATCACGCTCGGTAACCGCCAGGCCGCCGGCTTCTTCCCGGCGCCGGGCGTGACCGAGCAGGAACTGGCCGACGTCGCGCAACTGGCTTCGCTGGCCGATGAAACGCCGGAAGGGCGCTCGATCGTGGTGCTGGCCAAGCAGCGCTTCAATATCCGCGAGCGCGACATGGCCAGCCTGCAAGCCAGCTTCATCGCGTTCAGCGCCAACACGCGCATGAGCGGGGTCGATATCGGCGCGCGCCAGGTGCGCAAGGGCGCGGCCGATTCGGTGAAAAAGCACGTGGAGGCGCTCGGGATGCCGTATCCGCCCGACATCGCGCGCACGGCCGACGATGTGGCGCGGCGCGGCAGCACGCCGCTGGTGGTGGTCGACGCCGGCCGCGTGATGGGCGTGGTGGAGCTGAAAGATATCGTCAAGGGCGGCATCCGCGAGCGCTTCGCCGAACTGCGCCGCATGGGCATCAAGACGGTGATGATCACGGGCGACAACAGGCTGACCGCCGCCGCGATTGCCGCCGAAGCGGGCGTGGACGACTTTCTGGCCGAGGCCACGCCGGAAGACAAGCTCACACTGATTCGCAGCTACCAGGCCGAAGGCCGGTTGGTCGCGATGACCGGCGACGGCACCAACGACGCGCCGGCGCTGGCCCAGGCCGACGTGGCGGTGGCCATGAACTCGGGCACCCAGGCGGCCAAGGAAGCAGGCAACATGGTCGACCTGGATTCGAATCCGACCAAGCTGCTGGAGATCGTCGAAATCGGCAAGCAGATGCTGATGACGCGCGGCTCGCTCACCACGTTTTCGATCGCGAACGACATCGCCAAGTATTTCGCCATCATTCCGGCGGCCTTTGTCGGCACCTATCCGCAGCTGAAAAGCCTGGATGTGATGCGCTTGACCAGCCCCGATTCGGCCATCCTGTCGGCCGTGATCTTCAATGCCGTCATTATCGTCGTGCTAATTCCGCTGGCGCTCAAGGGCGTGCGGTACCGGGCCATCGGCGCGGCCGCCCTGCTGCGCCGGAACATCCTCATTTACGGTGTGGGCGGCATTGTGCTGCCGTTCATCGGCATCAAGCTGATCGACATGCTGCTGTCGGCGCTTCACCTGGTCTAGAAAGGACATCCCATGCAAACCACTTTTCGCCCCGCCATCATGCTGTTCGGCGCACTGACCCTGGCCGTGGGGGTGCTCTATCCATTGGCGGTGACCGGGATCGGGTACGTCGCTTTTCCCGAACAGGTGCGCGGCAGCCTGGTGACCAATGAGGGCAAGACGGTCGGCTCGAGCCTGATCGGGCAGTCGTTTTCAGCGCCCGGATATTTTTGGGGCAGGCCGTCGGCGACGGCGCCGATGGCCAACAATGCGGGCGGCAGTTCGGGCTCGAACCAGGGGCCGCTCAATCCGGCGCTGGCCGAGGCGGTCAAGGGCAGGGTGGCCGCACTGCGCTCGCTTGACCCGGCCAATACCGCGCCGGTGCCGGTGGACCTGGTGACGGCATCGGCCAGCGGGCTCGATCCGGAAATCAGCCTGGCGGCGGCGCGCTATCAGGCGGGCCGCGTGGCGCAGGCGCGCAAGCTGCCGCGCGCAAAGGTCGAGGCGATCATCGAAGAAAAGGCGATCCGGCCGGTGATGGGCGTGTTCGGTGAGCCGCGCGTGAATGTGCTGGCGCTGAACCTCGCGCTCGATGCCGCTTATACTTGGTAACGTTCGTCACCAAGGTAGGCCATGTCTTCAACCGATCATCAACGCCCCGACCCCGACGCCCTGCTGGCCCAGGTCCAGGCCGGGGAACGCAAGGCGGCGCGCGGCAGGCTGCGTATTTACTTCGGCGCCTCGGCCGGCGTCGGCAAAACGTACGCCATGCTGGCCGCCGCCCGCAAGCTGCACGCCGAGGGCCTGCACGTGCTGGTCGGCGTGCTTGAAACCCATGGCCGCATGGATACCGCCGCCCTGCTCGACGGCCTTGAGCGGCTCGCACCGAACACGCTGTCCCACCGCGGCAAAATGCTGCAGGAGTTCGATCTCGACGCCGCGCTGGCCTGCGCCCCGTCCCTGATCCTGGTCGACGAGCTGGCCCACTCCAACGCCCCCGGCTCGCGCCACCCCAAGCGCTGGCAGGATGTGGAGGAGCTGCTGGCGGCCGGCATCGACGTCTTTACCACCGTGAACGTACAGCACCTGGACAGCCTGAACGACGTCGTCGGGGGCATCACCGGCGTGCGCGTGGCCGAAACGGTGCCCGACACCGTGTTCGACCGCGCCGACGAGGTGGTGCTGGTCGACCTGCCGGCCGACGAGCTGCTGGCGCGCCTGCGCAGCGGCAAGGTGTATCAGCCGGAACAAGCCGAACGCGCCTCGAAGAATTTTTTCCGCAAGGGGAACCTGATCGCCCTGCGCGAGCTGGCCCTGCGCCGCACCGCCGACCGCGTCGAGGACGACGTGCGCGCCTACCGCATCGAAAAATCGATCGACACTGTCTGGAAGACCGGTGGCGCGCTGCTCGCCTGCGTGGGACCGGGTGCGCACGCCGAGCATGTCGTGCGCAGCACCGCGCGCCTGGCCGGCCAGCTGGGCGCCGACTGGCACGCCGTGTACGTCGAAACGCCGGCCTTGCAGCGCAATCCGGCACCACGGCGCGAACTGACCCTGAAAACGCTGCGCCTGGCGCAGGAACTGGGCGCCACCACGGCAGTGCTGGCGGGGCGCGACATCGCCGAGGCCATCGTCGACTACGCGCGCGAGCACAATATGTCGAAGGTGGTGCTGGCGCGCGCGCACCGCGCCTGGCCGTGGCGGCGAGCGTTGCGCAGCCGCGTCGCCAGCGCAGCGCCGGACATCGACCTGATCGAAGTCGGCGGCGGCAAGCCGCGCCCGGCCGAGATGGCGCCGGAAACGAACACCGTCGTCCTCGCCATCGACAGCGGCAAGCGCCGCGCCCAAGCCTACGCCTGGTCGGGCGCGGCCAGCCTGGCTGCCGCGCTGCTGCTCGCGCCGCTGGTCGACCATGTCGACCTGGCCAACATCGCCATGCTGTTCCTGCTGGTGGTGCTGCTGGTGGCGGTGCGCTTCGGGCGCGGGCCGTCGGTGCTGAGCACGTGCCTGTGCGTGGCCCTGTTCGACTTTTTCTTCGTCACGCCGCGCTTCACGTTCAACGTCTCGGACCTGGAATACCTGATCACCTTCGGCGTGATGCTGGCGGTGGGCCTGATCACCGGCCACCTGACGGCCGGCCTGCGCTTCCAGGCGCGCGTGGCGGCGCACCGCGAGCGCCGTTCGCGCGCGCTGTACGAATTTGCGCGCGAGCTCTCCGGCGCACTCCAGACCGAACAGATCGTCGACACCACGAAGGACGCCATCGCCCGCACCTTTCGCGCCTCCGCCACCCTGCTGGTGCCCGACGCCGACGGCCGCCTGCAGTCGCCGCCCGGCGCCACGGCCGACATGGGCGTTGCCCAGTGGGCCTTCGACCATGCGCAAAGCGCGGGCCTGGGCACCGGCACGCTGCCGGCCAGCGCCTTGTTCTACCTGCCGCTGGTCGCGCCCATGCGCACGCGCGGCGTGCTGGCCATCGCACCCGAACAGCAGCGCTGGATACTGATTCCCGAGCAGCGCAAGCAGCTCGACACCTTCGCCGCGCTGGCGGCCATCGCGCTCGAACGGGTGCACTACATCGAGGTGGCGCAGGATGCGCTGGTGAACATGGAGTCCGAACGCCTGCGCAATTCCCTGCTGGCGGCGCTCTCGCACGACCTGCGCACGCCGCTGACCGTGCTGGTGGGCCTGTCGGAGTCGCTCGCATCTTCCACCCCCGCGCTGGCCGCGCACCAGCGCGAGATGGCTTCCATCGTGCACGAGGAGGCGCTGCGCATGAGCGCCCTGGTGGCCAACCTGCTGGAGATGGCGCGCATCCAGAGCGGCCAGATCACCTTCAACATGCAGTGGCAGCCGCTTGAAGAAGTGGTCGGCAGCGCATTGCGCGCCTGCGCGGTGCCGCTGCGCGCGCACGTGGTGCGCACCGAGCTCGCACCCGACCTGCCGCTGGTGCGCTTCGACGCCGTGCTGATCGAACGGGTCTTGTACAACCTGCTCGAAAACGCGGCCAAGTACACCGCGCCCGGTTCGAGCATCGTGATCGCCGCAGCGCGCCTGGGCGCGTCGCTGCAACTGCGCGTGTCCGACAATGGCCCTGGTTTCCCCGCAGGCCGCGCCGACTCCCTGTTCGAGAAGTTCGCGCGCGGCGAGCGCGAGTCGGCCAAACCCGGCGTGGGCCTGGGGCTGGCAATCTGCCGCGCGATCATCGAGGCGCATGGAGGTAAAATCGAGGCTGGCGCGTCGCCCACCGGCGGCGCTTCGCTTGTCATGACACTGCCGCTCGGGACCCCGCCGCCCGGCCCCGAACCAGAAAGCCTCGATTTGCCCGATGACTGATTCCGCCCCCACCGCCCTGCTGGTCGAAGACGAGCCGCAGATTCGCCGCTTCGTGCGTGCCGCGCTCGAAGCCGAGGGCTGGGTGGTGTTCGAAGCGGCCACGATGCAGCGCGGCCTGATCGATGCCGGTACCCGCACGCCCGACCTGGTGGTGCTCGACCTGGGCCTGCCCGACGGCGACGGCATCGCCTTCATCGCCGACCTGCGCACCTGGTCGTCGGTGCCGGTGATCGTGCTGTCGGCGCGGGTGGGCGAGGCCGACAAGATCGGCGCGCTCGACGCCGGCGCCGACGATTACCTGACCAAGCCGTTCGGCGTGGGCGAACTGCAGGCGCGGGTGCGCGCCACCCTGCGCCGCCAGCGTCAGCCTGGCGTCGGTCCCGCCGCGCTGGTGCGCTTCGGCGAGGTGACCGTGGACCTGCAGGCGCGCCGCATCACCAGGGCCGGCCGGCATGTGCACCTGACCCCGACCGAATTTCGCCTGCTGTCGGTCATCGTGGCCAATGCCGGGCGCGTGGTCACCAATCCGCAGCTGCTGCGCGAAGTGTGGGGCCCGTCGCACGCCGAGGATGGCCACTACCTGCGCATCTACATGGGCCACCTGCGCCACAAGCTCGAAGACGATCCGGCGCAACCGCGCTACCTGCTGACCGAAACCGGCGTCGGCTACCGCCTGCTGGCGCAGGACTGAGATGCACGCGCCCTTTTCCCTGCTCGACGCCGAAAATACCCTGGCTTCGCCCGTCCCCGAGCCGGCCGGACGCGCCGCGCAGATGCTGGCGCTGACCATCCTGTGGCATCCGCAAGCGCAGCGCATCGGCGAGCAGTTCATCGCCACCACGCGCGCCGCCGACATTGCGGTGAACCGCTTCGCGCCGCTGTTCGGCGCCCTGGACGGCGAATGCGCGCCGCTCGATCACCGCCGCATCGCGCGCGATTGGCTGCGCCTGCGGCGCCACCGCGACGATGGCGTGAGCCTGCTGCTGCCGCAAAGCCGCATGCGGGTGGAACTGAACGGCGCCATGCTGGCCGCGCCCGAGACGCGCTGCACGCCCGAACAGGTCGATGCCGGCCTGGTGATCGGCCTGGGTGGCGTGGTGCTGCTGTGCGTGCACTGGATGGACCGCCTGCCGCACCCGAGCGCCATCGCGTCGGTGCTCGGGGTGAGCGGCGCCGCGATCCGCGTGCGTGAGCTGATCCGCCAGGTGGCCTCGACCGACCTGCCGGTGCTGCTGCTCGGTGAAGCCGGCAGCGGCAAGGAACTGGCCGTGCGCGCGATCCACCAGGCCAGCGCGCGCTGGCGCAGCCCGATGGTGACGGTGAACATGGCGACGTTGGGCGAGTCGCTGGCGCAGGCCGAGCTGTTCGGCGCCGGCACGGGCGCCTTCGCCAGGGCAGGCGACGGCATCGTGTTTCTCGACAAAATAGGCCATGCGCCGCAGGCGGTGCAGGCGATGCTGCGGCGCGTGCTGCAGACGGGCGAGTACCGCCCGGTTGGCGCGCGCATCAAGGAGGCGGCCAAGGCGCGCCTGATCGGCGCCAGCGACGCTGACCTGCACGACGGCAGTTTCAACCAGGCCTTGCTGCGCCGCCTGGAAGCGCTGGTGGTGCACCTGCCGCCGCTGCGCGCGCGGCGCTGCGATATCGGCGTGCTGGCGCTGCACTTCATGCAGGCCTGGAGCGCACGCACCGGCAGCGCGCCCGAGCTGCCGGTGGCGTTCATGAGCCAGCTGTGCAATTACGACTGGCCCGGCAATGTGCGCCAGCTCGGCAGCGTGGTGCAGCGCGCCATGAGCGCCGCGCAGGCCGGCCAGCCGGTCGACTTCGAGGCCCTGGTGCCAGGCGTGGCGCGGCACCCGGCGCGCACCCGGCCGGGCAAGCTGGGCGCGCAGGCGGTGCTCGATGCACTGGAGGCGAACGGTTGGCTGATCCGCAATGCGGCGCTGGCGCTGGGCGTGTCGCGCCCGTCGATGTACAAACTGATGGAAGCGCACCCGGAGATCCGCCAGGTCGGCCAGATTGCGCCGGCCGAAATCGACGCGGCGCTGGCAAGCCACGGCGGCGACGCCGGGCGCTGCGCCGCCGCGCTCAAGACGCCGAGCGAAGCGCTGCGGCGTTACCTGCGCGCTCGCGCCATCGGTAAAGTGTTGTGAAGCGGGCACGCCGGCATGCACCCGGCATACGGGCCGGCGGCAATGCTTGCCTTGGGGCCCTGGGCGGCATCTAATACAGGCAGGAGCGCCACACGGCCTTCATCGACCAAGGAGATCGCCATGCACCTCGTCCCTTCATGCCGCCACTGGCTGGCCGCCCTGGTACTGGGCGCGGCCAGCCTGGCCTGCTCCGCGCAGGAACCGGTGCTGTACGTGTACTCGACCATCGACGCGCTGCTGGCCGGCGTGTACGAGGGCGAACTGACCGTCGCCCAGCTGGGCGCCAAGGGCAACTTCGGGATCGGCACCTACAACGGCCTCGATGGCGAGATGGTGGTCCACGATGGCAGGTTCTATCACGTGCGTGCCGACGGTTCGGTGCGCGTGGCGGCGCCGACGCAGCGTACGCCGCTCGCTTACGTGCTGCCGTTCGTGCCGACCCTGACCGTGGCGCTCGGCGCGGCCGCCAGCCTGCCGGCGATCGAAGCGCTGGCCGACCAGCAGCTCGGCAACAAGAACATGTTCTATGCGGTGGAGATCAAGGGCCGCTTTACCGGCATTTCCACGCGCGCCATTCCCGCGCAAACCCGACCTTACCGGGCGCTGGCCGAGGTGTCGAAGACGCAGAGCGTGTTCGCGCGCGACGCGGTGGCCGGCACCCTGGTCGGCATCCGCAGCCCCGGCCTGAGCAAGGGCATCAGCGTGCCGGGTTACCACTGGCATTTCATCTCGGACGACAAGCGCTTCGGCGGCCATGTGCTCGGCACGGCGCTTGAGGGCGGCGTGCTGCGCCTGGCCCAAGTGCGCCGGCTGGAAGTGGAGCTGCCGCTGAACGACGATTTTGCCAAGGCCGACCAGGACAAGGACCGCGCCGCCGAACTGCGCAAGGTCGAGAGCGCGCAGCACGACAAGGACGGCGCCCACAAGCCGTAGGCATCAATCAGGGTGGCAAGCGCAAAAAAACCTCTTGAGCGTCGATATGACGCAAAGGCGCGCTTTTGCGCTCATCGTGCGGAGCTATGTACAATCGAGCCCGGTTTCCATATTCAACGGGTGAACGGCAGTGGATCAATTGTTGGCAATGCGCGCGTTCGTGCGGGTGGTCGAGACCGGGTCTTTCAGCCGGACCGCCGACCAGCTGGCGCTGCCGCGCTCGACCGTCAGCAAGCTGGTCACCGATCTGGAAAAGCATCTCGGCATCAAGCTCATGCAGCGCACCACGCGCGCGGTTGCCGCCACGGCGGACGGGCTGGAATACTATCGCCACGCCATGCGGCTGGTCGCCGAAGTGGACGATATCGATCACGCCGCGCGCGGCAGGACGCTCAAACCCGGCGGCCACTTGCGCATCGACGCGCCGGCCTCGTTCGCCAACTGCCTCTTGATCCCGGCGCTGCCCGATTTTCACCGCGCCTATCCTGACGTCACCGTCGCCCTGGGCATCAGCGACCGCCCGGTCAACATCGTGGGCGAGGGCGTCGATTGCGTCATTCGCGCCGGCCGCATCGATGACATGAGCATGATCGGCCGCAAACTCGCCGACCTGGCGTATGTGACCTGCGCGGCGCCGGCCTATCTGGAGCGCATGGGCATGCCGTCCACCCCGCACGAGCTGGAGGCCGGCCATGTGCAGGCGGCGTACTTCTTTGCCGCCGGCGGCAAGCCGGAACCGCTGATTTTCGAGCGCGGGAGCGAGCGCGTCGAGATGCATCGCTGCGTGTTTTCGACCAACGACGGCAATGGCCTCAAGGAGATGCTGGTGGCCGGCCTGGGCGTGGGCCAGCATTTCAGGCGCATCGTGCAGCCGTATCTGGATGCGGGCCAGCTGGTCCCCCTGCTGGAGGACTGGGCGCGGCCCGCGTTCCCCCTGCATGTGATTTACCCGCCCAACCGGCACCAGAGCGCCAGGCTGAAGGTGTTCATCGATTGGGTGATGCAGAGCTTCGGCGACGGGCCGCGCGCGCTGTAACGCGGCCCGTCGCGCGGCCCGTCGCGCCATCAGGGAACGATGGCGGTGACGCGCAGTTCCACCCGGATCGTCGGGTCGCCCAGCGCGGCCACGCCGAGCGAGGTCCAGATCGGCGCCCGGGTCGGCATGTAGTGGCGGAACAGCTTGACCATGGTATCGTTCACGCCCGGCCCGAAGCCGCCCACGTGGTACGAATTGACGTGCACCACATGCTCCCAGCCGGCGCCTGCGGCCGCCAGGGTGCGGGTGAGGTTATCGAAGGCTTGCGCGATTTCGTCGTCGAGCAGGGCGGGGAACTGCCAGTCGTCGCTCCAGCCGCCCTGGCCCGACGTTTCGATGCGGTTGCCGACCTTGACCGCTTGCGCGTAGTGCATGTTGGCCAGCTGGCGCTCGCCGTAACCGGGCGTGACGAAAAATTCGGGCTTGTTCATGATGTTCCTTTGTTCGGTGGATGGATGGCGGCTTGTGGTCTGCATCGAGCCGGCCATCATGTTATTGGAATCAAAGCGCGAACAATATACGAGATTAATGCCATCACTATCCACGCACATGGACAATCCGAATACCTGTAGAAAGTTTCTGTTAAGCTAGATAAAGCTTTGCAATTGGAGCAACGTTTGCAGCGACTAACCAACCTACCCGCCGTCACCAGAGGAGATACACCGTGGCAGAAATCGATCATGTACTGATCGTGGATGACGATCGCGACATTCGCGAGCTGGTCAGCGCTTATCTCGAAAAGCAGGGCCTGCGCTGCACGGCAGCCGAAGACGGGCGCGCGATGCGGGCGGCGCTGCAGCGGGCCACGCCGGACGTCATCGTCCTCGACCTGATGCTTCCGGGCGACGACGGGCTGGCCCTGTGCCGCGAAATCCGCTCCGGCAAGCACCGCGCCATTCCGATCCTGATGCTCACCGCCCGCGACGATGAAACCGACCGCGTCGTCGGCCTGGAGCTGGGCGCCGACGACTACATGTCCAAGCCGTTCGCGGCGCGCGAACTGCTGGCGCGCATCCGCGCCGTGCTGCGCCGCACGCGCATGCTCCCGCCGAACATGCAGGTGACCGAAACGGCGTCCCTGATCGGCTTTGGCGCTTGGCGGCTCGACGTGGTGGCGCGCCACCTGCTGGCCGAGGACGATGTCGCCGTTGCGCTCAGCACCGCCGAATACCGGCTGCTGCGGGTCTTTCTCGACCATCCGCAACGCGTGCTGACACGCGATCAATTGCTGGAACTGACCCACGGCCACGATGCGCAGGCGTTCGACCGCTCGATCGACATCCTGGTCAGCCGCCTGCGCCAGCGCCTACGCGACGATCCGCGCGAGCCGCGCTACATCAAGACGCTGCGCAGCGAAGGGTATGTGCTGTCGTGTCCCGTCACCCCGATGGCGGGCGCGGCGTGAAAAGCCTCTTCGCGGTGTTGCGCAAGCTGGTGCCGGCCAGCCTGTTCGCGCGCCTGTCGCTCATTTTGCTGGCGGGACTGGCTGCGGCGCAGTTCCTTTCCGCGACGCTGACCATCGAAGAGCGCAACGACGTGAGCATGGGGGCGATGATCGATTATGTCGAAGTCGACCTGCGCACCGCCGTTGCCCTGCTCGAGCGCTTGCCGCAAGCCGAGCGGGCGGCGTGGCTGCCACGCCTTGCGCGCGGCGGCTACCGTTATGCGCTGGGGGCAGGCCAGGACGGGCCGCCGGTGACGGCGCCGCATTCGATGCGCGTGCTGGCGTCGGTCGCGCGCGCGCTCGCGCCCGGCCATGCCTTCAGCGCGCACGCGGTTGAAGGCGGGCCTGAACGATTCCAGGTGCATGTGCGGCTCGCGGACGGGCAGCCGTTGACGGTCGACTTCCGGCCGCGCCGCGGCCTGCCCCTGTCGGAGCGGCTGCCCTACCTGCTGGCCGGCCAGCTGGCGCTGGTGGCGCTGGCCTGCTGGCTGGCGGTACGCCTTGCCATCCGCCCCTTGCGCACCCTGGCCGAAGCCGCCGACGCGCTCGGGCCCGACCTGCGCCCGGTGCGCATCGCCGAACATGGCCCGTCCGAAGTGGTGGCGGCCGCGCGTGCCTTCAACGCCATGCAACAGCGCATTGCCGCCTATGTCGATGAACGGCTGCGCATCCTGGCGGCGATCTCGCACGATTTGCAAACGCCCATCACGCGCATGCGCCTGCGCGTCGACCTCATGGACGAATCGCCGCAGCAGCAGCGCCTGATCGACGATTTGCAGCAGCTCGAAGACCTGGCGCGCCAAGGGATCGGCTATGCGCGCGCCATGCACGGCCTGCTGGAACCGGCGCGCGCGATCGATCCCGGCGACCTGCTCGACGCCATGGCGCTCGACTACCGCGACAGCGGCGCCGACGTGGCCTTCGCCAGCGCGGGCGGCGCGCAGATTGTTACACCGCTCGTTACACCGTTCCTCACAAGGCCCGGCGCCTTGCGCCGCGTCGTCACCAACCTGGTCGACAATGGCCTGAAGTACGCAGGCGCGGTGCAGATCGAGATGGAGCGTGCGGCCGATGGCGTCATCACGATCCGGGTGCTGGATCGCGGGCCGGGCATTCCGCAAGCCGCGCTGGAACAGGTCTTCGAGCCGTTCTACCGGTTAGAGAGCTCACGCAACCGCGACACCGGCGGCACCGGGCTGGGGCTCGCCATCGCGCGCCAGCTGGCGCTCACGCTCGGGGGCGGCCTGACCCTGCACAACCGGCCCGGCGGCGGGCTGGAAGCGCGGCTGGTGCTGCGCGCCGTGGCGGCGTGAGTCATCCGAAGGTGAACGCGTAGACGTCGGCACCGCTGTCGAGAAAACGGATCTCGACGCGCCGCTGCTCCACCGAACCTGACTGCCTGATCAACTGGTACAGGCGGGTGGCCGTGACGACGCCGTTGCCGCCGGCGTCGATGTCGGCGCCATGGTCCGCGCCCGGCGCGCGGCCGTCGATGGTGACCTTGATGCGCACGGGGCTCCCGGCCTTGCCCGGTCCCATCACCAGGTGCAGGTCGCGTGCCCGGAATTTGTGCGCGATGGCGCCATCGGCCAGTTCGGCCCTTGCCGATTCGGCGTTCACGGTCCAGCGCCCGGCCAGCCCCCATTGATTCAACCCGAGCTGGCCCACCGAGTACTGCTGCGGCACATCGCGGCGCACTGCCTCGGGCGAGTTGAAACCGGTGGCCTGCCGATAGCCGACATACGTCTCGGCCGAATCGAGCTCCCGCAGGTTGGGCGCCATCTGCTCGGCCGGCCTGGGCGGGTCGACCAGCGTGCCGTCGACCGGGGCGCCGCGCGCTTCGGCCAGCAGCGACTGCATCGCCCGCTCCAGCTTGTCGTAGCCGCCTTCGCCCACCTGGCGGTAGCGGATCTTGCCGTTGGCATCGACCAGGTACCAGGCGGGCCAGGCGTTGTTGCCCCATGCCTGCCAGATGCGATGGTCGCTGTCCACCGCCACCGGAAAATCGATCTGGAAGCGGGCGACGGCGGCGCTCACGTTGGTCAGGTCCTTTTCGAACCTGAACTCGGGCGAGTGCACGCCGACTACCTTCAGTCCCTGGGCGCGGTACTTGTCGGCCCAGGCGCGCACATACGGCACGGTGCGGATGCAGTTGATGCAGGAGTAGGTCCAGAAATCGACCAGCACCACCTTGCCGCGCAGTTGCGCGGGCGTGAGCGGTGCGCTGTTGAACCACGTGGTCGCACCGTCGAAACCGGGCATGGCCGCTTGCACCGGCAAGCTGCTGCGGTGGGGACTGGCGCCGGCGGCGCTGCTGCCGGACGCCATCGACAAGGCGGCCACGCCGAGGACGGCGACGCATCCGAGCGCGGCGATGGAATAGCGGTGCATGGCATCTCCCTGGAAAAATCTCATTTGGTAAGGACGACGATCGGTTTGTTCTTTTCCACCAGGTAGGTGGCCAGTTCGGCGCTGGCCCCGGTGCCGACATTTTTCGCCGAGTGCGCGGCGCCGGCCGGAATGTACAGGGACTCGCCGGCCTGGAGGCGGATGGTTTTCCCGTCCATGTCATACTCGATCGTGCCGCTGAGGACGTAGGCGATTTCGACGCCGGGGTGGATATGTTTCGGGGCCGAGGCGCCCGGCGCGAAGTCGACGCGTACCTGGATCGCCTCGCGGTTGCCGTCGAAGTCGTGGCGGACCGATTCGGTGCGGGCGAGGCCTCTGGCGTCGAACTGTTGTGCGCTTGCCGCCGACGACAGCAAGCCTGCTGCCGCGATCAACATGATGCCTGCGGCGCTTCGTACGGACGATTTGGTGGTGTGCATGGTGTTCATATGTTTTCTCCAGTGTGGGTTTCTCGCCGCGGACCGCCAGGATGGCGTGCCGCGGTGAGGAGGACTCATTACACCGCGTTGGTGTTTCCGTGCGATGTCGACAATGCGCCTGAAATCGCGCTCAACATGTCCAAACGGGCACCGGAAACACTTCGACACAAAGATTGTGGGCATTGATATCTTTTTAGCCACAATAATTTCTATCAGGTAATTACCCTGTCATAGTCCGCGCGCATGATGCCTGTGCAAATTCGCATGTTGTGTGAGACGTCCATGAAGATTCCCCATTTTTCCACCGGCACCCGCGTCGTCGGATCGTTTTCCCTGGTGTTGCTGATCATGGCCGGCATGACCGGCACCTCGCTGTGGCGCCAGCATGACGCCGAGCAGGCAATGACGAGCCTGGTGGAGGTGCACCAGGCCAAGCAGCAGGCCCTGTCGGAGCAGCTGGCGACGGCGCGCCTGAACGGCTCGCGCACCTCGGCCATTGCGCGCAGCGACAGCCTGGAAGAGGCCGACTATTTCCAGGCCCAGCTCGATGCAGGCGAGAAACTGCTACAGCAGACCGAACAGCGCCTGGCCGCCATGGCGCCGGGCGTGGAAGAGCGCCAGCTGTGGCAAGCCGTGGTGCAGCGCAAGCAAGCCTACGGGGCCGTGCGTGGCGAGGTCTTCCGGCTCAAGGGCATCGGGCGCACGCAAGATGTCGCCGAACTGGCCGGCACCACGCTCGAATCGACCTTCAACGCCTACGTGGTGGCGATGGAAGCGGCCTTGCAGTACCAGGGCGCGCAGTCGCAAGCCCTGGCGGCGGCCTCGGCGGTTCAGTTCCGCCACAGCCGCAACCTGCTGGTCGGGCTCGGGCTGGCCGCGCTGGCCGTTGCCGCCTTGCTGTCGTCGATGCTTACGCGCGGCATCGTGGCGCCCTTGAGGCGCGCGGTGGGGCTGGCCGAGCGCGTGGCGCAAGGCGACCTGCGCGTGTCGATCGAGCACGCGCGCGCCGATGAAATCGGCCAGCTGTTCACCGCGCTGAGCGAGATGTCGGCGCGGCTGGCCGGCACGGTCGGCCAGGTGCATGAGGGCGCGCTGGCGATCGACCTGGCATCGCGCGCGATTGCGGAAGGCAACTTCGAGCTGTCGGGCCGCACCGAGCAGCAGGCGGCCGCGCTGGAAGAAACGGCCTCGTCGATGGAGACACTGACCGAGGCCGTGCGCCAGAACAGCGCCAATGCCCGCCTGGCCAAGGAATTGGCGGAGTCGGCCTCCAGCGTGGCGCGCGAGGGCGGCCGGGTGGTGGCGCAAGTGATGCACACGATGACGCACATTAACGACTTCGGCAAGAAAATCGCCGGCATCACCAGCGTGATCGACGCCATTGCCTTTCAAACGAATATCCTGGCGCTCAACGCCGCGGTGGAGGCGGCCCGGGCGGGCGAGCAGGGCCGTGGCTTTGCGGTGGTGGCGGCCGAAGTGCGCAGCCTGGCGCAGCGCTCGGCGTCGGCCGCGCGCGATATCAATACCTTGCTGAACAATTCGTCGGCGCAGATCGCCAACGGCAGCGAGCTGGCGCAGGCGGCCGGCGCCACCATGGACGATCTCATGCTGCGGGTGCAGAAGGTGACGGCGATCATGGGCGCGATCAGCATGGCCACCAGCGGGCAGGAGCACAGCATCGGGCAGGTGAGCAGCGCCATCAAGGCGATGGACAGCGTGACCCAGCAGAACGCCAGCCTGGTGGACGAGGCGGCGGCGGCCTCGGGCGCGATGCGGGGACAGGCGCGCGAACTGGCGCGCATGGTCGCGTATTTTCAGACCGGCCGGCAGCCTGAAGCATCGCCCCGGCTGCTGATCGGCTAGGCCGATGCTGCCTCGTCGTCGAATACGGCTGCTAGCCTGGACGCGTCGAGGCTGCGTTCGAACCACTGTTCCAGTTCGGCTTGCGTTGCCGCGGCGATGCGCTGCGCCGCCGGCTCCGGCAGGTCGCCGAAGCGCTTGCGGAGCAGTCTGTCCAGCATGCCACGCAGTGCCGTTACATGGCCTTCAGCCTTGCCTTCAGCCTTACCTTCAGCCTTGCCTTTTTCGCTTCCCTTCTGAAAGCCGATATCTTCGAATTCTTCGGCCCAGGTGGCAAATTTACGTTCCATGTCCGCGACCTCCTCTGTATTGTCGAAGCTGAACGCTTCCGGATTGCCGCGCCTGCGCGCCAGGCTCTGCAGCCACACCTCGACCGAGCGCATGAGGCCCGCTTGTGGGGCGTCCTTGAACCAGGTGAGCAGCGCGGGCAAGACCTTGCTTCTGACCTCGGGCGCGCTCGAAAGTTCCATCCGGAACAGCAGCGCCAGCAGGGTGGCATTCGCTTCCAGCGCGGCCGTGTCCAGGCGCTGCTGGTCGATCAGCACGTAGCGCTGGGATGGCTGGAACGGCGCCAGCTCGGCCGGCGCTTCCACGCGCAGTTCTGCCAGGTCGAGGCTGGCGCTCCAGCGCGGCACGCCGTTGTAGAACACCAGCGGCAGCAGTGGCGGCAGCAGCAAGCCCGGTGGCAAGGCACGCTGCTTGACCAGGTTCTGGCACAGCAAACCGACGTAGCTCTGCATGCGCAGCGCCATCCACGGGTCCACGCCGGACTGGAATTCGAGCAGGATATACACGTACAGGAATTGCTCGCCGATGTGCACGCGCCAGACAATGTCGTTCTGGCGCGCGGCCAGGCCCTCGCTCACATACACCGGATCGACCGGTTCGAAGGACGACAGCGCGACATCGTCGAACAGCCTGAAGGGCGTAAAGGTCGTGACCAGCTCGCGCACCAGCTCAGGATGGGCGAACAGCGAACGGTAACCAAGGTCGTGATGGGCGGGCATGAGGCATTCTAGCCAGCGAAGCTGAACAACCTTTGCGCTGCCTCAGTCGTGCGCGCGCCGATCCCGGTCCGGGGCCGCTTGCACGCCGCCGCAAGGCCAGGCACGGCTCAGGCCGGTTGCTGGAACGCCGGCCGGAACGGCAAGCTCATCGTCGCCCGCGTTCCCTGCGCCAGCGGGGCGACGTCGAGCGCGGCGCCGGCGCCGAAGCCGGTGTCCAGGCGCGCCCGGATATTGATCAGCGCCATGCCATTGCCAGCGGCGCGGCGCGGGTGGCCGATGCCAAGGCCGAGGCCGACGCCATCGTCGTCGACAACGATCTCCAGCAGCCCATCCCGTACCGCCGCGCTGATGCGCACGTGGCCGCCTTCCAGCCTGGGGCCGACGCCATGCTGCACGGCGTTTTCGACCAGCGGCTGCAATAGCAGGGGCGGCATCAGCGCCTGCCGCAGCCCCTCGCCAACGTCGATGGAAAACGCCAGGCGGCTTCCCATCCGGATCTGCATCAACAACAGATAGTTGTGGGCGGTGTCCAGTTCGGCGCCAAGACTGCTGTCGCCGGCGCGCATCTGCCCAAGGCTGGCGCGCAGGTAGTCGGTGAACGTCTCTAGCATCAGCTGCGCGCGCGGCGCGTCGGTGGCGATCAGGCTCTGGACGTTGGCCAGCGTATTGAACAGGAAGTGCGGCTCGATCTGCGCCTGCAGCATGCGCAACTGCGATTCGGCGGCCTGCTGCGCCAGCGCCTTTTCCTTGGCCCGGAACTGCCACCAGACCCAGTTGGCCGCCAGGATCAGCGCCGCGAAAATAGCAAATTTGAGCTGGACCATGGGCGCGGCCGCCAGTTTTTGCCAGAAGTTGACCGAGTAAAATTGCCCCAGCAAGGCGTAGCCGGCGCGCACGCCGAGCGCGGCGCCGGCGAACAGGATCGCACTCATCAGTGCGATGGGACGCCAGCCCTGCATGGCCGACAACGCGTTAATCCAGGCTTGCGGCAGCAGTTTTTCGCACGCGCCGATGAGCAGCAGCATGCTGGCGGCGGCGCAGATGCCGAACAGGAGGTTGTTCGACAGTGCGACGCTCCACCACGCCAGTTCGGCCTTCCCCATCAGGAACACCGACACGACCAGCAGCGCCAGCGTCACCGCCAGTGCCAGCCCGACGGCGATCAGCAGGCGTGCCCACCAGGGTTCCTCGCGGCGCTTTTTCAGCATCAGAAAACTGCGCAAGGCCTGCTTTAATGTGTGGGGGATGTCCATGGGGAAAACAGTGTAGCAGCTTGGCCGTTCAGATTTTCGGGCGCGGGATGTCGGCAATCGCCGCGCGGCGCGCGCGCTCTTGCTTCTGCGCCTCGGCCAGCTCCAGGCCGAAGGGACCGGGCGCCGAGGCAGCGGCAGCCGCGCTGGCCGGGCTGCCGATATCCTCAGCCACCCGGAAGCCTTCCATCGCACCGATAAAATCGGCCGGCACGGCGCCCCGGTGGCTAGCGTGGTAGCCGCGCCAGTGCCAGGCGCCGCCGCGCACAACGCGTGTTTTGCAGGCGGCCTCGACCCAGGCGCTGCCGTCGGCCGGTGCGCCGGCGTAGGTGTCGTGCTCGCAGTCCTGGACGAATTCGGCGATATTGCCGAGCGTATCGTGCAAGCCAAAGGCGTTCGGTTCGTACATCCCGACGATGCTGGCGTAGCCGGCCTTGTCGTCGCAGGGCATCACGCCCACGTGCTCGCGCGATTCCAGGCCGTCGAAGTCGCGCCGGATGGCCGCCTCGGCCGAGCGGTCGGCCAGGTTGGCATAGCGGCAGGCCTGGGTTTCCTCGTTGCCGAAAAAGTAACGCGCGCTGCTGCCGGCGCGGCTGGCGTATTCCCATTCCGCTTCGCTGGGCAGGCGGTACTTTTTACCGGTTTCCTTGGCCAGCCAGGCGACGTAGGCCTGGGCCCCGTTCCAGCCGATGCAAGTGGCCGGTTCGAACTTGCTGAGCGACTGCAGGGTGGCGCCATCGACAAACTCGTTGGGCACGCTGGTGAACCAGCGTTTCGACGCCATTTGCAGGCACATGCGCGGCGCCTTGTACCTGGTCGCCTCGGCGAAGCGCTGGAATTCGGCGGCGGTGACTTCGTACTTGCCGATCCTGAAGGACTTGAGCGCGACGCTGCGCACGGGCTGCGTATTGGCGCTGCGCACGCTGCCCATGAGGAAGTCGCCGGCCTTGATGGTGACCATCTGCGGCTCGATCGGCGCCAGGGCGGGTTCGGCCACGGCGGCATTGGCGAGAAAGAGAAGGGAAGCGGCGAGGGTGCGTTCAAGGTGCATGGCGTGCCTGCGGGTTGGTTGAGATGGACGCAGGATGGCAGGCGGCGCCGGTTTGCGCAGCGCCCGCACGACGGATCGACAAACGCGGCGACGGATCGACAAGCGCGGCGACGAATGGCTGCCGCCGGTCGCAGCCGGCGTCGATTCGTCGCATGGCGCCAGCACTGGCGCCGGGCAGCACTACAATGGCGTCATGACATCCTCTACCATTACGTCCTCTACCATTTTCCGTACCCCATGCGCGCCCTGATCGCCGACGACGAGCCGCACCTGGCGCTTTACCTGCAACAGCAGCTGGCGCTGCTCTGGCCGGAGCTGGAGATCGTACCGATCGCCGTCAACGGCGTCGAGGCGGCCCAGGCGATTGCCGCCTTGCAGCCGGAGCTGGCGTTCCTCGACATCCAGATGCCGGGGCTGACCGGGCTGGAGGTGGCGCAGGGCATCGAAGGGCCGACCAGGGTGGTGTTCGTGACCGCGTACGATAGCCATGCGGTGGAGGCGTTCGAGCATGCCGCGCTCGATTACGTGCTCAAGCCGGTCAGGACGGAGCGCCTGGCGCGCACCCTGGAGCGCATCAAGGCGGCCTGCGCGCCGCAGGCCGATGCCCGCCTGTCGCTGGCACTGGCGCGCCTGCTGGCGCTTCCCGCGCAGCCGCGCCTGCGCTATATCCGGGCCGCACAGGGAGAGCTGACGTTCCAGGTCGCGGTGGAGAATGTGCTGTTCTTCCATGCCGACGACAAATACACGGTGGTGGCCACGCAGGCCGGCGAACACCTGATCCGCACCCCGCTCACCGAGCTGGCGGCGCAACTGGACCCGGAGCAGTTCTGCCAGGTGCACCGTTCCACCCTGATCAACCTGGCGTTTCTGGATGGTACCCGGCGCGACGAGGGCGGACGCCTGTTCGTGCGCATGCGCGGCTGCCGGCGCGAGCTGCCGGTCAGCCGCGCCTTCGTGCACCTGTTCCGGGCGATGTAGGCCGGGCGCCGTGTCAGCCGAGCCAGGCGAACAGGCCGGCGGCCGCGCAGCCGAGCACCGTGGCGCCGACCACGACTTGCAGCACGCGTCCCGCGGGCTCGGGTGCGGCTTTCCCGGCGCCGGCCGCAGGCGCTTCCATCGGGGCGGAGGACGCCGCCACCACCACCACGGGCAATGGCTCGGGATACAGCGGGGCAAGATGCTCGGTACCGGCCGGGGTGGCCAGCACGCCGCTCAGGTCGTCCTGGGGATATTCTTCAACGCTGTTGATGGGCATGGGGCAGTTCCAGGAATGGGTGGGCGTTATGCATCGACGGTGGCGTTGACGGTGCAGATGACCATGCTGGTGCAGGCGCTCTTGTGGCCTTGCAAGGTCAGTGGAATGGCTTCGTCCAGGGTCGCGCCATCGCCCTCGATAATCGGATTGATGCCGTGCAGCGGGCAGCTGACCAGGTCGCCCACGCGCGCCACCCGGCGCCCGTCGATGGTGAAGCTGCCGCTGGCCTTGATGACCTTGCCGCCGTGGGTGGTCATGTCGCCTTCGCAGCAAATGGGGCGGATCATCAGAAGGTATCCTTGACGCCGGCGGTGGACGGGAAATACGGCCGCTTGATGGCTGCATCCTTCTTCATCTGCTCGGCCGTGGGCGGGACCACCAGCAGCAAGGTGGCGCCCTCGTTGCGGCGCAGGTTGGCCACCAGGGTCGCGCCGCCGCTCTGGCGCCCGGCCATCGAGGCCAGCGAGACGCCCACGAAGGCGCTGGCCGCGCCCGTGTCGCCGAGGATGCGCGCCAGGTCGAAGCCGCGCTTGGGGTCGAGCAGGTCGAACTCGTCATCGACCGCATGGAGGCTTTGCACCAGCGGCACCAGGCGCGCGCCGCTGTTGCGGTCGTCCCAGACGCTGCCGTAGTCGTAGAAGATGCGTACCGGCAGCTTGCCGCCGAGCGGCGCCAGCGCGGCGCGCAGCGCGGTTTGCATGCGCGCCACTTTCTCGGCCGCCTTGACCGGCTTGCCGGCGTCGTCGAGGTAGGACACCACCTGCGGGCGGTACACCGTGCCCAGGTGCTCCAGGTGGTCGAACTGCTCGACCTGGAACGCGGTCCAGGGCTTGGCCAGGTACGGGGTCGGCACGAACGGCGTGGGCGGCGTTGCCTTCCAGCTGGCAAATTGCGACGCATTGCGGGAAAACTGCCCACCGCGATTCTTGACCACCATGGTATCGGCCACGAAGGGCGCGAACGGACGCAGGCGCTCGACGCGCGAACGCTGGGCCAGCACCAGCATGGCGAAGCTGTCGCTGATCGTGCGCGCCTGCTTGGGCCGGAAAACTTGCTCGGCCGCCAGTTTTTCGTAGCGCGGCGGGTCGCTGTCGGCAAAGCTCAGGGCGCGGTGCATGGCGCTGTCCTTGGCGGCAACGCCCACGGCCGGGATGTCGGCGTGCTGTTCGAAGGTCGCGAACAAGGTATGCCACAGCGTATCGGGTTCATCGTTGAGGTAGGAATTGACGACCTGGCCGCTTTGGGTGAGCAATTCCCGAAACGAACCTGGGGCCGTGTAGGGGCCGCTGGCCTTGCTCACCACGATGCTGACCGCATTCGCCTTGCGGCTGAGCTCGCGGCCTTCGCCGTCCGCCGGCTCGCCGAAGGAGGGCGCCACGACCGAGATCGGCAGCGGGTAGCGGTCCATGAATTCGCGCATCGCGGCGTCGATGGTGTCGATGTTGCGCTTGGCGGCCATCATCTGCCATTCGGGCAGATTCTTGGGATAGAGGGCGGCGTCTTGCGAGACGATATAGGCGCCGTTGCTGTCCTGGACCGCCTTCCACAGGTTGGCCTTGGGATAGTCGGGATGATTGCGCCAGGTTTCGACGGCCACGCCGACGCCGACCAGATCAAGGGCGTCGATGGGCGGGTAGCGGGTGTTGCCTGTTTTTGTCTGCGACATAAGCGGGTCCATCTTGTTAGGGGGAGTTGCCGGCGCGCCCGCGGCCTGGGCGGTAAGCAGCATGCTCGCCAGCACACCGGCGCACGGGGCGAGCATCGGCAGCAGGCGGGGCAGCATCGGTCAGCCCGGCGCGGCCGGTTTGCACTGGGGCACGGTGGTGTCCTTCGGGTCGCGCGTGCAAAAGTCGCGCTTGGGCGCAAATGCCGTGAAACATCCGCTCGCCGATACCAGCACACCGAGCATCGCCATGCCCGACAACAGGCGGCCGAGCCCGGTCCGCCGGCACTGTCCGTTCTTCATTTCATTCATTTTTCATGCCCTCTTATCTGATACATGCGGCGCTGCTGTTCCTCGTAGCGCTCCTGGGTCGTTTCGGAAATCACGAACGGGGCCAGGGTCGCGACCGTGCAGGCCGTGGTCAATGCCGGCAGCTTGCCCGGGTGATCGCCGCCGATCGCATGATAATGATAGTTCCCGTTAATGACGTCGCGTTCGCCTGCGCCGATCTCGCCCTTGAGCATCGCCACGATCTCGGGGGCGGGGGGCGGGAAAGCCGGGTCGTCCAGCGCCTTGCGGTTGGGCAGGCCATGCCAGTTGGTGCGCCAGTCGGCCGCCGCGCGGAGAAAAGAGATCCATTTCACGTCGTTGGTCTTGAGGATCTCGCTGATGCCGATGCAGACGTCGTAGGCGGTCGATTTCTCGCTATGCATGGCATTGCTGACGATGCTCGAATGGTAGGAGTTGTCGCCGTTGCGGTTGAGCCAGCGCGCCTTGGCCTGTTCCGCGGTCTCGCCCGGCTGCATGCCTTCCTCCCCCTTCTTGTCGTACGGGCTGGTCGCGCCAATGGCGGCATCGATCGGCCCGTTCTGCAGCTTGGCCGCGCCCATCTCCGGCACGAACGGCACATGCAGCGCTTCGGCGTTGATGTGGCGCTTGCGCCCGAGGGTAAAGCCGACATTGAATTTGAAGTGGATCTTGTATTCGTAGGGCGCGCTGCCGACCGGCGGGGCGTCGGCGTTCTTGCCCAGGGGCGAGGCGAACATGCGCTGGAAAAAGCGGCTGCCGAGCTTCTGGCGCATGTCTTCGTACACGCCCCACCAGCCGATGCCCTGGATGTTGGGTAAACCAACGGTGGCGTCGTCCGGGCTGAAGTAAAGAAAGACCTTGCCGCGGTTGTCGCGCTCCTGTTTGGCCGCTGGCGCCCACAGGCGCCCGACCACGCCCTCGCCCTCGGTCTTGAGGGTGGCGAAGGCGGGCACGGTGGCCGGCGCGGTGGTCATGAAATCGGCCACGATCTTGCGCAGGGTTTCTTCGCGCGCGTGCGCGGTCTGCTGTTCGCTGCCGGTCTGGAAGGTTTCGATGAACGGCTCTTCGAGGCTGTACGGCGGATTGTTGAGCACCACCGTATCGGCCTTGATGCCGGCACCTTCCTTGCCCAGCATGGCGTGCGCGAGCAGGGTGACGAAGCAGCCCTGGCTGTGCGCGATGATGTTGACCGGCTCGTTGGGCGATTTTTTACGGATGATGCGCAGCAGGGCGGCCAGGCGCTGGGCGGCCAGCACCATGTAGGTGCGTGGCGGTGCGCTCAGCAGCGGATGGGTGCCGTCGTCCGGATCGGCGCGCCGGATCGCCCAGTTGCGCCGGAAACCTTCGCCGAACATGTCGGGAATGTTGGTGGTGGCATTGGCGAACGGTCCGCCATTCTTACCGAAGCGCTTGTCGAGGCGGTTGCCGAAGCGGTCCACGTATTCCTTGTGCGGCTGGCTTGTGTCGGCCTGATCTTCTTCCTCGCGGAAACCCCAGTAAAACGGAATCACCGACGAGGTGCCCTGGTCGGGCTTGCGCTGGAAGTACACCTTGTCCGGGTCGGGCAGCACGTCCTTGTCGGTGTACTTGTCCATCTCGGTCGGTATCGCCCATTCGCCGGGCTGGATATCCTTACGGTCCAGGCGCGTGTTCAGGCCGGCGCACAGGCCGGTCTCCTGCTTGTAGAAGGCTTCGCCGACGTCGTTCACCCCGTGCACCAGGATGGTGATGCAGGGCATGCTGCGCTTGATCGGAATGCCCGCCGTCGACTTGCTTGTCAGGAGGATCTGTTGTTCATTTCCGGGAACGACCAGGTTGTCCTGCTGGCTCATGCCTTGTCCTTCCACACCTTGATGTCGGCGATGCGCATCACGTCTTTCTCCGCCAGTTTGGTCAAGCCATCCTTGCCGGTCTTGCCTTCGATGAGCTGACCGTCGTCGAGCTTGATGCTGTAATTGTGGTTGTCCAGCTTGTCGAGCTTGTCGCCATCGCGGTGCAGCATGAACTTGCGCCCGGTGTCGCCGACGGCAAAGGTGGGCATGTCCTGCTTCATGTTGCCCGGGCCGGTAAACGAGCGCGAGGCCGACTTGAAGATCAGGTTGCCAGGGCACACGATTTCGATATTCCCGCCGGAGAGCTTGATGTAGGCGCCGCCGCTGGTGAGCGTGATGTGCTTGTCGGCCGCCATCAGGATGTGGTCCTTGGTCGAGAGCATGGTGATGCTCTTGTCGGCCGTGATTTCGATGGCGTTGTGCTGCGCCTGCTGGATGATCTTGCCCTTGTTGGCGATATGGCGGATGTCGCCGTCGAGCGCGAACTGTTCGATATCCTTGCCGGCCGTCTGCAGGATCGATTTGCCGGCGTAGTGCTGCTGGTTGTGGCGCGCCACCGTGTCCATGTTCTTGCCGGCGAAGTGGGTCTGGTCCATCGGCGTGGCGCTGGCGATGCCGGCCGCGGCCGTGATGGCGATCACCGGCATGCCGCCCGGCATGCGGCCCTTCTCGCCGCTTTCGTCGCCGCTGCCGTGCCCGAGCGCGCCGACCGCCTCGGTGAGCGACTCTTGCGGCTTGGCGTCGCGCGCACCGCCTTCGTGCTGCTCGGCGGCCTCGCCCAGGCTCTTGGCCAGGTCCAGCGCCTGCTCCAGGCAGCGCACCAGCTCGTCGCGGCTCAAGGTGCCGCCGATGGCGCGTGCGCGCCCGTCGGTGGAGAGCAGCAGGCCGCGCGAGGCGCGCAAGGCGCCGGCGCCGTTCGTTTCCAGCGCAAAGCCTTCGCCGCGGCTATCCTTGCGCCCCAGGTTGTCTTCGATGCGGGTGATGTGGCCGAGCGAGAGCTGGCTGTGCTGGTGGTCGCTTTTGAGCTGGGCCTGGATCTGGCCGCCCGAATCGTCCAGCACCAGGTGGTTGCTGCGCCCGCCGGCGGCGTTGCCGCCACCGGGTGTCAGTTCGCGGCTGCGGATGCCCATCAGTGCCTTCTGGTCGGACACCTTCCACGGCGGCATATTGTTCTCGTTGTAGACCGCGCCCGAAATGATCGGCCGGTCCGGGTTGCCGTCGAGCCAGACCACCACCACTTCCTGGCCGCGGCGCGGAATCGCATGCGCGCCCAGCTCGGCGCCGGCCCAGGGGGACGACACACGCAGCCAGGCCGAGCTGCGTTCATCGTTGCTGCCCACGCGGTCCCAGTGGAACTGCACGCGCACGCGGCCGTAGGCATCGGTAAACACATCCTCGCCGCCCGGGGTGACCACGGTGGCCGTCTGCGGCGCCAGGATGCGGGTCGCGCTGCTGTTGTAGCCGCGCCCCGGACGCCAGGGGATGCGCTTGCGGATGCAGGTGAAGCGGTTGCTGTACTCGGCCGGCGTGTCGGCCTTCTGCAAGTAATTGTTGCTGATCGAATGGTGCACGCCGACGATCAGGAAGTCGTTCTGTTCGGTGGCGCCGGCGCCGTCCGGGTCGTCATGGAAATGCTCGGCCAGGCGGAAGCTGCGGCCCGGCATGCTGAAGCGGTTATTCCCGCGCGCGGAAAAATGCTTGCCGCCGGCCTCGGTTTCTTCCATGCGCAGGCGCGCCTGTTCGGCCCCGGCGGCGCTGTCGGTAAAACCGTAGGCGCCGGTGTATTCGTAGGACTCGATTTTCAGCACCGCGCCCTGCAGGTTCAGGGTCGGCACGTCGACATGGGCCGGCTGCGGATGCTTGAAGTCGAAGCTCGACAGCGCGACGCTGGCCGCGACCAGGTCGCGCACGGGCGACCATTCGCCGATCGCATCTTCCTCCAGCGCGCCGCCGTGGCGCTGGAAGCGCACTTCCGGCTTGCCGTCGATGGGCGCGGCCTGGGGCGAGTCGTCCGACAGGATCAGCTTGTGCCCGCTGGCGCTGTGTTCGTACCAGTAGTGCCAGCCGGCCGCTTCCCAGCGCCGGTGCAGGTAATTGTGGTCGTCTTCGGCGAACTGGCAAGCCATCGTCATGCGCGGTTCAAGCGCGCGGATGCGGCAATCCCAGTCGGGATGGGTGCCGTAATCGTCGAAGATGCTGGTGGTCTG
>DASVVC010000062.1:0-65385 GCA_036386755.1 Telluria sp.
ATACACCGGCGCCTACGGCTTCAAGGATGCCGGCGAGGGCGACGCCCAGACCCGCCTGCGGCTGGAAGAAATCGAAGCCTCCGGCAAGCATTTCGAAGGCGCCGGCAACGACCGCTACGCCCAGCCGGGCCGCAGCTTCGAGCTGACCGACCACTACGACGGCGCCGACAATTTCCTCATCATCGAGGTCTACCACAGCGCCACCAACAACTACCAGGTCAGCGGCGAGCTGGCTCCCTCGCAGTACGAAAACCGTATCGGCGCCATGCGCAAGAAGATCCCGTGGCGGCCGGGGCGCGGTTTTAACAGCACCACGACCAAGATCTACGGCTTGCAGACGGCCGTGGTGACCGGTCCGCCGGGCGAAGAAATCCACACCGACGAATACGGCCGCGTGCGCGTGCAGTTCCACTGGGACCGCATCGGCAAGTACGACGACAAGAGTTCACGCGGTCGGTTCATAGATCAGGAGGCCACCCGGAATTGTCGACATCAGCGCACTTCTCACTTTAACTTAACGGAAATTTTATGACACTAGATACTGCCTTAAAGAATTTTGCTAGCGCATTCGTAGCCGGATCGAAGAATATTGGCACCGTTCAGTTTCGACCGCCCCAACCGATCACTGAACCGATTCCACTCGGCGCGATTTTAAGAGATTATTATGCAAAAATGCTGCTATGCAACAGGCCGCAGGTAGCAGGTGCGCTGCAGTTGCGACTATGGACACTCGATGAGCTGGAAGTTCGCCAGCATGGGTTTCGCTGGATCAGCGAAAACGGCGGCTCAGTGATAGAAGATCCTCGTTGGAACAAACATTGGATCGTCATTGCCGACCGGGATGGTGACGCGATCGTCATAGACGACAGCACCGCCGACGGTGCTGTCTACGGCGTTATTGGGTCATACAGCTGCAAAATTTCCGCCGATCTCGCAGGCTTTTTCCAGAGTATGGCCGAGGCTATTTTGGTTGAAGTGACTACTTATGACTATGAGGTGTATGACGATGATTTCAACCCGCTGCCTAACTTCCTGAATGAGATGAGCGCCATTTCCCGGCGGGTGCTTGGAGCTGATGGGGAGGCAGGATTCATGAAGTTCTTTTTTGGCTAACGGAAGTAGAAGGTCAGGAAAGTAGAGGGTGGCGACAAACGGATAGGGACGTAACATTAGATCGCAAGTCCCGCCTCTGAACAGCTCTCTCTGTAGTGCTTTGACTAAATGTACGCACTGATCCTCCGCACCTCTTGATGAGCGCATCAACGCAAGGAAAAGCCGCGCTTCAACCGCGAACGAGAGCACGCCACAGTGCCAGGTGAACAGATTACCCACCCGGTGAGCGCGGATCGGCAACCACCACCAATCCGGCACTGGAAGGGGCGACCCCGAAACGTCAGCACGCCCCCGTCATGTCAGGCAGATTGTAGGCGTCGTTTTTCGATGCGGATGACCGCCTCGGCCGCCAGATCGCGCAACATCTGCATCTCCGCCTCCTCGAAACTGCGCGCATGCGTGCCAGCGACACAAAACGATCCGATCGCATGGCCACGCGAGGTAATCAGCGGGATGCCTGCATAGCAGCGCAACCCGTCTTCGGTCACCAGCGGATTGTCTTTGACGCGGTCGTTGGTGTGGGCATCTTCAACCACGAAATCGGCGCGGTCGCGCACGGCAAACCGGCAAAACGCCCATTCGACGGGCGTTCCTTGCGCTTCCGCGATCCAGCCGCTCAAGCCGTAATGGGCAGCGACATACTGGGCTTCGTCAAGAACCAGGTTGACCATGCCTAACGGCAGGTCGAGCCGGGTGCTGGCTTCTTTCGCAAGGTCGGCAAGAATCTCGCTCACTTCCGGCGCAAACAGATCCAGATCTGCTATTTCCTGAAGCCTTGCGACGTCCAGGACCGGGTCTAATTCAGGCTTGGGTGCATGTGGGTCATTCATGGCGGTCCTCGGTTACTTTGAATTCAAATGAGAAAGTGTGTGAAACGACTTCACACGTACCAGCAGTGAACTGGCTGCCAGCGCCGCCAAGCCTTTGCTGAGCTTGAGTTGCTGAAGTGCATTGGTGAGCTGATCCATCGTGAGGGGCGCGCCTTTGCTGCGCAGGCCGGCCTGGCTGCGCGCGGCGGTCCATAGTTGCTGGACTTCTTCCGGTTTAAACAGTCGGCTCAATGAAGTAATCACATCTTGCTCGGATGGTGGCTCCAAGTTGTAACGTTTTACGGGGGACAGTGCTTCCATCTCGGTGCGAGCCTTATCAAAGAAGACGCCAAATCAAGTTGGTGACCGGAAGTACTCGACGGCGAGTCGTTTACCTGGCCGGCCTTCAACCGCGCTGTACTGTAGCCATGGGCCACGCACATCTGTATGTATCGGCCCGTGCGCATGGAACTGAAGAGGTTTAGGGTAAATAATTTACGCAGTGCAATTACCTCAATAATGCCTGTTATATGGCGCAGCCGGCGGGCGCCCTCGGCCGGCAGGCCTGCACGGGCGTTGGCACGCATGCCATGCCTTCGATATCGGCCCTACAGTAGCGTTACAGGGCGTACCTCGGCCTGCTTGCGGCTCTGCGGAAACCGCAACAGATAATGCAAGCCCTCCCCCGGCGCACTATCGACCTTCACCGACCCGCCCAGCGGCCCGGTCACCAGGTTGTACACGATATGCGCCCCCAGCCCGCTGCCACCCTGCCCGCGCCGCGTGGTAAAGAACGGATCGAACAGTTTCCCCAGCGTTTCCTGATCCATCCCCGCCCCGTCATCGCGGTAATCGAACCACACCTGCCCGCCATCGAGCCGCACGGCGATCCTGATCGTGCCCGCCTGCTCGCGCGCATACCCATGCACCAGCGAATTGATCACCAGGTTGGTCACGATCTGCGACACCGCCCCCGGAAAACTCTCCAGCACCACATCGCCAGGACAATCGACCTGCACCGCCACCGGCCGCCCCTTCAGGCGCGGCTGCAGCGACAGCAGCACTTCGTCCAGGTAGGCCTTCATGTTAAAACTGCGGATATCGTCCGACGACTGGTCCACCGCCACCTGCTTGAAGCTGCGCACCAGCGCCGCCGCGCGCTGGGTATTGGTGGTCATAATCCGCAGCGACTGGTCGATGATGTCGAAAAACTGCGCCAGGCTATCCTCGGTCATCTCGCCCGCCGCCAGTTCCTCGCGCGTGAGCTTCAATTCCTGCACCAGATGGCTGGTGGCCGTCACGCAAATGCCCAGCGGCGTATTGATCTCGTGCGCCACGCCCGCCACCAGCCGTCCCAGCGAGGCCAGTTTTTCCTGCCGCACCAGTTCGGTCTGCGCATCGCGCAGCGCCGTCAGGGCCGCGTTCAGCGCCGAATTCTGCTCTTCCAAACGCTCCTTTGCCGCCCGCACCGCGCGGTCGGCCTGCATGCGCGCGATCGCCACCGCCACGTGGCTGGCCATAAACGCCAGCAACTCCAGGTCGGCCTCGGTGTACACGATGGCCGGATCGTAACTCTGCACGATGATCACCCCGTACGGCTGGTCGTGCACCAGCATCGGCGCGCCCATCCAGCTGGCGATCTCGACACTGCCCAGCGGCTCGCCCATGCTGCGCTCGGCCACCAGGCGCGCATAACTGGCCGCGTCGTGCAGGCAGGCTTGCTTGCGGTCCAACACATAGGAACTCATTCCCACGCCGTAGGCGAAGCGCTTGACCGGCGCCTCGGCGTGCTTCTGGTCGATAAAATACGGAATGCTGAACTCGCGCGTCTCCGGATGGTACAGCGCGATCAAGAAGTTTTCGGCGACGATCAGCTCGCTGATGATGCTGTGCAGATTGCCCGACAACATATCCGCATCGACCGCCGAGGCCGACAGATTGGCGATTTCGTACAGCGCGTGCTGCACCGCTTCGGCGCGGCGCCGTTCGGCCACCTCGTGCGCCAGCAGGGCGGTGCGTTCCTGCACCGCGCGCTCGAGCCGGTCCACGCTCTGCATGCCCTGCAGCGCATTCGAGACGTGATTGGCGATCAGCGCAAACAGCGCCTGGTCTTCATCGCTGTAGGTATGCGCGGGACTGTAGCTTTGCAGCACGATGGCGCCCAGCGCCTGGTGCTGATGGTCGAGCAAGGGGCAGCCCATCCACTGCTCGGCGCGCGTGCCGCGGCCCCAGGCGTGGCCGTCGACCTGGTGCCGGGCGCTCTCGGCCCCGCTCATGACCAGGTTGCGGCGGTTCAGGATCACCCAGGCGGTGGGCGACTGCTCGGGCGAGGCCAGGCGCAGCTTTTCCTCGGGATCGGGGGCCGGATCGCGCTCGTCGACGTAGTACACGAAGCGCACCGTGCCGTCGTCGCGGTCGCTCAGCGCCACATAGAAATTGGCCGCATACATGATGCGGCCCAGCGCCCGGTGCACCGCCGCCACGAACTCGGCGATGTCGGTGCACCCCGTCGAGATCTGTCCGATGCCCAGCAACATGGCCTGGACGGCTTCCAGACGGTCAAGACGGCTTTCCATCGCATTTCCCTTTAATAGTGCATCAGGGAAATACTAGCAGGTCAGGCAGGGTTGCGGAAGTCGTTTTCGATCCAGGCTGTGGCGCTGGCCGGGCTTAATTTGAAGCCGGCGGAGGTGCGCACCTGGGCGATCTGCTCGCCGTCTTCGTTAAAGGCGGCCAGCAGCGCGTACGGATGCTCGTCGTCCGGCACGATATCGAGCGTGACCTTGATGTCGGCGCCTTCGTGCCACACCACGGTGTTCTTGTGCAACATGGCGTGCAATTGCTGCTCGTGGCGGCGCAGCACTTCGGCGGCGGTCTTGACCAGGGTGTTGAAGGCATTCGTGTCGAGCGGCTTGGGATTTTTTTTATCGCGGCCCATGGTCCACGGGCCGACCAGTGCCGGCTCCGGTTCGCCATCCTTGATCATGGCCACCGCCCAGCCTTCGTCATCCTCGTTCTTGATCACGCGCGCGGTCCAGCCGTTACCTTTCCACAGGCGCGGCTCTTGCACCGGCGCGTCGTCGTCGTGGGGGATGTCATCTGGAAATTCTTCTGTCATGGGGTCGCATTGGTGTAGCGGGCTTGGCCCGAGAGGAGAATGATAGTCGAATTCGACGCATTCGGCAGCGCCGGCCCGCGCCAAACGCACAGCTCGCCACACGCCGCGACCGCCCGCAAGCCATGCGTGGCGCATGCTCCCCTTTTTACGAGTTGCATTGCCATTGAAATAACGTTACCATCAGCGCCCGCATATATTGCGACGCAGCATCTTTCTTCGCAGTCCACAGGTATCCCATGATCGCCCGTCACTTCCGCCTCGCCGTTATCGCCATTGCCGCCACCGGGTTCGCCACGCAAGCGGGCGCCACTCCGCTCAGCTCGCGGCAAATCCTGCACGAATTTAATGCCGTGGTCCTGGCCGACATGCACTCGCAATCGCACGTCGATGGCCGCACCTGGGTCGGCGGCAATGCCAGCGGCGGCGACTATGCGCAGCACGCCAGCGACATGCCGGGGTCAAACTACGCCGGCTTGACCGTCATGGGCAATGCGCGCGATGTGAAGGTCAATGCCGGCGGCACCGTCGTTGGCGGCAACCTGGGCGGCGCAAGCATCAATGCCGGCAGCGCCGTCATCTATGGCGACGTCAGCAACAGCAATCTCAACGGCGCAGCCTGGGTCGGCGGCAGCCTCAAGGCCAGCAACACGAACGGCGGCCGCGTCGCCTCGCTCGACAGCACCATGCAAGCCAACGCCGATGCGGCGCGCTCGACCGACTTTTCGGCTCAGCTCGGCGCGCTGTCGGCCAGCCTGGCCCGGATGAGCGGCACCGGCAGCAGCGTCACCTTCAACGGCCATGGCAAGGCCACCTTTAACGCCGTGGCCGACGCCAATGGCGTCGCTGTGTTCAACCTGTTCGACGCGGGCGTGTTCAAGGCGAGCGAATTCGAATTCAACCTGGGCGAGGCCACCACCGTGATCCTCAACGCGAGCGACCTGAGCGCGACCATCGGCGCCAACTTCCTGGGCGGCTCCGCACAGGCTGTCGGAAGCAAGCTGATCTGGAATTTCCGGCACGCCACCAGCATCACCACCAACGCCCTGTTCGGCGGCACCATCCTGGCGCCTTCGGCCCGGCTGACCAACAACCAGAACATCGAGGGCGGCGTGTTCGTCGACTCGCTCGACCAGCGCGGCGAACTGCACCTGCAAGCCTTCGACGGCAACCTCGACCCCGGACCCGGACCGCTGCCGGTGCCGGAACCGGGCACCTGGGCCTTGCTGTTCGCCGGCGCGCTCATGCTCGCCCTGACGCGCCGGCGCACCAGCTAGATCGGTGCCCCACAAGACAAAGCCCACCTGTAACGGTGGGCTTTTTTTATGCGAACCGCTGGCGCGGCGGCGCGGGCGGCTGGAGCGGCGGACCGGGCGGCGGGATGCGCGGATCGATGGCCGGTGCCGGCGTGCCGTAGTGGTAAGGATTGATGATAATCGGTGGAATGGCCGGAGGGGCCGACGGTGGCCCCTTGGGACCGCCACCCGCGAGCAGGATACGCAACTGGCGCGCCACGAAGTCGCCCGCCGCCACCGCCCACCGGTCCCCTGAATAGTGAACAAATTCCATATGCATCTCCCTGCGACAGAGAATTCAGTATAGGCAATAAGTTCGAATTTTCAAGGTGAAAAATTGCGTTTTCGGTAAGCCGGCGCCGCCGCAGCCCCAGCCCGCAGCCCCGCTCACCCCGTCAAACATGCACTCTGTCGCATGCGCATGGCGCCGCGCGCGCCGCCTCGCTACAGTGCAGGCATACCTTCCTAACCACCCCAACCCGACCGAGGCCACTGCCATGAAAAAATTCGCTCCCCTGCTGCTGCTGTTCCTGTTCATCATGGTCGCCTGGGAGGCCATGGCCGGCTCGTCCGGCATGTCGATCGACATCGACGGCGAGCACCTCGACGGCCCGCTCGGCACCCTGTTCGGCATGCTGTTCGCCGGCGGCGGCCTGCTCATCGCGGCCCTGGTCATGCTGTTCGTCGGCCTGCTGCTGGCGGTGCTGTTCGCCGGCCTCGGCGTGCTGGCCGTGGGCGCCCTGGTGCTGGCCGCGCTCTTGGTCGGGGTGCTGGTCTCGCCCCTGCTGCTGCCGCTGGCGATCGTAGCAGCCATCGCCTGGTACCTGGCGCGCGGCGAGCGCAAACAGCGCGCCGGCCACGACGCGCTCAAACCCTAAGTCCTTAGCCCCAAGCCCTAAGTCCCAAGCCCTAAGTCCTAAGCTTCAAACCCTGGTAAGACTGTCCACGGCGGCGGGCGCGCCGGCTGGCCCGGCATGCTCGCACACGCGGTTGCGCCCGTCCGCCTTGGCCCGGTACAGCGCCTTGTCGGCCCGGATCATGGCCGCATCCGGGCCGCAGTCCCCGGCCTCGATGGTGGCAACGCCGATGCTGACCGTGATCGCAATGCTGCGACCATCGCCCTCGAGCGGGCTGTCGGCCACGCTCTGGCGCAGGCGCTCCGCATACTGCTGCGCCGCCGGCCCGGTGGTCCCCGGCAGCAGCACGGCGAATTCTTCCCCGCCGACCCGCCCCATGGTATCGATCTTGCGCTGGCCGGAACGCATCAGGCCCGCCATGTGGCGCAGCACCGCGTCGCCCACCGCGTGGCCGTGCACGTCGTTGACGCGCTTGAAGTGGTCGATGTCGAGCACCAGCACCGAGGCGCATTCGTCCACGCTGCGCTGCAGCCGCGCGAACTGGTCGTCCAGGCGCGCCATGAACACGCGCCGGTTCGGCAGCCCGGTCAAAAAATCGGTGCTGGCCAGCGCCTGCAGTTCGTCGTCGATCCGTTTGCGCTCGGTGATGTCGACCGTCGAGGCGATCACGAAGTCGAGCGACTGCGCGTGCCCCGGCATGACCAGCAAGGTCAGCTGGTGCTGGCGCGTCGCCCCGTCGACCCGCAAAAAGCTGCTCTCGCACTCGTAGAACAGGGCTCCGCCGGTCAAGGCCACCAGGGCGTCGATGAAGGCGTCCGCGCCCAGGCTGCCGAAGTTCTGCGCCAGGCCCAGCGTGCCCGGTTCCTTGCCGGCGGCGCCCACGTGCGCCAGCGCGGCGCCGTTGACGTCGGTGATGCGCACCAGCCCCGCCAGGCGGGCCGTTTCGTCGGGCCGCTCGCGCAGCCACGGGCCCAGGTCGTCCACCCCGCACGCCGCCAGGCGCGCCACGGCGTCGCGCGCGCCCGACCAGTCCTGTTCCCACAACGCCACCGGCGCATGGTCGTACAGGCTGCGAAAGCGCTCCTCGCCCACCCGCAGCGCCTGCGCGGCCTGGGCCTGTTCGAGGGCGATGCCGGCCAGCTGGGCGGCCTGCTCGATCAGCACCACGTGCGCCGCGCTCGGGTAATGCGGGGTGCGGTGGTAGATCGCAAAGGTGCCCAGCACGCGCCCGGAGGCGCCGCGGATCGGCTCCGACCAGCTCGACGCCAGCTGGGCGCGCGCGGCAATCTCGCGGTAGTTCGCCCAGTCGGGATGGCTCTGGATATCCTCGACGATGACGCGCCGCCCGCCGGCGGCGGCGCTGCCGCACGAGCCGTGGCCGGGCGCGGCCGGCAAGCCGTCCATGGCGGCGTTGAAAAAGCCCGGCAGGCTGGGCGCCGCTCCGGTATGCAGGAAGCGCCCCTCGGCGTCGAGCAGCAGGATCGCGCACAGCATGTCGGGATTGGTCGACTCCACTCCCAGCACCACCGCGCCCAGCACCGCTTGCAGCGGCGCGCCGTGCGCCAGCAGTTCGAGCACGCGGCGGTGCGCGCGCTCGCGCTGTTCGATCTGCTTGCGCTCGGTGATGTCGCGGAACGACCACAGGCGCGCACCTTCCTGGCCCAGCCGCACCGGGCGTGTCAGCTGTTCGATGAAGCGCCCGTCTTTCAGGCGCAGCAGCTCGCGGTGTTCTTCGTGGTCGGCCAGCCGCAGCGAGCGGCTGTACAGCAGCGGCCCGGCGTACACCAGCTGGGTCAGCAGGTGCGCCACCACGGCCGTGTCCTCGCCAGCGAGTTCGAGTTCGTCGGGCACGCTCCACAGCGCGCGAAAGCGCTGGTTCGAGGCCAGGATCTGGCGCTCGCCGTTGTCGACCAAAATGGCGTCGAAGGTCGCGTCGAGGATGCTGCGCATCATGGCCTGGGCCCGCTGGGCCGAGTCGGCCACCGTCACCAGGCGCTGCTGGCCGGCTTTGAGCTCGCCCGTCAGCGCCAGCGACTGGCGCAATGCGCTGCCGGCCAGGGCGCTGCTGCGCGCCAGCATCCAGGTCAGCGTGGTCAGGATCACCGTCACCGCCAGCCCGAGCGTGAGCACCAGCTGCGGCGCATCGCTGCGCCGGGCCTCGCCAAAGCCCGGACGGGCGTTCACGACCAGCGTCCAGCGCCGTCCGGCGATGCCGATGCGCTGCTCGGTGCGCAATGCATCGGCATCGCCCTGCGCGCCTGCTGTTCCGACCACGACACCGGCCGCCATCCGCGCCGCCGGCGTGACCTCGTTGCCGTCGTAGACCGCCACCATGATGTCGGCGGCGCGCCCGCCGCCCACGTGCGCCATCAGGTCTTCCATGACGAAGGGGGCGTAGACCCAGCCGCGCAGCAGGGCGCGCCGTTGTCCGATGCCGTCCGGCGCCTGGTGAGCGCTGTACACCGGCAGGGCAATGAGCACGCCGTCCGAGGCGGCGCGTCCGCGTTCGCGCGCCACCGTGGCCTTGCCCGACATGGCGGGCCGGCCGCTGTCGCGCGCCTGCTCGAGCATCTGGCGCAGCGGCTCCTCGGACAGCATGTCGTGCCCGAGCGAGCGCAGGCGCGCGCCCGTAAACGCTTCCAGGTACAGCAGCGGCGCATATGCGGGCCGGGTGCCGGGCGGCGTGATCGCGTAATCGGGAAAGCCGCTCGCGCGCACCCGCGCCAGGTGCGCGGCGCGCCCGGCCTCGGTCAGCGCGGCGATGTAGCCGATTCCTTTCATGCCGGGATACTCGGCATCGGCATGCTGGGCACGCACGAAATCGGCAAATTCCTGGCGCGTGACCTGGTCCGAACTGTTGAACAGCCCCTGCACCCCGCGCAGCGACTGGATATGGGCCGCCATGCGCAGCGCCAGCTGGTTGACCACGTCGCGCGCGGCGAACTCGAAATCGGTGCGCAGGTCGCGCTCGACGTCGCGCCGCGCCGCTTCCCACAGCTGCCAGGTCAGCGCCAGGCACAGCGCCATCACCAGCGCCGCCAGCGCGGCGGCGCCGAACCATGCGGACGGACGCGGGCGCGCGGGCGGCGCCGGTACGGCCGGGGTGGATGCGGCATGGTCCATGAAAGCGATCCTGGTGCGGCCCGCGGCGGGCCTCTTGTCAGCTGATAGTACGTTAGCAAACCTTGCGTTGCAACACGGCTGTTGTCAAATACCCTCGATCAGGCGCATCGCGAACACGATCGGCAGGCCGGCGGCGATCACGCGGCGCGCGGCGGCGCCGTTGTCGTAGGGAATGCGGTAATACACCAGCTCGCGCGCGCTGTCGTCGTAGATGGCGTAGCAGGCGGCGCTGTTGCCGTCGCGCGGCTGGCCCACCGCGCCGGGGATCACCAGGTACTGGTGCTGCGGCTGCAGGGCGATGCGGGTGCCCGGCACCGGCACGTGCGAGCCCATGCGGCCGTCGTCGGCGCGCCGGTACAGGGCCGGCGTGTGCACGTGGCCCGAAAACACCATGCGCTTCTTCGCCGCGCGCAGGCTGCGCTCGGCCGCTTCGAGCCCGGTGACGTATTCCCACTTGACCGGGTCGTGCGCGCTGGCGTGGACGAACAGCATGCGCTCCAGTTCGCACGTCAGCGGCAGGGCCGCCAGGAAGGCCGTCTGCTCGGTGCTGAGCTGGCCGCGGGTCCACTCGATCACCTCGCGCGCCTCGGAATGCATTTGCGGACGCGTTGCGTGGGTCGCCGAATAGTCGTGATTGCCCTGCACCGCCAGCGCCCCGCGCGCCACGTAGTCCATCACGGTCTCCACCACCGACGCCGGGTCGGCGCCGTAGCCGACAAAGTCGCCCGTAAACGCGTACTGGTCGGCTTTTTGGGCGTGCGCATGCGCCAGGCAAGCATCGAGGGCTTCGCGGTTGGCGTGCAGGTCGGTCAGCAGGGCAAGGCGCATGGTGGGAGGGCGTCGCTTGGCGCACAGTAAATGATGCTATTTTTGAATCAATGACGCGTGTTCAACTCGATTATAGCGTGGGATGTGTTGCCGGGCAGTGTGTTCGTGGAAGGAAAAGGCGCACAGATCGACGATGAAGAGGGGCGTTGCCGTCACCCGCATGGGCGCAGACGGGGTGGGGACGGCGGCGCCCGCCCGGATCGGGGCCGCACGCCAGCGCGCCGACGGCGGGGGGCCCTCTCAAGCGACTGCGCGTTCGCGGCCCTGCGCCAGGCGCCGTTGCCAGAACCCCGATTCCGGCCAGCGCTGCTCGTTGGCATACAGGCTGCGCCGGGTCGTCGCATACGACTGGAAATGATCGAGCAGCGACTGGCGGTAGCCCTCCCCCAGTCCGCCGCCCTGCTCCAGGAACGCATGCGCCACCCGGCCGGCGTGGATGCCCGAACTGAGCGCATGCCCGATGCCCAGCGACGAGACCGGATCGAAGCTGGCCGCCGCATCCCCGGCCGCGGTCCAGGCGGCGTTGGCCGGCAGGCGCGCCACCCGGCTGTGGATCGGATACTGGCGAAACGCCTGCGGCGCGGGCAGCTCGCGCACCAGCGGCCCGACATGCCGGCTCGCCAGCGCGTGGCGCAGCCATGTCTGCGGATCGAGCAGGTCGCGCGTGCGCAGGGTCTCGGCATCGGTCATGAAGGCCAGCGCGGTGCGCCCGGCCGGCAGCGGGGCCAGATAAAACCAGCCGTGTTCGGTGGTTTCGACCAGGGTGCGCTGCACCCGCTCGCGCCCGTCGCCGGCGCCGTAGTAGGCATACACCCCCACCATGCGGTCGGTCTGCAGCACCGCGCACTGCTGGCGGCGCACCATTACGCTGCTGCGCCCGCTGCAATCGATGATGTAGGCCGCGCTCAGCACGCGCTGCCGTTCGCCCTGGCGCAGCGCGATGCGCCAGCGCGCGCCCGCCGTGATTGCCAGCTGCTCGGCCGGCTGCACGATCCGGGCGCCGAGCCGGCCGGCCTGTTCGAGCAGCATGCCGTCGAACGCCATGCGGTCCAGGTGCAGGCCGCTGCCCTGGCCGTTGAACAGGAAATCGCGCTCGACCAGATCGTCGCCACCCCCAGGCGGCGGCGTGCGCGTACGATTGCAGATGGCGCTCCTCGAAATCGGCGCGCGCGATGCCCAGGTATTCCATCAGCGCAAACAGGGCCGGCGAGACGGTCTCGCCGGGGCGGAAAGGATCGAACAGGCGCCGCTCGACGATCGCCACGCGCAGCTTGGTAAAGCGGCGCAGGGTGATCGCGGCGGCGGCGCCCGCCGGTCCGGCGCCGAGGATGACGACGTCATAGTCATCCCCGGCGCGCGCGCCGTCCGTGTCAGCGCCGTCCGTGTCAGCGGCGGCTGGTGCGGCCATGGGAGAGCGTGAGGATCTTGCGCGGCTTGTCGCCCTGGCGCGTCTGCGGTTCGGGGTCTTCATCCTTGAGGAACCAGGCCGGATAGAAGGTCGAATCGTCGCCGGTGACGAAGCTGGTCACATTGCCGACCGCCACGCTGGCCATGTGGAACTGGCGGTGGTTGCGCTCCTGCTCCGCGAAATACGGATACTGGCGCCCCGAGATCGGGTCGTGGTTCTGGTTGGCCACGAAGCCCAGGTACTTCCACGCGGTGATCATCTGCGTGAAGCTGTTGATGCCGCGGCTGTACATGACCTGCATCCCGGCCGGCACCCCGGTCAGCTTCTGCTCGTCGGCCGTGTAGGCCCCGGCGATGACGTTCCACGGGCTTTGCGGCGGCCACCAGTACGAATAATACGTCGGCGGCGCGGGAATCATCGTGGCCGGGTCCTTGACCAGGGCCGGATTGTCGAAATTGATGAACTGGACCGAGCAATCGAAAAAATCGGCCTGCCACGGGATGGCCATGCGCTTGGTCAGGTCGCCCGGCTCGCAGCCGGCGCCGATGGTCGGCGCGCTCCAGTCGACCGGCGCGGTTTCGTCTTCGTCCCACGCCAGCCCACGCTCGTTGTAATAGGCTTCGTCATGGCGGTGGCGGATCTGGTACGGCGCCCAATACACGGTCGGGTTGCGCACCGACCAGGTCACTTCGATGCCGGGACACATCGGCTCGCCCACGCAATTGCCGATCCCGGCCTGGTCCAGCGGATGCACGTTGGGAATGCGCAAGGCCGGCGCGGTCGGCGAGAACTGGCCCGCCGCCCATTGCTTGAGCAGGAAGTACTGGGTATCGGTCAGCACCGAAAACTTGTCGATCACATTGTTGCGCACCGAATTCGATCCCGAATTCATCGGCACCAGCGGAATGCCGGTGGCTTCCTGCAAGCCGCTGCTGAACAATTGCTGGTTCTGGCCGTCGGTAAAGCCGGCCGGCTGCGCCAGGGTGGCGTCGCGCCGGGTGGGCGGCTGGCGAAAGTAACGCAGGAACTGTTCGCGCTGCCCGCGCGCGGCCTCGCTCGCATCGTTCGGATCGAAAGGCGGGTTGATGAACGCCGTCATCGACGGCACCGTCGCCACCCACTGGTAGTCGGCCATCCGGTTCAGGAACGGTTTGATGTCTTCCCAGTAGTTGACCTGGTAGTCCGGGTTCCAGCCGTGCGTCTCCGGCCACGCGCCCAGGTTGTAGACGTCGGGCCGGGCGCCCTGGTACTTGAGCGCGCAGTCGAGCGCCACGTCGTCCCAGGTCGATACATTGACCAGCTGGGGCGCGAACTTGGGCGAACCGATCACCACCCAGGCCGACAAGGTGACCACGCTCTGGTCCTTGAAAGTGACGGTGGCCGTGACCGGGCCGTCGGCGATATCGTCGTACCAGGTGTTGCCGCCGCCGAAACCGGTAATGCTCTCGTCGCCGCCGGCGTGGCCGAAGCCGCCCAGCACCAGCAGGTTGGCGCGCGCATCGGTGCGGATTTCGCCGAGCGACTTGACCGGCAAGCCCTGGCTCGGGGTGGCCGTCGGGAAGGAGGCGTGCTTGTAGTCCGGCGGCACCGTCGCGGCCGTAAATTCCACGGGCGCGGCCAGCGCCCCGCGCACGCTGCGCGGTCCCGGATCGATGATCAGGGCCTTGCGCGTCTCGCCCTTATGGTCGGCATTGCGGTGGCCGGTCACCGCGCCGCCCTCGATGCCCCAGGCGGCGGGCGGGTTGTGCCAGGTCTCGTAACTGTTGTACTGGCCGAACATCAGGTCGCCCAGCAGCGGCGTGAAATCCCACCAGGCCGCCTTTTTGTTGGCCACATGCACCGACCAGACCACCGACTCGACCAGCTCGCCGGTCAGGTCCAGCTCGACCTCGCCCAGGCCGTCCGGGGTGGACTGGTAAATGGCGAAGGTGGCCGCCTGGCGCTTGATCAAGCCTTTGGCGTCCTTGAACTGGGTCACCCTTTTGGGCGCGCCATTCTCGATAAGCGGGTCGCCAGTGGCGCTCGCTTCGATCGGCAGGCCGCCGATGCTGTCCGGTGCGAGGTAATACGCATCGAGGCTGTTGCCGACGCGGCCGACGCCGATCGACGGGTGAATACGATAACTGACGGGGGATGGCATGTATGCAGTCTCCTGATTGATTGATGGACGAACCATGTAAGTCAACAGCGCAAAGACCAGAACCACAGCGCAGGCAGCGGCGAAAACGGGCACGCGGCTGGGCACCGCGTCCGCACGTTGCGGACCCGTCGCCTTGCGCTACCAGGGAGTTGTGCCTGTCCTGAATGTACTACGAGGGCACCGTTCGGACAATGAAAATGTTAACAAATGATTATGCAAAATGCATACGCCGGCTGTGCCGCTTAACCACAGTGTCAACACAGCGAACCCATCGGCAATATCAATCGTGGGATAATTATTTCCACACGTTAACTAGGCGCTCCCGCCCCTTCACCCGCACCGACGATCGGACCTCATGCCCTTCCCGTTCAAACCCGCCCGCGCCCTCCTGCCCGCCTTGTTCCTGCTGCTGGCCGCCGGCCCCTGCGCCGCAGGCTTCTTCCCGAACGACCCCAATAATCCGCCCAAGGCCGACGACCCGCTCGTGCGCGCGCCCAAGCCGGACGAGGGCACCGTGGCCGTCAGCATGACCACCAACCTCGCTGCGATCCTGGAGCTCACCGGCTTTCGCGTGCGCCGCATCGGCGCCCCCGGCAAGGGCAAGCCCCCGCAGCCGGACGACAAGAACGAGACCTACACGCTTACCCCGGTTGCGCCCGAGCTGGCCTTCGACAGCGCTTTGTTTATCGGGGTGCTGCCGGCCGGCGATTACCAGATGGCGGAAGTGACGCTCATGCCGTACGATGTGACGACCTACAGCGGGACGGACGGGACCGATTTCGTCACCAGGACCTACCAACCGGTGCTCGCCATACCCAATGTAGAGCGGTACGGCACCTTCACCGTCTCGCCCGGGCAAACGGTGGACCTGGGCCGCACCGTGCTCACGCCGCTCAACAAAATAACCATCTTTGGCCGCAGCGGGCTCAATACCGACAACCGGCTCCTGTTCGAGCGCAGGTCGCCGGGCCACGCGCGCTTGCTGGGCACGGGCGCGGTGCCCGGCTGGAACGCGCCGCGCGGCGCCGATGACGTGGCCGAAGCCCTGGCGCTGCGCCGTCCGGTCGGCACCGGCTGCTTCAGCGAGTACCCTGACGGCCGCATTGCCGCCGCCGCCAAGATGGGGTCGGTGCTGCTGCGCTCGGTGGACGGTGCATGGACCACCGTGCACGCCAAGGGCATCGACTCGCTCGCCTGCGTACTGCCGGTGGCGCTGCCAGACGCCACCCTGATCGGGGTGGGCGAAGCGAACACCATTGTCAAGCTGGCGCCGGGCGCCAGCACACTTTCATTGGTCGATCCCGGCAACCTGCCAATCGGAAACCTGGTGTATGTCGCCGGCAACGAGAGCGCCGGCTGGTACGTCGCATCGCACAACAGGGAGCGGCTGACCGTCTTCCACGCGCAGAAAATCGATGGCGGCAATTGGACGCAAATGATCAGCCTGCCGCTCCAGAAAAATTTCTGGTGGGGCCAGTCGGGCTTCTGGCCGTGGCGCACGGCCAAAGGCTTCGGCTTCGCGCTCCACGACAGCCTGCATCTGCTGGACTACGCGAGCGGCCAGTGGGTCACGCGCAAGATGCCGCACGAGACGAACGTGGCCGCGGCGCAGGCCAGTCCGAACGGCGCCATCGGTGTGCGCGGCAAAATGATGGGCGGCGCTTACCTCAGCAAGGACGAGGGCCTGAGCTGGAAGGAAGTGCCGACACCGGCCAGGGCCTGGGTGCCTTTGCAATTGAGCAACGGCGACTTGTATGTCAGCAGCACGGCATCGGCGGGCTACGCGGAGGCCGGCCCGATCTTGCACAGCAGCAGCGACGGCGGGGCCAAATGGATCCAGATTGGTCAATTCCCCGGTGGCAAGCTGGAGATCTTGCCCTCGGGCGCCATGCTCAGCCACGGCACGGCACGCGGCTACTACACGATTCGCCGCTCCGGCGACAATGGCGTAAGCTGGACCATGGAATACAACAACCACCTGCGCCAGCGCTGAGGCAGCGCCGGCGCAGTGCGCGCCGGCGTTTACTTCACCGGACGCGCGTTGATCAGATCGACAAGCTGCGGCACCAGCGACAGTACGGCCTCGCGCAGCGCCGGGGCGGCCACGGGAATATCGCCGACCAGGGTGTCATACTTCATGTACTGATGAGCGAAGCCACCGTTGCTGAAGACCAGGGTCTGGCGGCCGAGAAACTGCTTGGTGCGACCGTTATACAAGGCCACGCCCACGCTGGCATTACGGAAATACGCATTCAAGCCACCGGGTGCCATGTAAAAAGCAACCGGGCTGATCTGCACCAAAATGTCGGCGTCAACCGCAGGCGAGGATGCGAGCGGACCGAGAGGATATTTGTTGCCTTCCGCATCGGCGGCCGCCCAGCGATGGCGCGGATAATTGCGCCGTCCGGCGTCCGAGATCGTCACCTTGATTCCTTCCGCTTCGAGCGACTTGCGCAGGCTGGCGAGGAAATCCTTGCGCATGTCGAAGCCGGGCAGGCGCGCCAGCACCGCGCCGTGTAAGCCTTCGGCTTTCTTCTGGGTCGCCTGTTCGCTCGCGAGGAGCACGCTGACAGGGAGAGCGTACTTGAACAGCGGCGGAGCATCGCTCGGCAATTCATTGACGTCGTCATCCATGTAGAAAAAATCGGCATGGCGCGAAAAGTGAAAGCCCGGGAAGGCGTACGACTTGGGCACCACCACGCCGATCACGGCGGCCACTTTCATGTCGGGGAAGTCTTCGATCACCACCGATTTCGGGGCGCTGTACTTGGTCGTATCGACCATGGGGGCATTCAGGCAGCCGGTCAGCACGGTGAGCATGGCGGCGGCGCCCAGCAGGCTACGCACGGCGGGAGTGAACGGGAACAGGTTTTTCATCTTATTGGGCTCGCTTAGGCGCAGGATTAGCAGGATCAGTGCAGGAGAGAGGCGGGATGGTGTCGGCAACGGACCCGGCGCGCGAGCGCGGCAGGCATGTTCCATTTCCCGCCGACATTATTGCACTGAAGAAGCGCTATTGGCCGACCCAAGCCGATAAATACACAGCCCGGCGCCGTTGTATGCCGAAATCCAACACTGCGGCGACAGGATCCGTGACAAGCGCTTACGCGGCGCCGATATACTGCAAATAGCCGCGCGCGCGCAAGGCGCAGGCCGGGCAGGTGCCGCAGCCGTAGCCCCAGGCATGCAGCGCGCCGCGCTCGCCCAGGTAGCAGGTGTGGGTGTCTTCGCGGATCAGGTCGACCAGCGCCGCGCCGCCGGCCTCGTGCGCCAGCTGCCAGGTCTGCTTCTTGTCGATCCACATCAGCGGCGTTTCGAGCTTCAGGCGCGTGGCCATGCCCAGGTTCAGCGCCACCTGCAGCGCCTTCATGGTGTCGTCGCGGCAGTCCGGATAGCCTGAAAAATCGGTCTCGCACATGCCGCCGACCAGCACGTTCAAGCCACGGCGGTAGGCCACGGTGGCGGCCACGGTCATGAACAGCAGGTTACGCCCCGGCACAAACGTATTCGGCAGCCCGTTGGCCTGCATTTCGATGGCCACGTTGCTGGTCATGGCGGTGTCCGAGATCTTGCCGATCAGGGACAGGTCGACCATGTGATCTTCGCCCAGGCGCGCGTCCCAATCGGGCTTCAAGGCGCGCATCTTGGCCAGCACCGTGGGGCGCACGGTCAGCTCGATGGCGTGGCGCTGGCCGTAGTCGAAACCGATGGTTTCCACGCGCGCATAACGCTCCAAAGCCCAGGCCAGGCAGGTGGCGGAGTCTTGTCCGCCGCTAAACAACACCAGTGCGCCATCAGCTTGTTGCATATTATATTTTCCACAGTAGTAGGCGTTCGCCATCATTGCAGCCGATCCGGTAAGATGCCCGGAGCATTTTCCCATTGGAGCGACATGTTTCCCGCAACACCAGACAAACCAACAGCCCGGACGCCGCGCCAGCGACGAATTTTGGCACAGATCGCCGTGACCGTGTGCCTTGCGGCGCCGCCGGCATTGGCGCTGGCGCAGGAGGGCGAGGCGGGGTTACAGCAAGCCCCGCAGCAAGCGCCCGCGCGCGGCATCGACTACTCGGTCAAGGTGGACGCCCCCGGCCCGCTCGACGACCTGCTCGAAGAAAACCTGGACCTGGTGCGCTGGCAGGGCAACCCCCGCCTCGACCTCGACCAGTTGCAGCGCCTGGTCAAGGCCGCGCCCGAGCAGGCCAAAACCCTGATCGCCACCGAAGGCTACTATTCGCCCAAGGTCAGCGCGGGCCTGGACACCAGCGGCGCCAAACCGGTGGCGCGCATCACGGTCGACCCGGGCCAGCCGGTGTTAGTGGGCGACGTCGAACTGGTGCTCAAGGGGTTCGAGCCGGTCGGCGCCGACTCCACCCCGTATAAGGCGGACGACCTGCGCAACCGCTGGGGCCTGCCGGTGGGCCGGCGCTTCCGCCAGGCCGACTGGGAAGGCGCCAAGCGCAGCCTGCTGCGCCAGGTGATGATGACGCGCTATCCGCGCGCCCAGCTGGTCGAGTCGAGCGCCATCGTCGACCCCGACGTGCGCCGCGCCCTGCTCAAGGTGGTCCTCGACAGCGGCCCGGAAGCGCGCTTCGGCGAACTGCGCGTCGAAGGCCTGAAGCACTATTCGCGCACCATCGTGAGCAACCTCAATCGCATCCGCCCCGGCCAGGAATACAACGAAGCGGCCCTGCAGGCGTACCAGGCGCGATTGCAGGACACCGGCTACTTCAGCACCGTGGAAGTGAGCGCCGACATGTCGGCCGCGCTGTCGGAAGACATCGACGCCATGACCGACGACCAGAAAAACATCCCGCGCCCGCCGCTGGCCAACCCGGCGATCCTGCCGGTGCTGGTGCGCGTGACCGAGAACAAGCAGAAAAACGTCGCCGTCGGCCTCGGTTATTCGACCAACACCGGCGCGCGCGCGCAGCTCAATTACGACGACCTGGACGTGGTCGGCCTGCGCATGAAAAGTAACCTGATCATGGAACAGAAGCGCCAGACCGCGCGCGCCGACTTCTATTTTCCGACCACCGAAAAAGGCTACAACGACAGCTTCGGCGCCGGCTTCGAGCGCAACGACCTGCGCGGCGAAGTCACCAACGTGTCCACCGTGGCCGGGCGCCGCGCCTGGGGCACGCCGCTGCTCGAACGCAGCCTGACCTTGGAGTACCTGAGTGAGCGGCGCATGGTCGAAGGCGTGGAAACGCGCCGCAGCCAGAGCGTGCCGCTCACCTTCAGCTGGACCAAGCGCGCGCTCGACAACCTGGTGCTGCCGACCAAAGGCTATGTGCTCAACGCGCAGTTCGGCGGCGCCGTGCTGCCGCTGCTGACCGACGAGCGCTTTCTGCGCGCCAGTACCCGCTTCGTCAATTACCGTCCGCTCGGCGCGTCGAGCAACCTGATCGTGCGCGGCGAAGCCGGCGTGCTGGCGTCCAGGGACAAGGCCGGCGTGCCGTCGACCTTCCTGTTCCGGGCCGGCGGCGACCAGTCGGTGCGCGGCTACGGCTACCAGGAACTGGGTGTGCGCGAAGGCGACGCCATCGTCGGCGGGCGCTACCTGCTCACCGGCAGCGTCGAATACCAATACTGGTTCAAGCCGCCCTGGGGCGTGGCCTTCTTCTACGACGCCGGCAACGCCGCCGACAAATTCAAGGACCTCAAACCCGAGTCGGGCTATGGGCTAGGCGCGCGCTGGCGCAGCCCGGTCGGCCCGATCAACGTCGATCTCGCATACGGACAAGCGCTTAAAAAAGCGCGCCTGCACTTCTCACTGGGCTTTACATTCTGATGACTACCGCCGAAACACCTACTACCCCGCCGGTGCGCCAGCGCCGCTGGCCGCGCCGCGTCGCCGTCGGCGTCGTCGTCACCGGCGCCCTGCTGGGCGGCGCCTACTGGTACCTGGGACGCGAAACGACCCTGCAAATGCTGGTCCAGCGCGTGGCCAACGCCAGCGGCGGCAGCATCGTCGTCACCGGCGTGAACGGCTCGCTGTACGGCGCCATGCATGTCGGTAAAGTCGTCTACCGCACGCCCGAACAGGTCATCACCGCCGAAAACATCGACATCGACTGGTCGCCCTTCCAGTACCTGAGCCGCGGCGTGGCGATCAACAAGCTGCACGTGGCCACCCTGCGCATGGACACCCTGCGCGAAGGCGAACCGGCCAAGATGCCGGCCAGGCTCGCGCCCCCGTTCAAGCTCGAAGTGGACGACGCGCGCCTGGCCAAGGTCACCCTGACCAACGCCGCCGCGCCGGGCGCCGAAACGGTGATCACCGACGTGCGCTTCGACCTGTTGGGCGACCCGCAGCAATGGGCATTGCGCAAGGCCACCGCCATCACCCCGTGGGGCAAGGCCATGGCCGACGCCAGCATCGGCGCCAACCATCCGTTCAAGCTGGCCGGCAGCGCCAGCCTGACCCAGCTCGTGGTCCCCGCCGGCCAGCAGCCGGCGAAAATCGCCCTGCGCGTGGGCGGCGACCTGGTAAGCACCCAGCTCGAAGCCACGGCGGTGTCGGGCAAGGCGCAAGGCGACGCCAAGTTCACCCTGGCGCCGTTCGATCCGATCCCGCTGCGCGCCATGACGATTCATGGCAAGAACATCGATCCGGGCTTTTTCAATCCCGAACTGCCCAAGGCCGACCTGTCGCTGGCGATCACGGCGCGCATCGAAGCGAACCGCAATATCGCCGGCAGCGTCGCGATCGACAATGCCGGCGCGACCGGTCCGATCGACCTGCAACGCTTGCCGCTGCGCGCCATGCGCGGTGAACTCAAGGGCAACCTGTCGGCGCTGGAAATCGGCGCGGTGCTGATCGACCTGGGCGAGGCCGGCAAATTCACCGGCAGCGGCACGGTGGCGCGCAGCGCGGCCGACAAAGGGTTAGGGACGGCCGGCTTTGCGCTGCACACCGACGGCATCGACATCAAGCGCATTCACAGCCGCATGAAGTCGACCAACATCGTCGGCGACATCACGGTGGCCAACGAAGGCACCACCCAGACCTTCACCACCAAGCTGGTGGAAGCGGGCATGCGGCTCGATGCCAAGGCCACCCTGGCCGACAACGTGCTGACCGTGCAGCAGGCGCGCCTGGCCGCCGGCGGCAGCAGCGTGGGGTTGAGCGGCAGCGCCAACCTGGCCGGCAAGCGCGAATTCAAGGTTGCCGCCAGCGCCGTCAAGTTCAATCCGGCCGCCTTCGGCGACTTGCCGAAAGCGGACATCAACGCCGACATCAACGCCGCCGGGGTGCTCTCGCCAGAGTGGAAAGTGGCAGCCGATTTTGCGCTGCGGCCGAGCCGCCTGTTCGACCAGCCTTTGTCGGGCAAGGGCAAGCTCAATGCCGACGCCGCGCACATCAGCGGCGTGGCTGCCACGCTCGCACTGGGCAAGAACATGGCGGAGCTTAGCGGCAGTTTTGGCGCACCGGGCGAAAAACTCACCTGGAGGGTCAACGCCACCGACCTGGCGGCGGCACGCAGCGACTTGTACGGCGCGCTGGCGGCCAACGGCGTCGTCACCGGCACCATGGCCGCGCCGCGCACCACCTTCGAGGTCGACGCCACCGGCCTTGGCTGGGTGGCGGCGGCGCGCAAGGCCAACAACAGCCTGCTGCACGCCACCGGCGAAGCATGGCTCGACAAGAGTGCAGTCGACGTCAAGGCCGCCGGCACGGCGCAGCGCTTCAATCCGGGCGCGTTCGGTTCGCCCCTGGCGGGCAGCATCAACGGCACGTTCGATGTGACCGGCCGCTCGGGTCCTGACTGGCGCGGCAACGTCAATCTGGCCTTGCAGCCATCGACCCTGGCCAACTCGCCCTTCTGGGGCCACGCCAAACTGGCGGCCGACGCCAAACACGTCTCCAACGCCGACGTCGACCTGCACGTGGGCCCGAACATCGTGGCCGCCAAAGGCAGCTTCGGCGCCGGGTCCGACAAGCTTGACTGGCGCATCGACGCGCCGCAACTGGCCGCGCTCGGCCCCGACTACGGCGGCGTGCTCAAAGGCGCGGGTACCGTTTCGGGCACGATGGCCGCGCCGGCCGTCAGCGCCGCGCTGGAAGGCCAGAACCTCAAGGTGCTCGGCAAGCACCAGGTCAAGACCCTGCGCGCAAGCGCCAACCTTGGCAACGGACGCGGGACGGACGATCCTTTGGTGAGCGACATCGCCATCACCGACTACGTCAGCGGCGACACCCGCATCGATACGGCGCACCTGCAAACGAGCGGCACGCGCGGCGCCCACGTGCTGCGCCTGGACGCACGCAGCGAAGCGTTTGACGCTGCCGGCGAGATCCGCGGCGGCTGGGCCAACAGCGCCTGGAACGGCACCGTGGCGGCGCTGCAGAACAAGGGCCGCTACGCGTTCGCGCTGCAGGCGCCGGTCCCGCTGCGCATCGCGGTCGCGCCTGGCGACGGCGTGGCCGGCCTGGCCAAACCGCAGCAGATCAGCATGGGCAACGCGGTGATCAAGCTCCCCAACGGCAGCGTGAGCGTCCAGTCGCTCGACAAGAACGGCCCGCACTGGACCAGCAAAGGCGTGGCGGCCGGCGTGCCGCTCACTTACCTCGCGCAATTCTCGCCCGGCATGCGCGACGCCATCAGCGGCAACCTGCTGCTGGGCGCCGACTGGTCGCTCGACATGCAGGCGCCAAACGGCGCCACGCCGGCCCTGAACGGCATGGTGCACGTGTTCCGCGAAAGCGGCGACGTGATCGCCGGCGCCGACGTGCCGGTGGTGCTGGGACTGCGCACGCTCGACCTGCGCGCCGACGTCACGGGCGGCGCGCTGCGCATGCAGGCCAAGGTCGACGGCACCCGCATCGGCCAGGCCAGCGTGGACGCCACCGCGCAGATGATCGACGGCCGCCTGGGCAACGCCAGCCCTTTGAGGATGACGGCCAACGCCGACATGGTCTCGATCGCGTGGCTGGCGCCCTTCGCCGGGCAACCGGGGCTGGAACTGGACGGCGCCCTGAAGCTCGCGCTCACCGGCGGCGGCACGGTCGGCACGCCGACACTGAACGGCAATGTCAATGGCGACAAACTGGCGCTGCGCTGGGCCGAACAGGGCGTCAAGCTCAGTAACGGCCAGCTGCGCGCGCAACTGGCCGGCGACCAGCTGCTGCTGCAGCGCCTCAGTTTCGACGGCGTGCAGGGCACGGCGGTGGCCGACGGCGCGGTGCGCTTTGCCGGCGGCGAAGCGACCATGCAGTTGAAACTCGTAGCCGACAAGCTCGAAATCCTGTCGCGGCCCGACCGCACCGTGGTCGTCAGCGGCCAGAGCACCCTGATCCGCGACGCCAAGCGCTTCTCGCTGGAAGGCAAATTCAAGGCCGACCGCGCCCTGATCGAACTGGCGCCGCAAGGCCGCCCCACCCTCTCGGATGATGTGATCGTGCTGGGACGCGCCGGCGTGGGTACGCCGGCGGTCAAGGCCGAACCGACCATGCCGCTGACGATGGATGTGGAAGCCGATCTTGGCAACGCGTTCCGCCTGCGCGGCATGGGCATCGACGCCGAACTGGCCGGTTCCCTGCGCGTGCGCACCACCGGCGGACGTCCACCGCGCGCCAACGGGTCGATCCGCGTGACCAGCGGCACCTACAAGGCGTATGGGCAGAACCTCGACATCGAACGCGGCGTGCTGACCTTCAGCGGCCCGGCCGACAATCCGGCCCTGAACATCCGCGCGGTGCGGCGCCGCCCCGAGGGCGAGCAGCTCTCCGAGACCAACGTCGAAGCGGGCGTGGAAGTGCGCGGCTCGGCCTTATCGCCCGTGGCCAAGCTGGTGTCGACGCCGTCGGTACCGGACAGCGAAAAGCTGTCATGGCTGGTGCTGGGGCATGGGATGGAAGCGACGTCGGGCAACGAGGCGGGCCTGCTCAGCGCCGCCGCCGGCGCCCTGTTGGGCGGCTCGGGCAGCGGCGGCGGGTTCCAGTCGCGCCTTGCCAATTCGCTCGGCGTCGATGAACTGGGCCTGTCGCAGGCCAAGGGGCTGGAAAGCACCGTGGTCACGGTCGGCAAGCGCATTTCGTCGCGCGCCTATCTCAGTTTCGAGCAGGGTGCGACGACCGCATCGAGCCTGGTCAAGATCCGCTACAAGCTCAATCCGCGCATCACCTTGCAGTTCCAGACCGGGACCAACACCGCGCTCGACGTGCTCTATTCGTGGGCGTTCGACTAGCCTAGCGCTAGTGCTAGTGCAGGAAAAAGGTGCTCGGCTTCGGATCGGGCACCGGATCGTCGTCCTGCGGGTGCTTGACCGGCTGGTGATGCGGATGGGGATTATCGAACGGTTCTGGCGATGGTTCGTCGACCGGCACGGGGTCCGGTGCGCGATGAAAGTCGATGGCTGCTGGGTTCATGGGGCTCGCTCCTGGTGGTTGGACCGATGACATTATCATAAGCGTCGCGGCGGGGCCGTACGCTTGACGCCACCGGGGGCCGCCATCAGCGGCCCCGTTGGCGTTTACGGCTTGGCGTTCTTGACGTATTTGTCGAGCCAGGCATTGGTCTCGTAGAGCATGTGCATGATCGATTCGCGCGCGCGGTAGGCGTGGCTTTCGTTGGGCAGCATGACCAGGCGCGCCGTGCCGCCCAGGCCCTTCATGGCCTGGAACATGCGCTCGCTCTGCATCGGGAAGGTGCCCGAATTGTTATCCTGCTCGCCGTGGATCAGCAGCAGCGCATCCTTGATCTTGTCGGCGTTATTAAACGGCGACATGGCCTGGTACACCTCCTTGGCCTTCCAGAACTCGCGCTCCTCGGACTGGAAGCCGAACGGCGTGAGCGTGCGGTTATACGCCCCGCTGCGCGCCACGCCGGCCTTGAACAGGCGCGTATGGGCCAGCAGATTGCCGGTCATGAAAGCGCCGTACGAATGCCCGCCGATGGCGATGCGGTGGCGCTCGGCCACGCCGCGCCGCACCACCTCCTCGACCGCCGCTTCGGCGTTGGCGACCAGCTGCGGCAGGTAGCTGTCGTTCGGTTCGGCGTCGCCGGCGCCGACAATCGGCATCGACGGATTATCGAGCACCGCGTAGCCCATCGCCAGCATCGGCGCCGGGCCCCAGTAACTGATGGCGTTGAAGCGAAATGGCGAGCCGGTGGTCTGGCTGGCCGCGCTGGCGCTCTTGAAGTCTTGCGGGTAGGCCCACATCAGCAGCGGCAGCGGGCCATCGCGCTTGGCTTCGTAATTCGGCGGCAGCATCAGGGTCGCGGTCAGGTCGACGCCGTCGGCGCGCTTGTAGCGGATCTGCTCCTTCTGCACGTCTTTCAGCTGCGGGGTCGGATGCGGGAAGTTGGTCAGCGCCGTCAGTTGCGCCGCGCCGCTGCGTTTGAGGTCGCGCACATAAAAATTGGGCCGTTCGGTGGGCGACTCGCGCGTGGTCAACAGGCGCGTGCCATCGTCGCTGAGCACCGTCACGATGCTCTCGTAATACGGCGCCTCGCTCTGGAACAGGCGCTCCTTGGCCTTGCTGGTCAGGTTGAAGCGGTCCAGGAACGGGCGGTCGCCTTCGTTCGAGGCGCCGCTGCCGCCCAACAGGATGGTCGAATCGGCGCCAATGAGCAGGCGCGGACGGCCGGCGGCGTCGGGCATGGTGACGGGCGAGCCGGGATTGTTGTAGCGGTCTTCGGCCGAATAGGAGAACAGCAGCTCGTGCGCTTGCGCCTGCTGTTCGGGGCGGATGCGCCAGATCTTCACCGCGCGCGTCTTGTACCAGCTCTCGCCCAGCAGGGCTACCTCGCCATTGCCCCAGACGATGCGCTCGTAGCGCGAAGCGAGTTTGGCCAGCACGGTCGGCTCGCCATGAAACGGCGCGGCGTGGACATAGACGATGTCGCGCACCTCGGCCGCCTTGGCCGGGTCGCCCCCATCTTGCGCTTCGGCCCAGACCAGGGTGGCCGGGGCGTCGGCGCGCCAGCTGACCTTGCGCACGCCGGCCGACACCGCGTCGTTCCCGGGCGGCAGGCCTTCTTCGAGCGGCTTGTCGGCCACCAGGTGCACCTGATGGCCGGTCAGGTCGCGCACGGCGACCCGGCGCGGGAAGGCCGATGCCGGCACCACGTACGAAAAGGGGCGTTGCAGCACGGACGAGAGCAGCAGCTTGCCGTTCGGCGCGACCGAGACGTCGGTGTACATGTCCGGGTTGCCGATCAGGCGCAGCTTGCCCGACAGGTCGACCAGCGCCAGCTGCGAGCTGGCGTAATGCTCGAACAGGCGCGCGTCTTCTTCGTTCTTCAGCAGGTCCTGGTAGGTGCGCAGCTGGCGCGCGCCCACGCTCACCTGGCTGTCCTGCAAAATCGGCCCGCTTGGCACGCCGGTCGCCTGCGGCGCCTTGCCGCGTCCGATCGGCTTGAAGTGCACCAGCAGGCCCTTGGCGTCCGGCATCCAGCTAAAGCCCGAGCCGCCCAGGTAGGACAGCGGCTGCGCCGTCAGGCGGCGCGCGATGCGGGTGTTGATATCGACCAGCCACAGCTCGACGCCGGAGGCGCCATCGCGGTCGGCGTAGGTGACGTGGGTAAAAGCCAGGTAGCGCTGGTCGGGCGACCAGGCCGTGTCGGCCAGGCGCAGCTGCTTCGGCAAACCCATGATCTTGATTTCCTTCTGGGTCGCGATATCGAGCAGCTTGAGACCCGTGCCGAAGGAAAAGCGGCTTGGCGAATAGGTGCGCGGATTGATGCGCAGGCCGGCCAGCTTGAGTTCGGGCTGCGCCACTTCGGCGATGCTGGGCAGGGCCGGCGTATCGACCATCATCGCCAGGTTGCGCTGCGGGGACAGGCCCAGCGCCGGTGCGCGCGGCGCGTCGACAATGGCCTGCAATTGCGCCGGCGGCAGCTGGTACTGGGAATGCGCGTTCGGTGCGGCGGCGAGCAGGGACATGGTCAGCGGGACGAGTGGGAGGCGGTGGCGCATGGAGGGTCTCGGGTGTAGGCGATCTGTGCATCTTGCGCACTCCTGGCGGGCTTGTCAATCTGCTCTTTTCCGGTATTTACCGTACTTACGGCATGCAGGGTGGATGAAATCGGCACGGTTCGGCGGGCGTTTATAATGCGTGTTTCGGGACCGGATTCACAAAACGCCATGTCAATTACCACTATCGCACTGCTGGTGCTCGCCCCTTTTCTGGTGTGGCGTTTTTACCAGCGCCTCAAGGCCATGATGATGCGCCAGCGCTCGATCGTCTCGCGCCATTACACGGGGCTGGGCGTGTTCGCGGCCATGATCCTGGTGGCGGGATCGGAGGTGATTACGCGCCCTGCTTTGCTGGGCTGGCTGGCGGTGGGCACGGCGGCCGGGATCGCGTACGGGATCTGGGGGCTCAAGCTGACCAAGTTTGAAAACGATACGTGTTATTTCACGCCGAACGCGCGCCTGGGGATGGTCATTGCGATGCTGTTTTTCGCAAGGGTGATGTATATCGGGGTGGAGATTTACGCCAACCAGGGCAATGGCGTGCCGACGCCGGGGTTCACCGACAGTTTTATCACCTTGCTGGCGCTGGGGCTGACGGCGGGGTATTTCGGGACGTATTCGGCGGGGTTGATACGGTGGCGCCGGGCGTTGAAGAAGGCGGTGAACGCGGCGTAAGCACCGCCAGCTCCGTCGTTCCCGCCTTGGCGCGGGAACGACGGCTAAATGGGTAGCGCTTAAACAGCTACCGCAGGCGTGACCCTGCGCTGTAAAACGAAGATCGGCTGCGCCCACGGCATATCCTTCTTCTTCTTGCTGGTGATGAGGGTCAGCTCCGACGGGTCGTACACGTCCGTGTTGTGCGTCAGCGGCGTTGTCATCAAATACTGCGCCTCGGTGTTCTTGAGGAACTCGCCCACCAGCTGGATATTGCGGATATCCAGGTGCGCAAACGGTTCGTCGATGAACACGAACCCGCCCGACCCATCTTCCGACTTCAACAACCCAATCAGCAGCACCAGCGACTTCATCACCTGCTGCCCGCCCGACGCTTCGCCGTCGTTCATCCCGATCTGGTCCTTGCCGTCGAACTTGAAGCGCACGTGCAGGCCGGCCTGCGACAGCTGCACGTCTTCGTTCTCCAGCTTGACCGGATCGGCATGCACTTCGATCCCCGCCAGTTCCCCCAGCTCCTTGATGTTCTTGCTGTAGGTCTTGATGGTGTAGCGCAGCCGCTCGATATACGCGCCGCGCGCGTTGGCCGTCGCTTCGATCGCGCGGTTGTTCTGGTAGCGCCGCTCGTCCGTCTCGGTCTGGCGGCCCTGCAGCTGCTCGTTCAAGCGGTGATGCTGGTCGATGACCGTGGCGTCCAACTCCCAGTCGTCGCGCGCCAGGCTGTGTTCGAGCGAGGACACGCGCAGGTCGACCTGGTGCGCATTCTGGTGTTCGGCCACCAGAGCCGCGCGCCGCGCCGGCCGGCGCCAGCCTTGCGGCAGATGGCGCCACGCGCGCCGCAGTTCCAGCAGCGCGCGCGCATGCTCGGCGCGCTGTTCGATCTGGCGCTTGTGACCGAGCCGCAGCCCGGCTTCGGCCTCCGACAGGGTCATGCGCGCGTTCTGCCACACCGTGTCGGCGCGCGTGCGCGCCACCGTGGCGGCCTTGGTCAGCGCCTGCAATTCGCCCAGGCGCGTGCCCACGTCCATGCGTTCGGCCTTGAGCGGCACCGTGCTGCGCAGCGCTTCGTCGAATTCCGCCTGGCGCGCGGCCAGTTCCTTGGCCGCGTCCACGCCGGCGATGCGGGCCTTGAGCGCGCCCACTTCCGAGGCGAGCTTGCTGATGGTGATGGTCAGCGCGTCTTCCTGCGCTTCGAGCGCCGGCAGCGACTTTTGCAGCGCTTCCATGCGCTGGCCGCGCCCGGCGGTGCCGAAGCGGTAGCGCGACACTTCGACGAACAGCGAGCGCCCGCCGCGCCGTTCGCGGTGATACGCGTCCGGCGTGATCCACTCGGCGTCGCGCGATAATTTAAAGCCCTTCTCCACCGAGTCGACCCGCTCGATGCGCGCCAGCTGGTCGATCAGCCATGGCGGCGCGGCGGCCGAAAAACGCACCACCGACAGCAGGCTGTCGTCCTTGGTCACCGGCGCCTTGATGCACTCGGGGACGATGAAGTGGCGATAGCGCTCCTTCTCGGCCAGCCGGTACGCGGCCGCCGCATCCTTGGGGCGTTCGAGCAGCACCACGGACGCATATCCGCCCAGCACACCTTCGACCGCGCCCTGCCATTTGGGGTCGGTCACTTCCACGATATCGGACAGCATCGCGTGCGGAATGCCGTCGTCGCGCAAGGCGCGGCGCATGGCGCGCACGGCGTCCGGCTCGGGCATCGCGGTCTTGCCCTGCAAGGCCGAAATGGTCGACTTTTCGGTCAGGATGCGGCTGGCCAGGGCGTCGCGCGCCTGGCGCTGGCGCGTCAGTTCGGCTTCCTTCTGGTCCAGCTGGGCCGCCACTTCGGCTAGGTCGGCGCCGGAATCGGCGGCCAGCTTTTGCAGGCGCTCCTTCTGTTCGAGCAGGCTGTCGAGCGGTTTGAGCTTGGCGTTCACTTGCGTGAGGCGGCTGCCCAAGGCGGTCGCTTCGTGCTCCAGCAAGGTCTCCTGCTGCTGCGCGTCGGACAGCGCCTTGGCCTGCGCGGCCAGCGCGTTGCGCTTTTCGATCAGCTGCGTGTCGGCTTGCGCCATCGGTTTGCGGGCGTCGCGCAGCGCGCGGCCGGCATTGGCCGCCTTTTCGCGCGCTTCGTGGTATTCGAGGCTCGGCAGCACCTCTTCGAGCAGGTTGCGGCGTTCCTTGTGCAGGTCTTCCCACTGGTGGTAATTGGCCACGCGCAGGCGCAGGCCTTCCAGGTTGGTGCGCGAGGCTTCCAGCTCGGTTTCGAAGCGCTTCAGTTCCGTTTCGGTGTCGCGCTGGTGGCGCTTGGCTTCGTCGTAGGCATCCAGCACTTCCTTGTCGCCGAAGACCTGGAACACCAGGTCGAGCAACTGGCGCGGCGCGTATTCGCACAGCTTGTCGGTTTCGCCCTGCTCCAGCGCCAGCACCTTGGCCATGGCCGGCGACAGGCCGGCGTTGTGCAGGCGCTTGCGGTAGTTCTCGACGCCGAGCCAGTCGGTGGCGTCGTTCACTTCCTCGATCTGGATATTCCCGGGGCGCATAAGGTACTGGCGCTTCCAGTCGCCGCCGTTCTTTTCGATCTTGCAGAACAGGGTGACTTCATCGTCGCTGAAAAAACCGGAGCTGCGAAACGGCCGGTTCGACAACTGGCGCCCCACCGCCTTGTTGTCGACCACGGAGCGGATCCACGCGGTCTGCTGGCCGGAGTGGCGCGCATAGTGCTTGTAGGTGCGGCCCATCGAGCAATCGAGGCCGAACAGGGTGCGCAGCGCGTCGAGCAGGGTGGTCTTGCCGGAGCCGTTCTGGCCGGCGATGGTGATGATCTTGGCGTCGAGCGGGATGTTCTTGATCCGTTGCCAGTAATCCCAGTGGACCAGTTCGAGCGATTTAATATGGAACATGGGCTAGCCTCAGGTTGGGGTATCGGCGGCGGGATCGGGGTCGACTGCGGGATCGGCCGCCGGCTCGATGTGGACGGCCGAGACGGCGTCGGTAACCGCGTCGGCTACCGCGTCGGCGTCGTTGGCGGCGTCGCTCACGGCCGGCCGCGGGGGCGCCACCGCCACCGGCGCGCGCTTGAAGACGTCGGCCAGCGCGCCGTTGATGATGCGTTCCTTGAGCACGTCGGTATCCATCAGCAGGTCGAGCAGCGCGCCTTCGAGGATCACGTCGCCGCGCCGTTCGATGAAGCCCATGCGCGAGAGCGCGCCCAGGTTCATGTCCATGCGCGTCTTTTTACCGAGCTTGTCGCCGAAGTCCGACAGCAGCGCGGTGTACGAGATGCCGATCGAGGCGTCTTCCGCGCGCGGCAGCGGCTTGTCCTTGTCGAACAGATCGTTCTGGTCGTCGATGTTCTGGTGGGTCTCCTGGCGTTCGCGCTTGGGCAGGATGATCTGCGCCCACAGCACCACCAGCAGCGCCACGCCGTCGCGCGTGAGGCCGAAGTTATTGTTTTGCCAGATATCCTTGGCGCCGAAGATCTTCGGCTCCACCGCGCGGTGCAGCGCCAGGGTCACATGGTCGGCATACACGTTGTCCAGCAGCTTCAGGCCCGATTCGAGCAGGCGCTTGTCGACTTCGGCGCGAAACAGTTCGTCCGACAGCACGCGCTTGACCAGTTTGTCGTCGCGGCGCAGGGTCTGATGCGTCAAGAGGCGCGCGATCAGGATTTGGGAATCGTCATTTATCATCGGCCGGGCCGCTTTCCAGATCAAGTGAGAGGGTGGCGATCGACATCGCAAAGACGTGCGGGTCGTTCAGCTGCACCATCTCGTCGGTGGGCGTGAAGGTGACCGGCAGGCGCGCCAGTTGCGCGGTGGCGCCCTGCAGGCTCGCTTCGGCGGCGTCGCCCAGCAGCGGCAGCATTGAGGCGCGGTACGAGGCCACCGCGAAGCTGGCCGGCAGCAGGCAATCCTGGATCGGCACCGTTTTCGGGCCGTGCTCGGAAAAACTCGGGAAGTTGCCGAGGTTGGCAAAGTCGGCCAGGCGCGCCAGCCAGTCATCGAGTTCGGCCTGGATCGCCGGGCCGTCGTTGATCGTCAGCGGCGCATCCTCGCCTTGCGGCAGGCCGGACGGGCCCGTGCTGGCGCTGCGTTCGGCCAGCAGTTCGGTTTCGGCCACGTCGATCATTTCGGCCGGGGTGACGAACAGCGGCATCACCGGGCGGTCGATCGCGCCCTGCGCAAGACTTGGCAGGTCGTCGTGCGCCAGCAGCCAGCGCTTGACGTCCGTGGTCGACAGGCCGGACTGGCCCAGGTGCACGCGCTGGCGCTCGATCTGGTTGAGCGCGCGCGAGAACATGCCCTGCATGTTCAGCAGCGCGCTCTGGGCGCGGCCGATCGCTTGCGCGGCCTTGTGGGTGGCCGAATCGGCGCGTTCGTCGCTGGTGATGGCGCGCAGGATGTCGGAGCCCTTCTCGACCCAGTCGCAGGCCATGTGCCACTTGGCCTGCGAGGTACGCAGGCGAAATTCCGAACCGGAGGCGATCGCGTCGCGAAATTCCTCGGTCAGTTCGACCAGGCGCCCCAGCAGGTGCTTGAGCTGCTCGACGGTGACGCCGCCCACGGCCTGGGCGCCGGCCACCTGCGAGAGCAAAAAGCCCATCTCGGCGTCGTCGTCGGCCTGGCCCATCGACAGCAAGGTGTCGAGCGAGGACAGGACGTTGCGCGCCATCGGCGTGACGCGGTACACGGCGGCCTGGGCGTCCCACGCCAGCAGGCTGTGCGAACGCAGGCGCGTGAGCACGGTTTCCAGGCTTTCGGGGATCAGGTAGGCTAGCTTCTGATTGATGTCGGCCCGCGAAAACGCGGTGGTGCTGGTATCGGCAGCCAGTTCGCGCAGCACCAGCAGGCGGATCAACACGCCGTCGGCGCCGCCGTGGAACAGTGCGGTGAACGCTTGCAAGGTGGGTTGCGCCCGCTTCAAATGAAAGACTTGCTCGATCTCGTCAGCCGAAATGCCGGCGTGAAAGTGCGCCTGCAAGGAATCGTGGTCGTCTTGTCCTAAAGTCAGTGGTTCTGCAGCCACGCCTGCCGTTGTTTCCATCATCGTGTTCCGGTACCAGTTTCTTGCTTGCGGCTAAGGTCTTGCCGTTGGGGGCGTCAGTATATCAGTTAAGCCACGGCAACCTGTCCAAATGTACCGACCCTGTCTGCAATCTTGTTTCATAATTGCAAGATATATTGAAACTAAAGTAATATCACATCATTAAGAGGAGATATGCGTGAATCACGAAGAGTTGCAAAGGATTACTGACTTGCCGGAGTATTTACCATCTCCGCAGGTGGAGAAGGAACTCGCCTCACTGCTGCGTTCGTTCCGGCACGGGGTGCCGGACGCGGAAGAAAAGCTGTTGATGATGGAAGCGCTGGCGCAACTGGCGGACAGGCAATGGCAAACCTTTGAAATCCTGCCGCATGCGGCCAGGAAGCGCCTGAGTGCGTTTGTGATCGGGGTGTGGGACCGGCGCTCGCTGGCGTCGACCGCGCTCCTGATCAGCATTATCCGCACCCTGGGGCTGACCGATGCGCTGGCCTTCGCCACCTCGGTCGATCCCCAGACCCTGGACACCATCATCGCGGCCGAACTGCGCGACGCGCTTGCCGAGTTCGGCGAAACGGTGGGCAATCCGTACGTCCAGATCAAACAACGATAATCACAACCCCGGTGTCAGGTCTGGCATTCGGACACGGCCTCGACAATAAGCGGTGCCATGTCATTCAGACCCGGTCCGGACAGACCCGGCCAGGAAAGGCACGGGCCGAACGCGCAAACAGCGGCAAGGCCAGCGCCGCGCAAGCCGCCCCGACCAGCCACACCCCAGCCCATCCGGCCATCGCATTGATGTGGGGAATCGCCGACGCGGTCGCGAAACACACCACGAACACGCTGGTATTGGCGAGTCCCAAGGCCGTGCCCGCCTTTTGTGCGCCCGCCAGGGTGACCAGCTCGGCATAGGCGACGCCGTGCCACGCCGACACGCACACGCCGCTCACGGCCAGCGCCGCCAGCATCGCGGCCAGCACCAGCGGCCCGTGCGCCAGGGTGCGCGCAAGCACCCAGGATGCCAATCCCAGCATCACGAAGCACAGCATGCTGATCCAGGTGGCGGCGCGCAGGAACGCAGCGCGGTTGCCGTGGCGGTCGGTCCAGCGGCCGCTCCAGACGCGCATGCCCATGGCGCCGCATTGCAGGCCGACCAGGGCGGTCGTGGTGGCGCCCACGCCGGCATGCAGCACATCGTGCAGGAACACCGTGCCGAAAGTGAGGATGGCGAATTGCGGCGCGCACAGGATGCCGATGGCGGCCACCATCGCCCACAGCCGGCCGCGGTCAGGTGGCGGCGCGTGGCCGGCAACGGCAGGCCCAGGCGCTGCGCTTGCCGGCGGATCGCGCAGCCAGGTCCAGGTGAGCAGCAGGCTGATCACGCAGCACGCCGACAACAGGGCGTAGACCGCGGCAAAGCCGGCCCCGCGCGCCAGGGTCGGCAGGATCAGCGCGCCGACCGCCCCGCCCAGGGGGACTGCCGTCTGGCGGATGCTCATCGCCATGCCGCGCTCGGCGCTGCTGAACCAGACCATGACCGCGCGCCCGCTCGATCCGTTGACGCTGCCGCCCAGCATGCCGACCACCAGCAGGCCCGCGCCGACCAGTCCCAGCCCGGGCACGCCCTGCGCGCCGGGGGCGCCGCACAGGGCCATCAGCAGCAGCGCCAGCGCGGTACCGCCCAATCCGGTGAGCAGCACCTTGCGGTCGCCCCAGCGATCGGTCAGCACGCCCCACGGAAATTCGCTGCAAGCGATGCCCAGGCCCATTGCGCCCAGCGCCAGGCCGAGCGCGGCATCGGTAAAACCGTAGGCCGAGCGCATCATCACCGCGGCGGCGGGAATACCGGCGAAGGCGGCGGCGAAACTGGCGTTGGCGGCCACGCCCACACTCAATACTTTCCAGCGGTGACGATCGGGTACGGCGGGGATGGCGATGGCAAGCACAATGGCTCCTGATGACAGGGAAGACCAGATTGTCGGCCGGCACGACTGTTTTGAATATCAGATAATATGATGGCTATCGTGCCATAAAACAGGACAATCAATGCGGCTGGTGAATTTTGATCTGGATACGTTGCGCACCTTCGCCACCGGGATCGATCTCGGCAGTTATGCGAAGGCGGCGGCCCAACTGGGGCGCTCCACCTCGGCCGTCAGCGCGCAATTGAAAAAGCTGGAAGACCAGGCCGGCGCCGTGCTGTTTCGCAAGGCGGGACGCGGCCTGGCGCTGACCGACGCCGGCGCGACCTTGCTGGCCTACGCGCGCCGCATGCTGGAGATCAACGACGAAGCCGCGCTGGCCCTGCGCAGCGCCAGCGTGGCCGGCGAAGTGCGGCTCGGCTTGCAGGAAGACGTGGGCGAAGCCTTGCTCGCACATGTGCTGGGACAATTTATCCGCAGCCATCCGAATGCGCGCATCGAGGTGTGCGTGGCGCGCAGCGCCGAGTTGCAGCGGCGCGTGGCGGCCGGCCAGCTCGACCTGGCGATCGCCTGGAATGTCCGGGCGGACGGGACGGACGGGGCGGACGGGCTGGCCGGCGAACGGCTCGCCACCCTGCCCCTGCACTGGATCGGGCCGGCGGGGTTCGATCCGCTGCTTGCCGCCGGAGCAGGACCGCTGCCGCTGGTGCTGCTGGAAGCGCCGTGCGCGCTACGCGACATCGCCGCCGACGCCATGGACCGGGCCGGCATCCGCTGGCGCTGCGCGTTTTCCAGCGCCAGCCTGTCGGCGCTGTGGGCGGCCTCGGCTGCGGGGTTGGGGATGACCATCCGCACGCGCATCGGGCTGCCGTCGACCCTGGCGGCGCTCGATCCGGTGGGCGGCAAGCTGCCGGCGTTGCCAAGTATCAGCCTGACGATGCACCGCTTGGCGAGCGACGGCAGCGCCTTGAGCACCTTGCTGGCCGAGTTGCTGCGCCAGGCGGTGCACGAGCTGGCCGATCCGGCCGGCCAGCACCAGCGCACGGTCGAGGCCGTGTCTGGATGTCAGACCTGACACCGCCTATGGCACCGGCTATTTTTTGTTGATCTTGTCGACCGTCTGCTCGATGAACTCGCCTTCTTCATCGCTGTAGCGCAGCTGCACCGGATACCAGTCGTGTCCGGGCGCGAGCCACAGGTCGACGGTCTGGTCCTTGGCGCCCTGCGGCGGCGCCTTGGACAGGTGCACCGCCTCGACTTCCCCGAGCCCGGTGCTGATCTTCTCGCGCTTGACCACCTTGAACGACCACGGCTGCGCATCCTTGCGACCGGCCACGAACAGGCGCCACTCCGATCCCGGCGTGAATTTCTCGGGCTGGGCCCGCGCCAGCGCGGCCAGTTGCCACTGCGCGCTGCTGCGGTCTTGCTCGCCGCCGAGCAAAGGATAGGTTTCCTTGCCGGCGCTGAAACTCAAGGTCTTGGCGCCGCGGTCGAAGGTGGCCGTGGTCGATTCCTTGCGGAAGCGCTTCTCGACAAACTGCGCCGGCGCAATGCCATAGGTATCGACCGTGCCCTCGCTGCGGCTGTCGAGGATCTTGCCGAGCATCTGGGCCTTCGTTTCATTGACCAGGCTGTACTTGCCATCGCCCGCGCGCCAGGCTACCTGGGCTTCGCCGCTCAGGGCCAGCCCTTTCTGGCGCGCCTTGAGCGTGTAGTGCAGGTCGGCCGAGGGCGGCAGGTTGAACGGGCGTTGCACGGCTTCGTGCTCGGCCGCCGCAAAAACGCCGGCGCAGGCGCTGGCCAGCACGGCGCCGCTCAGCAGTTGTGTAAATAATGGTCGCATATCGGTTCCTATTCAGTGATGAGAATCTTGCGGATGGTCTGGGTCGTGACCGAGCCGTTCGATTCGGTATTGCGGATCTGCACCGGATACCAGTTGTGCGCTGGCGCCAGCCAGATATCCAGGCGCGAGTTGTAAGCCCCCGGACGCGGCGGACGGGCGACGTGCCAAGTCGCCATCGGCCCCATCGGGGTGTTGATGTCTTCTTGCCCGACCAGTACGAAGCTGAACGGGTTGGCATCTTTTTCTTCGCCGACGAACAGTTCGACGCCGCTGGCGAACTGGGCGCTGTCGGCCCGGCCGATGGCGGCCAACTGCATCAGGAAGCTCGCCTTGTCCTGCGCTCCGGGTACCATCGGATAGCTGCGCTCGGAAGCCGAAAAAGTGATCTTGCCGTCCGGGCCGCTGCCGAAATGGGTGGCGGTCTGGGTCTTGCCGCGCCGCTTTTCGGTGGCGCTGCGCGGAACGATGCCGCCTGCGCCGACCGTGCCCTCGCTGCTCAGCAGCACCAGGTTGACGCGCGCGACCAGCACGCTCACGCTCGCTTCCATCGACAGCTTGTAGGCGCCCGCGGCCTGCTTCCACGAGATGGTCGACAGCCCGGACCAGGTGCCGCCGTCGCGGTCGGTGCGCGCCACCTCGAAGTTCAGCTCGGCCGATGGCGGCAGGCTGGCCTTGAGCGCGGGCTTGGCTGGTTCGGCCGGGGGCGCTTCGGCCACCGGCGGCTCGGACGCCGTACCGGACGCCAATTCTACGGCGGGCGCCGCCTCGGCAGCGCTCGCTTGAATGGATGCCGGTGCGGCGTCGGCAGCATCGCCCGCGCTGTCGGCCGGGCTGGCCTCGGCCGTGGCGTCGGGCCCCGGCGCGGCTGGCGGCGGCACGGCTTTCGCAGCCGGAGGCGGCCGCGTGGGCGCTGGTGGCAGCTTCGGCTTCGGCTTCGGCGCTGGCGGTGCGGCCGGCGGCGCGGGCGCGTGCAGCACGGCGACGATGGTCACCGGGTCGGGCGCGGGCGCGCCGGCCGGCGCCAGCCCGATGCGCGCGCCGACAAAGTCGATCGCCAGGAGGTGCAACAGGACTGTCGCCGTGCCGATCACCAGGGCGCGGCGCCGTCGGGATAGGAAGGATGCGATCGTCATGGCCACAGTTTAACGTGTCTGGCGCTTTTCCCGCTGACGCCGCCCAATGCGCCGTTTGCTGCTCGCACAACAAGCTTTGATAGGATGATAATTATCTGCTACGCTCAGGCTTCTACTTTACGGAGACTTCCATGCTGAAACCACCCATGCCCAACATCCCCGGTGTCGGCGCCGTGACCGACACGCTGGACTTCGTCAAGAACTTATGGGGAAGCATGGCCGTGCCGGGGATGTCCTTCCCCAACATGGCCATGCCACCCGTCTCGCTCGACGAGCTGGACAAGAAAATCGCCGACCTGAAAGCGGTCGAAGCCTGGCTCAACATCAACGTAGCGATGCTGCGCGGCACCATCCAGACCATGGAAGTGCAGCGCGGCACGATCGCCACCCTGAAATCGATGGGCGCGACCCTGGCTGCGGCCGTCAAGCAACCCGGTGCGGATGAAAAATCGGTGCTGGCGGCGGCGCCGTTCGCGTCAGCGTTTTTCAGCCAGCCGACCCCTGCGCCAGCAAAGGCGCCGGAACCGGTCAAGCAACAGGAAGCGCCGCCAAGCAGCCCGATGAATAATCCGGTGGCGTGGTGGAACATGCTTCAGGAACAGTTCAATCAGGCGGTGACGACGGCGATGACGCCGGAAGCGGGCGCGGACAAGGCCGGCCAGGCGGGCGATGCTGGCAGAAAAGCACCAGCGCAGGCGTCGTCAGAAGGCCCGGCAGACGCCAACCCGGCCGAGCCGGACAGTGCGGCCAAGGCCGCATCGCGCCGGGGCAAGCCGAAAAGCGACGCTTAGGGCAAAAAAGTTACCTGATTTTGCCTGTGAAGTACGTCACGGGCGTTTAGCCGCCACATGTAAACCGTCTTCCTGCCATTGGCAGGAATGACGGTCTTCAGGATATCGGCCGATGCGCTGCGCTTGGCAGTGCTTGCCAGGGACCTACGCCAGCCGCTGGATCCTGATGGCGTCGATCAGGCCGTCTTCCTGGCGTTTGATGGTCGAGATGGTGATCAAACCGTCTTGCGCCATCTGTTTGACTTGCTCATGCACAGCCTGGAAATCGGGCACGGTATCGCCCTTGGCGGCCACTGGCCGAATCCATGCACTGCTGCCTACACGCATTTTTTCATAGACTTCATTTGCGATGTCGCGCATGGTTGTCCTTTCTTCTTGAATGCGGAAACTTCCGCGCAGTGATCAGTTTATCACCAGCAAGCGCTGCGGCAATGGCAAACGTGCAAACGGCTCAGGCTGGATCAACGCCGGCGGCCCCGGGCGCCAGTGCGGCGAGCTGTTCCATGAGCTGGGCGAAGCGCTGTTGTCCGGGCAGGATTTTGTCGACATGAAGCAACACCTCGGTCGCCTCGGCCGCCAGCTCGGCGTCGAACCCAAGCTGTTGCATGTGCGAAATCAGGATCTGCGCCGAGTTGAACAGAATGCGTAGGTTGTTCGGCAACCTCATGCGCGCGCTGCGCATCCATGCCACCGCCTCGGGCAGCTTGCCGGTTTTCCATAGCGACACGCCCTGGTTCATCAGGTCGCTCGCTTCCTTGCGCGACGAACGAATCAGGGACAAGCCCTCGTCGCTCATGTGCGCGCGGTCGAAGATTTTCTGCACGTCGTCGAGCAGCTGCAGGTTGTCGTGGTTGTTCTTGATGACGTAACACAGCAGTTCGACCGGCGACTCGCGGTGCCCGACGGAAAACAGCAAGGTCGCCAGTTCCAGGCAGGTGGGCGTGTCGGGGCGGTCGGGATTGGCGAGAAGCAGTTCATCGAGCTCGTCGCCGGCCTTGCGCGCGCGCTGGAAGTCGCCGCTCTCGTGGTAGACCATGCCTTCGGTAATCTTGCAGCGCAGCTGAACTTGCTCGCCTGGAAATTCGCGCTGCGCCAGCACCAGCAATTGCATCGCTTCCTTGGTGTCCAGCTTGAGCCCGCATACCCGCGCCAGGCCCAGGTAGGCGTCGACCGTTTTCATCACAGAATATTCACCGATCGAAATACACTTGCGGAAGGCTTTTTCGGCCATCGCGACATTGCCCAGCTTGAGCGACACCTGTCCCAGCGCGCGTTGGCGCATCACCGAATTGGGCGAGAGCTTGGCGGCGCGCTCAAGCACGGCGCAGGCTTCCTCGATCTGGCCCATGCTCTGGTAAGTGAGCGCCAACTGATCGTAAGCGTCGATGTAGTAGCGGTTCTCGGAAATGACGCCCTGGAACATCTGGCGCGCCTGCTCGTACTCGCCGTTGGCCATGCGAATCCTGGCCAGGCCCGACTTGGCCCACTGGTAATCGCGTTCCAGCAGCACGCGCTCGTAAGTTTCGCGCGCCTTTTCCGGCTCGCCGCTTTTGAGCATCAGGCGCGCCTTCATGCGCAGCAATTCCATTTCGTGCAGCTTGTTGGCCGCGATCTGGCTGTCGCACATCTTGGCCGCGCGCAGGTAATCCTTTTCGGCAAAGGCCTGGTCGATTTGCTTGAACACCTGTTTCTTTTGCCACACGCGGTTCAGGCGGGTCAGCAGCACGCCCTCGGTGATCGGCTTGATGAGGTAGGCGTCCGGCTGGTGCTCGGCCGCGCCCATCACCGATTCGATGCTCTTTTCGGCCGACACCATCAGCCAGACGCTGCTCGGCAGCAGCAGATTGCGCACGCGCGCTTCTTCCAGCACTTGCTGGCCGTTCTTGCCCTCGCCCAGGTTGTAGTCGCACAACACCACGTCGTAGCGGATGCGCGCCAGCATGGCGATGGCTTCGCCGCCGCTCGATGCCTGGTCGATATTTTTGGCGCCAAGGTTGCGCAAGCTTTCGCGCAGCAACTGGCGGATGCCGATAAAGTCATCGACCACCAGGTAATTCTTGCCGGCCCAGTCGACCAGCTGAATGCTGGTGGCGAGGTTGGCGGTCGGCTTGGGATCGACGATCATGGCAGGCTCAGCACGAAGCAGGCGCCGCCGTACGCGCCGCCGTTTTCCAGGCGCAGGCGGCCCGTGCGCTGGCGGTGCTTGTGCATCTTGGCCACTTCGCTGGAGAAATACAGGCCCAGGCCGGTGCTGTTGGTCAAAAAGTTCACGCCCGCGCTGGCGCCGTGCATGGCCGACACGCCGGCCTCTAACATGGCGTTTGAATAGCCGCCGCCGTTGTCTTCGACGCGGATCTCCAGGTCGCCGTCGACCACGTCGATGGCCAGGCGGATCTTGTCCTTGGTGTAATGGATGGCGTTGTTGATCGCATGCCCGAGCACGCCGACGATCAGGTCTTCGTCCACATGCCACACCAGGTCGGGGTCGGCGGACGTGTCGAGCGTGATATGGCGCGAATCGAGCAGGACGCGGGCCGCGCCCGCCACCTGCGCCATCAGGTCGCCCATCGCCAGCGGCTGCATGTCGAACGGATACGCGGGTTTGCCGACCTGCTTGTACAGGGCCAGCAGCTGGATCAGGTTGTCGTTCAGGCGCTTGGTCTGGTACAGCATGTGCGCCATTTGCGGATAGGCGGCCTCGGCCGCGGTTGCGGGCTGCGCCTGTGCGAGCAGGGTTTCCAGCGTGCCGCTCAGCACGCTGACAGAGTTTTTCATATCGTGCGCGGTGGACGCAAGAAACAGGAACAGCTCGTTCGACTCGGGCGCATCGTCCATCGTGATCGGCTCCAGCCACGCTGGGCGCGGCGATCGGTTGCAAAAGTTGCTACAGACCAATTATAACCGGATGACAATGGGCCCGGTTCGCTATCCTACCTCGCCCCGGCGCCGTTCGCGCAACAGAAAACGGGCCGGATCGAGGGCCGCGACCAGGTCCGCTTCGAGCGGCAGCGGTTCGTCATTGAGTTGCGCGGCCAGCAGTTCGGCCGCCAGCGGCGCCCAGGTCAGCCCGCGCGAGGCGTAGCCCAGCAATCCGTACACGCCGTCGTGGCGCGGCACGTCGCGCAATCGCTCGATGCGGCCCGCCGCGTCCGGGTCGGGCAAGGCGCCCACCAGCGGCATGCGGTCCGGCGCCACGCAGCGAAAGCCGACGCGCCCCAGCAGCGGCGCGTCGCGTCCGAGCGCCGGCTGGCCGAGCATGGCGCGCACCTTGGCCAGGTTCTCGTCCTGGCTGGCCTGGCGCAGGTCCGGATCGGCATCGTCGTCGTAGCTGGCGCCCAGGCTGTGCAGGCCGGCCACCGCCGGTGTCAGGTAGGCTTCGCGGCACAGCACGAAGGGCAGCGCAGGTGCCGAGCCCTCGGCCAGGTGGGTGACCTGGCCGCGCACGGCGGCCAGCGGCAGGCCGGCGGCGAGCGGCAAGTCGAGCGCGCCGGTGCCGTTGGCCAGCACCACCACCGGCGCTTGCGCGAGCACCTCTCCGGCCGCGTCGATGGCGCACCAGTCGGCGCCGCGTTTGTCGAGCGTGACGGTGCCGGCGCCGAAGTGGCGCGTCAGCGCGTCGCCGCAGGCGGTGAGCATGGCGCCGCACGCGCTGGCCGGACGTATCCAGCCACCCTGGCGGAACAGCCACGCGCCGTCGGGAGCGGGCGCGCCAAGCAGGTCGGTCGCCGCGGGGGCTTCCAGCCATTCGGCAAACTCCGGCGGATAACGATCGACTCCGGCGTGGCCTGCCGCGATGGCGCGCTGCACGTCGGCGTGCGCCGCATCGCGCGCCAGTTGCAGCACGCCGCAGCGGGCGCTGTCGATGCGGTTGTCGCCGATGCGGTCGTCGCCGATGCGGTCCCAGTACGCTTGCGCATACAGGAAGGCGGCGCGCGACAGGCGCGTCATGAGGTTGTCGTCTTTCGACAGCAGCGGCATGGTGATGCCGGCCAGGTTGCCGGACGCTTCGCGCGCGGGCTGCGCATGGCGTTCGATCAAGGTCACCTTCCAGCCGCGCGCGCACAGGCGCTCGCAGGCCGCGGCGCCGGCGAGGCCCGCACCGATCACCATGGCGTGGCGCGCGCGCGGCGCGGCCGCCTCAAGCTGCGGACGGCGGCTGGCAAAGACGGCGCGCTGCACGCCCGGTTCCCATGCAAAGCCGGCGCGCGCCAGGGTCGCCATCTGCGCGTGCGTGAGGCCCTCGGCGTCGAGCAGCGCGCCCGGTGCGGCCAGTTTGCCCAGCGCGTGTGCGAAGCGGGTGCCGGCATCAAGGGCGTCGTGCAGCCAGATGGCGTCGAGCCGCGCGGTCAGTTGTTCGAGGGCGGTGTCGAGCGGCGCCGTGAGCAGGTCGAGCGTGACCGCGTCTTCGATCTGCGGAACGCGCCGGTAGCCGGGCAGCGCCTCGTCGGCCAGTGCAATGTAGTGCAGGCGCGCGGGCCGCTGCGGGTCGTTGCGCCAGGCGTGCAGCGTCTTTTGAAAGGCCGCGCCGTCGCCGTAGGCAGCGTCGAAAATGACGAAGTGGGCGCGCTCGCCCCAGGTGGTTTGCCAGTTCATGCGCGCAGCTTCGCGCGGCGAAAGCATGCGGCGCTGTGATCGTCGATCATGCCGATGCCCTGCATGTAGGCGTACACGATGGTCGAGCCGACGAACTTGAAGCCGCGGCCAAGCAGGTCTTTCGAGACCCGGTCCGACAGCGCGGTCTTGGCCGGCGAGCGCTCGTCGCCGCTGTAGTGGTTGACGATCGGCTGGCCGTCGACAAAACCCCACAGGTAGTCGTCGAGCGAGCTGCCTTCGGCGCGCAGGCGCAGGTAGGCCTGGGCGTTGGTGATGGCGGCGGCCACCTTGAGCTTGTTGCGCACGATGCCCGGATTGGCCAGCAGTTCGGCCACCTTGGCGCCATCGTAGCGCGCGATTTTGTCGGCATCCCAGTGATCGAAGGCGAGGCGGTAGCCAGCGCGCTTGTTCAAGATCGTCTCCCAGCTCAGGCCCGCCTGCGCGCCTTCGAGATTGAGCATTTCGAACAAGGTGGTCTCGTCGTGGCAAGGCACGCCCCACTCGTGGTCGTGGTAGTCGAGATAGCGTTCATTGGCAGGGTTGGCCCAGGAGCAGCGTTCAATAGTCATGGCGTCAGTATAGATTAATGCGGCGCGATTGGCATCTTCGCCGGCACCGTCGCGAGCACCGTTGCGAGCACCTCGACACCGTGCCTGATTTGCGCCGTCGTCAGCGACGAAAACCCCAGCAGCAGGCCGGGAGCGAATGCGCACGCGGGGGTAGCCGAACGGTTCGCATAATAGGCCAGCGCGCGCGCCTCGATGCCCAGCTCCAGCGCGCGCGCCACGACCGTGGCTTCATCGTGCCCGCCCAGGAAATGCACGGCCAGGTCGAGACCGGCGTCGGATGGGCCGACCACCACCTGGCCGCCCAGCTGCGAGGCGATTGCGTCCAGCAGCGCTGCGCGCCGTTCGCCGTAGGCGTCGCGCGTGCGCCGGATGTGGCGGCCAAAGTGGCCGTCCGCCATGAAGTCGGCCAGCACCATCTGCGGCACGATGGCGGTGTGCCGGTCCATCACCGCCTTGGCGCGCACCACCGGTTCGACCAGCGCCGGCGGCGCCACGATGTAACCGAGGCGCAGGCCGGGGAACAGCACTTTCGACAAGGTGCCGACGTACAGCACGCAGCCGGCGCGGTCCAGGCTTTGCAGCGACGCCAACGGCGGGCCGGTGTAGCGGTACTCGCTGTCGTAGTCGTCCTCGATGATCCAGGCGCGTTTGGCGGCGGCCCAGCGCAGCAGCTCCAGGCGGCGCTGCAAACTCATGGTCACGCCCAGCGGCAGCTGGTGCGACGGGGTGGCCAGCACCATGCGCGCGTCCGGGTAATGCGCGATGCCGTAGGCGACGTCCATGCCGTCGGCCGTCACCGGCACCGTGCGCACGCTGGCGCCGGCGGCGAACAGCGGGGCGCTGGCGCCCTGGTAGCCGGGCGACTCGACCCAGACTTCGTCGCCAGGCGCGAGCAGCAGTTGCGAGAGCAGGAACAGGCCCTGTTGCGAGCCGGAGGTGATGACCACCTGTTCGGGCGTGCAGTTCACGCCGCGCGAGGCGCGCAGGTACACGCACAGCAGCTCGCGCAGCGGCGCGTAGCCGGCCGGGTCGCTGTAGCCCATGTGGTAGTCGGGATGGCGCCAGCGCCGGCCCTCCAGGCGGCTCCAGACGTCGAACGGAAACAGGTCGAGCGACGGCATGCTGACGCGGAAAGGACGCAGTTTGCCTTGATGGAAGCCGACGCTTTCCATGGCCGTGGCGTAGGCCTCGCCGCGCGCGGACAGGGGGCGCATCGGCGCCTGCGTGGCCGCAATCGCCTGCGGGCCGGCCTGGGCCAGGTGCTCGCTGATGAACGTGCCCTTGCCGACCGCGCCACTGAGGTAGCCTTCGGCGCCGAGCTGGTCGTAGGCGCTGAGCACCGTCTGGCGCGAGACCGCAAGCAGGCGCGCCAGTTCGCGCGTGGGCGGCAGCTGCATGCCGGCGCCGAGCGTGCCGCGCAGGATGGCGTCCTTGATCTGGGCGTAGAGCTGGCGGAACAGGGGCTCTTGTGTGCCGCGCGCGAGCGGCAAGGCGGCGAGGATATCGATGACGAGCATGGCGACCTTAAAATTGGTCTTCACATAATCGCGTCAATTGGATATTTGAGCAAGCCAAAGTGGCGCATAAGATGGTTAGCTCGTCGTTCCCGCGCAGGCGGGAATCCAATTTTGTCGCGGACCGAAGGTGCCTTGGATTCCCGCCTGCGCGGGAAGTCATTTCTGCCAATGGCGGGAATGACGGGTTGAAGCTAACGGCATTGATGAAACGATAGCCGCGTTCACGAACCTCCTGGAGAAAAAATGCAGCAATTCGAAGCACAACTGGCCTGGCAGCGCGGCGCGCAGCCTTTCCTGGACAACCGCTACAGCCGCGCGCACGCGTGGACCTTCGACGGCGGCCTGCAGGTACCCGCGTCATCCTCGCCGCTGTCGGTAGCGCTGCCGATGTCCGACCCGGCCGCCGTCGACCCCGAAGAAGCGCTGGTGGCCGCCGTGTCGAGCTGCCACATGCTGTTCTTCCTGTCGCTGGCCGCCCGCGCCGGCCACGTGGTGGACGCCTACCTCGACCACGCCCTCGGCACCATGGACCACAACGCCGACGGCAAGAAGGCGATGACCCGCATCGTGCTGCGTCCCGCGATCACCTTCGCCGACGGCACCGGCCCCAACGCCGCCGGGCTCGACGCCCTGCACCACGCCGCCCACGCGCAGTGCTACATCGCCAATTCGATCAAGACCGACGTGGTCGTCGAAGGGAGCCCATAAGATGTACGGACCTTCCTGTTTCGACGAGATCCGCCCCGCCCTGCTGCACGGCCTGATCGAGGCGCACTCGCTGGGCGCCGTCGTCACGCACGGCGACGCAGGCCTGGACGCCAACCACATCCCGTTCGTGATCGACGCCGCCGACGCCGGCGCGGTAGCCGACGCGCCGTTCGGCATCCTGCGCGCCCACGTGGCGCGCGCCAATCCGCTCTGGCGCCACGTGGGCGAGACGCTGGTGGTGTTCCAGGGACCGTCGGCCTACATCACGCCCGCGCTGTACGACGACAAGAAGATCAACGGCAAAGTGGTCCCGACCTACAACTACGCCGTGGTGCATGCGCACGGCCCGCTGCGCGCCATCGAAGACCCGGCGTGGATCCTCGCGCTGCTGGCGCGCCTGACCACGCGCCACGAAGCAGCGCAGGCCATGCCATGGACGATGGACGACGCCCCGCCCGGTTTTATCGACAAGCTGGTGCAAATGATCGTCGGGATCGAAATTCCGGTCATGCGCATGCACGGCAAATGGAAGCTGGGCCAGAACCGCTCGCAGAACGACCAGCGAACGGTCATGGCGGCGATGGATGCGCCAATGGCGCAGGCGATGCGGCGCCGGGCGGAAGACATCTAAACCCTAGCGCGGCGTCACGTTGTCGGACGCAAGCACGAGGCGCCGCGTCTTGGCGCCGGCGCCGACCTGGATCTCGTCGATATTGGTCACCAGGCGGGCCTCGCCGTCGGTCAGCGCCTGGTCCAGATGGTGGATCAGGCGCGGGAACACGCCGTCGTGCCGCGTTTCGGGCGTGCTGTAGATGCCGGCCCAGGCATTGCGCCCCGAGCGTTTGACCAGGTACAGGCCCTGGTCGGCCAGTTCCACCACTTCGGACCAGGACAACAGGCGCGGTTCTTCCGGCACGAACGGAAAGCACGCGAACCCGATCGAGCAGGTCTTGCGCACCGCCGTCCCGTCGGGCAGCATGAAGTCGCGGTTGGCGACCGCCTGCCGGATGCGTTCGGCCACCACCCTGGCATCGTCGCGATGCGTGGCGCGCGCCAGCACCAGGAATTCTTCGCCGCCCCAGCGGATCAGGTAATCGGACTCGCGGAACACTTCGCGCAGCCGTTCCTGCATCTGCACCAGCACCGCGTCGCCGGCCGCATGGCCGTGCACATCGTTCACTTGCTTGAAGTGGTCCAGGTCGACCATGAAGAACACCAGGTCCTTGCCCGGCGCGTTCTCGCGTTCGACGGCACCGTTGCGCAACGGGTCGTCGTAGCCGCGCAGGCTCATGACCACGTCGGCGTCGACATGCTGCAGAAAGAAGCGCCGGTTGCGCAGGCCGGTCAGCTGGTCGGTCAGGCTCACCTCTTCCAGCGCCTTGTAGGCGTGTTCCAGTTCGACGTTCTTTTCCAGGAGCTGGGCCTGGGTCGCGCTCAGGGCCTTGAGCGTGGCCGCCACCTGCAGGTAGGCGCCGGCGTTGTCGAGGGCGATGGCGCCGTACGCGCACAGGGTGCGGAAAATCAGCCGCTCGCGTTCGCGGTAAGCGTTCGCCTGCAGCGACTGCACCGTCATCACACCCAGCACCCGCTCGCCGATCAGAAGCGGCGCAAACAGCAGGCTCAGTGTGGGCAAGGTACCCGGGATCAGGTTCGGCATGTCGTCGCCGGCGTTCAGGTCGAGCAGGATCTCGCGCCGCTCGCGCACGCAGCGCGCCGAATTGGCATGTTCGTCGGTGAGCGAATAACGCGTTGCCGGCAAGGGTTTACCCGCTTCCACGCCGAACGCGCAGCGCAGCGAACTGCCGTCCGGGTCGATCAGGAAAATGGAAAAGTGGGTGGCGTCGAGCAGGCCATGCACGTGGCGGTCGAGCGCGCGGAACACGGCGGCGGCGTCGAGGTGGGTGGTGATCTCCTGCCCGATGGCCGACAAGTGTTCGAGCGTGGCGCTGGTCTGCTGAAGCACCTCGGCGCGCTTGGCTTCGGCCGCGGCCAGCTGGCGGTGATGCTCGCCCTCGGTCTTGGCGCGTTCGGTCTGGTACTGCACCTGCATGGCGACGGCGCGGTTGGTCGCTTCCTGGCTGTGGGTCTTGTCGCGCGCGGCGCCGGCGCGCAGCGCGATCTCGTAGGCCTGCGGGTAGTCGCCCACGCTGGCGTATTCGCGCGCCACCGCGTCATACAGGTCGCCCGGCACCGTGTAGCCGTCGATGGTGGCCGCCACCGCCATGGCCTGCTGGAGGTAATGCAGCGCGGGACTGGGCGCCTCCAGCGGCGCGGGACCGGGCAGGCGGTGGCGCGCGTGGATCTCGGCCAGCACCTTGAGCGCGGCGATTTGGTTGTACGAGTCGCCGTGTTCGCGCGCCAGCGCCAGCGCCGCCGCGGCCTTGGCCAGCGCATCGTGCGGACGGTTCATGTGCGACAGCGCATGCGCTTGGCCGCGCCGCGCGCCGCTCTGGAAGTCGGCCTGGTGCAGCGCTTCGCCGCGCGCTTCCAGGCGCGCGAAGCTCGCCAGCGCCGCCGGATAATCGCCGCCGTCGAGCGCCAGGTCGCCTTCGTATTCGAGCGCGATGGCGTAGGCGCGCGATCCGGACATGGGCGCCAGCGTCGCCAGCGCCTCGTGCAGCAGTTCCAGCGCCGCTTCGCGCTGGCCCAGCTGGCGCAGCGTTTCGGCGGTCTGCATCAGCGCCAGGCCAATGCTCATCGGCCAGCCGGTGGGACGGGCCAGGTCCAGCCCGCGCTGCATCCATTCGAGCGCGGCGTGATGCGCATTGAGGCTCGTGAAGGCGTTGCCGATGTTGGTGGCGACGTTGATCGCGCGCCGCACCTGGCCGGTGGCCAGCGCCGCCTCGAAGGTGTTCATCAACAGGCCAATGGCGCGCCCGAAGTCGCTGGCCTGGAAGGCGGCCGTGCCGAGGTAGTCGTTGATCCAGCCGGCGGCGGCCGGGTGCAGGCCTTTTTCGGCCGGGTCGAAGCGCTTGCCCCAGCGCTCATTGGCCGAGTGCAGGTTGCGAAACACCGCGAACAGGGCCGCGGCGGCATCGATCACGTCGGCGCGCAAACGGTCGCCGGCGCGCCAGACATCGTGCGCGGCGCCTTCCAGTTCGGCGTCGCTGGCGGCGGCGTTGCCGCGATCGACCTCGATCCAGGCGCGCAGCCAGCGCGCGTCGGCGCTGCCGATGGAGTCGTCCTGGCGGTGAAATTCGGCCCAGGCCTCGTCGGCCAGCGCGCGCGCGGCATCGAGCTGGCCGTCCAGCCAGGCCGCTTCGCCGTCGATCAGCTGGCAGCGCGCCTGGTGCAGGCGCCGTTCCGGTTCGGGGAGCAAGGTCAACAGAGGCGCGGCGTCGAGCGCCAGAAAGCGGGCGCGCGCGGGGTCGCGCTGGCGCAAGTGCCAGGCCAGCGCCAGCATCGGCATCAGGCGTGCGACACCATACTGGGAAGAAAGCTCCTCTTCCAGCTGCGCCAGCTCCTGCTCCACTGCAAACATTTCTAGCAATCGAAACCCCTGAATTTGCCGCCACATCGTCGATGGGACACGCTCGTTATTATTTCACAAACAAGGCGGCAGAAGTCAGAAATGTTTCATATCAGCAACGACACCGCCGCCGAAAAGCTCAGGAAGGACAGTGCGGTCGAGACCAGGATGATGCGCGCCACCCTGCCGGTGTCGGCGCCGAAGCGCTCGGTCAGCAGCGCCACGTTGCTGGCGCTGGGCAGGCAGGCGACCAGCACCAGCACCGTCAGGGCGGCCGGGTCGATGGGAATGCCCAGCCGGATGGCGCCGTGGCCGATGGCGAGCATCAGCAGCGGGTGGATCAGCAGCTTGATCAGGGCAACCGGCACGAAATCGGCCAGCGCGGTGGCGCCGCTGGCGTTCATCTGCGAGCGCGCCAGCACGGCGCCGATGGTAAACAGGGCCACCGGCGAGGCGGCGTCTGCCAGCAGGCTGATCGTACTCATCAGGGGCTTGGGCAGCACCAGGCCGACGCCGGACGCCAGCGCGCCCAGCAGGATCGACCAGGGCATGGGGTTGCGCAGCATGCCGGCCAGGGCATTGCGCAGGGCCACGGCACTGCTCTGCCCGCTTGACGGTCCAAGGCGCGACAGGGCGATGCACAGCGAGGTCGTGATCACCAGGTCGACCACCAGCGCCACGATCACCGGCCCCGACGAACGCGGCCCGAGCAGGGCGAGCAGCAGCGGCACACCCATGAAGCCGGTGTTGGGAAAGGCCGCCACCAGCGCGCCGAAGGCGCCATCGTTCCAGCCGGCGCGGCGCAAGGTGGCCAGCATGGCCAGGCCCACCGTCACCAGCGCGCACAATAGGTAGACGCCGAACAGCCCGGCGTCGAGCAGTTGCGTCAGCGGCGTGGTCGAGCCGAAGCGGTACAGCAGGCACGGCAAGGCAAAATACAGGACGAAGCTGTTCAGGCCGGGAATGGCCAATTGCGGCAGCATGTGGCGCCGCACGGCAAGGTAGCCGCACAGAACCAGTGCGAAAAACGGAAAGGTAATGGCGAGGATGGCGAGCATGAACGGTCATTGTAGCGTGACCGCCCAGCTCGGGCCCGCGTCCCCTCCGCCGCTCATATCGACGGCTTGCGTGGCGGGGATCCCTGCCTTGTTTAGATCCCTGCCTTGTTCGAATGCCTGCCTTGTTCGGATACCTGCCTTGTCTATTGGCCCGTCTTCTCCGTCGCCGTGCCCGAACTGCCCGTGGCGTTGCTCTTGTTGCCGTGCAATTCTTTTGCCGCATTCAGATGCTGGTCCACGGTTGGCACCATGCGCGTCACCAGCGCCTTGACATCGGGATCCTTGGCGCGGCCCTGCGCTTTGGTCAGCATGCTGTGGGTTTTCTTGTGCTCGGCCACGCCCGCCTGCGCCATGTAGGCGCGGTCGAAGGCGTCGCCCGACATGGCGGCCAGCTTGTCGGCCTTGGCCTTGTGCGCGCGGTCCAGCGTGGATGGCAAGGTAATGCCCTTGGTCTGCGCCAATTGCTGCACCTCGCCCAGCGCCTTGGTATGGTCGTCGATCATTTGCTGCGCGTATTTCTTGACCTGGTCGCTCTGGCTCTTGCCCTGCGCAGTGCGCGCCGCCTCGATTTCGGACATATTGGCCATGGCAAGGTCGGTGACGATCTTGCGGTCCGCGCTGCTGACGGTCCCGGTTCCAGTTCCGGTCCCGCTGGCGGTGCTGCCCTGGGTCCCGCCCTGGCCGCTCGCGCCCTGCCCGCCGGCGCTTTGCCCGGCTCCACCTTGCCCGCCAGCGCTCTGCCCGGCTCCACCCTGCCCGGTGCCGCCCTGCCCGGTCCCACTTTGTCCGGTGCCGCCCTGCCCAGTGCTGCCTTGGCCGGTTCCACCTTGTCCGCCGCCGCCCTGGCTCCCGCCGGTCTGCGCCTGGACAGCCAGGCTCGCGCACAGCGCTGCCGCAGCGCAAATGCCGATCAATCCCTTTACTGGTTTCTTGTTGAGCATGTCGATCTCCTGATGAGGTTGGGGGTGGGCACCCGCGCGCGGGCACCTGTCCCTTTTGGACCGTGCCCTATCCCCGCAAGTTCAACCAAATCCACACCCTCCAATGAAAACACCGCCGGCGAGCGGCGGTGTTTTTCTGTACAGATACAAGATCAGCCCTGGTACATCCTGGCGTACTTGAGGCCGTAAAAGATGACGAACAGGTAGCAGGCGGCCGGCACCAGGAACGACAGCTGCACGCCGAACGCATCGGCCAGGACGCTTTGCGCCAGCGGCACCAGGGCGCCGCCGACGATGGCCATGCACAGGATGCTCGATCCCTGCCCCGTGAATTTGCCCAGCTTGTGCAGCGCCATGCTGAAAATGGTCGGGAACATGATCGAATTGCACAGGCCGACCAGCAGGATGGCCCACATCGCCGTCAAGCCGCTGCCGAACACCGCCACCATGATCAGCGCGATCGAGCAGGCCGCATTGAACGCCAGCGCCCGGCCCGGGCTGACGTAGCGCATCGCCGCAAAGCCGATGAAACGGCCGATCATGGCGCCGCCCCCGTAGAACGTCACGTATTTGGCGGCGGTGTCGGCGCTGAAGCCGGCGATGTTTTTTTCGCCCATGAAGTTGATCAGGAAGCTGCCGATGCTCACTTCGGCACCGACATATAAAAAGATCCCGACCGCGCCGAGCACCAGGTGGCGGTAGCCGGCGGCCGAGGTCTTGTCGTCGCTGTGGGCGGGATCGCCGGTAGCGTCGCCGTCGGTGTCGTCAATCGCCGGCAGGCGCGCCAGGGCGAAGAACGCGGCCAGCGCCAGCAGGACTGCGGCCATCACCAGGTACGGCACCTGCACCGTGGCCGCTTCTTGCGCGCGGTAAGCCAGTTGTTCGGCCGCCGGCAGTTTTTTCAGCTCGTCGCTACCAAGCACCGCGCTCGACAAGATCAGCAGCGCGCCGAGATACGGCGCCACGGTGGCACCGAGCGAATTGAACGCTTGCGTGAGCGTCAGGCGGCTCGATGCGGTGGCAGGGTCGCCCAGCACCGTCACGTACGGATTGGCCGCCACCTGCAGCACCGTGATGCCCGATGCGAGTACGAAGAGCGACAGCAGGAACAGCGCATAGCCGGCGTTCGCGGCCGGATAGAACATCGCGCAGCCGGCGGCGGCGATCACCAGGCCGGCCACGGCGCCCTTCTGGTAGCCGATTTTCTTGATCAGGATCCCGGCCGGCAGCGACACGATGAAGTAAGCGCCGAAGAAGCAGAACTGCACCAGCATCGCCTGCAAATAACTCAGTTCATACACCGACTTCAGATGGGGGATGAGCACTTCGTTCATGGAAGTGAGCAGGCCCCACATGAAAAACAGGATGGTGACGACGATGAGCGGGCCGGTATGGCCCTGCTGTTGCCCGTGCGCCCGGGGCGCGGCCTTGGCGGTTGAAACGTGTTGCATGAAACGACTTCTCCTTAATGGTGATCGGTCCCCCTTTCCATCTGCTCCGACAAGATCGCCGATACGCCGAGGAACGCGGGATATTTTTCCGTGATCAGATACGTGGGTATCCGCCTCACGTATGCGCTCAGCCTTCCCTTGGCCTCGAAGCGCGCGCGAAATGGCGACTGCGCGAACAGCGCGCCGAAACGCGGCACGATGCCACCGCCGATATACATGCCGCCGGTCGCGCCCAGGGTCAGCGCCACGTTGGCGGCCACGGACCCGAGGATGCCGCAAAAGCAGTCGACCGCGCGCGTGGCCGCCGCATCGCTGCCATCGATTGCGCGTGCGGTGATCGCCGCCGCGCCCGCAGAGCCGCCGGCCAGGGCACTGTAAATGAGCTCCAGCCCGGAGCCGGACAACAGGCGCTCGGCCGATACATGTCCGTGCTCGCGGCGCAGGCGCTGCAGCAAGCCGTCTTCGATCTCGTCGCCGGGACCGAAACTGGCGTGACCGCCCTCGGTGGCGAGCGCAATCCACCGTTCCGCGGACGGAATGATACCTGACACACCCAGCCCGGTTCCGGCGCCGACCAGCCCTATCGTGCGCCCGGGCAGTTCCTCGCCGCCGCCGACCTGCACCCGCTGGCCCGCGCCAAGCCAGGGCAAGGCCATCGCCAGCGCGGTGAAGTCGTTCACCACCAGCAGGGTCGCCAGGTCCAGCTGCGCGCGCAGGGCCGCGATCGAAAAGCTCCAGGTGTGGTTGGTCATGCGGATGGCGTCGCCGTCGACCGGGTTGGCGATGGCGATCGCCGCGTGCCGGATCGGACCGGCCTCGATCGACGCCACGGCGGCGCCGGCGAGGTAAGCTTCGATCGCCTCCCCCAGGCTCGGGTAATCGCAGCAAGGCAGCACCGCGACCGCCTCGAACACGCGCGGCGCGGTCTCCAGCGCGAAGCGGGCGTTGGTGCCGCCGACGTCGGCCAGGAGGCGCGGGCCCTGGCCCGCAAAAGCGACTGCGCTCATTTCAGGTCGGCGCACTTGAGCGCATCCTTGTCGAGCGCCGCGCCGCCGGCCACGTCGATATTGGCAAAGGCCGCGTTGAAGGCCGCGTCGCTGGCGACCGCAAACGGCGTTTGTACCTTGGCCAGGTCGGCGCCTTTGGCCGTGAAACAGGCCAGCGGAATCTTCACGGTCTGCTTGGCCTTGCCGACCAGGCCCTTGAATACAGGCGTCAGGTCGAGCGTGGCGCCGTCCATCGATACCAGTACCTTGCCGGCCGGCGCACTGGTGACGATGGTATCGAACTGCAGCGCGCCATCCTTGGTGGCGAACGCCGGCAACGCGACCGCCCTGGCGCCATGCGCTTCGAGGCGCGCAGGGCCGCTCCAGGTGACGTTCTTGGCATCCTGCTGGGTGTTCACCTGCGAGGTCTCGACCTTGACGCCGGGTTGGGTGAAAGCGTTGTTCAAATCGGCGCCGAGCGCGCTGCGCTTGTCGCCCACGACCACGTACAAAGGCCAGGTGGCGCGGTCCGACTGGTTAAACACCGGGTACAGATTGGTCACGCCGCAGCCGCCGTCGGCGTAGGTGGCGTCGAGCTGGCCGACTTTCTGCTTGCTGGCATAGGTCAGGCCGTAGCCGGTCTTGAACAGCGGCGCGTAATCGGCGTCGCCCACGTTCACGTTCGCCTGGCAGATCGACTTCGGCCACGAGAACGACAGCTTGCCCTTGAAATGATGCGGGCCCTTGAACAGCACATCGGCCACGCCCTTGCCTTCCGAGCCGGGGAGCCAGGCGGCGACAAAGCTGTCGGACAGATTCATCAGGTCATTGGTATATAGCGCGCGGCCCGCCACCAGTATGGTGACCACCGGCTTGCCCTTGCCGGCGACGGCTTTCAACACGGCCAGGTCTTCCGGATGGCGTCCGCTGTGGCGCAGGGTGCCGGAGGGGCCGATGTCCCCGCCGAACTCCGCGTACGGCGTTTCGCCGATCACTGCGACCACGGTATCGAAGGCGGCCACGTCGACGCCCTCGCCGGTGGCGCTGTAGGTCACGTTGGCGGCGCCGGCGGCGTCCTTGATGCCGGCCAGGATCGTTTCGCCGTTCGGAAAATCGCTGTTCTTGTTGTCGGTGCCCTGCCACGTCAGCGTCCAGCCGCCCGTTTGCAGCGACAGGTCGTCGGCGCTTTTACCGACCACCAGGATCTTCTTGCCGCGCTGGAGCGGCAGCGCGCCGCCGTCGTTCTTGAGCAGCACCAGCGATTCGCGCACCATCTGGCGTGCCAGCGCGCGCGCCTGCAATGCCTCCGGCTTGCCGGCGTATTTTCCGGCCGACGGCTTTTGTCCGAACAGGCCCGCGCGCAGCTTCACGCGCAGGATGCGGGTGACGGCGTCGTCGATGCGCGCCATCGGAATCTCGCCCGCTTCCACCTGCTTGATGGTGTTGGCGATGAAGGCTTTCCAGTCGTTCGGCACCATGATCATGTCGATGCCGGCGTTGATCGCCTGGGGGCAGCTGTCGTTGCGGCAGCCCTTGACCTGGCCGATGCCGTCCCAGTCGCTCACCACCAGGCCGTCGAAGCCCATCTTGGTCTTGAGGATATCGGTCAACAGCTCTTTACTGCCGTGGACCTTGCCGTAGTCCTTGCCGTTCGAAACATCGTCCCAGCTGTTAAACGAGGCCATGACGGTCTGCGCACCGGCGGCCAACGCGCTGTAATAGCCGGCGCCGTGGATGTTCATCATCTGCGCGGGCGTGGCCTTGGTGACGCCCTGGTCCTTGCCCTGGTCGGTGCCGCCGTCGCCCATGAAGTGCTTGGCGGTGGCGACCACGTTGGCGTCGTCGCGGAACTTGCCCTGCATGCCGCGCACGTATTCGGCAGCGTAGCTGTTTACCAGCGCCGGATCTTCCGAAAAGCTCTCGTAGGTGCGGCCCCAGCGATCGTCGCGCGTGACCGCCACCGTCGGCGCGAACACCCAGTTGATGCCGGTCGCGCGCACCGCCTTGCCGACCGCCTCGCCCATCTGCAGCGCGAGCTTCTTGTTGTGCGCCGCGCCCAGGCCGATATTGTGCGGGAACAGGGTAGCGCCGTAGACGTTGCTGTTGCCGTGCATGGCGTCGATGCCCCAGATGACGGGGACTTTGACTTTCATGTCCGTGCTCATCGAGGCGTCGTAGAATTTGTCGGCCAGTGCAACCCACTCGGCCGCCGTAGCGTACTTGTTCCCGTTCGGCCAGCTGCCGCCGCCGTTCAACACGGAGCCGATGTAGAACTCGCGCACCTGCTCGGGCGTGATGGCCTTGATTTCGGGCTGGGTCATCTGGCCGACTTTTTGCGCCAGCGTCATGCCGGCCACGATGCCGGCGACCTTGGCTTCGAGCGCGGCGTCCGGGGCGACGGCGCTGCGTACGCGCGGCCAGTCGGTCAGGGTGCGGGGAGCGGCGCCGGCATGGCTGGCGTGCAGCAGCGCGACGGCTGCGATAAGACAGGATTGCTTGATCATGGTGTCAGTGCGAAAAAGTGGAAATGCCTGCCGGTGAAAACCGGTGCCAGGGTCCGTGCTGCTGCCAGTAGTTGGAAACGCTCCCAACCGACGATCAATAGTGCGATGGTGAAGGAATTTTGTCAATCATAAGATTGCGTAAATCGGCCTACCTTCGTCGCTCCTGGCACCACCACCGTCGCTCTCGCCACCACCACCGTCGCTCTCGCCACCACCACCGCCGCTCTCGCCACCACCACCGTCTCTCCGGCTACCACCTCCGTCGTTCCCGCCGCCACCTCCGCCATTCCCGCCACCACCACCGTCGTTCCCGCTACCACCACCGTCGTTCCCGCGGAGGCGGGAATCCATAGCACCGTCGCGTAGCGATACAGTAGCGATGATCACAGGTGCTATGGATTCCCGCCGAGGGCCGCCTTGGCGCGGGAACGACGGTGGTTGCGGTGATGGTGTCGACGAGGGAAGCGGAACGGACGGTGGGACGGCGAAACGACGGTGAATGTGGTGATGGTGCCGATGGCGGAAGCGGAACGGACCGTGCGAGGGCGAAACGACGCCGGATGTGGTGGCGGGGCCGACGGAGAAGCGGAACGGACGGTAGGCGAGACAAAACGACGTGAGCCGGGAACGACGGAAGCCGGCGGAGCCGGCGTAGCCGCCCCCGCCCTACTCCGCGCGTCGCTTCGCCGGCTTGCCCAGCGACGCCCGCACGGTCACGCTGATCGGAAACTCGCGCTCCACCGGATGCATGCTGCCGTAGCAGCGGTTGAGCAGCGCATTCAAGCCGCTCAGGGTCACGTCGCGCCACGGAATGTGGACCGACGTCAGGCGCGGCGCCGAAAACTGCGCGCTCGGCGTATCGTCGTAACCGAGCACCGACACGTCGCCCGGCACCGACAGCCCCACATCCTGGAAGTACGACAGCGCGCCGACCGCCATTTCGTCATTGGCGCAAAACAGGGCCGTAAACTTGTGTCCGGACGCGACCAGTTCGGCCGCCGCATCCCACCCCCCCTGGGGCGAAAAGTCGCTCTCGGCCACCCACATCTTGTCGGTGCTGATGCCGTTGCGCTCCAACTCGCCCATGAAACCGGCGATGCGCTCGACGTTGTCGGGCGAGGCCGATGGCCCGGCGATCACGGCGATCTTGCGGTGGCGGTGCTCCAGCAGCGCGCGCGCCGCCGCAATGCCGCCCTGCGTATGGTCGGCCGAGAAGCACTGTTCGGGAATGCTCGCAATCGAATGGCCCAGCACCACCACGCGCGACTGCTTGGGCCCGAGCGCGGCGATGTCGTCGTCGGAGAGCAGATTGGTCAGCAAAATCAGGCCGTCGCAACCACGCTCCATCAGGAAATCGATGCCTTCGATGGCCTGGCGCCGCGCGTCGCCCGAGCCGACCCCGAACGCCACCACCATGTGCAGGCCGGCGGCGCGCAGCGCCATGTCGATCGACTGCAGGATGGGGGTATAAAAGGTGCCCTTGAGGACCGGGATGTACACGCCGATCATCTGCGAAGTACCCGACAGCAGCGAGCGCGCCGCGTGCGACGGCCGGAAATCGAGTTCCACGATGGCTTTCTTGACCCGTTCCAAGGTCGCGGGCGAGACCGAGCCCTTGCCGCTGACCACGCGCGACGCGGTTCCCAGGCCTACGCCGGCAAGGCGTGCTACGTCTTTGATATTGGCCACGGCATCCCTTTGCTTGTTCAGTTCAAGACCATCAGTTTAGTAAATACAGCGCAAGCATAACGCAAACCGCGAATTATGCATGCATGGCGCCCGCATTTCCAGCCTCAATTTCCAGTCCCCGGTGACAGGCGCTGTTCGCTGGCCTTGTCGAACAGCGACACGCGCGCCGCATCGACCGCAAAGCGCACCGTCTCGCCCAGCGCGAACACGCGCGTGTCGTTGACGATGGCCGAGAGCTGCTGGCCGGCGGTGGCGATCCATACGATCTGGTGGTTGCCCATCGGTTCGACCAGCGCCACCGTGCCCTCCAGCGCGCCGTCGTCGGCGATGCGAATGTGTTCGGGACGGATACCCAGCACCAGCGCCTGACCAGCCGCCGCACCCGCGGCGCCGCCTTCCAGGCGAAAGCCGTTGCCGGCAAAGCAGCCGTCGACGTCGAGCGCGCCCTCGATGAAGTTCATCGAGGGCGAACCGAGAAAACCGGCGACGAACAGGTTGGCGGGGCGCTCGTACACGTCGCCCGGCGCGCCGATCTGCTGGATTTTACCGGCCCGCATGACCACGATGCGCGTGGCCAAGGTCATCGCCTCGACCTGGTCGTGGGTCACGTAGATCATGGTCGAGCGCAGGCTCTGGTGCAGCAGCTTGAGCTCGCGCCGCAGTTCCGCGCGCAGCTTGGCGTCCAGGTTCGACAGCGGTTCGTCGAACAGGAACACGCCCGCTTCGCGCACCAGTGCGCGTCCGATCGCCACGCGCTGGCGCTGGCCGCCCGAGAGCTGCGCCGGTTTGCGCGCCAGCAGCGGTCCGAGATGGAGCATGTCGGCGGCGCGCTCGACGCGGCGCGCAATCTCCGCCTTGGGGGTGCCGTTGATGCGCAGGCCGAACGACATGTTCTTTTCCACCGTCATGGTCGGATACAGCGCGTACGACTGGAACACCATGCCGATATGGCGCTCGCTCGGGTCGGCATCGGTCATGTCTTCGCCGCCGATTTCCACCGTGCCGGCGCTGACGTCGATCAGCCCAGCGATGCTGTGCAACAGGGTCGACTTGCCGCAGCCGGAAGGCCCCAGCAGCACCAGGAATTCGCCCTCCTCCACCGCCAGGTCGAGGTCCTTGATGATCTCGTTGCCACTCAGGGTGATGCACAGTTTGCGGACACAGACATTCGACATTGATTACCCTTTTACCGCGCCGGCGGCGATTCCGCGCACGAACCAGCGCCCTGAGATGAAATAGATCGCCAGCGGCACCAGCGATGTGAGGATGGTGGCGGCCATGTTGACGTTGTACAGGCGCGTGCCGGTGGTGGTGTTGATCACGTTATTGAGCTGCACCGTCATCGGTGCGTTGTCGCGCCCCGCGAACACCAGTCCCAGAATGTAGTCGTTCCACACGCCGGTCACCTGCATGATGGCGGCAACCACGATGATCGGCAGCGACATCGGCAGCATCACGTGGGCGAAAATGCGAAAGAAGCCGCCGCCGTCGATGCGCGCGGCCTGGAACAGTTCATGCGGAACGGCCGCATAGTAGTTCCGGAACAGCAGCGTCATCACCGGCATGGCGAAGATCATGTGCACCAGGACGATGCCCGGCAGGGACCCGAACAGTCCAAGCGTGGCAAGCACCCGCACCAGCGGATAGATCATCACCTGCAGCGGAATGAAGGCGCCGATCATCAACACGCCGAACAGCAGGGAGGCGCCGCGCGGCTTCCAGAACGACAGCGCGTAGCCGTTGATGGCGCCGATCAGGATCGGCAGGATGGTGCTCGGCACGGTGATCGCCACCGAATTCCAGAACCCGCCGCGAATGCCTTCGCACGAGGCGCCGGTACACGCCCCGCTCCAGGCGTCGCTCCACGGTGCGAGCGTGATCTGCAGCGGCAGCGCGAAGATGTTCCCGAGCCGGATTTCTTCCATCGGCTTGACCGAGGTGACCAGCATCACGTACAGCGGCAGCAGGAAGAACAGCGCGGCGGTGATCAGGAAGGCATAGATGCCGATGCGCGCCGGATCGAAGTATGAGCGGCGCTTCATGCACGCCCCTTGCGGCTGCGCGCATACGCGTACGGCACCAGCATGGCCAGCACCGGCACCAGCAGCACCACCGCGCCGGCCGAGGCCAGGGCGATGTTGGCGCGCCCGAACAGGTGGTCCATGATGAACTTGGCCGGCACTTCGCTGGCCGTGCCCGGGCCGCCCTGGGTCATGGCGACGACCGCGTCGAACAGCTTGACCACGGCGGTGGTGAGCAGCAGCAGCACGGTGGCGATCGTCGGCCACATCATCGGCAGCACGATCGAGAGGTACACGCGCCAGGCGGGAATGCCGTCGAGCCGCGCGGCCTTCCAGATTTCGCCGTCGATGCCGCGCAGGCCGGCCAGCATCATCGCCATCACCAGGCCGGAGGCCTGCCACACGGTGGCGATGACGACCGTGTACATGACCATGTCCTGGTCGACGATCCAGTCGAACGACAAGCCCGCGAACCCGAACTGGTGCGCGGCCTGTTCGATGCCGTTGCCGGGCGTGAGCATCCATTGCCACACCAGGCCGGTGGCCACGAACGACATCGCATACGGATACAGGAAGACCGTGCGCAGCACGCCTTCGCCGGTCACGTTCTGGTCGATGAACACGGCCAGCAAAAAGCCGATCACCAGGCAGGCGCCGATGAACAGCACGCCGTACAGGGCCAGGTTATTGAGCGAGAGCAGCCAGCGTTCGTTCTCGAACAGGCGCGTGTACTGCGCCAGGCCGACAAAGGTATCGGACGGGAAGCTGCGCGAGTTGGTCAGCGATATCCTGATCGACCAGAGCACGGTGCCGAGGTAGCCGACGATGACGGTGAGCGCCATCGGCAGCAGCGCGGCGAAGGGAATGACCTGACCGAATTTATGTGAAACCGGGTGGCGGTGGCGCATGGCGTCAGCGCTTCAAGGCGGCGGCGATGTTCTTCTGCGCCTTTTCGACCGGCATGGCGGTGTTCCAGAAGGCGGTCAGCACATCGACCAGCGCGCCGTTCTGGTCGGGCGTGAGGTACACCTCGCCGTTGCCGACGTGGCGCGTGCGGTCTTTCATCACCGTCACCGCGGCCTGGGTGCAGGCGTCGAGCGTGGAGGCATCGACATCGATGCGCACCGGCAGCGAGCCCTTGACCCGGTTGAAGGCGGCCAGGGTGGCCGGCGCCGTCATCACGCCGCCCAGCAGCTTTTGCGCCTTGATGGTGTCGGCGTTGGCGCTCTTGGGGAAGATGAAGGCGTCGCCCTGGATCAGGAACGGGGCCTTGGGCCCGAAGCCGGTGATGCAGCCGTACTCCTTGCCGGCGGTGAGCCTGGCGGCGTTGAACTCGCCCTTGACCCAGTCGCCCATGATCTGCACGCCGGCCTTGTTGTTGACCAGCAGGGCGGTGGCGTCGTTCCAGTTGCGCCCGGGCGAGCCGGGATCGACATACGATTTGAGGCGCTTGAACGCGACCAGCACCTGCCGGAACGGCTCGGAGGCGATGGCGCGCTGGTCGCGGTCGCGGAACACGCTCAGGTACAGGTCCTTGCCGCCCACATTGGCCAGCACCGCCATGAAGACGATGTTCTCCTGCCACGACTGGCCGCCGTGCGCCAGCGGTATCAGGCCGGCGGCCTTGAGCTTGTCGAGCGCGGCGAACAGTTCGTCCATGCTGGCCGGCTCCCTGGCGATGCCGGCCTTGGCAAACGCCGCCTTGGAATACCAGATCCAGGTCGGCATGTGCACGTTCAGCGGCACCGCGTAGTAATGGCCCTTGACCTTGATGACGTCGCGGATCGGCGCCGGCAGGGTCGTGTCCCAGCGCTCTTTGGCGGCGATGTCGTCGACGTTATTGAGCATGCCCTGTTCGACGATGTCGAGGAATTGCATGGAGGCGTTGAACTGGGCGGCGGCGGGCGGATTGCCGCCGACGATGCGGTTGACCGCCACCGCACGCGCCTGCTCGTTGCCGGCGACGGCGGTATCGACCCAGACCCCGCCGGCGGCGCGGTAGGCGTCGGCGATGGTCTTGACGGCAGCCGATTCGCCGCCCGAGGTCCACCAGTGAATCACTTCCGCTCGGGGCCCTTCGGCTCCAGGCCGTTCGGCTCGAGGCCCGGCCGCGTGCGCCGTGGCGCAGGCGCCCAGCGCAAGCGCTGCCGCCAGCGCCAGCTTGTGTGCTCTGTGCATCCTGTCTCCTTGTGTGCGGATCTGTGTCCGCTGGCCGGGATAACGCTAGATTGGAAACGTTACCATCGCAGGCACACGAATATAACACCCATCGATTTTCAGTGTCAACGAAATAACATCGTGCCGCAAAACGGGCAGGGATGGATGAAGATAATCCGCCGCGCCGACATTTTGTTAACGTTTCGCAACAGTCGAGGCCTCGACGGGCATGTTGCGCGTCATTTAGCGGAAGGTCGGACCGGCTGAATGGATGATGTCGCGCCAGGATGAGGGGGCTGCCGGCGGCGTGCCGGGGACCATGAGCGGCACCGTGACCATGTCCGATTCGGTGTCGGCGTCACGCAAGGGCAGCGGCAGCGCGGGCGCGGCCGATTGCACGAGCGGGGCTTGCACGGGGGCGGCTGCGGGAGCAGGTGCGGCGGCAGGTGCCGACGCCGTTGTCGCGACAGGCGCGGAAACGGGAACAGGAACAGGAACAGGTGCGGGTGCAGGTGCGGGTGCGCGCGCCACTGGCGCGGCAGGCGCTGGTACTGGCGGGGCTGACGACGGCGACGGCGCCGGCGTGGCCGGCAGCGTGGTGTAGGCCTCGTCGCTGACCCCGGAGCGCACCATGCCGCGCCGGTATGGGGTCGTCAGGACGCGCCCGGTCACATCGAGCGGCACGCCGCCTGAGGCCAGGTAAATTGCGGCTTGGTGTACCGATACGGTCTCCTTGAGAAGGATTGCCTTCTCAACCGTCGCGGCCATTGCATGATTCTTGCGTCGCTCTTCCATTGCTGCTCCCTTTCGGCAACAATATACAGCCCGATGGAATTCAGCGCAATCCTTGCCGCCGACTTCCCCGAGCTATCCCGCCCGGCGTTGTCTTACGGGTGCGATTTGGCGATCCACTGGCGCACGCTGTCGCGCTGCCACTGCGCCGCGCACCAGGCGGCGAGGCGGTCCGGCACCGGATCGCCGTTCAGAATCAGGCGGTTGAGCATCAGCGCCAGCTCGGTGTCGACGATGCTCCATTGCCCGAACAGATGCTCGCCCGTGATCAGCCGGTCGGCAATGTCGATCAGGCGCTCGGCCGCGGCCTGCCCGGCCTGTGTCAGCGGCGTGGCCACCGGCGCATAAAACACCACTTCGGTCGAGCGCTCGGCGCGCAGGGCCATCAGGTCGGTGCGCAGCCAGCCCATGACCTGGCGCGCTCTGGCGCGCTCTTGCAGGCCGGCCGGCAGCACGGCCGCGTAGGCCGGCGGCGGGAAGGCTTCTTCCAGGTATTCGACGATGGCGCTCGACTCGGCCAGCGCCAGGTCGCCCTGCACCAGCAGCGGCACGCGTCCGGTCAGGCCCAGGTCGCGAAACGGAGCCTGCTGGTGCTCGCCCTGGTCCAGGTCGACCGCGTGCAGCGTGAACGGCAGCTTTTTCTCGGTCAGGGCCTGGAACGCCGACAGCGCCCAAGGACTCGTGAAACGACTGTCGACGTACAGGGTCAGTTCTTGCATGATGGACTCCGGCTAAGTTTTGGAAAGTCAGCCAACCATCTTATAGCAAAAGTTGCAATATTGCTGCCACCCCCTCAGAAGTGGTAGGCCACCCGTACCATCGGGGTCTTGGCGCGGTAGCCGCGCCCGCCCGTGGTGGCCGAGGTATTGCCGAATTTGTTGTTCCAGTACTGGTATTCGAGTCCCACGCGAAAGGTGCGCTTCTTGTAGCCCATGGCCGCGCCGGCGTCGAACATGAGCTGCATGTCGATATTGGTCTCGGCGCCCGTATCAAGCCCGGTTTCGCTCTTGCCTTTGGAGGCGATGAAGTTGGCGTAGCCTTCGAAGGCCCACAGCTCGCCGACGGGGATGCCCCAGCTGGCCGTGAGCATGGGATGCAGGTCGTAGGTGTAGCGTCCGCGCACGTTCGACACCGGCGGAAAGGCGCCGCTCGGCGCATTGCTCTCGCGTAGCAGCAAGAGGCTGGTCGAGAGGAAGCCCGGCACGTCCCACATCAGGGTCGGGCCGGCCACCAGCATCTGCTTGCGCGAGTTGTAGCCGACGTCGTTCTTGGTGTTCCAGTCGAAGCCGACGGTCGCGCCAAGCCCGCTGACCGGGCCGAATTTGAAGGGAGCGCCGCGCAGCTTGCCGATGTCGAGCGTGTGGCGGTAGACCACGTAGGCTTCCTGGGCGCCATCGGTCTGGTTGAGCGAGGCCGGGTCCTTGCTGTCGGAGACCAGCATGTCGAGATTGAAGAAATTGCTGCCGTACTGGTAGCCGCTGGCGTGCGTGAGCGCGAACACGTGCTTGCCGATGTTCTCGCTGTTGAACGGCTCGCGGAAGCGCTCGCCGGTGCGCCAGCTGAGCGCGGTGTCGCTCCAGTCGGCCGCCTGGGCGGTGCTGCCGGCCAGGCTGGCCGCAGCGAGGAAGCAGGCCGCGGGCAGGCGGCGCAGGTTGGTTGCGGTCATGATGGTTCCCTGGTTGAAAGTCAAAAAACGGACGGCGCTCAGAATTCTTCCCAGTCGTCGCCGGAAGGGGCGGACTTGGCGGTCGGCTTGCCGGCGGGCCTTGCGGCGGGCTTGCCGGCCGTGCGCGGCGCGATGCTGGCAGCCGGCGTACGGGCAGCCGGCATACGGGCAGCCGGCATACGGGCAGCCGGCGTACGGGCAGCCGGCGTACGGGCAGCCGGCGTACGGGCACCCGGCGCGTTGCGCACCACGGCGGC
>DASVVC010000063.1:0-30815 GCA_036386755.1 Telluria sp.
CCTTCCAGGTGGGCGCGAATGCCGGCCAGACCATCCAGGCCACCACCGCCAACTTCCGTACCAATAACTACGGCAACAACGAAATCTCGACCACGTCGCCAACGACCCTGGCCACCACCGGCACCGCGTACACCGCCGGCACCTTCGCGCTCCAGGGCCTGGCGACCAAGAACATCAATGTCACCGCCACCGACACCGCGCAGACGCTGGCCGCGAGCATCAATGGCGCCTCCGCCACCACCGGCGTGACTGCCGATGCGAAAACCGAAGAAGCCATTACGCTCGCCCCGGCAGGCGTGTATTCGCTCGCCGTCACCTCCGACAACAGCAGCGCCGCCAACGTCACCTTCACGGTCGGTGCCGCCGCCAATGCGGCAGGCCTGGCATCGGCAGTGAGCGCGTTCAACGACGTGTCCTCGAAAACCGGCGTAACCGCCAAACTGAACAGCACCAACGATGGCCTGATCCTGACCAATGCCGCAGGTAACAACATCACCATCGCCAACAACAGCGCATCGGCCTCGGTCACTGCGGCATCGGTCAACGCGGCAGGCGTCGTCGGCACCAGCGCCACGGTCGCCTCCGGCGCCACCTCGACCTCGATGGGCTATGTGTCGATGAACTCGGACAAGGGTTTCTCGATCGGCACCAGCAGCGCGACCGGCGCCGTCGTGGCCGGCGCCGCCGCCACCCTCAACAGTGTTTCCGGCATCGACGTATCGACCTCGAAAGGCGCCTCCGACGCATTGAAAGTGCTCGATTCCGCCCTGGCCAACGTCAACAGCCAGCGCGCTTCGTTCGGCGCACTGCAGTCGCGTTTTGAGACCGCGGTCACCAACCTGCAATCGACCTCGGAAAACCTGTCCGCCTCGCGCAGCCGCATCCAGGACACCGATTTTGCGTCAGAAACGGCGAAACTGACGCGCGGCCAGATTCTGCAACAGGCGGGCACGGCCATGCTGGCCCAGGCCAACCAGTTGCCAAACGGGGTGTTGTCCCTGCTGCGCGGCTAACCGGCCCCGCTTCGCTGCGCTCCCCGGCCGCTTTTTGCGCGCCGGGGAATTTTCGTTAAAGGAATACGGTCATGGAACTTCGTCCACTAGAGAACACGGCAGCCGCTTCCCTGCCACGTCCGGCTGCCGCGGCCGAGAGCGGCGCCGCCGGCGCTACCACCGCAGCCAGGACCACGCCGGCGGGCGCCATCGGCAAGACGGACCCCGTCAAAGAGGCGGCCGAGCCGGACCCGGCCGAAGTGACCAAGGTGGTCGACCAGATCAACGTGGCGATGCAGGCGCTGTCGCGCAATATCGAGTTTTCGATCGATACCGACAGCAAGCGCACGGTGGTCAAGATCATCGACCAGACCACCAAGGAAGTAATCCGCCAGATGCCCAGCGCCGAGGCGCTCGAAATCGGCAAGGCGCTGGAAAAAGTCCAGGGTCTGCTGATCAGCCAGGTTGCCTGAGGGAATTGGCGAAAAAGCGCGAGAATCGTCCGACAATCGCGCGCAATCAGGGCATAAACCGAACAAGCACCGGATTACCCCTCTAAAGTATGGATAGAAGATGCCGTTAACTTAGTATATTCATGCTTTTACCAGGAGGCGTTCGTGGCCATTTCATCCGTCAGTTCAGGCGGCTCTATCGACGTCAACGACATCGTCAATAAACTGATGGTGGCGGAGAGCCGGCCGTTCGTCGCCATGCAGGACAAGGAAAAAGCCTATACGGCCAAGCTGGCCGCGTTCGGCACCTTGAGCGGCGCCTTGAACGGTTTCCAGACCGCCGTCAGCGGCCTGGCGGACCCGAGCAAGTTCAAGACCATCGGCGCCAATTCGTCCGACTCGGCCATTCTGACCGCGACCGCAGGCAAGGATACCCTCAAGGGCAGCTACAGCGTCAACGTGACCCAGCTGTCGCAGGCGCAAACCCTCACCTCGGCCGGACAAGCCAGCAGCACCGCGCTGATCGGCAGCGGCGCGGCCACCACGCTCACGTTCGAATTCGGCAGCATCACGGGCGGCACCCTGGCCAACGGCGCCTACACCGGCGCCGCCTTCGCCCAGGACGCCACGCGCTCGGCGCGCACCGTGACCCTGGACGCGAGCAACAATTCGCTGCAAGGCATCCGCGACGCCATCAACAAGGCCAACGTGGGCGTGACCGCGTCGATCATATCGGACGGCAGCGCCAGCCCGAACCGCCTGGTGCTGACCTCGGCCCAGACCGGCGAAACGTCGAGCATGCGCATTGGCGTCTCGGGCGACCCGGCCATTGGCAGCCTGCTCGGCTACGCGGCCGACGGCACCCAGAACATGACGCAGAACAGCGCGGCCCAAAACACCAAGCTGTCGATCAACGGCGTGGCCATCAGCAGCCAGAGCAACAACGTCTCGGAAGCGATCCAGGGCGTGACCATCAGCGCGCTCAAGGTCGGCACCAGCACCGTCAACATCACCAGCGACAGCAGCGGCGCCAAGACCGCGATCAACAATTTCATCAAGTCGTATAACGAACTGAACAGCACGATCGCCGGCCTGACCACGGCGCCCAAGGCCACCGAAGGCAAGGGCGCCGGCGTGCTGCTGGGCGACGCCACCGTGCGCAACCTGCAAACGAGCCTGCGCAAGATGTTCTTTACCCCGGTGCCGGGCATGGATGGCGATATCAGCAGCATGAGCCAGCTCGGCGTGTCGTTCCAGGCCGACGGTTCCCTCAAGCTCGACAGCACCAAGCTGCAGAAAGCGCTCGATTCGAACCTGGAAGACGTGTCCAAGCTGCTCAGTACGGTCGGCTCGACCACGGACAGCCTGGTCAGCTTCGTCGGCTCCACCACCAACAGCACGGTCGGCACCAAGAACGTGGTGATCAGCCAGATGGCAACGCAAGGCAGCGCCAAAGGCAGCACCGCCGCCGACACCAGCATCACCAAGGGTGTGAACGACCAATTGTCGCTGACCATCAACGGCGTGACCTCGACCGCCACCCTGCTGGCCGGCAATTACACGGCGGCCAGCCTGGCCAGCCACGTACAGTCGATCATCAACGGCGCGGTCGGTGCGACGGGCGCCAGCGCCACCAGCGGCACCGGGGTCATGGTCAAGCAGGAAAACGGGATCTTCACGATCACCTCGAACAAATTCGGCTCGACCTCGAAAGTGGGCATCAGCGGCAACGCTGCGGCAAGCCTCCTGGGCACCCCGACCCTGGTCGACGGGCTCGACGTGGCCGGCACCATCGGTGGCGCGGCCGCCACCGGCAGCGGCCAGAACCTGACCGGCAACGTCGGCTCGGCCAGTTCCGGCATCCAGATCCAGATCACCGGCGGCGCCATCGGCGAACGCGGCACGGTGAATATCTCGAAGGGTGCCGGCGCCCAGTTCACCGAACTGATCGACAGTTATCTCAGCACCAAGGGCACCATCCAAGGCAAGAACGCCGGCCTCAACGCCAGCCTTGCCGATATCGCCAAGCAGCGCGTAGCATTGAACGTGCGCCTGACCCAGACTGAAAAAGATTTGCGCAAGCAATATTCCGCGCTCGACGTGACGCTCTCGGGCATGAGTTCGACCAGTAACTTCCTGGCGCAGCAGCTGGCCTCCCTTAGCAACCTTCGATAGCGACAAAAAGAGGATTAATTATGTTTGGATCTCCCAACAGGGGCGCAAGCAGCTACGCCAAAGTCGGCCTGGAAACGAGTGTGGTGGCGGCGTCCCCGCACAAGCTGATCGTCATGCTGTTCGACGGCGCGCTGGTGGCTGTGCTCACCGGCCTGATGCACATGAAGTCGGGGAACATCCCGGAAAAAGGCAAGGCGATCTCGAAAGCCATCCAGATCATCGACAATGGCTTGCGCGCCAGTCTCGACAAAAAAGCCGGCGGCCAGATCGCCGAGAACCTCGACGCCCTGTACGAATACATGAGCGCGCGCCTGCTGGCGGCGAACCTGAAAAACGATACCGAGATCATGGTCGAAATCCAGGGTTTGCTGACCGAGCTGCGCGAAACCTGGAATGCCATCGGCGCGGCACCGGCCGTCAATCCCGCGTCCGAAATGGCGCCCAACCGCACGTCCAACCTGATGAGCGCCTGAATTATGTCCATGACCAACGCGATGACCATGACCAACGACGACGTGCTGTCCACCTACGAAGCCATGCTGGCCCTGTCCGAACAGATGGTGGCTGCGGCCGAAAGCGGCGAATGGGATGAGCTGAGCCTGCTCGAAAAACGGGTCGGCGCGCATGCCAGCGCCTTGCAGGCCAACGACCAGCAGATCCTGCTCGACGGCGCCAGCCGGGTCAAGAAAGTGGCGATCATCAAGCAGTTGCTGGCGTACGACCGCACCATCCGCGACCTGACCACGCCATGGATGGCGCAGCTGTCGCAAATGATCAACAGCAGCGGCACCTCGCGCCGCCTGAATAACGCCTACGGCGGCGTCTAGTCGTCCTCGCGATGCTGGCGCGCACGGACGGTCCGGGGCAGGTCGGCAGAGTCGAACCGGGCCGGGCCACGCCCGGGGTCGGCGACGCGCGCCAGGAAGCGCTCACGCGCGTCCTGTCGACCGAGCTCGGCAAGTCGATGCAGGTCGCGGTGCTGTCCAAGTTCAACGACGGCACCTTCCTGGTCCGGGTGATGGGCGAACAGGCCCGCATGAGCCTGCCCCAAGGGGCGCAAGCTGGCACCGAGGTGCCGATGACCCTCATTTCCGTCACGCCGCGCCCCCAGTTCCGCCTCGATACCGGCCAGCCGAGCCAACCTTCCTCCCTCCCCCAGACCGCGGTGCCGACCGGCGCCGCAGCCCTGCCCGGCGCCGCCGTGCCGGAACGCACTGCCGCGCCGCCCCCCGTGCTGGCGCAGGCACAGCCGGCGCCGCAGGAAGGCCAGGGCGCCGCCTCGGCCAGCATGGCCGGGCGCACCACCAGCCTGGCCGCGACCCTGCTCGGCAAGTCGCCCATGACCGCCAGCGCCGACCTGCCCTCGCTCGACGCCACCACCCTGCCGGCGAAAATCAGCAGCACCGGACAATTACTGGCGCGCATACTCGACATCGGCCATCCGCCTTCCGGCAAAGCGGCCGCGATCGCCGGCGCCGCGCCCCTGATCGACCCGAAAAGCGGTGCGCCGCAAGCGGGTGAACTGGCGCGCAAGCTGGAACAGACCATCAGCGGCAGCGGCGTGTTCTATGAATCGCACGTGGCCGAATGGGCCGACGGCAAGCGCCCCTTGAGCGAGCTGCAGCGCGAGCCGCAGATGCAGCAGGCCATGGCCGCGCCGGGCGCCAAGGCAGGTTCGGCGGCGGAACTGGCCAGCGCCCAGCTCATCAACCTGCAACTGACCACCCACGAACAGGCGCGCGTCACCTGGCAAGGCCAGCTTGCGCCAGGCCAGGAACTGCAATGGGAAATCCATAAAGACGCACCCGAGCAGCGCGGACGCGGCGGCGACGACGATACCGCACCGGTCTGGCGCAGCGGCATGCGCCTGCGCTTCCCCCTGCTGGGCGAGATCGAGGCCAGCATCGTCACCACCGGCGACAAGGTCCACATCGAACTGCGGACCGCCAGCCAGGATACGGGCGAGGCCCTGCGCGCGCGCGCGGGCAAACTGACCTCGGCGCTGGACGTGTCCGGCACCGCGCTGGCCTCGCTGGTGATCCGCACGCCGGAAGCCGGCAATGGCTGAGGCGCAACCGAAGCGCGCCCACTCGGCCGTCGCCCTGGCCTACCACAGTGGCGACCCCGCGCCCAAGGTAGTGGCCAAGGGCAAGGGCCTGATTGCCGACCAGATCATCGAGCGCGCCAGGGATGCCGGCGTGTTCGTGCACGAGTCGAAAGAACTGGTCGCCCTGCTCATGGGTGTCGACCTGGACCGGCAGATCCCGCCCGGCCTGTATCGGGCGATTGCGGAACTGCTGGCCTGGCTATATCATATTGAAGCCGCGCAGGCCAGCGGCGGTCCCCTGCCCGCCCCACCGGACGCAGCCCTTTTCATCGACCGACCACAAGAAGCGGCAGACAAAGATGCAATCAACCAATGATTCCGATATTGAAAGCTGGCACGACTTCGAAGTCGCCTCGCGCAAGGAAATCATCGCGCTGCTGCGCAGCATCGGCGAGAAACGCCAGCTGGTGCGCATGGTCATCCGGCGCGGCACCGAAGTGTGCGTCTCGGCCATCCTCGATGTCGATCCCGACAACGACACGGTAACCCTGGACGGCTCGGCCGACCCGGAACAGCACCGCCGCTTCGCCAACGTGGGGCGGATCATGTTCGAGACCTCGCTCGACAAGATCCGCATCCTGTTCTCGTCGGAAGAGGTGCAGGCCACTACCTTCGAAGACACGCCGGCCTTCGTGATGCCGATTCCCGAGAGCATGATCCGTTTGCAGCGGCGCGAGTTCTACCGCATGGTCACGCCGGTCAGCAACCCGGTCTCGGTGGTGATCCGCCTGCCGGCCGACCTGGGCGGCGGCACCCACGTGTTTCCGCTGGCCGATATCAGCTGCGGCGGCATTGCCATCCTCGACAACAAACTGGTGCTCGGCAACACCATCGGCGTCAGCTACACCGGCTGCCGCATCGACTTGCCGGACGTGGGCGCGGTCCAGACCACCCTGATGATCCGCAACTCGGTCGACCTGACGCTGCTCAACGACAAGACCAACCGCCGCCTCGGCTGCGCCTTTGTCGACATCTCGCGCGGCGGCCTTGCCAGCGTGCAGAAGTACATCACCAGGCTCGAACGCGAACGCAACGCCCGCATCGCGGGACTGGGCTGATCCGTTTTCGTTCACTGAGTCAACTCGTTCGATCAGGAAAGCTATCTACCCGGCAGCAATTTGATTGACGGGAGGCCAAGAGCGTGCCGATAGCCGGGCACGGCCGGCCCTGACGGCGTATGTTTCAAGTTCACCGCGGACTTTTCGGAGAATGATGATGAAACGTACACTCGTGCTTTCAGCAACGATCGCTTGCCTTGTCGCCTGTTCCACCCCCTACCGCACACCCGTGATCGACGCCACGCCGACGACCTTGCCGACGTTTTCGGGCGTGGCCAACCTGCTCAAGCCCGAACGCGCGCTCGACGTGCTGCTGGTGCACGGCATCTGCACCCAGGACGAGTCCTGGGCCAGGGAATCGGTGGCGCAGCTGGTCGCCGGCCTGGGCGGCGACGCGACGCAGGTGGCGCTGTCGGCCACCCAGGTGACTGACACCGGCATCGTGCTATACCGCCAGAGCCTGCCGCTGGCCGGTGGATCGGTCAACATCAACGCGCTCCTGTGGTCGCCCTTGACGACGCCGCTCAAGGCCGAGCTGTGCTACGACCAGAGCAACAAGTCGAGCACCTGCCCGGCGGACCAGCCCGCCTATCCATACAAGCGCGCCGCGCTCAACCGGGCAATCAAGGACAAGCTGATGGACGATTGCCTGGCCGATGCCGTGATTTACCAGGGCAAGGCGCGCGAGGCCATCAGCCAGCGCATGCAGACCGCGATCCTGCAGGCGGTGGGCGGCGGCAACGGGACGGGAGCGGCGCTAGTGCCGGGCGGCGGCGAGGTGCCGCCGGAGCCGTTGCCGCTGGTGCTCATTACCGACAGCCTGGGCAGCAAAATCACCTTCGACGCCCTGTTCAGGCTGGCCGGCAGCCCGCAACAGTCGGTTGCGGCGCTGCAAGTGTTCAACCGCACCTCCCTGATTTTCATGCGCGCCAACCAATTGCCGCTGCTGCGCCTGGCGGAGATGGACCTGGACGGCACGATGGCGCCGCCGGGGCCGGGCGACTTCCCCGCCGATCCGATCCAGGCCCTGGTGGAACGGAGCCGAGGGCAAGGCATCGGCAAGCCGACCGACGTGCCGACCGTGGTGGCGTTTACCGATCCCAACGATGTGCTTTCGTACACCCTGGTGAAAAGCCCGTTCGCCGCGCGCGCCACGTATCCGATCATCGACGTGGTGGTGTCGAACGCGCCCACGTATCTGGGGCTGCTGGAATTGCCGAACAGCGCGCACACGGAGTACGCGCGCAATGGGACGGTGCAACGCATGATCGCCTGCGGCGAACCGGCGGCGGAGGGTTGCGGTAATTGATTGGGAAAAGTCGACCTTGCCCGGTATTAAGTGCCAGCACGGCGCTTGCGCCGGGCATGCAAGCGGTCCCAGCGATCATGTTCTGCTTTCGCCTGCGGACTTTCGCAGGCGAGCCGTTCGTTCATGTAAGTTTTTACCAGCGCTGATCGAGCGTAAACGGCCGCGTCCGACCGTCTGCCTTGTTAATCATACTACTTGGTTGAACATGCCAATTATCAATAATAATTGATACACAGATAAGTTTTCTGCTAGAATAATCGTTTGGTGCGGTGCGACACGCATCGACAGCCCAGCCCCAGCTCTTCCGGCCGTAGTTCACCGACGACAAGATGTGCATTCACACAATGACACGGATGCGACGTGGCCAGTCCGAATCTGGTTCGCATATTAATTTCATACTAGACGGACAACGCATGTTGAAGACTTTCGCGCTCGCTGCATCGCTTACACTATTTTTTGGACCGGTCGCCCATGCGAAGCCGGTAACGATCACACAGATATTTAAGAATGTAACCTGGAACGACGGAAGCTTGGGGAGCCCTGGCTCTGCGCTACTGACCGCAACCGGGGATTGGATCTTCAAGGGATCGATCGACACCGATTCTCCCAATCTGTACCCATGGCCCTACTATGGCGGATCGTATGCGGCATCGGTAACGCTTACCCAAGCGTCGCTCGGCCTTTTCGATGAGCGCATTACCAACCTTAACTATGCGCATTTTTCGTTCAGCGTGTTCACCTTCGATACCAGCCCGAATTATGGCGATGTGTTCACTGCCATCCGATATTTCGGCGAATTGACGGGCTTTCCGTCAATTCCACTGGACGATTTTATCGCTCACCCCATCAGTCTTTATGCAGGAAGTGGATTTACTCCCCAGACCACGGGTTTCATATTCGCCGACGGGCGGCTCCTTCATGGAATGGGCATGGCGGAGAGCGCCGAAGTCTACGTCGACGTTTCTTCCCCGGTGCCTGAACCGGCAAGCGTGTTTCTGATCCTCGCCGGACTAGGGGCGATAGCGGTGAGCGCACGCCGACGATCCAAATAGTTACAGCGTGTCTTCCCTGAGACAGTCGATATGCGAGGCTGCCTCGAATGCCTCGAATGCCTCGGGGAGATGGGAAATCTGATCGAACACGACCACACCTTGGCCGATATCCAGATTCCAGAACAAGGGCGCCTGTCGATCATCCATCAGCGGCCGCCCCGCGCTGCCCGCCGGTGCAATACACGGTACAGTATGGCTATCCCGGCGGCACCCAACAGCATCGCCAGCAGCCAGGTCGACGCTGCGAAGACCGGAAAACTTTCCGGTGCAGTGCCGGCATCGCGCCAGTCCACGGTGATGCACGCGGTGTTGTAAGCGGCATGCAGCGCAATACAGGGCAGCAGCGACTTGCTCCGCTCGTACAGCCAGCCGAGAAAGACACCAATGATCACAGCGCCCACGTATTGATAGATATTCATGTGGGCAAAGCCAAACAGGCCGGCCGATCCCAGGATGGCAGCCCATTTCGGGTACTGGCCCAGGAAGCTGCGCAAGATAATCCCGCGAAACAGCATTTCTTCCAGCACCGGCGCCAGCACGCAGATCACCACGATCATAGTCACGCTGTCGGCATTCAGGCCGGCCAGCAGCGCTTGCTCCTGGGAGGTCATGGGAAACAGTGTCATCATCGCCGTATCCAGCGTGACCATGGAAATCAGGATCAGGGGCAACATCAAGGCAATCGCCGGAAACAGGACCAGCACGGTGGCGCGCCTGGATGCGGAGGAAGAGTGAAACAGCTGATGGTAGCTCAGGCTTTTATAGTGCATCAACGCGGTAAATACAATGCCATAGCTGAGCACCATGATCATGCCGGCCAGATCGCGCGGCTCCATCGACAAGCTGCCGCGCACGTCGTACAGGCCCGCGCCCACGACGTATTCCACCATGAACAGGGCCACGACCAGCATCAGCGCTTCCAGGCCGTTCGGGAACGTCTCGTTTTTCTCATCCATGAATCTGTAGTCGTGCTTTCCCGGCCTCGATGCCGCGCTAAAGCAGCAGTAAACGCGATTTGATAAGATATTGCAAGGAAGAAAATTCGGGACGATCGATTGAGATGAATACGGTGTGTAGAATAGAAAAACAAAGCCAGGAGGCGCTATATGGTAAACCAATCCATGGTTGAAATTTCGGTTTGCATACGGGAAGACGATGTTGCACCTGTATTCGAGCTACTGCCGGCCGTCGATCTCGGCGGGAACATGTACGAACTGTTAGCTTCTCCAGGACTGGCACTGAATTTGGCGAAGGGCGACATTATCGACATCACGGAAATGAACAAGCCCGCGAAAGTGGTGCGGCGCGGAGGAAACTTCTGCATCCAGATTTATGCGGATGATGTTTCCAACGACGATATTGATCAATTAGATCGGGAAATTTCGACCCATCTGCATGGCAGCGTTGACGGCAGATACGGCGGCAGCATCGCCATTTCGGTCCGGGCCTCGGTGGGCATGGAAAAAATCGACGAGGTGCTCGATCCATTTTCGACAAAAACCGGCCACGCCTGGTATTACTGCAATATATACAAGAACTTCGAGGATCTTGAAGACGACACCCTCCTGGACTGGTGGTATTGACCACGCAAGTGGGCCACTCTGTCGCGCCATGAAAAGCGGCGCCGGTGCAGCGCCGCGCAATCTCAACCGGTTTTACACCTGCATGTTCATAATCTCGTGATACGCCGACACCAGCTTATTACGCACCTGCACAGTCGCCTGGAAACCGATACTGGCCTTCTGCATCGACACCATCACATCCGACAAGCTCACCTTGTCGTCGCCCATGGTGAACGCCTTGCCCTGCTCGCCCGCCTTGAGCTGGGCCTCGCTGACCTGGGCGATGGAATTCTTGAGCGCGTCGGCAAAATCGACCTTGGCGACGGCCGGCTCGGGTGCGATCTTGACCGAAGGCACGACACCGCCGGCCGGGCGCGTGGACGCCGCCTTGAGCTGGGCCATCATGGCTTCGATCCGGTCCGATCCGATTCCGTTCACATTCATGTCGTTTCCTCTGTTCACACTGCCGGGCGTACAATACATAGACCAGCGAAGTCAGGGTGCCAGAATAGCACCTGGGTGGCGAGCCGGGCCGTCGAGCAGGGCCCGAAAGCGCGCTCTGTTCGATGCTTTGAGCGGGGCCCCTGCCCCACATAATGGCGTCTGAGCCCCAACCTTTGCGCAGGTTTGGGAAATTCCTACCAGTTTCGGGCCTGGCCCGTCGGACACCCACCACCATGGCAGCTGCAACCGCAGAAGAACTCGTCGATATCCCCCAACAGGACACGCCGCCCCCGACGTTCCTGCAGACTCCGCTCGGAAAGAATTTCATCCGCGGTCTCGGCATCGCGGCGGTGCTGGCGCTGATGCTGGGCGTGTGGATGTGGAGCCAGCGCGTCGAATACGGCGTCTTGTTTACCAACGTCAGCGACAAGGATGGCGGCGCCATCATGGCCTCGCTCGACCAGATGGCGGTGCCGTACAAGTTCTCCGACGGCGGCGCCTCGATCATGGTACCCAACGAGCAGGTCCACGGCGTGCGCCTCAAGCTGGCCGCGCAAGGCTTGCCCAAGGGCGGCACGGTCGGCTTCGAGCTGATGGAAAACCAGAAACTGGGCGTGTCCCAGTTCCACGAACAAGTCAATTACCAGCGCTCGCTCGAAGGCGAACTGGCGCGCTCGATCGAGTCGATCGCCGCCGTCAGCTCGGCGCGCGTGCACCTGGCGCTGCCGAAACCGTCGGTGTTCGTGCGCGAGCAGCAAAAGCCGACCGCGTCGGTGTTGTTGAATCTGCAAACCGGGCGCGTGATCGACCAGGCCCAGGTCAACGCCATCGTCCACCTGCTGGCGTCGAGCGTGTCCGAACTGCCGGTCTCGAACGTCACCGTGGTCGACCAGGCCGGCAACCTGCTGTCGGACCCCGACAAAACGAACAATGCCCGTAAGCTCGACCCGAACCAGCTCAAATACGTCGAAGCGGTCCAGAAAAACATCATCAAGCAGGTCGAGTCGCTGATCACGCCGCTGGTCGGCCCCGGCAACGTGCGCGCCGAAGCGACCGCCGACATCGACTTCGCCCAGGTCGACACCGCCGCCGAAGTCTACAAGCCCAATTCCCCGCCGGAGCCGCAGTCGATCCGCAGCCAGCAGACGTCCGAAGCGAACGGCCCCGGCAGCGTCAACCCGGCCGGCGTGCCGGGCGCGCTCTCGAACCAGCCGCCGGGCCTGGCCACGGCGCCGCTCACCGCCACCGGCGCCCCTGGCGCGGCCCCGGCCGTCACGACCGGCCCGACGCGCAAGGACACCACCACCAATTTCGAAGTCGACAAGACGATCCGCTACGAGCAGCGTCCGATGGGCCTGGTCAAGCGCCTGACCGTCGGCGTGCTGGTCAACCATCGCCGTTCGGTCGACGCCAGGACCGGCAAGGTCACGGTCACGCCGCTCTCGGCCGCCCAGGTCGCCCAGATCAACGACCTGGTCAAGGAAGCGATGGGTTACAGCAAGGAGCGTGGCGACACGCTCAACGTGACCAATGCCGCTTTCGACGGCGTCGACAAGCCGGACGTGCCGGCGCCGACGCTCGACTGGTGGCGCGACCCGGCCAACCTGCCGCTGGCCAAGGACATCGCCAAGTACCTGTTCGTGGCCGGCATCATCGCGTTCCTGTATTTCCGCCTGCTGCGCCCGATGCTGCGCCCGGTCATGACCAAGTTCGACAAGGCCCACGAGGTGCCGCCCGAGCCGACCGCCGCCGAGGAAGAAAAAGCCGACGAGGCCAGCCTCGCGGAAGCGGCGGCGGCCGCCGAGGAAGCCGAAGCCGCGGCCGAAACGGCGCAGGACCACAGTTACCGCGCCAACCTGGCGCTGGCCAAGAAACTGGCGCAGGAAGATCCGCGCATCGTCGCAAACGTCATCAAGGCATGGGTAGGTACAAATGAATGATAATGGAATCCAGAAGGCCGCCATTCTGATGCTCGCCATCGGCGAGTCCGAGGCGGCCGAAGTGATGCGCTTTCTCGGCCCGCGCGAGGTGCTCAAACTCGGCGCGGCCATGGCGATGATGAAAAACGTGCAGCACGAACAGGTGGTCACGGTGCTCGATTCGTTCCGCGAACAGACCGAACTCGTTTCCACGGTCGGGCTCGATTCGGACGAATACATCCGCCAGGTGCTGACCAAGGCGCTGGGCGACGACAAGGCCGCGGTGCTGCTCTCGCGCATCCTGGGCGGCAAGGACGCGTCCGGCATCGAAAGCCTGAAGTGGATGGACGCCTCGTCGGTGTCGGAACTGATCCGCAACGAACACCCGCAGATCATCGCCACGATTTTGGTCCACCTAGAGCGCGACCAGGCTTGCGAAATCCTCGGCAACTTCACCGACCGCCTGCGCAACGACGTCGTGCTGCGTATCGCCACGCTCGACGGCGTGCAGCCGGCCGCCTTGCGCGAACTGAACGACGTGCTGACCAAGCTGCTCTCGGGTAACGAGAACATCAAGAAATCGTCCTTGGGCGGCGTGCGCGCGGCGGCCGAAATCCTCAACTTCATGAGCGGCGAGCAAGAAGGTTCGGTGATGGACAACATCAAGAACTACGACAACGACATGGCCCAGAAGATCATGGACGAGATGTTCGTGTTCGACAACATCATCGACATCGACGACCGCGGCATCCAGCTGCTGCTGCGCGAAGTGCAGTCCGAAATGCTGATCATGGCGCTCAAGGGCGCTTCGCAGGAACTGCGCGAAAAGATCTTCCGCAACATGTCGGCGCGCGCCGGCGAGATGATGCGCGAAGACCTCGAATCGAAAGGGCCGGTGCGCCTGTCCGAAGTCGAAACCCAGCAAAAACAGATCCTGCAGATCGTGCGCCGCCTGTCCGACGAAGGCCAGATCGTGCTTGGCAAAGGTGAGGATTCCTTCGTCTGATGGCTACCCTTCCAAAAGAACTGCAAACCGCGTACCAGCGCTGGGAAATGAATTCCTTCGACCGGGTGCCGGAACCGGAACCGGTCTTTCTCGACACCCGCCTGGAAGAACCGCTGCCCGGCGCGCCGCCCGCGCCCGCGCTGCCCACCGACGAAGAAATCGCCGCCATCCGCGAGCAGGCGCGTCAGGAAGGCTACGAGGCCGGGCATGCCGCCGGCCATGCGGACGGCTACGCGGACGCGCATGCGCAGGGGCTGGAAGCGACTGCGGCCGAGCTGGCCAACCTCCAGTCGATCGCCGCCACCTTCGCCCAGGCGCTCACCCAGGCCGACGAGAGCATCGCCAACGACATGCTGGAGCTGGCCCTGCAGCTGGCCAGGAACATGCTGCGCACCGCGCTCGAGGTCAAGCCCGAGCTGATCATCCCGGTGGTGCGCGACGCCATTTCCTACCTGCCGGTGCTGCAGCAGCCGGCCATCCTCATGCTCAACCCGGATGACGCGCGCCTGGTGCGCGAGCAGATCGGCGACGAACTCGACAAGGGCGGCTGGCGCGTGGTCGACGACGCCCAGATCGGCCGTGGCGGCTGCAAGATCGATACCGCCAGTAACCAGATCGACGCCCAGGCCGAGGTGCGCTGGCAGCGCCTGGCCAATGCGCTGGGCAAGAACGACGTGGAGTGGCTGGCCCGATGAGCGACACCGATCCCGTCGCCACGCCCGACAAGCACACCGCGCGCTGGTCGGCCTACCTGCGCGACTGCGCCACCCTGGTCGGCTTTGTCGAGCCGCAGCAGGTGTCGGGCCGCATCACGCGCGTGGCCGGGCTGGTGATGGAATGCGTGGGCCTCAAGCTCGCCGTCGGCAGCGCCTGCACCATCCCCATGCCGAGCGGTAACCGGGTCGAAGCCGAAGTGGTCGGTTTCGACGGCGACCGGCTGTTCCTGATGCCGCAAAGCGATGTCGAAGGCATCGTGCCAGGCACCAAGGTGCTGCCGGTCGAAGCCACCCTGCCCCGTCCGGGCTCGGTGGCCCATCCACGGCGCCGCCCGAGCGACCGCGCGCGCCACCTGCCGGTCGGCAATGGCCTCCTGGGCCGGGTGGTGGACGGCGCCGGGCGCCCGCTCGACGGCCTCGGCCCCCTGCTCACCGACGAGAGCGGGCCGATCAACGTGCGTCCCGCCAATCCGCTCGACCGCGCGCCCATCGTCGACACGCTCGACGTCGGCATCCGCGCGATCAACGCCATGCTCACGGTCGGGCGCGGCCAGCGCCTGGGCCTGTTCGCCGGTTCCGGCGTCGGCAAATCGGTGCTGCTGGGAATGATGGCGCGTTACACCAAGGCCGACGTGGTCGTGGTCGGCCTGATCGGCGAACGCGGCCGCGAGGTCAAGGAATTCATCGAACACATCCTCGGGCCGGAAGGGCTGGCGCGCGCCGCCGTCGTGGCCGCCCCGGCCGACACCCCGCCACTGATGCGCCTACAAGGCGCGGCGTACACCACGGCGATCGCCGAACATTTCCGCGACCAGGGCAAGAACGTGCTCATGATCATGGATTCGCTGACCCGCTACGCCATGGCGCAGCGCGAAATCGCCCTGGCCATCGGCGAGCCGCCGGCCACCAAGGGCTATCCGCCGTCGGTGTTCGCCAAGCTGCCGGTGCTGGTGGAACGGGCCGGCAACGGCCTGCAGGGCGGCGGCTCGATCACCGCGTTCTATACCGTATTGACCGAGGGCGACGACCAGCAGGACCCGATCGCCGACTCGGCGCGCGCCATCCTGGACGGCCACTTCGTGCTCAACCGGCGCCTGGCCGAAGCCGGGCACTATCCGGCCATCGACATCGAACAGTCGATCAGCCGCGCCATGCACACGATCACCAGCACCGCCCACCAGCACGCGGCGCGCCGCCTGAAGCAACTGTACTCGCGCTTCGAGCGCTCGCGCGACCTGATCACGGTCGGCGCCTACGCCCACGGCAGCGACCCGGTGCTCGACCAGGCCATCGCCCTGAACGACAAGATCGAAGCTTTCCTGTGCCAGGAGATCGGCGACAACATCGGCATGCCGCAGAGCTTGGCCGAATTGACCGCTCTATTCTCGTGATGGGATAGCCGCCGGGATGCCTATAATGATGCATTATGGCAAAACAAACCGTCCTCGATACCCTGCTCGAACTGGCCCAGCGCGACACGGACGACGCCGCCAAGCGGCTGGGCGTGGCGCTCAAGGCGGCCGAAGAGACCGAACAAAAGTTGCAGATGCTGCTCGGCTACCTGGAAGATTACGCGCAAAAGCTGGACGCGGCCCAGCGCAACGGCATCACGCCGATGGCGTACGCCAATTTCATCGCCTTCATGGGCAAGCTGGAGCACGCCATCATGGGCCAGCGCGAGATCGTCAAGCACGCCCATCACCGCAGCGCGGTGGAAAAGGGTTTGTGGCAGGCCAGCGAGAGAAAGCGCGTGTCGTACCGCACCCTGAACGAGCGCGCGGCCACCGAAGCACTGCGCCTGGAAAACAAGCGCGACCAGAAACAGATGGACGAACACGCCGCCCGCCAGGCTTATTACAAACGTTGATGCACCTGCCGCCAACACTATCACCAACCGATCGCCCGCCATGTCCACTTCTCCCATCGCCCAGCAACTGGCAGCCCTGAACGCCAACCCGGCCCCGGCGCGCAGCAATGCCGCAGCCGCGCAACCAGCGGTCCAGTTCGGACAGACGCTCTCGCGCGAAATCGCGCAGCGCCAGAGCACGAGCCAGCCGCCGCCGGCGCCAGCCGCCGCCAAGCCCGCCGCGCCGCGCCCGGCCGAGAAAGCCCCCGCCGCGCGCGTGGAACAAGGCGCCAAGGCCGAACAGGCCGCCGCGCCCACGCCAGACGCCGCCCCGGCCCGCCCGGCTGCGCCGGCCAACGGCGGCAGCGCCAACGCCCAGCCGGGCGAGAAGGGCGCCGGCCCGGCCACCGACGACAGCGCCGCAGCAGCAGCGGCAGCGGCAGCCGCCGACAGTGCCGCCGCCGCCGCCGCGCGCGCCGAACTGCCCCTGACCGACATGCTGGCCCTGGTCGCCAGCCTGACCCAGCCGGCGCAAGCGGCGACTGCACCGGTCGCCACCGATCCGGTCTGGAGCACCCTGGCCGCCAGCCGCGCCGCCACCACCGGCGCCGGCGCCCTCGCCGATCCGGGCCTGGCGGCCGACGCGGCACTGGCCGCCTTTACCGCGCCCATCATGGCAGCGGCCGGCCGCTTCCCGACGGTCGACGGCGCCCCTACCCCGCCCGCTGTCGGCGCGCTGGGCGGTCCTGCCGAACCGGTCCTGAGCATGGAGGCCGACGCCGCCCCGCAAGGCGACCTGCGCGCCCTGCTGGAAGGCGCCATGCCGCGCGCCGCCGGCACTGCCACCGATACCCAGGCGCAGAACGGCGCAGCACCAGTGCAAACGGCGGCCCTGCAAACGGCAGCCGCCCCGGGCGACGCGGCCAAGCTGGCAAGCAGCGCGCGCGAATTGCCGGAGGCCATCGCCATCGACACCAAGGCAGCCGAACCGGCACCGGTCGGCGCGCCGCTGCAGCAAGCCGCGCTCGGCCTGGCGCAGGCCGCCAACGCCGGCGCCGACAAGCTGTCGGCGCGCGTCGGCACCCCGGCCTGGGACAACCAGGTCGGCCAGAAAATCGTCTGGATGGTGGCCGGCAAGGAACAGAGCGCCACCCTCACCCTCAATCCGCCCGACCTGGGCCCGGTCCAGGTAGTGCTCAACATCAGCGGCGACAACGCCAGCGTGACGTTCTCGTCCGGCGAGCTGGAAGTACGCCAGGCACTCGAAAACGCCATGCCGAAACTGCGCGAAATGATGGACGAGAGCGGCATTTCGCTGGGCAACGCCAGCGTCAACGCCGGCATGCCGGAGCAGCGCCAGGACCAGGGTGAACGCGCCATGGCCGGCGGCGGCGGTGACGCCAGCGGCGCCCTGCGCGGCGCCGTCAACGGCAGCGCGGCCGACGCCAACGAGCGCCTGGCGGCCAAGACCCCGGTCCAGGGTGGACGCCTTGGCATGGTCGACACCTTCGCCTGATGACGCGGGGCCAAGCCGCTACGGCAAGCCCTGTTGTCGATCTGCCTAGGCTTGTCGGCCATGAAGTGGTCGCCGCAAGCGGACGCCCGTATGAAAAGCGCATCGGATGTCGATGGCAAGCGACGAGTTGGGCCGCGATCGGGCCTGTTTTCCACGCATCTGCCCGCTCATTTCTTCGCGATAATGACATAATGACGGCATGAACCAACGACGCCGTCCTGAGGTACTTTGAAAGCGAAAGCAAACATGAAAGCTGCAGCCCCCCCTGACGCGGCAGTCAAGCCGCCGTCGAAGAAAATGGCCATGATCGGCGCGATCGTGGCCGTGCTGGTGCTGGGCGGTGGCGGCGCTGGCTGGTTCCTGATGCATGACAAGGGCGACGACGCCGAAGAGACCTCGAAGCCGACGAAAAAGAAGAAAAAGGCCGCCAAGGCGCATGCGCCGCCGGTGTTCGCCCCGCTGGAAGTATTTACCGTCAACCTGCAGCCGGACGCCGAAGAAGAGCACATGCTGCAGGTGTCGATCACGCTGGAGATGGCGGGCCAGGAGCAGGCCGACCTGGTCAAGAACAACATGCCGAAGGTGCGCAGCCGCGTGCTGCTGCTGCTGTCGGCCAAGAAGGCGTCGGAGCTGACCACGGTGGAAGGCAAGACCCGCCTGGCCGAGGAAGTCATGGAAGCGATCAAGAAGCCGTTCGTCGAACACGACGAGCCGCAGGAAGTCAACGAAGTCATGTTCACCCAGTTCATCATCCAGTGACGCGCCATGGCCGATAATTTTCTCTCGCAGGAAGAAGTCGATGCGCTGCTCAAGGGCGTCAACGGCGATGCCGACGAAGCCTCCGCGCCCGAAGACAACACGGGCGTACGCACCTACAACCTGGCCACGCAGGAACGGATCGTGCGCGGGCGCATGCCGACGCTCGAGATCATCAACGAGCGTTTCGCGCGCTTGCTGCGGGTCGGCCTGTTCAACTACATCCGCCGCAGCGCCGAAGTGTCGGTCGGCTCGGTGCGGGTCTCCAAATACAGCGAATTCATCCGCAACCTGGTGGTGCCGACCAACCTGAACCTGGTCCACATGAAGCCGCTGCGCGGCACGGCCCTGATCGTGTTCGATCCGGGCCTGGTGTTTTTGCTGGTCGACAACCTGTTCGGCGGCGACGGGCGCTTCCATACCCGGGTCGAGGGGCGCGATTTTACCCAGACCGAGCAGCGCATCATCTTGCGCATCCTCGATATCGTGTTCGATTCGTATGCGAAATCGTGGGAACCGGTGTATCCGGTCGAGTTCGAGTACATCCGCTCCGAAATGAATACCCAGTTCGCCAACATCGCCACCCCGAACGAGGTGGTGGTGTCGTCGACCTTCACCATCGAGCTCGGCTCGGTGAGCGGCCAGATCCACATCTGCATGCCGTATTCGATGATCGAACCGATCCGCGACACGCTCACCTCCAGCCTGCAGGGCGAGGCGCTGGAAGTCGATAAACGCTGGATCCGCCTGATGACGCAGCAGATCCAGATCGCCGAAGTCGAGCTGGTGGCGGTGCTGGGCACGGCGCGCGCCTCGTTCGACGAGATTCTTAATTTCAAGGTGGGCGACATCGTCCCCCTCAACGTACCCGAACAGATCCAGGCCACCGTCGATGGCGTGCCGGTGATGGATTGCACGTATGGCGTGCTCAACGGACAATATGCGCTAAAGGTCGAGAAACTGCTCGCCAATGCGGACACCAAATAATTTAGGAGAGCACTATGTCCGATACTACCGATGACGACGCGATGGACGACTGGGGCGCGGCCATTGCCGAGCAGGCCAAGGCGGAAGCCGAAGCCCTGCAAAGCCAGGCAGCCAGCGCGGCCGTGTTCAAGGATTTTTCGAACAAGGGCACCAAGCCGGACACGCCGAACGATATCGACTTCATCCTCGACATCCCGGTCCAGCTCACGGTCGAGCTGGGACGGACCAAGATCGCCATCAAGAACCTGCTGCAACTGGCCCAGGGTTCGGTCGTCGAGCTCGACGGCCTGGCCGGCGAGCCGATGGACGTGCTGGTCAACGGCTGCCTGATCGCCCAGGGCGAGGTGGTGGTGGTGAACGATAAATTCGGTATTCGCCTGACGGACATCATCACGCCGTCCGAACGGATTCGAAAACTCAATAAATGACGGCCCGCCTGCTTGCCGCCGTGGCGCTGGCGTGCAGCCTGGCGCCGGGGTTTGCCGCCGCCGGGGCGGCTGCGTCCGCGCCCGCATCGGTTTCGGCGGCGTCCGTTCCAGCATCGGTTCCGGCTGCATCGGCGCCGGCTGCTTCCGTTCCTGCGCCGGTGGTCGCCAGCGAGCCGCAGGCCGGCGCTGCCGCTGTTGCGCCGGCCGCCCCTGCTCCTGCGCGCGTCGCCACCCTGCCTGCGGCCGCCGCCGTGCAGGCCGCGCCCGGTCCGATGGCCGGACCGTCGGCCGGCAACCTGCTGCAAACCATTTTCGCCCTGACCCTGGTCCTGGCCCTCTTGGGCGCCATGGTCTGGTTCATGAAGCGCTTCGGCCCGCAAGCGGCCGCCGGCGCGGCCCAGATGCGCACCATCGGCGCGCTCAGCCTGGGCGGGCGCGAGCGCGTCGTCGTCATCGAAGTGGGCGACCAGTGGATCGTGGTGGGCGCCTCGCCCGGCCGCATCAACGCGCTGGCCACCATGCCCCGGCAGGAAACGCCGGGCGGCCCCGCGGTGCTCGCCAACGGGCCCGCGTCCGGCACGTTCGCCGAGTGGCTGAAACAGACGATCGACAAACGCAATGGACGCTAAGCCGACATCGTCCCTGGCACGCCGCACGCACTGGCTGGCGTTGCTGGCCCTGTGCGTGCCGGTCCTGGCGCTAGCCGCACCGGGCATCCCGACCTTCACCAGCGCGCCGGCGCCGGGCGGCGGCACGGCGTACTCGCTGCCGGTCCAGACGCTGCTCTTGATGACGGCGCTGTCGTTCATCCCGGCGGTGCTGCTGATGATGACCAGCTTTACCCGCATTATCATCGTGCTGTCCCTGCTGCGCCAGGCGATCGGCACCCAGTCGGCCCCGCCCAACCAGGTCATGGTCGGGCTGGCGCTGTTCCTGACCCTGTTCGTGATGGGCCCGGTGTTCGACAAGATTTACGTGGACGCCTACCAGCCGCTGCAAGAAAACAAGATCGAGATGAATGTCGCCATGGAGCGCGCCGTGGCGCCGCTGAAAACCTTCATGATCCGCCAGACGCGCCAGGCCGACCTGGCCATGTTCGTCAAGATTTCGCGTTCGGCCGCCTTGCAGGGACCGGAAGACATTCCGCTGCGGATCCTGATTCCGGCTTTTGTCACCAGCGAACTGAAGACCGCGTTCCAGATCGGTTTCGCCATCTTCATTCCGTTTCTCATCATCGACATGGTGGTGGCGTCGGTACTGATGTCGATGGGGATGATGATGATGTCGCCGGCCGTCATTTCGCTGCCCTTCAAGCTGATGCTGTTCGTGCTGGTCGATGGCTGGCAATTGCTGCTCGGCTCGCTCGCCCAGAGCTTTTACTAGCGAGGCCCGCCATGACCCCCGAAAGCGTAATGACGATGGGCCGCACGGCCATGGAAGTGACCCTGATGGTGGCCGCGCCCATGCTGCTGGTGGCCCTGATCATCGGCCTGATCGTCAGCATCTTCCAGGCCGCGACCCAGATCAATGAAGCGACCCTGTCGTTTATCCCCAAGCTGGTCGGCATTTTTGTCGCCCTGATCGTGGCCGGGCCATGGATGCTGGCGGTCATGCTCGACTACATGCGCCAGGTGTTTTCGGGCATTCCCGGCCTGGTCAACTGACGCGCGCCGGCGCGCGCTTCACCGCATGATTACCCTCGCATGATCACCCTCACCAGCATCGAGATGAATGCGTGGATCGCCGGCCTCTTGTGGCCGCTGACCCGCATCCTCGGCCTGATCACGGCCGCACCCCTGTTCGGCAACGCCAGCGTGCCGACGACGGTGAAGGTCGCGCTCGGCGTACTGCTGGCGAGCATCATCGCCCCGGCCATCCCGGCGCTGCCGGCGGCCGATCCCCTGTCGATGGCGGGGTTGCTGATCCTGGTGCAGGAATTGCTGATCGGCGTGGCGATGGGCTTTGCCATCCGCCTGGTGTTCGCCGCCATCGAAATGGCGGGCGAAATCTGCAGCCTGACCATGGGCCTGGGCTTTGCCAGCTTTTTCGATCCGCTGACCAAGGGCCGTTCGTCGGCCGTCAGCCAGTTCCTGGCGCTGATCGCGACCATGGCGTTCCTGGCGGCCAACGCGCACCTGGTGCTGCTCGAAGCGCTGGCCGAGAGTTTTATCACGATGCCGATTTCGGCCACGCCGATGTCGTCGTCCGCCGAATGGGAAATGGCCAAGTGGGGCGGGCTGATCTTCAGCGCCGGGCTGCATCTGTCGCTGCCGATCGTGGCGGCGCTGCTGATCACCCAGGTGGCGCTCGGCATCCTCACGCGCGCCGCGCCGCAGCTGAACATCTTCGGGATTGGGTTTCCGATCACCCTGGGAGTGGGCATGCTGGTGATCGTGATGGTGCTGCCTTACCTGGGCAATCCGTTCCAGGTGCTGTTCAACCAGGGTATCGAAACGGCACGCCGGGTGCCGCGCCTGGCCGCTACGCCGCGACCGGCGCCGGCGCCGGTCGTTCCCGCTATGTCTCTACCCGATGTAATTAAACAGCGATAAGCCCGACAACGCCTTGAACGATTTCTGCGCCGCTTCGAGCGTGGTCTGCTGCTGCGCGAACTGCGACAAGGCCTTGACCATGTCCAGGTCGACCAGGTTCGAGATGGCAGTCTGGTACTGGATGTCGCGGTCCGACCCGGCGCTGTCGAGATAGTCGAGTTCCTGCATGCGCGAGCCGAACGAGGCGCGCACCGACAAAATGTTGTCGAGCGAGGACGTGAGGTTGGCATTGGCCACAGTCAGGTTGTTGGCCAGCTGGGCCTTGCCGCCGGCACCGATGACCGGCTGGCGCAGCGACGCGACCAGGTCGGTAATGGTCTTGAACACCGACTGGTTCACGCTCGGTTCGGTCGTGAAGCTGTCGCCGTTGCCCGGTTCGCCCTTGACGTCCATCGCCATGCCGTCGAACGCGATCTGCTGCCCGGTCTTGTACGGCTGCGGCGTGGCCACTGCCGGCGGGCGCGGAATCGATTCGTTGGTGGTGGTGTCCGTCACCATATAGGTCGTCACCGGCGGCGTGGTGGCCGTCACCGCGAACGTCACGCTGTAATTGTGGCCGGTCAGCTGCGACTTGTCGGTCACCGTGCCCGGCGAAATCAGGCCTGAACCGGTGTTGCCGGGGGCGGCGCGGGTCTGGAAGTCGCCGTTGCCGGTCATGTTGCGTTCGAAAATGGCGTTGCCCGTTTCGCTCACCGGCATCGTGCGCGAGGAGCCGACCTGCAACATGCGCTGGCCCTGGTCGCCGTTGTACTGGGCGCCGCCGGCGGTCTGGCTGAACGGCTGGGTATTGGCGCGGTGGCCGGCAAACAGGTAACCGCCCACGCCATCTTCGGTATTGGCCACGGCCAGCAAATCCTGCATGCGCGATTCGAGGTCGATCGCGATCGCTTCGCGGTCCGGCGGCGTGAGCGAGCCATTGCCGGCGTACACCGACAAGCGCTGGATTTCCTGCATCAGGGTCGTCGCACTGGTGAGCGCGCCTTCGACCTGCCCCAGCGAACTGTTGGCGTTCATGCGGTTGACCTTGAACTGCTCGTTGACCGATTGCGACTGGGTCAGTTCGAGCGCGCGCGCGGCCGCGACCGGGTCGTCGGCGGCCGTCACGAGGCGGCGGTTGGTCGACAGCTGCATCTGGGTCTTGGCCAGCTGGCTCTGCAAGCTGCCGAGCTGGCCGGTGCCGTTGGCGTAGATGGTGTTGGTGCTGATGCGCATGCTGTTTCCCCGACTTAACGAACCGACTAATGTAAATTAACGACCGATCGACAGGACCGTGTCGAACAGCGTACTGGCCATCTGCATCACCTTGCCGGCCGCCTGGTAGGCTTGCTGGTACTTGAGCAGGTTGGTCGCTTCTTCATCCAGGTTCACGCCCGACACGTCCTGCTGGGCCGCCGTGACCTGCTTGAGCAAGGTGTCGCCGGCCTGGCTGTTGACCTGCACTTCGCGCGTCTTGTTGCCGACAAAGCTGACCAGCTCGGCGTAGGCCGACTGGTAGGTGGCCTTGCCGCCGTCCAGGATCGGCTTGGTCTGCAGGTTGCCCAGGAGGCGCGCATTGCGGTTGTCGGCCGTGCCGTTGCTGTTGGGGCTGACTGTAAAAGTGTCGCCCGCCACCGGCGTGCCCGCGAATTTCAGGTTGACGCCGCCGAAGTTGTAGTTGGCCCCGGCAGTAAATGGAATCGAGGGCGTGCCGGCCGGATACGTGGTCGGCACGCCATTGGTGGTGACGGTGACGGCCTGGCCCGCCGGGAAACCGGACAGCGCCGCCGGGGCGCCGCCCACGGTCAGGTTGACCGGCGCCGTCAAGGCATTGCCCGGCGTCAGGTAGGAAGCGTCGACCGCGCCTTCGCTGATGGTCACCGTGCCCTTGTTACTGAGCGGCATACTGGTGCTGATCGGCGCGGCCGCCGCGATCGAGTTGCGCTCGTTGACCTTCATCGAAAAATCCGAGGCGCCGTTGATGGTCGGGCGCACCAGGAAGCTGTCGCCGGCGGCGGCGCTGCCGGTGACGGTAAACGCCACGCCATCGATGGTCTGCGGGCCGGTCTGCGGAAACGGGGTGATCGGGAACGGTTTCTTGTCCGACAGGCGCGTGACCGTGTAATTGCTGCCGTCATAGCTGACGCTGTAGTCGCTCTGGGTCAGCGCGGCCGGGTCGACAATGGCGGCCTTGACGTCGGTGGTACTGCCGACCGCGTTATTGATGTTGCGTCCAACCACGGGCGCGCCGACCGTGAAGAAATCGCCGCCCGGATTGCCGGCCGCATCGATGCCGAGGCGGTGCTGGGCGTTGAAGGTGGAGGCCAGGGTGATCGCCACCCGGCCCAGCGAATTCTGGGTACGGTCGAGGGTACCGGAACGAAATTCCATCAGGCCGCCCAGTTCGCCGCCACTGAAGGTGCTGTCGGACAGCACGGTCACTTTGCCGCCGGTCACCAGGCCGACCTGCACCCGGCTCAGGTCGGTCGGCGAGGTGGTGGCCGCCAGTTCGAAGGCCTTGTTGCCCACCACCAGCGGCTGGCCGCTGCCGATCGCCACCGTCAGGCTGTTGTTGTTGCCGCGCGTGACGGTCGTCTTGACTTCCTTGTTCAGGTCGGCGATGAGCTGGTCGCGCGCATCCATCAGGTCGTTCGGCTCGGCGCCGGAACCGGTGGTCAGCTGGGCGATCTTGTCGTTGAGCTGGCCGATCTGCTGGGCGTAGGAATTGATGACCCCGACCTTGGTCGTGATTTCGCTGTTGACGCCTTCGCGGATCTCGCTCAGGCGGTCGTCGATGCCCTGGAAGCGCCCCACCAGCGACTCGCCGTTCGACAGCACCGCCTGGCGCGAGGCGGCCGAGGACGGGTTCGAGGCCATGTCCTGCACGCCCTTGAAAAAGTCCTGCAAGGCCGGCGACAGGCCGGAGGTGGAGTCCGACAGCAGGTTGTCGACCTGGCTGATCTGGGAATAAAACGCGTCGAGCGAGCTGACCTGGGTCTGGGCGGAACGCACCTGGCCGTTCAGGAAACTGTCGGAATAGCGCTTGATCTGCTCGATTTCGGTGCCGCTGCCGACGAAACCATAGCCATAGTTCTGGGCGATGCCGCTCGACTGGACCACCGTCTGGCGGCTGTAGCCGGCCACGTTGGCGTTGGCGATATTGTGCCCGGTCGTGGACAGGCCCACTTGCGCTGCGAACAATCCGGTCTTGCCGATGTTGAGGAGATTTCCAGACATGATGTGGTTTCTTTCCTTGAATATCTCTGTCTACGGCAAGTTATCAAAAAACTTGAATCACCTAGCCTGCCTATGCCAGGTTGCGCTGGATGATCTTGGTCAGCTTGGCCGCGTACAGTGGATCGGTGGCGTAACCGGCTTTCTGCAAGCCATGGGCGAAACCGGCCGCATCCTGGGCGTTGGCCAGCACTTTTTCGTAGCGCGGGTTGTTGGTGATCAGTTTCGCGTAATCCTTGAAACTGTCGGCATACGAATCGTAGGCGCGGAATTTTTCGACCTTGGTTTGCGGCTTGCCGTTGACATATTCGGTCGTGACCGCCGTGGCAACCTTGCCAGTCCAGCCAGGACCGGCCTTGATGCCGAACAGGTTATGGCTGGTGCCGCCGTCGGCATTGCGGATTTCGCGCCGGCCCCAGCCCGATTCGAGCGCGGCCTGGCCGAGCATGAACTTGGCCGGAATGCCGGTGGCGCGCGCCGCTTCGTCGGCATGCGCGCCCAGTTTTTCCTGGAACGCGCGCACGTGCGGCGACTGCGGCCGCCCGCTGGCGCTCACGCCGGGTGTGGACGGAGCCGCCGGGGTGCCTGGCATGGCGGGCGTGAGCAGCGCAGCGGGCGAGGTGATCATTTCGCCGGCATCGCGCCCGGGCGGCATGGCGATGCGCCTGGCGGGCTGGTCGCCGGCAATCGCAATCGGCTGGGCCGGCTGCGACAGCGGGTCGCCATTGATCGCCAGCGCCTGCGCATTGGCGGCGGTGGTGCTCAGCTGGCGGATCAGCACGTCGGCCAGCCCGACCCCGCGCTTGGCCAGGTTCTGGCTCATCTGCTGGTCGAGCATGGTGGTGAAGGTCTTGGTTTGCTGGCTGTCGAGCATGCCTTCGCCCTGCGGCGTGGCGTCGCGCATGCTTTTCATCATCATGTTGATGAACATCGCCTCGAACTGGGTCGACGCGGTTTTCAGCGCTTCCGGGGAGCCGGCCTTGGCCGACTGCTTGAGCCCGCCCAAGGCATTGGTATCGAGGGCGAGCTTGCTGCTCAGGTCGTTCGATGGGCCGATCATGATGGCATCCTCAAATGATTTCGAGTTCGGCGCGCAGCGATCCGGCCGCTTTCAGCGCCTGCAGGATCGAGAGCAAGTCTTGCGGCGAGGCGCCGATCGCATTCATCGCCTTGACCACTTCGGCCAGCGAGGCGCCGCCCTTGACCATGACGACCTTGCCCGGGTCTTTTTTTACTTCGACCTGGGTGTTCTGGGTGACCACGGTCTGGCCGCCCGAGAACGGCCCCGGCTGGCTGACCTGCGGATCGGAACTGATCGTCACCGACAGGTTGCCGTGCGAAATCGCGCAAGTGTCCAGGGTCACGGTCTGGTTCATCACCACCGAGCCGGTGCGCGCGTTCATGATGACCTTGGCGGCCAGCCTGGACGGATTGACTTCCAGCCCTTCCAGGATGCCGATGAAGGCCACGCGCTGGTCGCTCGACGAGGGCGAGCGCACGCGGATCACCCGTCCGTCCAGGGCGGTGGCGATGTCCGGGCCGAAATGGTTGTTGATCGCTTCGACCACGCGGGCGACGGTGGAAAAGTCGGTGGTGTTCAGTTCCAGGCGGATCTGGTTGTTCTCGCCCAGGTTCGAGGCAACGGCGCGCTCGACCGTGGCGCCGGCCGAAATCTTGCCCACGGCCAGGTGATTGACCTGCACCTGCGCCCCGCCCGCCTGCGCGCCGACGCCGCCGACCAGCACATTGCCCTGCGCCATGGCGTACACCTGGTTATCGGCGCCTTGCAGCGGCGTCATGATCAAGGTGCCGCCGCGCAAGCTCTTGGCGTTACCGATGGACGAGACCGTGATATCGATGGTCTGGCCCGGCTGGGCGAAGGCCGGCAGCGAGGCCGTGACCATGACCGCTGCCACGTTCTTGAGCTGCAAGCTGGTACCCGGCGGCATGTTCACGCCCTTCGCTTGCAGCATGGACACAATCGACTGCACCGTGAACGGGGTCTGGGTGGTCTGGTCGCCGCTGCCATCCAGTCCGACGACGATGCCGTAGCCGCTCAGCTGATTCTGGCGCACGCCGGCGATCGTGGTCAAGTCCTTCAGGCGCTCGGCCTGGACGGCCTGCGGCAGCAATGTCAGCGACAGCGCCACGGTGAAGCTTAGACCAGCGGTTTTCAGGAATGCACGCATGGAAATTCCGATCAGAATGGCAGCAGGGACTGGAAGAAACGGGACACCATCGCCGTCATTTCGGCGCGGTCGATCTGGCTGTTGGTGCGGTACTCGACGCGCGCATCGGCCACCTGGGTCGACGAGACCGTGTTGCCGGTGCCGATATTGTCCGGGCTGACCATGCCCGAGAAGCGGATGAACTCGACGCCCTTGTTCATGGCGACCTGCTTCTCGCCGGCCACAATCAGGTTACCGTTCGGCAGCACTTCGGTCACCGTCACGCCGATCGTGCCGGTAAAGGTATTGCTGGCGCTCTGGTTGTCGGAATCGGAAAACTTGTTGGCGCCCTCGACCCCGACGGCGGCCCCGAACACGCCCTTGATCACGCCGGGCGCGGCAAAGCTGGCCGAGCCGGACTTGTTGCCCGAGCTGGCGCCGGCTTTCACGGCCGAGGTGCGCTCGGTGATGTTAATGGTCAGCATGTCGCCGATATGGCGCGCGCGCCGGTCTTCGAACAGCGGACGGTACTGCGAACTCTGGTAAATGGCGCCGTTGGCGGGCGCGCTCTGCTCGGCCATGAGCGGACGCGCGCTGGTGGGACGCTGCACGATCGAGCTCGGGGTGGCGGCGCAGCCGCTCAGCGCCAGCAGGGAAACGATGAGGATGGTCTTCATGAAGGTTCTCCTGGCCGCGCTTACAGCTGCGACAGTTTTTGCAGCATCTGGTCGGACGTGGTGATCGCCTTGCTGTTGATCTCGTAGGCGCGCTGGGTCTGGATCATGTTGACCATTTCCTCGACCACGTTCACGTTCGAGGTTTCCACGTAGCCTTGCAACAGCACGCCGGAGCCGTTGGTGCCCGGGGTATTCGTGTTGGCCGCGCCCGAGGCACCGGTTTCCACGTACAGGTTTTCGCCTTTCGACTCCAGCCCGGCCGGGTTCACGAACGTGGTCAGCTGCAGGCTGCCGATCTGGGATGGCGCGCCGGTTCCCGGCAGGGTCACCGAGACAGTGCCGTCGCGGCCCACGGTCAGCGAGAGCGCATTGGCCGGAACGGTAATGGCCGGCTGGACCACGAAGCCGGACGAGGTGACCAGCTGGCCGTTCGAATCGCTCTGGAACGAACCGTCGCGGGTGTAGGCGGCGGTACCGTCGGGCATCAGCACCGAGAAAAAGCCGGCGCCGTTGACCATCACGTCTTTCGAGTTGCCGGTCTGCTGGGGATTGCCCTGGGTGTGGATGCGTTCGACCGAGACGGCGCGTACGCCGGTGCCGATCTGCTGGCCCGAGGGCAGCTGGGTTTGTTGCGAGGATTGGCCGCCTGGCTGGCGCACATTCTGGTAAAGCAGGTCTTCGAACACGGCGCGGCTGCGTTTGAAGCCGTTGGTGCTGACGTTGGCCAGGTTATTGGTGATGACGTCCAGGTTGGTCTGCTGCGCTTCCAGGCCGGTCTTGGCGATAAAAAGGGAACGAATCATGGTCTTCTCCAGTAACGGCGGCCGGCGAACATCGCCACGCACCGATCAATGAAGCCATTATGCGCTGCCCAGTGTTAACCCAAAGCGAGGATCTGGGTGGCTTTCGCCGCGTTGTTCTCGGCATTCTTCATCAGGCTCATTTGCAGTTCGAACGAGCGGGCCAGCGAAATCATGGTCACCATGGCATCGACCGGGCTGACGTTGGAGCCTTCCAGGGCGCCGCCGGCGACGGCCACTTGCGGGTCGGCCTCGGCCGCGACGCCGCTCTTGAGGCGGAACAGGCCATCGTCGCCGCGCACCAGGTCCTGCTCGGGCGGGTTGACCAGTTTCAGGCGCCCGAGGATGGTCGGTGCGCCCGGCTTGGTGGTGGTGGCGATGGTCGAGATGGTGCCGTCGCCGCCGATGGTCACCGATACTTCCGGCGGCACGGTGAGGGTGCCGCCGTCGCCCTGGATGGCGAAGCCGGCGGTGTTGGTGAGCAGGCCGTTTTCATTCATTTGCAGGGCGCCGTTGCGGGTATAGGCTTCGGTGCCGTCCGGCATTTGCACGGCGATGAAGCCCTTGCCCTTGACGGCGACGTCGAGGTCGCGCCCGGTCAGTTGCAGGGGCCCGGACGTAAAATCGGTGCTGGCCGTGGTGTTGACCACGAAGGCGCGCGTGGCCAGCGGCAGGTTCTCGCCGACGATGGGCACGGCGCGGAAGGCGTCGATCTGGGCGCGAAAACCCGTGGTGGTGACGTTGGCCAGGTTGTGCGACGTGGTGGCCTGCTGCTCCAGGATGTGCTTGGCGCCGCTGCCGGCTGTGTAGATGAGTCTATCCATGATTTTTCCTTAAGCGTGCACCACTGCCAATTGTTGCGACCACCACCACCGTCGGTCCCGCGAAGGCGGGAACCCACGTCCGCAGCGCCGCTACTGGCATCAGCACGTACTTGGGTTCCCGCCTGCGCGGGAATGACGTGCTGGTATTTTTACTTCGGGGACCCTCATGGATCGATTAATCTACACAGCCGGCAGCGGCGCCAAGCACATCCTGGACCGCCAGGCGACCACGGCGAACAATCTTGCCAACGTCACCACG